>DASRRR010000157.1:0-36050 GCA_035656825.1 Tepidisphaeraceae bacterium | reverse complement strand
GCACCGACTTCTCAACGGTGAGTGTCCAGAAGGTTGCCCGGGTGGCAACGAAGCTGAATAATCGACCCAGAAAATGTCTGAGGTACAAAACCCCCGCCGAAGTCCTCGGCCCTGTGTTGCGCTTCTAATTTGAATTCACCGGGGGAATCAAAAGGAAAAAACTCCTTCAGGGTGAGGATCAAACCCTCTTGCAAGGGGACACGGTTTGCCGACCATATTGCGGATGCAAGAGATCATTCATCGCTACTCGGCCAATCCTATTCTTTCGCCCGACATGGTTGTGGGGGCCAACGCCATTTTTAACAGCGGGGTTACGCGATTTGGGGATCGGTATGTGGGTGTTTTTCGGATTGAATCACGCCGGGGGTTTCAGACGTTGCGGGTGGCGTGGAGTGAAGATGGGATTTCCAACTGGAAGTTTGATGAGGCGGAGGTGCTGGTGCCGACTAAGGAGCCGTTCTCTAAATATGAGGAGGCTCGGTACGATCCGCGGATCACGAAGATTGGTGAGGAGTATTTTATCTGCCACGCATCGGAGAGCCGGTATGGGTGTCAGATTTCGGTGGCGAAGACGAGGGATTTTAAATCGTTTGAGAAGATCGCGATTGCGTCGGAGCCGACGAATCGGAACATGGTTTTGTTTCCGGAGAAGATTGGCGGGCTATATGCGCGGTTGGATCGGCCGTTTGAATCGGGGACACGGGGGAATGTGTGGTTGAGTTTTTCGCCGGACCTGGTTTTCTGGGGGAAGCATGAGTGTATTATGGAATCGCGAGCGTGGGCGTGGGACCAGGGGAAGATTGGGCCGGGAGCGCCGCCGATTAAGACGAATGAGGGGTGGCTGGTGATTTATCACGGGTGTACGCCGCGGATTAATGGGACGATTTATAAGGCGGGGGTGGCGCTGTTGGATTTGGCGGATCCGCGGAAGGTGATTGCGCGGTCGAAGGAATATCTGATGGCACCGCACGAACTTTACGAGCGGGTTGGCGATGTTCCCAATGTGGTTTTTCCGACGACGTTGATTGCGTATCCGGAGAAGGATGAGTGCCGGATTTATTATGGGGGAGCTGACACTGTCTTCTGCCTCGCGACCGCCAGGATCAGTGATCTGATCGACTTCGCTAAAAACCGGTGATGCGTTGCCGCGCCACTCTTGGCGGATCTTACCAAGCTGCTGGACTTGCGCTGTACCAGCGTGGCCGTACTACATCTGGTCCCCAGGTGGTGGCCTTTGGATCGGAGGCCAGTCGGCGATCACAATGTCCGTCGCCAAACAATTCGTTCTTCCAGGCTGTCGACGGTTTGGAAGAATTCCCGTGCATGTAGTACCAGCCACCCGTCTCTTTTGCCTGCTTGGATCGGTCCGTACAGATTGCCACATCCGAAGAGTGACGATCGCTGACTTTCCGCAGATATTCGACTCCTGTTCGTGTCGCGCCGTCACCGTCAATATCGATGAAATAGGTAGCGGCTGGGACGTCAGCATTTCCACCACTGAGTGCTACCGATGGCGCAGTCGGATTGCCTACCCACCAGTAGTAGAATTTTCCGCCTAAACCGCCTTTTAAGAGGAAATTATTGTCGTCAACCAATACATAGGTGCTTCCACTTGCCAGGCCCTGATTATCTGCCGGGCAAAACATGAACGGAGTATGAGGCGGGTTGGTGGCCGTCACCTGCCAGTTCGGGACGCCGAGCAGTCGCGCCATCGCTTCACGAACGGAGTATTGCCCTGGGGCTCCATCACCCCAGTCCAGGAAAAGTTCGAGTCTGGCGAATCCACCTTCGCCAGGGGGCAGCCATCCCCGGTTTTCCCCGGCGTACATCAGCGAAGCATTGCCGATCTGCTTGAGTTGGCTCATGCATTGAACGCTGACGGCCTGCTGTCGAGCCCGGCTCATGGCGGGGAGTAAGATCGAAATCAATAGTGCGATAATTCCAATAACAACCAAAAGTTCCACAAGCGTGAACGCTTTTCGGGATTGCTGGATCATGGTATTGACCTTTCCGCTTGTTGTGAGGATTACCGAGATCACTACAACAAAACGTATTTTACTTCTTCAATTTACTTGGCGTTGCGTTGACATGATGAAGCTCATTAGTGATATAACGAACTTGCATTTCTTCTAAAATATGCAGCAGGTCAGTTCATTGGTCAGACTAGGGCATATTTCTTCTTTTCGCCACCTTTTTCTGAAATTTTTTTTATTTCTCTTGAATTCTGAGTCTAGCGTATATAAGTGTTCGCAATCGATTGAATTTTTTGGGGAATAAAGCCACTTTCATCATTGCTCACATGAAAAAAAGAAGACACCAAAATGGTGTCTTCTTTGAATTTATTTGGTCAAGACTTTTATTTTTATGCTGATTCGCGGCGGCGTTCGGGTTGGAGATCGAAGAGATTGCGGCGGCCTTCGACTATATGTTCATCGATGATGTATTTGCCGCCTTGCTGGGCGTCGGGGAGTTTGTACATCAGGTCGAGCATGATTTCTTCGCAGACGGCGCGGAGGGCGCGGGCGCCGGTGTCGCGTTTGAGGGCGCGTTCGGCGATTTTGACGAGGGCGTCGTCGGTGAATTCGAGTTCGGAGCCTTCCATGCGGAAGAACTTTTGATATTGCTTGACGATGGCGTTTTTGGGCTGGGTGAGGATGTTGACGAGTGTTTTGACGTCGAGGGGGGCAAGGGTGGCGGCGATGGGGAGGCGGCCGACGAATTCGGGGATCATGCCGAATTCGACGAGGTCTTCGGGCTGGACTTGCTGGAGGATGGTGGCGCGGTCGCGGGCGGTTTCGCCGGGGGAGTTTTCGGCACCGAAGCCGATCATGCGCTTGCCGAGGCGTTTGCGGATGATGTCTTCGAGGCCGACGAAGGTGCCGCCGCAGATGAAGAGGATCTGGGAGGTGTCCATCTGGATGTATTGTTGTTCGGGGTGTTTGCGGCCTCCCTGAGGGGGGATGTTGGCGACGGTGCCTTCGAGCATTTTGAGGAGGGCTTGTTGGACGCCTTCACCGGAGACGTCGCGGGTGATGGAGACGTTGCCGGAGGTTTTGCCGATCTTGTCGATTTCGTCGATGTAGATGATGCCGCGCTGGGCGGATTCGAGGTCATAGTCGGCGTTTTGGAGGAGTTTGAGGAGGATGTTTTCGACGTCTTCGCCGACGTAGCCGGCTTCGGTGAGGGTGGTGGCGTCGCCGATGGCGAAGGGGACATTGAGGATGCGGGCGAGGGTGCGGGCCATGAGGGTCTTGCCGGACCCGGTGGGGCCGATGAGCAGGACGTTGGATTTATCGATTTCGACTTCGTCGAGGGGGTTGGGGACGCCGGCGACGGCGGTCTGGGCGGCGGTGGGGTTGACGGCCTGTTCGATCGCGCTCAATCGCTTGTAGTGATTGTGAACGGCGACGGCGAGACCTTTTTTGGCGAATTCCTGGCCGACGACGTATTGGTCGAGGAACTCGCGGATTTGGCGCGGGGAGGGGATATTGGAGAGGGCGGGGGCAGCGGTGGAGAGTTTGCGTTTTTCCTGGCGGATGATGTTGTGGGCGAGGTCGACGCAGTTGGCGCAGATATAGACGTCGGAGGGGCCTTCGACCATGGGCCCGACGTCGCGGGAGGACTTGCCGCAGAAGGAGCAGGTGGTGATGCGTCGGCCGCGGAATCCCCCGCCGCCGCCCCCGCCGGTGCCGCCACCTCCACCTCCACCGCCGCCACCGCCGGTGGCGGGGACTTGGTTGGTGAGATTAGCCGGTGGGACATTGGGTCCGCCGGGACCCATATTTCCGGTGCGGTTGGAATTGGCCATCGGCTGCGTTCCTTAGGAAGATGTCGCTGGCGGATACGGCTGCGAGCGACCCGGTTCACGAAGCGAGGGGGCGTTTGGAGAGGTCGCGTGATTCGTCCGTCGCGAATCGCGTGACCACTCCTGCGTCCGAGCGCAGGAGTCGCCGCCTACATGGTTTATCGAACATCCGACACACCCGACTTTGGCAAAACAAGGATTGTTGCGCCATCGGGATAAGAGAGACACATCTTAGTATCAAATATCCGAGTTGAAAGAACGATCATGGAAATGTTGATCAAATTCCTTCGTCCGATATTCCGCCGATTGTGACGTTACCGCATGACGCCAGGCGGACCGGGCGGCGGCTGCTTGGGCGGGGCTTGCCGGGAGGCGGCTTTTTTGGCCGCGTCGACAATCATTAATTTGGCCCGCTCAAATTCTACATCGGTCATTTGGCCGTTGCGGTGAAGCTCGCGGAGGTCGCCGAGGGTAAATCCTCCTGCGGGGCCCATTTCGGTTTCTTTGAGCCATTTTTTGACCCAATTGACGGCCAGGTAGCCAAAAACGATGAGGACGGCGAGGAAGAGGGACCAGAGGATAACGCTACCGATGCCTTGTTCCGCGAGGATCCATAGCGCGAGGGTTTGCGTCATATTGTCCGATGCTAAGGAGTGCTGGGCCGAAGTGTCAATCCATAGTTTGGATCAGACGGCGACGAATCGCATGTTCAGGGTTAGGGCGATAACTATGCAGAGGAGCGAGAGGTAGATTACGAGGCGAGCTTTTGGGGTCCATCGGGAGATTTCCAGGGCGGCGGGGATCAGGAACAGGGGGATCAGGAACATCCAGACGCGGGCGGTTTCGACGGTCAGGAGGCCGGTTGCCGCGAGGATGAGGATTTGTCCGATAACCAAGGTGGTGATGATGAACCCGGGGGATCGCCAGTGACGGCTAGAGATTTGGCGGTGTAAATAAAATCCAATTGCGACTGTGGCGATCCATCCGGTGCCGAGGAGGAAATCGAGGATATCGAACGGGATCGTGATGGGATAAGGGCGTTTTAAGAATGTTCGTTCGAGTTCGTGTTGATTGATCAGGCCGGCGTGGAGGGTTGCCAGAGGGTTATATCCTGTTGTGAGAAATAGGATGGTGTAGAGCGCGATGAAGGTGCCGATGGCGCAGGTGCTGAGTCGGATCAAGCG
Organism: Tepidisphaeraceae bacterium; assembly: GCA_035656825.1. Taxonomy (GTDB): domain Bacteria; phylum Planctomycetota; class Phycisphaerae; order Tepidisphaerales; family Tepidisphaeraceae; genus DASRRR01. The sequence continues at coordinate 31,061 of DASRRR010000157.1, read as the reverse complement.
CAGCGCGGTTGTGGGAGTTGGTGTCAGGCAGAAATGGGCGGCGGCGTAACCGGCGAGGAAGAGGCCCAGGACGAGCAGGTTGAATGTGAAAAAGGTTGTGATTGCCAAGCAGAGGGCAAAGAGGATGGCGTAGGGCCAGCGGCCGGTGTCGACGGCGCGGGCCCAGAGGGCGACCAGGGCGGCGGTGAAGATGGGGAAGGTTTGGTCCCAGGCGGGAAAGAGCAGGAGCAATGCGGGCATGAAGGCGAGGAGGGCCGCGCCGTGGAAGGCGGATTTGCGATCGTGGGTGAGGGCGCGCAGCATGCAATAGACGGCGGGGACGCAGAGGGGGGTGAGGGCGGCCATGCATAAGCCGGCGAGGAGGGCGGCGACTTCGTTGAAGCCGAAGTATTGGATCAGGGGCATGTGGATGAGGACCAGGCCTGGGGGTTTGTTCTGGGCGTGCAGGAAGAGTTCGTGCATGTGGGCGGGGTAGGTGGCGAGCCAGCGGGGTTGGGAGGGGAGTCCTTCGGCGAGGAGTCGGCCGGCGGAGCGGAAGTAGCTGCTGGAGACGGCACCGCCGACGACGCTGGTGAGGCGATGGAGGGCCAATGGGTCATCGGGGCGGCGGGCACAGGCGAATTGCATGAGGAAGACCGAGAGCATGACGCAGGCTAAGCCGACGGGTGCGGGGAGACGCCGTTCATATAGGCATATGCCTAGCAGGGCGGGGATAGCGGCCAGGAGGATGGCGGGGACGATTTCGATGGCGGGGAGGCGGATCCACATCCACTGCCAATACCATGTGCCGTTGAGCCAAGGGGTGTGGGCGAAGATGAGGATGGTTAATAGGGCGGTGAGCAGGGCGAGAATCTGTGCTGGGCGGCGGGAAGGGTTTGGGGAAGTAGGGAGGGTCACGAAAGATTTGATAACCGTGTGGGGGGCAGATTTCCATTCGCGGTGCGGGGTGGCGGCGTCTATAATGACGGCAGATATGGCTAAGAAGCAGACACAATCGCCGCCGAAGAATTTTGAGGATGCGCTGGGGGAGCTGGAGCAGATTCTGGCGCAGATTGAGTCAGGGGAGACGGGGCTGGAGGAGAGTCTGGTGAAATATGAGCGGGGGACGTTTTTGATTCAGCATTGCCGGACGGTGCTGAATGCGGCGGAGCAGCAGATTGAGGAGCTTGGTAAGGTTCCGGAGGCGGGACTTGTTGGGGAAGCTGGGGCGCCGACTCATCCGGCGATTTGATCCGGCAGCTTCGCTGCGGCGTGGCGCCGTGTTTTTAGGAGCGGGCTTTTATTTCTTCGACGACGCAGACCATTCTGCCGCCGATGGCGAAGAGTTCGGGGCTGATGCGTTTTACGTTGGCGACGCGATATAAGACGCGTAAGGGGCCTTGTGCGGCTTCGGCCCGTTTGAAGGGGATCACGAATTCGGTTCCGCAAGGCATGGATTGTTTGCCTAAGAGTCCGATGCCTACGCCGGACAAATTTTTTACCCAGCAGAGGGTGGGTTCGCCGGTGTCGCCGACGGGGAGGATGCGGACGGGGGACCGGACGCCTACGCGCGGGGCGGTGCGTTTGTCGCTGACGCGGACGCGGGTGGCGTCGGTCTTCAACATGGTCAGCAATTCGCGCAGCAGATCGGCGGGGAGGCCCATATTACAACTTATCGGCCCGTGGCTCCGGCGACTTAACGGCTCGGGGGTGTGCTTAAACGGTTCGCACTTCCAGAGAGCCAATTCGTCCGGCCCCAACGCGAGAGAGGGCGAGGTTATGGGCTTCTTTATAATGTTTGCCGAGGATGGACCAGTCGAACATTTCGCTGAGGCGTTCGACTTTGTTGCGGAGTTCGATGCGCTGGCGGCGGTTTAACTGCACGAAGTTGTAGAGGTAGTCTGCGAGATCATCCGCGGTTTGATTGAATCCTTTGGTTGAGCGGTTTAAGACGCAGATGCCCTGGTCGCCGGAGTTTTCGATGTGGTGTTCGACGTAGGCACCGAAGCCGGAGAGATCGGTGGTGACGGCGGGGACGCCGAGGGCGACGGATTCCATGGGGGTGTAGCCCCAGGGTTCGTAATAGCTGGGGAAGATGCCCATGTGGCAGCCGCGGACGAATTGTTCGTAGTCGAGGTTGATGAGGGGGCCGGTGGCGGAGACGAATTGAGGGTGGAAGACGATTTTGACGGGATCGTCGGCGGCGTTGAAGAGGCCGCGGTGGCGGATGTGTTTGAGGATGGGATCGTTGGCGTCGTCGCCGAGGTCGTGGGTGACGACGAGGGGTTGGCGGTTGGATCGCCAGGCGTGCATGCCGCGTTTGAGGCGGACCTGGGCGTCGTCGGGGAGGAGTTCGTCGCGGCCGGGGAGGCGGCCGTTGGCGGCGGCCTGGAAGAGGCGGCGGCCCATCTGCTCGCTGATCTGCTCGCAGGTGGAGCGCAATTCGTCGAACATGGCTTGGCCTTGGAGGGCCTGGACGTTGATCGAGCGCACCTGGGCTTTGGTGATGATGAAGGAGACGATCGTGGGGGGGTCGGGGATTTGTTTGAGGCGCTGGTTGAGCCGCCACATGGATTCGAGGTAGAGGTCCATGCCTTTGTTGAGGTATTCGTAGCGGCCGGAGGTGAACATGTAGAGGGTGCGGTCGAGGTCGAAGGAATAGCTGGGGAAGAAGTGGCCCATGACGAATTCGTGGATGCGTTCTTTGTATTCGCGATGGAGGTTTTGAAATTCGTGGAGGGCGGCGAAGCGGTGGATTTGCAGGCCGTTGGGGAGGATGACGTCGGCCTGGCGGCCGAGGAGTTTGGTGGCTTCGCGGGCGGTGACTTCGGAGACGGTTGTGAAGACGGTGGAAGCGTGGGCGGCGGCGCGTTCGATGGCGAAGCGCGGGTAGATGCGGTAATGCTCTGCCGAAGCGTCGGGGTTGACGCTGTCGAGGTGGTCGTAGAAGTGCGGGTCGTCGCTGGCGAGATATCGGCCGAGGATGGTGGCGTGAGTGGTGAAGACGGTGGCGATGGGGAGCTTCATGTGGGCGATACGCGGGACGGCGACGCCACCCATCCATTCGTGGAAGTGAGCGAGGATTTTGCGATCGGTGACGATGGAGGAGAGGTGGCGGAAGAATTCGGCGACGGTGAAGCCGAAGGCGACGACGTCGTTGACTTCGCCGTCGGAGGCGTAGGTGGGGATGCCGTGGTCGGCCCACATGAGGTATTTGTCGGCGTCGCTGGAGGCGTAGCGGGCGCGGTAGTCGAGGAGGATGACGCGCGGGCGACCGGGGACGAGCCAGCGGCCGTAGTGGCAGGGGATGCCGGCTTCGCGGAGACGGTCGAGGGTTTGACGGATGACGCCGTCGGTGGGGCGTTCTTCGAATTCGATGGCGGCGGTGGCGGGGTTATATGGGCCGATGAGACAGTAGCGGTCGTCCCACTCGCGGACCATGGATTCGACCTTGGTGCGCAGGACGGTATAGATGCCGCCGAGTTGCCAGCAGACTTCCCATGCAATTTCGAAGAGCAACGGGGGCTGCAAGGGGGGTTCCTCTTTGACAGGCGGAGGGGGAGCGGCGGGAGGAGTGACGGGGAGTTCCAACTCTGGGGCGTGGCCGTTGTGCTCGGGAATTTCTGGTTCGGAGCCGCCGGCTTCTACAAAGACAGGCGTGCCCATGACTTCGGCGGGCTTGGGCGATGCGTAGGTTACTTCCGCGCGTTCAGCGATCGTTTCGACCGCGGCGCCGGGAGCAGGGGGAGTGGTGACGGACTTTCCCGACTTACCTGTCCCAGGCCGCTGCTCGGTTCTTCGCCTCGCCATAGGTGCATTATGTCCACCATGCCCGATTTTTCGCAAACCTAAATATCTACCGATTTTTTCCTAATTTATCGGACGTTGACGGCGGCCTCTGTATAATCGGCATAATCGGACTTATCCCCTGCGTGAGGCTCGCTTCCATGCGATTGGCTTCCCGTCATTTCTCGACCCGTCCTATCAACTATAAGGAGTCGCTCTATGCCCACTTACACCACGGCTGACATCCGTAACATTGTCCTGGTTGGTCACGGCTCCTCGGGTAAGACGTCACTGGCGGATGCGTTGCTGTCGGCGTCGAACTCGGTTTCGCGGAAGGGGTCGGTGGTGGATGGGAGCAGTTTTTCGGATTTTGAGAAAGAGGAGAAGGAGCACAAGCATTCCATCTTTTCGGCGGTGTTGCATGCGGACCATGCGGGGAAGCGGATTAACATTTTGGATACGCCGGGGTCGCCGGATTTGATTGGGCAGGCGCTGGCGTGTTTGCCGGCGGTGGAGACGGTTGTTGTCGTTGTCAATGCGCAGGCGGGGGTGGAGATTGTGACGCGGCGGATGATGGAGGCGGCGGAGGAGCGTAATCTGCCGCGGGCGATTGTGGTCAATAAGATTGATCTGCCGGAGGTGGATCTGCCGGGGCTGGTGAAGCAGTTGCAGGAGGCGTTTGGGGCGGAGTGTCTGCCGATTAATCTGCCAGGGGAGCGCGGGAAGAAGATTGTGGAGTGTTTACTGAATACGGAAGGGGCGGCGGATTTTGATACGGTGAAGCGATGTCATGCGGCGATTTTGGATCAGATTGTGGAGATGGATGAGAATTTGATGGAGAAGTATCTGGGGGGGGATGAGCCGGATTATTCGGCGCTGCATCTGCCGTTTGAGCGGGCGATGGATGAGGGGCATGTGATTCCGATTTTGTTTACGGATGCGAAGAGCGGGGTGGGGGTGACGGAATTGCTGGATGCGATCACGCGGCATTTTCCGAGCCCGGAGGAGGGGAATCTGCGGCCGTTTATGTTTGGAGCGGAGGCTGATGAGAAGCCGTTTCCGTATACGGAGGATGTGAAGCGGCCATTACTGGCGCATGTGTTTAAGGTCACCAGCGATCCGTTTGTGGGCAAGCTGGCGGTATTTCGGGTGCATCAAGGGAAATGCACGGGGCAGTCGCAGATATTTCTCGGGCATAATAAAAAGCCGATCAAGCTCGGGCATGTATTTCATTTGCAGGGGAAAGAGCATAAGGAGGCGGCGGAGATCATTGCCGGGGATATCGGGGCGGTGGCGAAAATTGAGGAGATTCATACCGGGGATGTGCTGCATGATGATCATGCGCTGGATACGGTGCATTTGAAGAAGGAGCCGTATCCGACGCCGATGTATGGGTTGGCGATCACGCCCAAGGCGCGCGGGGATGAGGCCAAGCTCTCGACGCAGCTTACGAAGTTGGCGGAGGAAGATCCGACGTTTAAATGGCATACGGATCGTCAGACGCATGAGGTGGTGATCAATGGATTAGGGGAGCTGCATCTGCGGCTGATTCTTGAGCGGCTGAATAATCGCGGGCTGCATGTGGATACCAAGCCGCCGACGATTGCGTATCGGGAGACGATTTTGACCAAATCGGAAGGGCATCATCGGCACAAGAAGCAGACGGGGGGAGCCGGGCAATTTGGGGAGGTGTTTTTGCGGGTTGAGCCGCTGGAGGCGAATTCGCCGAGTCGAAAGTCGAATGGCGGATCGGGGCTGGAGATCATCAATGAAGTGTTTGGCGGGACGATCCCCGGGCAGTTCATCCCGGCAGTGGAAAAAGGCATTCATGATGTCATGGATTCTGGCGCGCTGGCGGGGTATCCGCTGCAGGACCTGCGGGTCTCGATTACGGATGGCAAACACCATCCGGTGGATTCCAAAGAGGTTGCGTTTCGCACGGCGGGGAAATTTGCGTTGAGGGATGCTATTTCCAAGGCTCGGCCGGCGCTGCTGGAGCCGATTGTGAATATGGAGGTTACTGTACCGGAGGCGCATGTTGGCTCGATCACCGGGGATTTGTCGGGGAAACGTGCGCGCATTCAGGGGCAGGATTTTTTGCCGGGCGGGATGGCGGTGGTGAAAGCGCAAGCGCCGCTTTCGGAGGTCATGCAATATCAATCGCAGCTCAAAAGCGTTACGGGTGGGCAGGGGTCATTTGTGATGGAATTGAGCCATTATGATCCGATTCCGGCGCATCTTCAGCAGCAGATTATTGCTGCGTATAAGCCGAAGGTTGAAGAGGAGTGATCGATGGACTTCACACCTTCCCGTGAACTTGTTCTGAAAAAACTTCACGATTGTTTCCCGGATGCAGCGATTGCTCGAGAGGCATTAGCGGTTCTCGATACCTATGGGATAGAGAATTGGCATCGTGAGAAGGAACGCGTGCAGCTTGCGTTGTTGAAAATCTCAGCCGGTAATCTCGATAAACTGCGTCTCCGCACCAATGGTGCTCGTTTGGACTACCGCGACACGCTTATGCCGGCTGAATTCCATGAACAATCACAAGCATCATCAAATACTCCGCCACAAGAGATGGAGGTACTCCGAAGGAGAGATCGCGAAGAGTATGAAAAATGGCTGGAATCTGGCGGAGCAGAGGCAAGGCATTATTCTTCAAGATGATCCCGGAAGAACTGAGCGACGTGGATCATTAAGACATCTTCGATCGACAGAGAAAGATGTGTATCCTTGCCCGGCTACTCCGCTAATTTCTTCAATGTCTTTACATGCTTGGCGTTGATCTCGGCAAGTGACTTTTTCACCCGTGATGCTCGCGTTCCATTGCGAACGGGTGAAATAATCAATCGCTGTCCATTGTCGGTCGAAATCTCAACCAATTGGTCCGGCTCGATCTTTACCAGTTCCAACAATGCCCGGTCCAAAACCAGGGCCATCGAATTGCCATGACGTGTTAAGGATTTAATCATTGCAGCTCCATTATTGGCGGTATATACATTGGTAATACAATGTATATACCGCTGGCGCATGATGTCAAGCATTCCTACGGCATGAAGTTCAATGTGCTTTTGAAAATCGGAGCAAGACAGCCGAAGCCGGTTTTATTGATATGGCCAGAGAGGTTCCGTCGCCGTGTGGAAGATTGGTCCATTTGCCGTCCCAATGCCCGGCGGGATCGATGGCTGAGCCGCCTAGTTCGACGTCGGTTTTGGCGGCGATGTCGCTGTCTTTTTGGTCGAGGGTCATGGATTCCCATTGTCCGGCGGTGGTGTCTGTGGGAAACGAGAGGGAGACGGTTACGTCTTTTTTGGATTCGCCGTAGCTCTTATTCAGGAGCGCGATGTATTTTCCGGCTGCGCCGTCGTCGTAGGCGTAGGCGGTGAAATTCAGGCCTTTGGGGGCGTCTGTTTTTACGTCGAGTGCTTTGCCGTGGGCGATTTGGGAGAAGGCGAGCATGGCGTAGCTGACGGGGCGAATTTCGAAGGTTTTGTTGTCGGGCTCGTGGACGAAGACGGCGTAGTTGGCTTTCATGGGGGGGATGCCGTTGACGGTATCGCCGGTGTGGAAGTTCAATCCCAGGATGTGATGGGCGGCCCACCAGTTGAGATAGTCCAGGCCCCAGAGGGTGCTGGCGTAGGCGTCGCTGCAGTTTTCAGCGCCGCCGCGGTAGCAGCTGTTGGTTTCGTCCATGCGGTAGGCGATGCCCTTGTCGGCGAGGGGTTTGACGATGTTGTCGTAGGTGGACTGGTAATGCCGGACGACGGCGTTTTCGACGAATTTGGAGCGGGCGGCGGGGGGATTTTTTTCGGCGTCGCGGCCGTTGCCGAGGGGGTAGGTGTGGGTGGAGACCATTTTCAGGTGGCCGGTGGGGAAGAATTCGTCGGCGAATTCGAGGGAATAGTTTTTGGATGAGGTGGCCGGGCCGTCGAACAGGGCGCTCGGGACGGCTTTGAGGATCGCGTCATATTCGGGCTTCCAGACGGCTTCAAATGCGGAGTATTCCTTCAGATAAAAGTTTGGCTCGTTGCCGATGCTGAAGCAGTCGAGGCAGTCGGAATAGTTTTTGTTGATGTAGGCGGCGAGTTTGGCGGCTTTGGCGGGGTCGCCGTCTTTGAGGCGGAAGGAATAGATGACTTTGGCACCGATCTTTCGCGCGAAGGTGAAGACGGCGTCAATGGCTTTTTCGTCGGGGACGTCTACTTTCGGGTCATCTACGGCGTTGGCACCGATGCGCAGGCTCTTGATGCCGAGTGTTTCATAGAGTCGGACCAGGTTTTCGTCGTTGGGGTCGAAGTAATATTTGCCTTCTTTGGGGAGGATTTCGCGGGTTTCGTAGCTGACGCCCAGGAATTGTGGAGCGAGGTCGGGGGCTTTGTCATCGGTTGATAAGGTGACGGTGACTTTCTCGGGGGATGAGGCGTCTTGGCCGAGCGCTTGTAGGCCGCCGATCGATACGACGGCTGCGAGAATGGCTCGGTAAATTACGCTGGGAGAGAGTTTGTCATTCATGATTTAATGGAGTTGAGCGTTGGTTATTTTATCCGCCTACCGACCCGCTGATGGAGGGTTGGGAGAGGGGTGTTGGGACTTGTTTGAGTTCTAATGCAGTCGGGGTGGGGAGGCGGACGTTTTTGGCGAGACGGAAGAAAGAGAGGGTGCGGATGGTGAGCCAGGTGAGGTCGAACTGATACCATTTCAGGCCGTGACGGGCAGAGGTGGGGAAGGCGTGGTGGTTGTTGTGCCAGCCTTCGCCGAACGCGAGGATGCCGAAGAGGGTGTTATTGCGGGATTCGTCGCTGGAGACGAAGTCTTTGGAACCCCAGATGTGGCAGACGGAGTTGATGGAGCCGGTGACGTGATGGGTAAACGCCATGCGAACGAGGCCGCCCCAGAGGAAGGCGGTGGCGGCGCCGTACCAGGAGTGGGTGATGGCTAAGCCGCAAGCGGCGGGAATCAGTAGACCCAACGCGACCCAGTACCAGAAGGTACGGTCGACAAAGGAGACGACCGGGTCGGCCAAGAGGTCGGGGACGGAGCGGCGCAGGTCGGCGGGTTCTTGTTCGAAGAGCCAGCCGGCGTGGGCGTGCCAGGCTTGGCGGATGACGGACCAGAGGGAGCCGTCGTGGAGGTGGGGGGAATGGGGGTCACCTTCCTGGTCGGATTGCTGGTGATGGCGGCGGTGGTGGGCGACCCATTGGATGACCGGGCCTTGGGTGGCCATGGAGCCCAGGGCCGCGAGGGTGAACCGGACGGCAGGGGGTGTGACGAAGGAGCGGTGGGTGAAGAGGCGGTGGTAGCCGAGCGTGATGCCGAGGAGTGTGAGGAGGTACATGGTGGCCATGAGGATGAGGTCGAGGGGACCGACGCCGTGGCGCCAGAGGAGGATGATGGCAACGGCCAGGCCGATGGGGGGAGAGGCGACGCCGATGAGGACGCAGGCGCGGTCACGAAAGGTCAGCGGGTGGGGGTCTTTGTAGTCTTGTTGGCGGGCTTGGGAGCGGAGAATACTCATGGGAGGGTGAAATCCTTAGTGCAAATGCCTGTCTGTAGGATAACCGGGCCGGGCGATTAATGAACTACGCCGGGGGATGGGGAATGTTGCGGGAAGTTAGAACATGGGTTCGGGGCGGACGGGGCGGTCGCGGTCGGCGGCAGCGGCGCGGGCGGCGAGCAGGGCGCGGTTCATCCAATTCAACGCAGGCATCATCACGCGGAAGCGGGTGAGGATTTCGCGGTGGAGTTGCGGAGTCAGTGCGAGTGAGGCGGGAAGCTGGACGGACCAGTAAAGTTGCTTGTGGCGGAGGTAGGGTTCGATGGGGGTGCCGGCGTGGTGTTCGTACCCTTTGGAGAGGTGGCGGAGCTGGTCGCCGAGGATGGGGCCCATGATTTTGGTCAGTTTTTTGTCTTGGATGAGTTGGAGGAATTGTTTGGGGCGGGCGGCGATGGCGGCGCGCAGGATGGCGAAGTCGGCGGGGTCGGAGAGGTAGACGCCGCCGGCGATTTCGACGGATTTGTGGTTGGCGGAGAAATAGAGGCCGGCGGCGCCGTTACGCGGGAGCTGGGAGCGGTGGAAGGTCGCGGCGATGTGGTCTTTGTAGGGGGTTTTGTCTTTGGAAAAGCGCGTGTCGCGATAGATGCGGTATAAGGCGCGGGAGGGATTGTCGACGCAATGGTCGACGGCGAAGGAACGCAGGTCGTCGTTCAGGCGAGTGACCAGGTCGAGCATGGGGTCGCGGACGTGCTGTTCGAATTTGGCCTTGTTGGCGGCGAACCAGTCGCGGTCGTTGTTTTTGACGAGTTGGCGAAAGAAGGAGGGCATTTGCTTGGGGAAGCCGGGGAAGAGGGATGATTTGGATGGCATGAGAGGATCGTTGCATTGGAGTAGGCAACTAGTCAAGCAACAGAAAATAATGCAGTTGACGGAATATGGCTTGCAGGGAATAATTTGATTATGTGGGACATTGGTTGGACCGATGAATTCGAGGAATGGATTCTTTCGGATGACGTTGATGCTTCTGTGCGTGAGGACGTGCGAGCATGCTTGGTCGTTCTGCGTGAAATCGGGCCGTCGCTTGGTCGGCCATTGGCGGACACTATTAAAGGGAGCAGGCATCCGAACATGAAGGAATTGCGGGTTCAGAGCAAAGGTCGTCCGATTCGGCTGTTTTATGCGTTTGATCCGCAGCGGAAGGCGATGCTTCTCATCGGTGGAAACAAGCAAGGGCAGAAGCGGTTTTATGAGGTATATGTGCCGATTGCGGATCGGCTGTTCGATCAATATTTAGAGGAGTGCAAACATGGCGGCGCGAAAAGAAAAACGTAAAGATGTGCTGGAGATGATTGAGTCGCGAATGACGCCGGCGAGCGTTGCGCGATCGGACGCCAAGGCGAAGAAGCTGTTGCTGGGAGTTCGATTGGCGGCATTTCGCAAGAGCGTGGGGTTAGATCAGGGGAGTGTGAAAGGGTTTAAGCAGCCGGCGGTTTCGAAGATTGAAGGACGTGCGGACATTAAATTGTCGACGCTGGTGGAGTATTGCCGGGGCCTGGGGGCGGAGTTGAAAATCGTGGCAAAGAAAAAGGGGGGAGAGTTTGTTTTAGTCGAGTGATGGTGAAAAAGAAGAAGGGCAGGCGGTGAGGCCTGCCCTTCGAGGATCAATTTAAGGCTTCGAGATTACTTCTTTTTGGATTTCTTAGAGGAGCCGGCTTGGGATTGCTTGATGGCGGCATGGGCGGCGGCCAGGCGAGCGATCGGGACTCGGAAGGGGGAGCAGCTTACGTAATTGAGGCCGGCGGAGTGGCAGAATTCGACGGATTTGGGGTCGCCGCCGTGTTCGCCGCAGATGCCGCACTTGAGGTCTTTGCGGGTTTGGCGGCCGAGGGTGACGGCCATGGTGATGAGCTTGCCGACGCCGCCGATGTCGAGGGATTGGAAGGGGTCGCGTTCGAGGATCTCCTTTTTGACGTATTCGGGGAGGAACGAGCCGGCGTCGTCGCGGCTATAGCCGAAGGTCATCTGGGTCAGGTCGTTGGTGCCGAAAGAGAAGAATTCGGCGGTGACGGCCATCTCGTCGGCGGTGACGGCGGCGCGGGGGACTTCGATCATCGTGCCGTACATATAGTCGACTTTGACGCCCTTTTCTTTCATGACGGCATTGGCGGTTTCGACGGTGATCTTCTTGCAGAAGTCGAGTTCGGCTTTGGTGCCGGCGAGCGGGATCATGATTTCGGGGAGGACTTTGACGCCTTCCTTTTTCACGTCGCAGGCGGCTTCGATGATGGCTCGGACCTGCATTTCGAGGATTTCGGGATAGGTGATGGCCAGGCGGTCGCCGCGATGACCGAGCATGGGGTTGGACTCGTGGAGTTGCTGGACGCGGGTCTGGACGGAGTCGAGGGTCATGCCGAGGGCGCTGGCGAGGGCGGCCTGGTCTTTTTCATTGTGGGGGAGGAATTCGTGGAGCGGGGGGTCCAGGAGACGGACGGTGACGGGGAGGCCTTTCATGGCGCGGAAGATGCCGACGAAATCTTCGCGCTGATAGGGGAGCAGCTTGGCCAGAGCGGTGCGGCGGTTTTCGACGGTGGTGGCGAGGATCATTTCGCGCATGTTGTGGATGCGCTGGGGGTCGAAGAACATGTGCTCGGTGCGGGTCAGGCCGATACCTTCTGCGCCGAAATTACGGGCGACTTCGGCATCGTGGGGGGTGTCGGCGTTGGTGCGGACCTTGAGGGTACGGTAGCCGTCGGCCCATTCCATGATCTGTTTGAAGGGGCCGGTGAGGCTGGCTTCCTGAGTGCCGACCTGGCCTTCGTAGACTTCACCGAGGCCGCCGTCGAGGCTGAGCCAGTCGTTGACGCCGTACTGTTTGCCGTTGACGGTGAGGACTTTGTTTTTGGAGTCGATGTGGACAGCGCCGGCGCCAGCGACGCAGGGGGTGCCCATGCCGCGGGCGACGACGGCAGCGTGGGAGGTCATGCCGCCGGTGCTGGTGAGGATCCCTTCGGAGACGTGCATGCCGCCGATGTCCGCCGGCTCGGTCTCGCGGCGGACGAGGATGATCTTTTCACCCTTACCGACGCGTTCTTCGGCTTCTTCGGCGGTGAAGGCGATCTTGCCGACGGCCGCGCCGGGAGAGGCGGGCAGGCCCTTGGCAATGACGTTTTTGTGCTCGCTGGGGATAAAGGTCGGGTGCAGGAGCTGGTCGAGCGAGGCGGGTTCGACGCGGAGAACAGCGGTCTGCTTGTCGATGAGCTTCTCTTTAACCATGTCGACCGCGATTTTGACGGCGGCGGTGGTGGTCCGCTTGCCGTTGCGGGTCTGGAGCATGTAGAGCTTGCCCTTTTCGATGGTGAACTCGAAGTCTTGCACGTCTTTGTAGCGGGCTTCGAGGACGTTCTTGATCTTCAGGAGCTCTTTCCAGGCCTTGTCGGACCACTTGGACATTTCGGTTTTGCAGTCCAAGGGAGTGCGGATGCCGGCGACGACGTCTTCGCCTTGGGCGTTGACGAGGAATTCGCCGTAGAAGACGTTTTCGCCGGTGGACGGGTCGCGGGTGAACGCGACGCCGGTGGCAGAGTCATCGCCCATGTTGCCGAAGACCATGGATTGAACGTTGACGGCGGTGCCGCGGACGCCGCGGATGTCGTTCAGCTCGCGATACTTGATGGCCCGGTCGCCCATCCAGCTCTTGAAGACGGCTTCGATGGCGGCTTCGAGCTGCTTGAAGGGGTCCTGCGGGAATGGGGAGCCGACGTGCTTTTGATAAACTTCCTTATAACGGCGGACGACTTCCTTGAGGGAGTCGGTATCGAGATCGGTGTCGAGTTTGACTCCCTTGTCATTTTTGACGGCGGAGAGTTCGTGTTCGAAGTGTTCGTGGTCGACGCCCATGACGGTGTCGCCGAACATGTTGATCAGGCGGCGATAGGAGTCGTAAGCGAAGCGGACATTGCCTGCGAGGGCGGCCAGGCCGTCGACGACGGTGTCGTTCATGCCGATGTTGAGGACGGTGTCCATCATGCCGGGCATGGAGAACTTAGCGCCGGAGCGGGCGGCGACGAGGAGGGGGTTCTTGGCGTCGCCGAACTTTTTGCCGGTGGCTTTTTCGATTTTGGCGACGTTGATGCGGACTTCGTCCATCAGGCCGCGGGGGAGTTTCTGGCCGGCGTCGTTGTAGTCGCCGCAGGTGTCGGTGGTGATGGTGAAACCGGGCGGGACGGGAAGCGGGACGACGGTCATGTCGGCCAGGTTCGCGCCTTTGCCTCCCAGGAGGTCTTTCATGCCGGCGTTGCCTTCGGCTTTGGCGTTGCCGAAGAAATAGACGCGTTTGACGGCCTTGGCGTTTTTGGCGGCGGGGATGCTGCGCCGAACGACCTTGGAGATCGCTTTATTGATCTTTTTGGCGGCCTTTTTGGGGGTCTTCATCGCGGTTGCCATAGTCGGTTCTCCTAGTGCTCCAGCATCAATGCTGTGGGTATTATCGGACGGGCGGAGAATGTCCCGGAAATAGGGAACATCCGTTCAAAACTCGCCCGAATTTCAAAGGGGGGGAGTATAGGGCATCGCGGGGGGGTGTCAATTTCCCGCGGGGAACGATTTAAAAGGGGTGAAATCGGGAACTAGTCTGTTTAGGTGAATGGCGGTGGCGGGGGGAAGTCAGTAATTGGGATTCGCAGTTTATATTTGCCTGGTCAGCCGCGGTCTTGCGCATGTTGCCTGGACCGCGGCATTTTTTTGATATTTGCGATGGCGTCACGGATGCGTTCGGTGGCGGCTTCGAGGGATTGGCGCGAGGTGGAGGAGCGGTCGAAGTCGACGGGTGGGCCAAAGGAGAGGGTCGCGTGATTGGGGATGAGGAACGCGGGGAGCATTTCCTTGCCGCGTTGGGAGCCGTCGAGGTAGGCGGGGTAGACGGGGACGCCGGTTTTGATCGCCATGAGGGCGACGCCGGTTTGGAAGGGGAGGAAGTCGCAGGAGGTTTCGATGCGACCTTCGGGGAAGATGCCGAGGATTTGATTGTTTTCCAAAGCGCGTAAAGCGGCGCGGAGGGAGGCAGAGTCTCGGCCGGTGCGCTGGACGGGAATGACGCCGAGCGTGCGGAAGATGGGCGCGGCGGAGCGAAGCTGGAAGTACTCGGCGGCCATCATCCAGGTGATGAGGCGGTTGCAGGGGGCTTGGAGGAGCAGCGGGTCCAGGCCCGAGGTGTGGTTGCAGACGAGGATGGCCGGACCGTGCGAAGGGAGCTGGGCGGGGGAGCGGATTTCAAGGTTGTGGTAGATGCGCGTGAACAGGACGTTGACGGCACGGAGGAGCTTAATGGGAAGGCGGGCTTCAGGACGCAAAAGGTTTGGAGGATGGCGCTGCACGAGGCGTCGAAATTATTTGGAGAGTGCGGCGCGTTTGTCGGCGATGAGTTTGAGCAGCGCGTGCTGTGGGTCGGCGAATTTTTTGGTCCCTTCGTCCATGAGGGTCTTTTCCATGTGCGCCTGATCGAGTTTTTGGTGGATTTCGTCGATAACCGGCTGCGGGGGGAATTGATCGACGGTGCGCGTGTAAGGGGTCGGGTTGGATTCGACAGCTTCGTTGGTGGCCGGAGGGTTGGTCTGGATGTCGGAGCCGGCGAGGGCGCGGACGTATTTGTCGGCGGGGTCGGAGGGCTTTTTAGTGCCGGTGGAGGCGAAGATGAGTTCCTGGTGGAGGGGGAGGTTTTTGGATTTCCAGAAATCCTGGTTGAGCTTCCAGATTTCCTTGGAGTTGAGGATGCCGACCATGCCCTGGGCAGAGGGGGAGAGAGTGGGGACGTGTTTTTCGGTGTAGACGTCGATGCGGGAGATGAAGATGGAGTAGACGGATTTGAGGGAGTTCACGCCGCCGGGGCGCTTTTGTGCGCCGCGCCAGACGGCGTCGCGGGCGACTTCGTACTGGCGGCGGGAGAAGATGAGCGTGACGTTGAGCGTGATGCCGGCGGCGGCGAGGTCTTCAAGGGCGGCGAGACCTCCCTCGGTGGCGGGGACTTTGATCATGCGGTTGGTGTGGCCGGCGGACCATTTTTTGCCGAGCTCGATATAGCGGCGTTTTTTCTCTTCAAGCGGGACCGGGGCGGCGATGTCTTCGAGCAGCGGGTCGAGCTCGAAGGAGACGTAGCCGTCGTCGCCGTTGGTCTTTTGATTGATGGGGAGGAAGGTTTGCTGGGCCGCGCGGACGCGCTGGTCGGTGAGTTGCCAGGCGATTTCTTCGTCTTTGAGGTTTTGTTTGGCCAGGTCGGCGATGGACTGATCGAATTGGCCGGTCTTAATCAGATCGGAGATGATGATGGGGTTGGAGGTTGCGCCGGAGGCGCCGCGGGAGAAATTTTTGGCGACTTCCTTGGGGTCGATGGAGTCGAGCCAGACTTTGGTGCCGGTTGAGACGAGGGATTGGATGGACATGCGAGTCTCCTTGTTAAGGAGATCGTAGGAGGAAATGGGGATGGAGGATAGAGGCGAAGAAAAATCTGGTCAGGGTTGTTTGGGAGTTTTGGCTTGGGTGATGAGGGTTTGGGCGCGTTGTTGGTCGCTGACGAGTTCGACGTGGCCGTCGAGGAAGAGGACGGGGATGCGGCCGGGCCATTGGTCGAAGGATTCGTAGGCGACAAGGGCTTCGGCGGGGAGTTGTTTAGATGGGGCGTCGGGTTTGATATAGGTGTAGCCAGGGTGATGGTTCGGGTGGAGGGGGTCGGTGGTGACATCTTGGAATTGGGGTGGTTGGCCGATGTAAGAAGCGGCCTGGTCGAGGGTGTCGGGGTAGGCGCCTTTGTGGTCATTGGCGTACATGATCAGAGCCAGGCCGATCTGTTTGAGGTTGGACATGGATTTCATTTGGAAGGCGTGATCGCGCTGGGTGAAGAGGCCGGCGATGAATAAGGAGGTGACCCGGTCCATCGATGCGGAGTCGAGGGAGACGGTGAGATGGTCGGCGTCGAGCTTGGGGGTAATGGCATCAAGGATTTGATCGGCGCCGGCGACGTTTTTGTGAAAGCCTTGGTCCTGGCGGGCGAGCGTGAGGAATTTGGTGATGAGGGATTGGAGGGCAGAGGCGTTTTCGGGGGTGTCGGATTGGATGAGAAGATTGAAATTGGGATTGGGTGGGAACGAGATGGAGAGGTGGGCAGAGTGCAATCCGCGCGTGAGGACGGTGGAAGGGACCGAAGCGGGGGGAGGAAGCTGAGGGAGCATCTGTTCAATGATCTGGCGCGTGTCGTTGTTGGGGGCGATGGCGAGAATGATCGAGGCGTTGCCGGCGGCGGTGAAGGCGGCGGCGAGTTCGGGGCGGTCTGCAGGGGTGAAGTTCTGGAAGCGGGCGGGGTCGCCGGTGGAGAGGATGAGAGAGTCGCCGACGACGGTGGCGAAGATGGAGCCGGAGCGAAGGAGGGCGGGAGGGCGGGCCCCGGGGTCGGATTTAAGGCCGAGCGAATCGAAGAAGGAGTGGGCGATGGCGTCGGGGTTAGCGCCGGCGGGGATAGGGATGACGATCCACCCGGGAGTGGCGGGGATGTTGCTGAGGGTGCAGACGACAAAAAGCTCGGTGGCGCCGGCATCCTTGAGGGATTCGGGCATGGAAAGAACGGGCCCAAGGTGGAGTTGGCTCAGTGTGCGTTTGGCAGTCTCGGCGTCGGTATTGGCGGTAAGGGCAGTGGTGAACCATTGCTCGATCGGGGCGTGGTTGTAGGTCGCCAGGTCGAGGCGCGCCACGGCGATGGTTTGGGCGTCGACGAAGCGCCAGATGCCCTGGGGTTGATCGGCATAAGCGGTGGTGGCGGCCGCCAGCGCGAAAAGAGCTGTAAGCCGGCGAGACGGTGGCGATAATTTCATGGGATGCTCCTCTGTGGTTGCGATCGTGCGACGATTTATTTGCGAAGGGTGATGATGTAGCGAACAGCGGTCTGGTTGGTGTCGGCTTCGAGAGGAGCGCCGATGCTGGATAGCTCAGCGGTAGTGTCGGAAGTCTGGTGGTAGTCGAAGGATTTACCGGTGAGCGGATCGAGGGGGGCGGGGGTTTCAGTTAGCTCATCAAGGGAAGAGGGGAGGGTGGTGCTGTGGGCGGCGGCGTAGTTGCGGAGCGCTTCGACGGTCTGGATCAGGGCGATGTGGCGATCGAGTTTGGCGAGGGAGAGATAAGCACGATCGAAGGCGGGGAAGATGGCATAAACGGGGTTGACGGGGTCGAGTGCTTTGACGGCGTTGAGGTGTTCATTGAGTTGGTGGAGTAAAGGGAAAGCCTGATAGAAAGGGAGAGCAGAGCATTTGGCGGCTTCGTCGCTCCAGTGGTCGAAATTTTGCAGGAGGGCCATGCCGATGATTTGCGGGGCGGGCATGGAATTAAGGGATTCGGGGGTGTAGCCATGGTCGAGAAGTTGTTGTTTGGATTTTGGAAAAAGTACGATAGCCATGACGGTGGTGTTGACTTGTTGGGAGGGATTGGAGGAACCACCGGAGCTAAAGCGGAGGAAGTCGCGAGTGACTTGTTCCCATTCACATGGGCCGAGGAGATCGGGAGAGCGACCGTTGCGCAGCGGCGCGATGGAGGAGCGGATGGCGACTTTTTCCCAGGACATGGCTTCCTGCATGTCGAAGAAGGGTTTGGGGAGAGCGGCCAAGGCCCAGTAGAGGTTTGGGGCGTCGGGGGTTTGGACGTAGTCTTGGAGGATGTGATTGAGGCCTTGGTCGGCGATGGCGGTGCCGACAAGGGATTGGACGAGGACGGAGTCTTCGCGGAGATGATTGGCTAAAGAGAAGAGCAGGCGGGTGGATTGGAGACAGCCGGGGAGGTCGTGCTGGGCAAGCTGGACCCGGGCGCGGAGCGAGAGGAAACTGGCGACGGAGCGGAAGTGGCTGAGGTTGGGGAGCAGGGCTTCAAAGCCTTGCTGGCGGACGGTGTTGCTCCAGTCCGCGTGATCGCGGAGAGATGCCTGAGTGAGGAGGTCGATGGCGCCGGGCTGGTTGGTGACGGTGGAAAAATCGCCAGGTTTAAGGGAGCTGATGGGGGTGTCGAGGGCGGCGTCGACGACGTCGGCGAGGTGTCGTTGTTTGTCCTGGTAATTGACATATTCGGAAAGGACGAACATGGCGTTGTAGTAGACGGGAGCGGCCGGGCCGGGAATTTGGTCGACGGGCTGGGGAATAAGGGTGTATTTGAGTGCGGGGTCGGGCTGGGCGGCGGGAGAGATGGTCAGGTGGACCACCGTCTCATCTGGCGCGGCGAATGTGGGCGCGGCGGTGGCGAGCAGAAAAAGAAGTGAGGTGATATGCGAGCGTTTGCGGAATTTCATGAATGGCCTCCGAGGAGAGATGAGAGCTGGAATGGGGGTGATTGAATGCTGATGGCGTGAGGGGTTGGATGGCGGTCGGAGGAGCCATAGGAGGAAGATCGGGGGAGGGCGCTAAGGCCGTGGTCGAGGACTTGGTCGCGGACGTCGAGGTAGTTGCCGGGGATTGGGCGCGAGTCGGTAAGGAGCGCAAGCTGAGGAGTGGCGCGAATTGGAGCGGGAACGAACTGAGTGATCGTGCGAGGCTGGGGCTGGTGAAAGATTGATAGCGCAAGACAAGCGGCGAGCGTGGTAGAACAGAGCCGCCAGGGGACGGCGGCGCGTCGGCCGGCGCGTCGGCCGGCTTCGTAAGCGATGGATTCTCGGGCGTCGCCAGGAGGGGCCACGTGGAGGTTCAGCAAGGCGCGTTCAAGTTCCTGTTCCGCAGCAGTTAGAGGGTTTTCGTTTTGCATGAGGATGACTCCAAAGTTTGTTTCAGGCGGGACAGGCCGGTCTTGTAGCGGTCGTAAACGGTTGAGAGCGGGGTGACCGTCAGGTCGGCGATCTCGGCGAACGAGCATTGGGCGAAAATGCGCAGGAGAATGGTTTCACGCTGGTCATGGGGAAGAGTGTCCAAGGCGGTCTGGGCAGCACTGGCGTCGATCAGATCATCAGGGCGCGGGAGAAACCAACCGGTTTGGGATTCGCTGGCGCGGCGTTCGCGGTTTTGGCGGCGCGAAGAACTGCGGAGGCTGGTCAGTGCGGCGTTGCGGACGGTTTTGTAGAGCCACGCTTTCACGTTGTCGGGTTCTTTGGTTTGAGAAAGGAGCTGGACGAAGGATTCATGGACGATGTCCTCAGCAAGCGGGCCGGCGAATTGGCGGGCGTAGAGGAGCAATGGGCTAGCGTACGCGGCGTACCAGGAAGCGAGCTTGGAGGGGTCAATTCGAGGCATCGGGCTCGTGGAACGTGGGTATGATGCCGCGGGATAGAGGGTTTCCGGTGGTAAATCTGGAATTTTTAATAAAAGTACATACTATGGGTCGTAGAATCTGAGTTTGCAAAGACAGCCACGGTTGAGATTGCGTGATGCATCGAACAGTTCTGAAAACAACGACAACGACTAAGTAACGCGCCGATTTGCGCGCTCGCGGTTGTGTCGGTTTTTAGAAAGTTGGATGAGTCGGCGGTCAAAGCTGTGGCTGAAAGTTTTTTAGAAGCGGGAGTTGCGATGTCTGTCAATGTTGCTGTCGTCGGGGCGACTGGTGCGGTGGGTCAGGAATTTATGACCGTGCTGGCGGAGCGGAATTTTCCGATCAAGAATTTGAAGCTGCTGGCCAGTGCCCGTTCGGCGGGGAAGACCGTGACGTTTGCGGGGAAAGAGTATGTCATTGAAGAATTGACGCACGAGAGTTTTGCGGATGTGAAGATTGCGCTGTTTTCGGCTGGCGGGTCGATCTCAAAAGAGTTCGGGCCGAGCGCCGTCAAGGCGGGCGCGGTGGTGGTGGATAATTCGTCGGCGTTTCGGATGAAGGATGGGATTCCGCTGGTCGTGCCGGAGGTGAATCCGGAGCAGATTCATCGGCATATCGGGATCATCGCCAATCCGAATTGCTCGACGATCATTATGAATGTGCCGGTCTGGCCGCTGCATAAAGTGAATCGCGTAAAGCGGATGGTGGTGAGCACCTATCAGGCCGTCAGCGGAGCCGGGGCGTGGGGGTTGTATGAGCTGGAAGCGCAGATGAAGCAGGCGGCGGCGGGCCAGCCGATCGTCAAGGAGAAGTTCCCGCATCAGATCGTGAATAATTTGTTCAGCCACAACACCACGATCGGCGCGAATGGGTATAACGAGGAAGAGAACAAGATGGTCAACGAGACGCGGAAGATATTCGCGGATCCGAAGATCATGGTATCGGCCACCTGCATTCGCGTGCCCGTGCCGCGGGCGCATTGTGAGGCGATCAATCTGGAATTCGAGAGGCCGATGACGCCGGGGCAGGTGCGCGAGATTTTGAGCAAAGCGCCGGGCGTGAAGCTGGTGGATGATGTGGAGGGGAATCATTTTCCGATGCCGCTGGAGGCGAGCCATCAGGATTTGGTGTTGGTCGGGCGTATCAGGCAGGATATCAGCCGGGAGGATGGACGGGGGATTGATTTGTTTGTGTCGGGCGATCAGATCAGGAAGGGTGCCGCGACGAACGCTGTGCAGATTGCGGAGAAACTGGTTTAGAACGTCGGTTATGGACGAACGCCGGGTTTATCATTGCCTGGCGAGGTAAAAGCTGGACGATAGAGCGAATGATTGGACGGGCTTGTCGTCTGGCGCTGCTGGCGAGCGTGTTGATCTTCCTTGTTCCCGGCTGGTGTGACGCCCGGGCAGGGGGCGGTCATGGATTTGGTGGCGGCGGTGGTGGGGGGCATGGGGGTGGGTTTGGTGGCGGGGGGAGCTTTCATTTCGGAGGGGGTGGCGGCGGAGTTCATGTCGTCGGGCCCGGTTTGGATGACTCCAGTCTGATGATCTGGGGGCTGGTCATTGTTTTTGTCATCATTGTGATTGCCATGCAGGTGCGCGATCGAAAGCCGACGTCGAATCTGTCATTGGCAGGTCGCATGCGAGATGAAGGTGATGCGGATGCCGAGGCGGCCGCAGCGATCCGGGCGGCCGATCCCGCGTTTGATCGAGAGGCATTTTTGAATCGTGTGCGGATGGCGTTTGAAAAGATTCAGGCGGCGTGGAGCGCGCAGAATCTGACGGCGGTGCGGCCCTTCTTATCCGATGGCGTGCATGAGCGGTTTTCGTTGCAGTTTTTGGAGCAGCAGGCGCTGGGATATCGGAATCAGGTGGATCAGGTGCGTGTGCTGGAGATTTCGCTGGCACAGGCGGAAGTGGGCGGGCCGTTTGATGTGCTGGCGGTGCGGATCGCGGCTCGGGCGCGGGATGTGGATGTGTCGCTGGTGGATGGGAAGCAGCTGCCGGGAGAGGATCGGGATGAGCCGTTTGTGGAGATATGGTCGTTTCTGCGTCGTCGCGGCGCGACCAGTGCGGTTAACGCCAAGGGTGGTTTGATTGAAGGGCATTGTCCCAATTGCGGGGGCGAGGTGGCGGGGATCAATCAGTCGGCGAATTGCCCTTATTGCAAGGCGCTGTTGCGATCGGGGCAGTACGACTGGGTGCTGGCGGAAATTACGCAGGAGTCGGTCTGGTGGGGGGATCGTTCGGATGATCTACCGGGGGCGGATCGGGTGCGATTGCGCGATGTGGATTTCAATGTGCAGGAGCTGGAGGATTTCGCATCGGTCTGTTTTTGGCGGAAGGCGACGGCGGATCGATTGCGCAGCGCGCAGCCGCTGGCGAAGGTCTCTTCCAGTGAGTTGATGGATGGATATGCGCACCGGCTGCTGCCGGAGATGGCGGCGGATGGGTCATATGTGTACGCCGGTGAGTGTGCGGTGGGGTCGGTGCAGACGATCGGGCTATTGTCGACTCAGACGGCGGATTTGGCGCTGATGGAGATTCGCTGGTCGGGGACGCGATATCTGGCACATGCGAATGTTTGCCCGGTGAAGGCCGGGCATTCGGCGACGACGCGAAGCCTGATGGTTCTGACGCGGTCGGCGTCGGCGATCACGCGGGCGGAGTTGGCGTTGTCGTCGAGCCACTGCCCAAATTGCGGTGCGCCGTTGTCGCTGGCGACGGCGAGCAATTGTGAGTTTTGTCATTCGCCGCTGAACGATCCGAAGAATGGATGGGTTCTGGCGGATTGGTGGAGTATGGATTCCCCGGAGGCGCTGGCGCTGATCGGGCGGCTCTAGGATTCGTGCTGATACGCCTCGCGCTCGAAGGGGTTGTCCCAGTAGGCGCGCTTGCCGCGCAGCCAGACGAATAAAGAGGCCGCGGCGTAGGCGGGGAGAAAGAATGGGCCCCAGCGTTCGCACTGGCGGACGTGGATGCGCTCGTGCGAGCGGCTCCATTCCAAAGCATCGGCGTCGCGGCCGAGGACGACGTGGCCGAGCGTCATGGCGGCAGCATCGAATGCCAGGTATTTCAGGAATGCCGAGACGATGACGCCATGGACTTCGAGGACGCCATCGACCAAACGGATTTTTCCGGGCGTGATGAATGTGAGGAGTACGAAGAAGATGCCGGGCAAGGAGGTCGGGGCGACCCAGAGGTAGAGGAGGATTTTTCGCACTGCCCGCATCGGGGTCATTTTAGCGGGTCAAAGTCGGCGAGGCTTTGGATAATTCCGTCGGGTTGATGGCATGCGTCGACGTGGCGGAGGTCTTCCTGTTTGGTGACGCCGGTCAGCGTGAGCAGCGCGGTCATGCCGACGGATTTGGCGCCGGCGATGTCGGATTCGAGGTTGTCGCCGATGAGGACGCAGTCTTTGGGGTCGACTTGCAGGCGGTCGCAGAGGGCGCGAAAAAAGACGGGTTGGGGTTTGCCGGTGAAGACGGGGGTGACATTGGCGGCGTAGCCGAGCATGACGGACAGAGCGCCGACGCCGATCTCCAGGCCGCGGGCGCTGGGATAGATGCGGTCGGCGCACATGCCTAGCAGCGTTGCGCCGCGTTTGAGCAGTTCGAGCGCGACGTGCTGGCGATCGGGAGTGGAATAGACGCAGATTGGCGAGCCGTTGACGACGACATCGCAGGGGTCGGTGGCGTGATTGACCCAATCGACGCGGCCTTCGAGGCTCTCTTCGAATGATTCGGTGGCGAGGTTGTAGACGCGCGGGCGCGGGCCGAAGCGGGTCATCACATAATCCGCGGCGGCGTCGCCGGCGGTGTAGATGTGCTGGGCGTCGATGGGGATCTGAATGCGCGCCAGTCGCTGGGCGATGCGGCGGGCGCTGAAAGTGTGGTTGGTTAGGCAGGCGTATTTGCGCCCGCTGGCGTTGAAATGGCGGACCAGGTTGGCCGCGCCGGGGAGCGGGTGCTCTTCCTGGAAGACGGTTCCGTCGAGATCGAGAAAGACGGCGGCGAATTTGGAGAGGTCATATGTCATGACGGGGCGGGAGTGTAGACGATGGGGATTATGCCGCCAAACGCGCGGATTATTGTGCGGGCTTGTCGGCGGGTTCGTCGTCCGGCTGTTTGACCTGGTCGGCGAGGGCGTTGTCGTCGCCGCCGAGCATGGCGGAGAAAATGGCGGCGCCGCTTTTGGTCAGGAAGGGGGCGGGGACGGCGGCAATTTTGGGAGCATCGGCAGTGCCGCTGACGTGGAATTCGTAGAGGAAGGTGCTGGCGGCGGCGTTGACGGCGCTCTGGACCACGCCGGCGACATCGCCGATCACTTTGCTGACGATGGGGATGCCGGTGCGTTTGAAGCGGTCTTTCCATTGTCCGAGGGGTGCGACGACGACGTCGAGATCGAGGGTTTTATCGAAGGCGATCGTGCCGTGCCCCTGGACGCCGATGGCGGCGGAGCCGAGGGCGATTTTTTTGAGATTCAGCTTTCCGTCGGCGAGTGCGAACGTGGCGGCGGCGTCACTGCCAATCAACCCTTTTTGCAGTCCGGCCTGGCTGAGGATTTCCGTGAGGATGGGGATTTCGAAAATGCGCCCTTCGACGAGGCGGGCTTCGCCGGTGCCCTTGACGCTTTGGGGGGTCATGGAGCCGGCCATGTCTGCGGAGAGGAATGCGCGGCCGGCGAGTTTGTCGGTGCTGAACTGCTTGCCGGTGAGCTGCTCAGCGCTGGTCCGCAGGTCGAAATCACGTAATTGGCCTTTGGCCTGCCAGGTGATCGGGTCGGTGATTTTGGCCGAACCCGTGCCGCGGACCAATCCGCCGAAGACATTGGCCTCCAGATAATCGAGCTGGGCGGTGCCGGTGTCGATCATCGCTTCGGCGTGGATGCGCGAGACGGGGATTTTGCGGGCATTGTCGGTGTATTCGATCGCGCCGCGATCGCTGTGAAGCAGCAGGTGATAGCTCAGCTTTGGTGATGCGCCCTGGTCATAGGCGACACTGCCGCCAACTTCGAAGGGACCTTCGGGGTTGATCTTTTTAATCCACTTGCCGGCGATGCCGGGATAAGCGGGCGTGTGGCGGTCAAAAGTCGCGCTGACGGTAATCTGCTCGATGCGTGCGATTTGCGGCAGGTCGCGGAGCGGAATGCGCAGCGTGGTAATTTGAAATTGATCGTTCCCGTATTGGCCGGTGAGGTTGGAGACGCGCAGGACGTCCTGGTTGGCGATGATGGGCGAGCCGGTGACGAGTTGGATGGGAGCAGGGAGCCCGGGGGGCTGGATGTGGAAGTCCGAGGCGGTGGCGACCATGTCGAATTTGGCGCGGCGCAAGAAGTCGGCGGGGGAGTGGACATCGAGCGACCCGGTGCCGGCAGCGGTGAGTTCCATTCTGCCGCCGGCGCGGAGTTTTTGTTGTGTGGCCGGTGTGCTGGTGGGAATCTGAAACGGGCGCACGCCGACGGCGCTGGCGTCGAGGCGCAGGTTCAGGCGTTTAAGATCCCAGGATTTTTGATTGAGATCCACAGCGAGATCGCCGTCATCGACATGCAGGACATCCGGCCCGCTGACGGCTTCGAGCGCGACGAGGGTGGAGATCGCCTGCTTGGCCTTGCCGGTCACGCGGAGGCGCGCCTGTAGTTTGTCGATCGGGCGGTCGTAATGCGGCACGCGCCCACGTCCGTTCTCCAGAGAAACCTCAAATTGATAGTTGGCGTCGGTGAGCTGTTTTAGTGGCACGCGCCCTTGGCCGGTGATCTTCAGGGCTCCTTGCAATTGATATTCAGCCAGAATTTTTTGCAGCGGGGCGGGGACGGAGCTTTCCTTTTGACCCGGGGAGACCTGGATATTGAGCGCGAGTGATTTGGCGTTCAGGAGCAGGTTGTCGATGTCGAAGGTGCCGGCGGATTGGATGGTGGAGAGGGAGGCTTGCTGGCCGTGGAAATCGTAGGAATAGACGCCGGCGGAGGTGGGGCGAGTTTCGGTGTTGATGCTGAGGTTTTTCCAGACGATGGGGAGGGCGTGAGGGTGGGATTGATCTTCGTAGGTGATCTGGCCGCTGGTGATCGCGAGGTGGCGGAGTTCGAAGAGGTCGGAGAGTTTCTGGTTTATGTCGACTTGCTGTTTGAGTAGGTTATCGATGCCGAGCAGGCCTTGGCTGGTATTGATGAGGCGGACTTCGGGGGAGTCGACAGTGATGCGCTGGATGACGAGCGGGCCGGGACGGAAAGGGAAGCGGGCGAGCTTGAGTTCGAGGTGTTTGATTTTGACGAGGCTGGTGTTGCCGGCGAGGAAGTTGGCGTTGTCGACGCGAATGCCATAGGGGGGAAGGTAGGTCACGGTGCCGAACTGGAGGGTGGCGTTGGTCTGGGATTGGACAGTGGAGATCAGCTTTTGGCGGATGATCGAGCCGAGGAGGGATTGGAGGAGGATGAAGAGGAGGACCAGTGCGGTGAGGATGCCGACAATCCATCGGATGTGTCGACGGCGTTTTGGGGGTGCGGTATCGGGCATGAGTTGGACCACCATCGCAAGAGAGCCAGTCAGCCGTCAACCACAAAAGCAAGCCGGGCAGGGAAACCCGTTTTTGGGGGTTGTCCTGCCCGGCGGAAGGCATTACCAGTTTTGAATTGGGGGATTAGTGGTTGTAGTAGTAGGTGGTCGTGGTGGTGGTCGTTACGGTCTGGGACGGGGTGGCCACTGGGGCGGGGGGGGGAGTGGGATAGGAATAGTTTACCGGGGCGGGGGCGGCAGCGGCGGCCGGGGCGGGGGTGTAGTAGACCGGGGCTTGTTGGACTTCGGGGGCCGGGGCGTAGACGGCGGCGGGAGCCGGGGCGACATAGACCGGAGCGGATTGGTAGACGACGGTCGGGCCGTAGTAGGGGGCGTAGTAATAGGGGTGGTAGTAGTGCGGGCCGTAGTCGTAGTAGCGGGCACCGATGTAGGTGTGCCCACCGTAGCCGTATCCATGGCCGTAGGAGAAGCCGACGCTATTGCCATAACCACCGAAGCCAACCGAGACGCCGACGCTGGTGTGACCGGCCATGGCGAAAGCCGGGAGGACAGCGACTGCTAAAGCGCCAAGAATCATGGTTTTCATATTTCGCATATTGAACTCCTTACCGCGTTTATTTCTTATTCATCGGACCATTTCACTGGCCCGCTATGACAGACACAAGATTAGCCGGCAGGTTAGTGGGTGGCAATTATAGGGGGAGGCGGGGTTTGTATCCGGCTAAGTTGTTTATTTGCAGTGACTTACCACAAAACCATATTATCGCGATGGACGACTTCATCATAGGCGGCATCTTTGAGCAAATTCCGGACTTCGGCGGATTTTTTTCCGGCGATTTTGGTGATGTCGGCGGAGGCGTAATTGGTCAGGCCGCGGGCGATGAGTTTGCCGTCGGGGTCGGTGATGCCGATGACGTCGCCGCGTTCGAATTCGCCTTGGACGGATTGGATGCCGGCGGGGAGGAGGCTTTTTTGCTTGTCGGCGACGGCGCGGGCGGCCCCTTCATCGACGGAGACATGCCCGACCGGGCGGACTGAGCCGATCCAGCGGCTGCGGCTGGAGAGTTTTTTGCCGGGGGGGACGAAGAGGGTGCCGACCTCATCCGAGTCGAGGACGCGGAGGAGGACATCAGGCATGCGACCATCGGCGACGACGAGACATTCGCCGGCTTCGGTGACCATGCGGGCGGCTTCGACCTTGGAGTTCATGCCTCCTTTGCCGAGGGGGGATTTTTCGGTGCGGACCATGCCGCGGGCGTGTTCGATGGCGCTGACGAGGCGGATGGGCTTGCCGCGTTCGTCGAGGACGCCGTCGACGACGGAGAGGAGGATCAGGAGCTGGGCGCGCAGCGCGGCCGAGACCATCGCGGCGAGGATGTCGTTGTCGCCGAAGGTGATTTTGATGATTTCGTCGGTGCTGATGGTGTCGTTTTCGTTGATGATCGGGACGGCACCCATCTCCTGGGCGGCGTGGATAGTGTTGCGCAGGTTGAGGAATCGCGTGCGATGCTCGATGTCTTCGCGGGTGAGGAGGAGCTGGGCGACTTTGAGGTCGTGGTTTTCGAAAGCGCCGGCCCAGGCGTCCATGAGGCGGCGCTGGCCGACGGCTGCGACGGCTTGGAGTTTGGGGAGGTCGGTGGGGCGTTTGGGGAGTTTGAGTTCGCGCAGGCCGCAACCGATAGCGCCGGAGGAGACGATGGTGACGCGCAGGCCGCGCTGGCGGAGGGCAGCGACCTGGGAGGCGATGCGGGAGAGGAAGGGGGTGTCGAGGTTGCCTTGTTTGTCGGAGAGGAGCTGGGTGCCGAGCTTGACGACGAGGCTGCGGACGGGGGAGAGGTGGGGATGACGCGGTGTGTTCATGGGAGGGGGTAGTGTAAGGGGGATCGAGGAAATTCGCATGGGGGGAATGGGGTTTTTGGGTTGGAAATGAGGATTTTGGGTTCGTTTGGTATTGGGGGAAATGAAGAGATCGCGAAGGCCGCGCAGGGAGGACGCGAAGAAATCACGCGAAGAAGAGAAGATGAGAGCATAGAGGGTCCTCCTATATAGAGAGGGGTGTTTGCGCGGGAAGGAGGAGGGAGGCGCACCAAAAATTTGGGATTTGGGGAAAAGCTGAGGGAAATGAGGAGATTATTTTTTGTTTTAGGCGTAGTAGCGGCGGGCGCGTTGGTCGGCTTTGTGGTCGTTGATGATGAGCCAGGCGAGGAGGGTGGCGAGGGGCCAGCCGATGATGGTGAAATGGAGGAGGAGGAAGAGGATTGCGAGGAAGAATCGGCCGCAGAGGAGGACGGCGAGGGAGGGGAGGAAGATGGCCAGGATGTAGAGCATGATCGTGGGATTATAACATGGAGAGAAGAGGAGGGGATATGGTTAGAACCCTTCCTCGTCGAAGTCGCTGCCAGCGCTGATATGTTGGCTGCGGTAATCGCGGGAATAAAACTGTAACACGAGTCTATAGAAGGACTTTGTCTCGTTCCTTCCGAACCAGACTTCAAAGGAACAATGTTCAACGAGTTCGCTATTGTCTCCTTCGCGATGGAAGTCGGTGAGCTGACCATCTTCTCGGCCGCTGTTGTTGGCGTTGAAAGGGTGACCGCCGTGCGGTTTGCGGCCGCGCAATGCATTCTGCCTATCGGGCCCAAATGAACAGCCGGGGCATTGGCGTACAGCGAACACCGCCGCGCTGCCGATCTAATCCTTTATGCCCAAAGCCCAAATCGATCGGAAGCGTAGGGGTCGGCAGCCCCTGCGTAACGTCGATCCGCTGTTGCAGATCCGCCGACGGCTCAAGGCGCTTCTTTCTTCGCTCGGTGCGCTGGCGGCCTTCGAACGCATGCCGGCGGAGATCCGCAATCAGTTTTTCGACGCCCGCTGGCCGGACCCGGCGTTAGAGTTCGATCCGTCTTTCCCCTTCGTCGAGGTACACGGCGGCGCGTACGCGGAGATCCGCCGGACGGTGCAGGAGGGATTCAAGCGGGCGGCGATCGACGTGGGGGCGTTCACGCTGTCGATCCGCGACTATTACGCGCTGGCGATCCCCCTGCGGAATTGCGTGGCGCAGAATCGAAAACGCGTCCCGCTGGGAGATGACAAAAAGTTCCCTGCGTCCGTGACCGCCTTCCTGGAGTTAGTCGGGCCAGCGCTGGATGCGATTGGCTCTGATGCGTTTCGGGACGCGACGTTTAGCGCGCTGCACCGCGAGGTGTTGGTGCCGCTGGTGGCGCGGAGTCGACTGGACGCGAAGCTGCTGCACGGCAGGCTCTCCTCGCCGCGCGGGCCGCGTGGATGGCCACGCGTGACGATGACGCTCTACGCCGAGCAGCCTCCGATGAAATACGTGCGGCTGGAGAAGGGATCGCGGCCGATGCATCGCGTGGGAACACCGAACACGTGGAATGGAATTGACTATGTCTCTTGGACACCCGAATCGCTCGGCCCGCGCTGGGCCACAGAGCTCGGGTTCATGCCGGGCGAGACGCGGCCGGTTTACATACAGAGCCACGCGCTGGAGCAGTTGCGCTCGCGGCTGGACGTGTATCGCTATGCGGACTGGGCGCAGCACTGGATGTACGAATCGCTCAAGAAGCCGACGATCGTGGAGAAGCTGCCTGACGGTGGCCTGCTGGTCGCGATGGCGATCGCGGATCAGCGGGTGGGGTACTTAGTCGTGACCCCGATGCGCGATCTGGTGGCGGTGCGAACGTTCCTGTTCCTGACGATGAGCCGCACGCCGGAAGGGAAAATGCTGGAGCGGCGGCTGAAGCTGACTCGGGACGAGATCGACTACTTGCGGCTGCACGAACTGAGCCGATACACGCGGACCGACCTGAAGGACGACGCCGCGCTGCGGAAGCTGCTGAGCGAGTGCGGTTGCGGGCCGCTCTTCGCGCTAGCGGAGGAAGATCGCTTGGCTGACGCGGAACTGCGTCCGACGCCTTTCGCGGCGGACTTGAAGCGATATGTGGGGATCGCGGCGTAAGCCAACCGCCGCCGTCGCCCACGTTGAAAACGCGACGGAACGTGATGTGACTTTTTCGAGGTCCAACAAGGTCCAATTCGCGGCTTAAGCGACCCGTAGAAAGCAATAAACCCTGCAAGTGGTAGGGTTTATCAAAATCTAACGGTGTGAAGATGTGGGGATTAGAATCCAGGGGTCTTCTCTGAATGGGGGGCGTAGGGCGTGGTTCAGTGGGATAAGGGGACGGGCCGAGGGCGGTCCGGCTCTCAATCATTCCTTTGAGGTGGGGGGAGACTTGGAGAGTCGTGGGGTTGGACATTTTGAGCATAAAGAGAATGAGCTAGACGGCGGGGATTTTAAGGAGAGAAATAAATTGGACCGTTTTGAATGTTGCGCAAATGACTTGTTGGCAGAGAGATAGTTACATTTTTCGATGACTACGACAAGAAGTCTGCTTCAGGGGGGCGGGGGGTTGCCCCGATGAAATGGAAGAGGTCCCATGCAATGGCGTGCTCGTTAACGGCGTTGCGCAGGAAGTTGTAAAGGACGCGTGAATGATATTTTGTGAGCCGCCGTCGATGGTGCCGTCGCCGATGAACAACAATCCGGCTGTTTCCGCCAAGCCGAGTGAATCGCCGGTGGTGGCGGCGAATATTCTGGTGGTGGATGATACTGCTAGTGCGCGGGAGCCATTGGCGCGGCTGCTGCGGTTGTCGGGGTATGCGACGACGTGTGCGGGGGATGGGCTGGAGGCATTGACTGTGATGGAGCGGCGGACGCCGGATTTGGTGTTGTTGGATTTGATGATGCCGAATGTGGATGGTTTGTCGTTTTTGCGGCAGATTCGGAATGATCCGCGGTTTGCGCGGGTGCCGGTGATTTTGATCACGGCGGCGGATGCTTCGGAGCAACTTGCTGAGGCGCGGGGGGTGGGGGTGCAGGGGTGCATGATCAAGGCGGCGTTTACCGTGCCGGAGTTGTTGGAGCGGATTGCGCGGACGTTGCATCCGACGAATTAGAGTCGTGATAAGACTGGCCGGGACGGCCCGGCTCTGCTTGGGAGTGGGGGGT
>DASRRR010000156.1:0-13767 GCA_035656825.1 Tepidisphaeraceae bacterium | reverse complement strand
TGTGGACGGCGTACTGGCAGAGGTTGAGATAGAAGGGGCGGCCGGGGTCGCGATTTTTGATGAGTTTGATGGCTTCGTCGGTGAGGCGGTCGGTGAGGAATTCGCCGGGGGGACCGTCGGGGAGGCGGGGGTTTTTGTAGGGTGAGAAGTAGGAGGAGGGGTGTCCGGCGTCGAAGCCGCCGATGTTGACGTCGAAGCCCTGGTGTTCGGGCCAGAAGGGTTCGGGGCCGAGGTGCCATTTACCGACGTGCCAGGTTTGGTAGCCGATGGAGTGGAGGGATTTGGCGGTGTTGGGGAGAGTGAGGGGGAGGTGTTGGAGGTAGGGGGCGGGGAGAAGTCGGCCGGTGGATTTTCCGCCGAGGTAGTCGGTGAGGCCGACGCGGGCGGGGTACTGGCCGGTGAGAATGGAGGCGCGGGAGGGTGAGCAGACGGGGCAGGCGGCGTAGGCGGAGGTGAAGAGGAGGCCTTGGTGGGCGAGGCGGTCGATGTTGGGGGTTTCGTAGAAGGTTGAGCCGGTGCAGGTGAGGTCGCGCCAGCCCATGTCGTCGATGAGGATGAAGAGGATGTTGGGAGGCGCGGGGGGGGCGGCGAGGGAGGGGGAGAGGAGGGTGAAGATGACGAGAAGGAAGGTGAAATGTCGGAGCATATGTGATGAAGAATGAGTTTTAGGAGTTATTTCAAAACTTGGTTGCCACGATTCGATGCATTTTTTTCGTACTTCTAGAGAAAATGCACGGGTTAAAAACCCGTGCCACGAAATTTGAGCAGTTTTAAAATGTTTCTGATCATCATGTGGGAACGCGGGCGAGACGCCCGCGGCACGTTCACAAGGGGTTAGAAGTGGAGGGATTCGAGGGTTTGGAGGTAGAGGTAGTGGCCGAAGTTGTTGGGGTGGTTGATGTTGTTGCCGAGGAGGCTGGGGACATCTTTGCGGGCGAGGACTTTTTCGAAGGTGGCGTAGACGTCGGCGTAGGCGCAGTGGGTTTGCGCGGCGACGGTCTGGGTGGCGTGGGCGTAGGCGGCCATGTTGTGGGAGCCGAAGTGCCAGTTGGGGTTGGGGGGGAAGCAGCTCAGCAGGATGACGTCGGCGTGGGTTTGGGATTTAATGGTGTTGACGATGATGGTGAGGTTGGCGGTGAATTGGGGGAGGGGGGTTCCGAAGCCGGGGATGTTGTG
The DNA here is from genome assembly GCA_035656825.1 of Tepidisphaeraceae bacterium. Taxonomy (GTDB): domain Bacteria; phylum Planctomycetota; class Phycisphaerae; order Tepidisphaerales; family Tepidisphaeraceae; genus DASRRR01. The sequence goes on along the minus strand of DASRRR010000156.1, from coordinate 12,591 downwards.
GTCGTTCATGCCGAAGGCGACGAGGACGAGGTCGGGGTGGTGGGAGAGGACTTTTTCGGAGAGGCGGGCGATGCCGTTGGCGGTGGTGTCGCCGCCGGTGGCGGTGTTTTCGAGGGTGATGGTGGATTTGGGGAACTCGTGGCGGAGGTAGTCGGCGTAGAGGGAGGGGAATTGGCGGTTGACGGAGGTGGCTTCGCCGCCGGCGGTGATGGAGTCGCCGTAAGCGATGAGTTTGAGAGGCTCGCCCGAGTGGAGGAGCTGGGCGGCGTGGGGGAGGAGGGCGGAGACGTCGGTGGGGGGAGACAAAGGCTGGCGGGCGGCGGGGTCGGTGGTTTTGTAGTCGAGGTAGATGGTGTAGGCGGTATTGCCGTAGCCGGGGAAGTGGGAGTGGTCGAAGTCTTTTTGGTTGTAGAGGCTGTTTTTGGAGTAGTCGGGGATTTGAGAATTGGGGGTGCGGGCGAGTGTGCCTGCGATGGGGTCAAGGGTGTAGTCGGAGGGGGCGTAGGTGGCGGTCATGGAGTGGACGTGGAGGGAGGCGGGGTCGATGTGGGTGTAGAGGAGGTTGCCGGGCTGGGCAGCGGGGAGGACGAGGGTGTCGCCGGTGATTTGGGTGGAGGAGTGACAGCCTAGGAGGAGGAGCGTGGGGAGGAGGACGAGGAGGGTGGTGAGGTTGGGCATGGGGGGGATTGTACGGGGGAGGGGAGGGATCGCGAAGTGGAGATGGCCAGGCTGTTGCCATCCAAAGAAGTTGACGACGCGCTGTGCCGGCGCATAATCTTTGACATGGATTATCGACAACTCATCACGATCGAGCCGGACAAGCGGAGCGGGCAGGCCTGCATTCGCGGGTTGCGGATGACGGTTCGGGATGTGCTGGAATATCTTGCCGCCGGGATGTCGCCGGCCGAGATTGTCGATGATTTTCCCGATTTGACGTTGGAAGACATTCAGGCGTGCCTGGCTTACGCCGCCGACCGCGAGCGCCGGCTTTGGACGGTCCCGGCGGCATGAAGCTTCTCTTCGATCAGAATCTCTCTCACAAGCTGGTAATGCAATTGGCCGCCGAGTTTCCCGGGTCAGCGCACATGCGCGATTTTGGCTTGGCTGCGCGCCCCCGATCCGACTGTCTGGTCCCATGCAGCCGCACAGGGGTTTGTCATTGTTTCGAAAGATGTGGACTTTCAGCAGCGTGCGCTGCTGATGGGTCATCCGCCAAAAGTGCTCTGGATTCGGCTCGGCAACTGTCTTATTGCAACCGTGGCGATCCTGCTCCGTTCGCACCGCGCAACGCTTCTCTCGTATGAAGCCGATCTAACGGCGGCATTCATTGCGCTGGCTTGACCTGCGATCGGATTGGCCTAGGACGATTCAAGGGAACGTGATGTGGTATAGTGGGTGGAATTCATTATGAGTGGGAAGAGCGATGATATTTTGAAGGAGGAGCGTGCCGTGATTGAGCGGTATGCGGCGCAGGTGAGGCTGCTGGAGGGGTTGTTATCGTCGATTACGGATTTTGCTTATACGTTTGATCTGGAGGGGCGGTTTACGTTTATTAATAAGGCGCTGCTGGATTTGTGGGGGATGAAGCTAGTCGAGGCGGTGGGGAAGAATTTTTTTGATTTGAAATATCCGGAGGCGCTGGCGGAGAAGTTGCAGCGGCAGATCAGGGAGGTGATCCAGACCAAGCGGGTGCTGGTGGATGAAACTCCTTATACGAGTCTGACGGGAGCGGGGGGGTATTATCAGTATATTTTTTCGCCGGTGCTGGGGGCCAATGGGGAAGTGGAGGCGGTGGCGGGGACGACGCGGGATATCACGGCGCATAAGAATGCAGAGGTGGCGGAGCGCGCGGCGCGGGCGGAGGCGGAGTCGGCGAACCGGGCGAAGGATAAGTTTTTGGCGGTGTTGAGTCATGAGTTGCGGACGCCGTTGTCGCCGGTGGTGATGACGATTCCGGCGATGGAGTTGGATGCGGATATGCCGCTGAAGTTTCGGGATGATCTGGCGATGGTGCGGCGGAATATCGATCTGGAGGTGAAGTTGATTGATGATTTGCTGGATCTGAGCCGGATTACGAGTGGGAAGTTGCGGTTGCAGATGCAGGGGGTGCGCGTGCATGAGGTGCTGGGGCATGCGATTCATAACAGCATGAGCGATGCGGCGGGGAAGAGATTGGATGTGGTGCAGGAGCTGAGAGCGGGAGATGATTCTGTGACGGCGGATCCGGCGCGGTTGCAGCAGGTGTTTTGGAATTTGCTAAGGAACGCGGTGAAGTTTACGCCGGAGAGGGGGAGGATTGTGGTGCGGACGTGGAATGAAGGAGGGGGGCTGATGGTGGAGGTGCGGGATACGGGGGTGGGGATCGAGGCGGGAGTGCTGCCGAAGGTGTTTGATGCGTTTGAGCAGGGGGAGGCGCGGATGACGCGGCAGTTTGGGGGGTTGGGATTGGGATTGGCAATCGCGAAAGCGGTGGTTGAGATGCATGGGGGGAAGATCGAAGCGGCGAGCGAAGGGAAGGATCGGGGGGCGGCGTTTACGATTCGGCTGATGACGGCGGTGGAGCGGGGAAAGGGGAGAGTGGAAGGGGATGGGCCGCGGAGGATGGAGGAGGGGGCGTGCGCGCGGTCGCGAGTATTGCTGGTGGAGGATCATGAGGATACGGCGCGGACGATGGCGCGGCTGCTGGTGCGGTCGGGGTTTGACGTGAAGACGGCGGGGAGCGTGGCGGCGGCGCTGGAGCTGGCGGGGGGAGAGGTGTTTGATGTGGTGGTGAGCGATATCGGATTGCCGGATGCGACGGGGTATGAATTGATGGAAGAGATCAAGAGGCGATATGGGATCAAGGGGATTGCGCTGAGCGGGTATGGGATGGAAGAGGATATGCGCAGGAGCCGGGAGGCGGGGTTTGTGGATCATGTGGTCAAGCCGGTGGATGTGGGGCGGTTGGCGGCGGTGATTCAGCGGGTGATTGGGGAGAAGACCCAAGGCTAAAGCCTTGGGCTTGGCGAAGAGGCGATGATTTCGGTGGCGCGGGCGAGGGTGGCTTTGGTGAGGAGTGTGACGACTTCAGGGGGGAAGTCGCTGTGGGGATTTTCTAAATAGGATTTGGGGAGGACGTTGTGGACCATATCGCGGAGTTCGAGTTCGACGCTTTGCTGGCGCTCCTGGAGTTGTTTGAGGTCGTCGCGGTGCAAGGGGGTGGCGACGTCGTAGGCGAGCATTAAAGTCGAGACTTGCCAGTCGTAGTAGCTGTGGGTGGGTTCGCTCATGGGAAATGATGAATGATAAAAGATAAATGATGAATAAATTAGGAACGGTCTTTGATGAGTAATAGGGGATCGGGTTTGGCGGCGCGGGCAAACGCGGCCTGGCGGGATTTGCAGGGGGGGCATAGGCCGCAGGGGAGGGGGGTGGTGGAGGTTTGGCAGGACCAGGTGAGTTCGAGGGGGGTGTCGAGCTGGGAGGCGAGGTCGACAACCTGCCAGAGGTCGAGTTCGAGGATGGGGGCGGTGATGTCGAGGTCGGGGCGGTTGCAGGGGAGTTGGAGGAGTTCGGCAGCGATCTGGAGGTATTCGGTGGCGCGGGCGAGGTCGTCTTCGGCTGGGCCGGTGCGGAGGGGGAGGTAGAGGGTGGTGGCGGCCCAGCGGTCGGCGGCCTGGGCGGCTAGGCCGATGGGGGCGATGGTGGCGAGCATTTTTTGTTGGAGGGGAGTGGTGGAGGGTTCTTTTTTTGGGGGGTCGAGGTTGATGGGGGGGGTGATCCAGGTTTTTTGGGCGGCGAAATGGGCGGCCTGGGCGTCGAAAGCGCCGCGGCGGCGCGGGGCACCGGGGGAGTCGTCGGAGACGTAGATCATGGCGATGCGGTGACGCTGGGCGGCGAGGGAGGTGGTGACGGCGGATTCGATGGAGCCGTCGTGGAGGATGATGGCGAGGTCTTTGGGCACGGCGGTAGTTTAACTCGAATAATGCTGACTCACCACGGAGGTCACGGAGAACACGGAGGAGAGAAGGAAATTTAGTCGATGGTGAGGAGGACTTTTAGGGTGTTGGATTGTTGGGCGAGGGTGAAGGCTTGGGGGGCTTGGTCGAGGCGGAGGCGGCGGGTGATGAGGCTGATGACGTCGACGGATTTTTCGGCCAGGGCGCGGATGGCTTCTTTGAAGGGGCCGCAGCGGCTGCCGATGACTTGGATTTCGTCGATGACGAGGGGGGCGAGGTTGAGGGGTTTGGAGGCAGCGGCGGTGGATTTGAGGACGATGGTGCCGCGCGGGCGGACCATGGCCATGGCGGTTTCGAAGCCGGCGGCGGAGCCGGTGCAGTCGACGACGACGTCCTGGTCGTGGCGTGGGGCGATGTCGGAGAGGATGCGGGAACGGATGCCCCAGCGTTCGCAGAGGGCGAGTTTTTCGGGGTGTTTGCCGATGACGCGGACGGGGCAGCCGGCATTGCGGAGGACCTGGGCGACGAGGAGGCCGAGGCGACCATCGCCGAGGACGGTGACCCAGAGTCGGGAGTCGATTTTGACTTGTTTGAGGACCTGGAAGGCGGCGGCGAGGGGTTCGACGAAGCAGGCCTGATCGTTGTCGATGGATTTGGGGAGGACGTGGAGGTTGGCGGCGGGGAGGCGGAGGTATTCGGCGAAAGCGCCGTCGTGGTTGAGGATGCCGACGACGGAGCGGTTGCGGCAATGGGAGGAGAGGCCGGCGAGACAGAGATCGCAGCGGCCGCAGACGATGTTGATTTCGCCGACGACGCGCTGGTTGACGAGGTCTTTGTCGGGGGAGGAGACGACGTCGGCGACGAATTCATGGCCGAGGATGCCGTGGAAGTTCATGTAGCCGCGGGTGATTTCGATGTCGGTGGAGCAGATACCGGCCTGGCGGACGCGGAGGAGGGTGTCGCCGTCGGAAGCGGGAGGGTCTGCGTGCTTGGGGTCGAGAGAGAGGGTTTTATCGAAGACGAGGGCTTTCATGGAAATACTTTTTTAGCCACCGATGGGGCACCGATGGACACCGATAAGAAAAGATTTGGATTTGATTTTATCGGTGTTCATCGGTGTCTATCGGGGGCTAAATTTTTGAATTATCCGAAGGGTTTGGTGGGGCCTACGAAGTAGTCTAGCCAGGCGGGTTCGCTGAAGGCGAAGTCTTTTCCGGTGAGTGAGCGGAGGGAGCGTCGGGATTGCCAGGCGACGCCGAATTCGCGTTCGGAGAGGTTGGCGGCCAGGGCGCGGGCCACGTCGAGGCGTTTGTAATGTTTCAACGCGGTGGCGGCGGCGATGCGGACGTCTTTGTCTTCGTCGGGCTTGTTCAGCAGCGCGACGAGGGGAGCGACGGCGTTGTCGTCGGGGAGGTTGACGAGGGCCTTGGCGCCTTCGAGGCGGACTTTGGCGTTGTCGTCGGCGAGGGCGGTGATGAAGAGGGGGGTGGCTTCTTTTAAGCGGGCGCGGTTGAGGGCGCGGATGGCGGTGGCGCGGACGAGGTAGTCAGGGTCGGTTTTGGCGATTTGAGAGTAATCGGTGGTGTAGGGGGGGTGCTGGCCGACTTTATGGGCGGCGAGTTCGTTGATGCCTTTGAAGCGTTTATCGGGGGTGGCGCTTTGCATGCGCTCTACGGATTTGGAGGCGGAGAAATGGCTGCATCCGACGGCCAAGGGGAGGAGCAAAGTGACGGGGAGGCAGAATTTGACCAACCGACATGACGCCATATGCGTTTTTTCCTGAGGGGGGTGGAATAGTTCAGTGTGCTATCTTCAACTGGGAGCGGCACTTGGTCAATGCGCGGGAGAGAGCAGGGGGGAAGGTTGACAATTTTGGTGAGCTTTCCGACACTCGCGCGTCTATCATTGGGCAAGGCATTAAGAGAAAGAGATCTATTATGAGCGAGCAACTGCAAGGGAAACGGATTCTGCTGGTGGATGATGACTCGGATATTTTGACGAGCATGCAGGCGGCGTTTGAGCCGACGGGGGCGACGATTGAGAGTGCGAATAACGGGAACAAGGCGGTGGAGATCGCGGAGAAGAGCGATCCGGATCTGGTGGTGTTGGACATGATGCTGCCGGGGCGGAGCGGGTTTTTGGTGCTGGAGAAGATCAAGGCGAAGAAGCCGCGGAATGCGAAGCCGTTTGTGATTATGATTACGGGGAATACGGGGGCGCGGCATAAGATGTATGCGGAGTCGCTGGGGGTGGCGGAGTATTTCACGAAGCCGGTGAAGATGGATAAGTTGATTGCGACGGCGGAGAGGTTGCTGACGGCGCCGGCGGCACCTAAAGCATAAAATTTGTGGCGAGGGCATCTTGCCCTCGCTTTTTTTATTGAAAAAAACGCGGGCGAGACGCCCGCGTCACATATGACGGGGAATTACATTTGCTCGGGGGAGGTGATTCCTAAGAGGTCTAATCCGGCGCTGAGGGTGCGCGCGGTCAGGTCGGCCAGTGCCAGGCGGCTGGTGCGGGTGGGTTCTTCGCTTTTTAGGACGGGGCAGTGTTCGTAGAAGGAGTGGAAGCGGGTGGCGAGCTCGTAGAGGTAGGTGCAGAGGAGGTGGGGTTTGAGTTCCTTGGAGACGAGGTCGACAATTTCCTGGAAGCGGAGGATGTGTTTGGCGAGGGCTAGTTCCTGGGATTCGAGGAGTTGGATTTGGGCGTTATTGGGGGCGGTGAGGCCGGCTTTGCGGAAGATGGATTTGATGCGGACGTAGGCGTTTTGCAGGTAGGGGGCGGTGTTGCCGTCCATGGCAAGCATTTTGTCCCAGGAGAAGACGTAGTCGCTGGTGCGGTCTTTGGAGAGGTCGGCGTATTTGACGGCGCCGATGCCGACGGCGGAGGCGATTTGGTTGCGCTGGGATTCGGGGAGGTCGGGATTTTTTTCGGTAATGACAGCGAGGGCGCGGGATTGGGCTTCGTCGAGGAGGTCTTTGAGTTTGACGGTGCCGCCGGTGCGGGTTTTGAAGGGTTTGTTGTCTTCGCCGAGCATGGTGCCGAAGGGGGCGTATTCGAGGGAGACGGCAGGGGGGGCGAAGCCGGCGAGACGGGCGACAATGAAGACCTGGGCGAAGTGCTGGGCTTGCCGGGAGTCGTGGGTGTAGATGATGCGGTTGGCGTGGAGTTCGGTGACGCGGAAGCGGATGGCGGCGAGGTCGGTGGTGGCGTAGAGGTAGCCGCCGCCGGTTTTTTCGATGATGAGGGGGTTGTCGAAGCCGGGGGTGGGGACGACGGTGGCGCCGTCGGATTCGACGGCGAGGGATTTGGATTTGAGGTCGTCGACGACGGGTTTGAGGTAGGGGTTGTAGAAGGATTCGCCGCGTTCGTCGGCGGGGGTGAGTTTTACACTGAGGCGTTCGTAGATGGGTTGGTAGGAGCGGCGGGTTTCTTCGACGATGGTTTTCCAGAGGGAAAGCTCTTCGTCGCCGTGGGATTGGAGGCGGACGACGGTGTGGCGGGATTGATCGGCGAAGGACGGATCGGCGTCGAATTTTTGTTTGGCTTGGCGGTAGAAGTCTTCGAGATCGGCGATGTGAGGCCGGCCCTGCGGGCCGCCGCTAAACGATTTGAGGTAGGTGATGAGCATACCGAACTGGGTACCCCAGTCGCCGATGTGGTTTTGGCGGAGGATGTGGTGGCCTTGGAATTCGAGGACGCGGGAGATGGCGTCGCCGATGATGGTGGAGCGGAGGTGGCCGACATGCATTTCTTTGGCGACGTTTGGGCCGGAGTAGTCGACGACGACGGTTTGCGGGTGGGGGGATTTTTCGACGCCGATGCGATCGTCCAGGGCGGCGAGTTGGGAGGCGAGCCAGGTGGGGGAGAGGCGGACGTTGATAAAGCCGGGGCCGGCGATGGAGATTTCGGTGGCGATTTCTTGCAGGTTGAGTTTGGCGACGATTTGGTCGGCGACGGCGCGGGGGTTGGTTTTTTGGCCTTGGGAGGAGAGTTCTTTGGAGAGGCCCATGGCGGCGTTGGATTGGTAGTCGCCGAACTTGTCGGTGGTGGAGGGGGCGATGAGCGGGTCGGCGTCGAGGTTGAAGGCAGCGCGGATGGCGGAGCGGAAGGCGGTTTCTAATTGGGTGGTGATGGTCGCCATGGGTCTATTTTAGTCGTCCAATAACCTTCATCGAGGGTTCATCTAAGGGCTTTACTGCAACGAAACGCCGGGGTGGGGATGCTACTATAGAGTGCGGCGGTTCTCTACATTGGGGAGGATACGGGCCGGGGACGGCCCGGCTCTGCTTCGAACTTGGGACGGCTGTAAACGTCTTAATTGATGGAACTAATGATATAGCAGGCAGTTTGACCGGGATTTGGTCGATGGATAAGGTTCATCGTCCGCTCGAAAAACAGTTACGACATGAATGAAGGAAAAGCACGGATGAGAAAGTATTCCACTCGGCTGGTGTTGGCAGCGGCTTTGGTGTTTACGGGGGCGGCGCTGGGGTCGCCGGATCAGGTGGCGACGGTCGATCAGTTGAAGACGGATGCGTTTAAAGCGCTGCATGACGGGAAATGGGAGGTGGGGAACGATCTGCTGGCGCAGGCGGCGTCGAAATCCAAAGACCCGTCGGATGAAAAGATGGCGTCGTGGACCAATCAGTTCGAGACGCAGCAGGCGGGGTTTGCGGCGGAGCGGCATAAGCAATATGACAAGTCGGTGGCGGACGTGCATCTGCTGGAGCAGCACGGGTATGAGGATTATGCGATTGATGCGGCCAAGGACGCGTATGTATTGGCGAATGACAAGGATGCGTTTCGGGCTGAGCCTTGGGTGGATGATCTGATTAATAAAAGCGTGGCGATGGCGGAGGGGTATGAGAAGAAAGAGGAATGGCTGAAGGCGCTGCGGCTGTATTCGGATTTGTGTTCGGTGGAGCCGACGAATCCGGAATGGAAGGATCGGTTGAAGCTGGCGACGCGGCGGATTCGGCTGCTGGCGCTGTATTCGCCGGGGGAATTGAAGGCGGTGCAGGAATCGGAATCGAAGACGCGCGATGCGGTAGATAAGCTGCTGCATCCGGATGCGACGACGCAGGTGTCGAAGATCAAGATTGCAGCGACGCAGCCGGCGGTGCCGGGGGATGAGGCGGATGCGGATTCGAAGCTGGATTGGCATGACACGCTGCGCGGCGTGAAGATGGATATGCTGTGGACGGCGCTGGTGGATGCGCGGACGAATTACTGGCGCGAGATTACATATCGGGACATGATGGTGGGGGGGCTCAAGGGGATGCAGGCGCTGGCGACGACGCATGGGCTGGAGAAGGAGTTTCCCGGTTTGGCGGATGACGCCAAGCGGCAGCAGTTTGTGTCGGTGGTGAATGACAGTCTGGAAGCGGCGAAGAATTCGACGGCGGCGGATGATCAGTTTGTGCTGTATAACCTGCTGTTTAAGAAGCTGGCGACATCGAACAAGGATACGGTGAATTTCCCAGAGGAAGTGCTGGTGTCGGAGTTTGCGGATGGGGCGTTTGCGGAATTGGACCCGTTTAGTTCGATGATCTGGCCGAGCGATTTGGAAGAGTTTAATAAGACGACGCAGGGGGAATTTTCGGGGGTGGGGATTCAGATTCAGAATGATGATACGGGGGCGCTGAAGGTGGTGACGCCGATTGAGGACACGCCGGCGTATAAGGCGGGGATCAAGCCGGACGATATTATTACGCAGATCAATGGGAAGTCGGCGAAGGGGATTTCGCTGACGCAGGCGGTGCGGCTGATCCAGGGAGTGCAGGGGACGTATGTTTCGCTGACGATCAAGAGCACAAACGGGGATGTGAAAGAGCACAATCTCAAGCGCGATACGATCAAGGTGAGTTCGATCAAGGGGTGGACGCGCCAGCCGGGGGGCGGGTGGGATTATCTGATCGATCCGGATAATAAGATTGCGTATGTCCGGTGCACGAATTTCACGAAGTCGACGGGGGAGGATCTGGATAAGACGGCCGATGAGATGAAGCAGGCGGGAGCGAAGGGGATGATTCTGGATCTGCGGTACAACCCGGGCGGGCTGCTGACGGCGGCGACGGAGGTGTGTGATAAGTTCATGTCGAAGGGCGTGATTGTTTCGACGCATGCGGACCGTGAGACGCCGAACCAACCGACGGTGGCGACGGCCAAGTTGGATGATGATGAGATCAAGATGCCGGTGATTGTGCTGGTGAATCAGTATTCAGCGTCGGCGAGCGAGATCGTGTCGGGGGCGCTAAAGGATCAGCATCGGGCGATGATTGTCGGGGAGCGGACGTATGGGAAGGGATCGGTGCAGATGCTGTTTCCGCTGGCGGGGAGGTCGGCGTATTTGAAGCTGACGACGAGCCATTATTATCTGCCGTCAGGGCGGTGCATTCATCGTGAGGAGAATTCGAAGGAATGGGGGGTTGATCCGGACGTGACGGTGGATATGACGCCGGACCAGATGCGGGCGGCGATGGATGCACGGCAGGCGATGGATATTCTGCGTGATGCCGAGGAGGCCAAACCGGCGGAAGGGGAGCATGAAAAGCTCAAGGATACGGCACCGGCAGTGAAGTCAGCGGTGGAAGCGAAGAGGAATGATGAAGCGGCGAAGAAGAACACCGACCCACTGGCGTGTGATCCGCAATTGTCGGCGGCGCTGTTGATGCTGCGGTTGCAGTTGGCGGGGGCACAGCTGTAAACGAGATGTTGTGAAACAATAAGAGAAGCCTCGCATGAACATGCGGGGCTTCTTTTTTAGGCGTAGCGGGTGGGGTCGGGGAGGTTGGCGTCGGCGAAGCCTTTTTTGCGGAGGAGGCAGGAGTCGCAGTGGCCGCAGGCCAGGCCGGTGGGGGTGGGGTCGTAGCAGGAGTGGGTGAGGGAGTAGTCGACGCCGAGGGAGGAGCCTCGTTGGATGATTTGGGATTTGGTGAGGCGGAGCAGGGGGGTGTGGATGCGGAATTTTTCCTGGCTTTCGGTGGTGAGGCGGGTGGCGAGGTTGGCGAGGGTTTGGAAGGCTTCGATGAATTCGGGGCGGCAGTCGGGGTAGCCGGAGTAGTCGATGGCGTTGACGCCGATGTAAACGTCGAGGCAGCTCAGGACTTCGGCCCAGGCGAGGGCGTAGGAGAGGAAGATGGTGTTGCGCGCCGGGACGTAGGTGATGGGGACGCCGGTGGACATTTGGGATTCGGGGCGGTCTTTGGGGACGGCGATATCGGAGGTGAGGGCGGAGTGGCCGAACTGGCGGAGGTCGATCTGGATGACGCGGTGTTCGGTGACTCCCAGGGTTTTGGCGACGAGGGAGGCGGCGGCGAGTTCGTGGCGGTGGCGCTGGCCGTAGTCGAAGGTCATGGAGTAGATCGTTTGGAAGCCTTCGGCGCGGGCGATGGCGAGGCAGGTGGTGGAATCGAGGCCGCCGCTGGTGAGGACGATGGCAGTGGTGCGGGGGGTGGGCATGGGGGGAGTATAGTGCAAGTGAGGTGGGGTTAAAAAACGTGGTCGCTGAAGCGACCACGCCGCTTATAGGGGTGGTTATCCGGAGTATTCGCAGGTGGAGGTGCAGGTTTCGTGGACGATGATGGTGGCGAGGAGGGGGAGGGCGGGTTTGAGGTGGTCGTAGATCCACATGGCGATGACTTCGCTGGTGGGGTTGGAGAGGCCGGCGATGTCGTTGAGGTAGTAGTGGTCGAGTTGTTTGACGAGGGGTTCGACGGCTTTTTTGATGTCGCCGTAGTCGATGAGGTAGCCTTTGGCGGGATCGACGGCGCCGGCGACGACGACGTCGAAGCGGAAGGAATGGCCGTGGAGGCGGCGGCATTTATGGCCGTCGGGGAAGGTGGGGAGGTCGTGGGCGGCCTCGAAGTGGAAGGTTTTGGTCAGGCGAACGTGCATTGCGGGTGTTCCAAATAAAAGAGCGAAGCATCTTAGGGCCGAGCGAGGTGATTTGAAATAGTCGGGGTTATGAGAAGGATGGCGGGGGATGGAAACGAACGATGTATTGGTTTGGATGGTGGTGATCGCCAATGCCACGCTGGCGTTTCAGGCGGTGCGGATGCAGGGGATGAGGTCGTGGTTGGTGCCGGCGCTGAGTGTTCTGGCACTGACGGGGGTGGGGTGGGTGATTCGGCCGGGGGTGGCGGGGTATGTGGGATTGGCGGCGTGGGGGGTGTTTTTCTGGGTGCCGCTGCTGGGGATGCGATTGGTGGTGTGGCAGGGGATGGCGCGGCGGTATGGGGCGGCGGCGCTGACGATGGGGATCGTGAAGTGGTTTCGACCTGTGCCGGAGTCGTTTGCGATGGCGCGGGTGCTGAGAGCGGCGAGTTGGGCGGATGGAGGGGAGATTGAGAGAGCGGAGGGGGAGCTGGTGGAATTGAGCCGGGTGGAGGGGAATGCGAGGATGATGGCGAAGATGCAACTGCACCGGATTCGCGGGGATTGGGAGGTGCTCGTGCAGGAGATGATGGCGGGCGGGGGGATCAATATAGGGATGATGGCGGTTTATGTGCGGGCGCTGGGGGAGACGGGGCGTGTGAACGAGATGGTGCGGATGATGATGGGGAATTGGTCGGGGCTGATGCGGCCGCAGTATGCGATGGCGCGGGCGCAGGCGATGATGGTGTATTTTGCGTTTCTGGGGAGGGTGGAG
>DASRRR010000155.1:0-7957 GCA_035656825.1 Tepidisphaeraceae bacterium | reverse complement strand
CCCCATGCCCCTCCCCCTCTTCCCCACCGCCGAACCCTTCCTCCCCAAAGCCCTCTCCCTCCGCTCCCTCAAACTCGCCTCCAAATCCTGCCAAGGCTGCCCCCTCTACAAACCCGCCACCCAAACCGTCTTCGGCACCGGCCCCTCCGCCGCCCCCCTCATGTTCATCGGCGAACAACCCGCCGACCAGGAAGACCTCGCCGGCAAACCCTTCGTAGGTCCCTCCGGCCACCTCCTCGACACCGTCCTCGCCAAAGTCGGCATCGACCGCAAATCCATCTACGTCACCAACGCCGTCAAACATTTCAAATTCGAACCCCGCGGCAAACGCCGCATCCACCGCAAACCCGTCTCCCGCGAAATCAATGCCTGCAAACCTTGGCTCACCGCCGAACTCCAAGTCGTTCACCCCTACTTAATCGTCCCCCTCGGCGCTACTGCCGCCCAATCCCTCCTGGGCTCCAACTTCAAAGTCACCCAAAGCCGCGGGGTCCCCATCCGCAACACTCAATGGGCTCCCTGCATCATCGCCACCGTCCACCCCTCCTCCTTATTACGCATCCCCGACCCCAAACTCCGCGCCCAATCCCTCGCCCAGTTCGAAGCCGACCTCCGCGCCGTCAAAAAAGAACTCGATCGTCACCGTTGATCCGCCGTCTCTTTGCAAGCCTCATCCCCACCATCTATATTGGCAGGCGCTGTCGCAAGGACCATCCGCCATGATCCGCAAATTATCCTCCGCACCACGCCCCAGCCTGATCGAGCCCCTCGAGCCGCGCCAACTCTTCGCCAGCATCTCCATCGCTTCCCTCACCTCCCACGCCACCATTCTCCGCACCACCCAAGCCCTCGACACCACCGTCGCTGTCACCAACACCGGCACCGGCGTCGAACTATCCGTCGCCGCCGATGTATTCCTCGTCCCCCAAGGCCAATCGCTCGACGTCACCACCGACGCCGTCGTCTCAGCCTTCAATTTCAAACCCATCGCCGCCAAATCCGCCCGCCAATTGACCCACACCGCTCTCGTCCCCAATGTCTCCCCCGGCAACTATTCCCTCGTCGCCTGTCTCCTCTCCAATACCGGCACACCCGACACCTCCGTAACCGTCAACGGCCCGACCATCACCTTCATCGCCCCTCCCGCCCCCGACAGCCTCATCCCCGCCCTCACCCTGGTCAATCTCCCCACCCGCATCAAAGCCGGCACCAAGCTCACCACCAAACTCTCCCTCACCAGCAAGACCAACGTCGCCAAGTCCTCCGTCCCAATCTCGTTTTACATCTCCGCCGACCGCAAGCTCAGCGCCAAGGATGTCCCCCTCCCCGCCCAGAACATCATCGCCACCCTCACCGCCGATCACCCCACCATATTTAAACTCTTTTTCACCATCCCCCCGCAAAAATTAGTCGGCAACTATTATCTCATCGCCGTCGTCAATTCCACCGGATCGAACCCGGCGATCTTTTCCAAAGTACCAGTAACATCTGCATCCGCATTCAAGATCAGCCGCTAAGGAAACCGCCCCTATGTCCCGCAACCATTCCAAGCCCATGTTTGAATCCCTCGAATCGCGCCAGCTCTTCGCCGCCGCCGCACCTACTGTCCCCGATCTAAAAGTCTCCCTCACCTACACCCCTCCCGCTGAAGTCATCCCCGGCAACAGCATCACCCCCGAAATCTTTGTCAAAAACCTCGGCTCCAACGTCCGCACCGACACCAAAGTCCCGATCGACTTCTACCTCTCCACCACCCCAAAACTCGCCGCCGACGCTACTCCCTTCCATGTCGTCGACAAGATCATGAAGATCAAATCCGGCCAAACCGACCACTTCAAAATCCCCGTCACCATCCCCCTTAATCTCCCCGCCCACACCTACTACGTCATCATCCGCGTCAACAAACCCGCCGCCATCCGTGAATCCAGCTTCGCCAACAACACCGTCGTCACCGGCCCTCTCCACAACCCCACCGGCACATACGCCGGCCATTTCACCGGCGATGACGGCCGCACCGGCAAGCTCACCCTCAAGCTCGACTCCGAAACCGCCATCACCGCCCTCTTCTCCGACTTCATCGCCACCTATTCCGACGCCCGCATCCACGTCGCCCACATCCGCTCCCGCTTCTCCGCCGCCAACGTTCTCAAAATCACCGCCAAAAACGGCTACGACGACCCCACCCTCGGCCGCCTCACCTACAACCTCTCCCTCACTGCCACCCTCACCGACAACACCCTCATCGGCTCCTTCCAACTCCGCTGGCACACCTCCAACGTCAACCGCAACGCCACCGCCACCTTCAAAATCTCCCGCTAAAAAAGCCAAGCCCAGGTCTTCAGCCCTGGGTCATGGCTCCGTCGACAACGCCCCCGTCTTATTCACCAGCTTGTCATACCCCCACTTCTGCAAATAATAATTCGCCGGCTTAAACTCATCCCCCGCCTCCTTCAACTTCTCCGTGAGCACCCCATCCAATTCCTTCTCCACCGGCAACCCCTTCCCCACCAAATTCTCCATCTGATACGGATCCTTCTCATTGTCATACAACAACCAAGGCCCACTAAGCTGCCTCACATACGTATACCTCCCCGTCCTCACCCCCCGAAACTCCCTCCCCCCCATCGCCCGGCTCCACTCCGAAAACGGTGCCACACAACTAATCAGCGCCGCATTCTCCTTATTCGGATTCGCTCCACCTTTCATATATCCCGAATAATCCAACCCCTCCACCCCGCTCTCCGGAATTTTCACCCCGCACAATCCCAACATCGTCGGCATCACATCCTCACTACACATCACCGCATCCACCTTCTTCCCCTCCCTCCCCAACCCCGCCGGCCAATGCCACAACATCGGCACCCGTATCGACTCCTCCCAAGGCTTCTGCTTCCGATTAAACCCCTGCGACCACAACATATCCCCATGATCCGCACTGAAAATCACAATCGTATTCTCTTCCACCCCCGCCTGCTTCAGCGCCTCCCACACTTCCCCCATGCAATGATCCAGCGCCGAACAGTGCGCATAATACCCCGCCAAATCTTTCCGCGCCTGCTCCGCCTCCGCCCCCGGCACGTTCGGCCTTAACTGAATCTTCCCCGGCTTATACATCGCCTTATATTCCTCCGGCGCCGACCCATAAGGATTGTGCGGCGGCCCCCACCACAAACACAATAAAAACGGCTTCCCCTCCTTCCCCTTATCCTTAATATACCCACAAGCATCCTTCGTCTGCGCAATCGCATCATACCCCTCCCACTTCAACTTCTCCGGCCCATCCCCATAGTAAAACGAATTGTTATACGCATGCTCACACTCCATCACCTTCCAATACTCAAACCCCTGCCGATCCTCCTTCGGTATAAACGACAACCTCCCCTTTCCATTCACATGCCACTTCCCAATAATCCCCGTCTCATACCCCGCCCCACCCAACACCTCCGCAAACGTCACCCGCTCCGCCGCCAGATGCGCATCATTCAAAAACACCCCATGCGTCGTCGCTCTCTCCCCCGTTAATAGCGACGCCCGCGTCGGCGAACAAACTGGCAACCCCGACACCGCATTCTCAAAATCCAAACTCTCCCCCGCCAGCCGATCCAAGTTAGGCGTCTTCACATTCGGATCCCCCGCAAACCCCAACGCCTGCCCCCTCCACTGATCCGCCAGCACAAACACCACATTGGGCCTCCCCGCCCCCTCCACCCTTCCCACCAACCCCGCCAAGCAACAACCCACAACCAACCACATTCTCTTGATTGCCATACCCCCTACACTACCACCCCCCCGAATCCGCTGCCACACTGGCAGTTCTGCGACTTTTAACACCACCTTTGGCAGCTATTAATCTCATCTTCTATTCCATTCTTAAATCCCAACTCATTAATCCATAATTACTTACAACTATCCCACCCCTTGGCACAACCCTTGTTATTCCCCCCATGTCCCTATGTCTACCCAGTTCACTCATACCAATCGCCTCACCGTCCTCCTTCCCCACGAACCCGAAGGCTGGACCTCCCACGTCCGCACCCTACTCGAACCGCAAGGCGTGCAAACCATCTCCGTCCGCACCGGCCGCGAAGCCGTCTCACTCATCGAATCCACCCCCGTCCACCTCGCCGTCCTCGACGCCAACATGCCCGGCCTCGGCGGCCTCCAAGTCATTAAAATCCTCCGCGACCACCAAAAAGCCCCCCCCTCCATCCTCCTCGCCCAATCCCTCACCAGCCACCTCCTCCACGACGCCCTCGCCATGCAAATCTTCTCCGTCCTCTCCAAACCCGTCGACCTCAACATCCTTCTCGACACCATGGCCCGCGTCCTCAAACGCTATCACGAATCCCGCTGGCCCCAAGGACCCACAACCACCAACTCATAAACAACGCAACGAAATTTTCACGGGGAAGACTGTCTCCCCCCTGAACCCTGAAAACTGAACCCTGAAAACTCAAAAAGGAGCATTCATCATGGCCAAACTTCGTCCCCTCGGCGACAAAATCCTCGTCAAACGCGTGGAAGCCGAAACCAAAACCAAATCCGGCATCGTCCTCCCAGACTCCGCCAAGGAAAAACCCAAGCGCGGCAAGGTCATCGCCATCGGCGACGGCAAACGCCTCGACAACGGCGAACGCGCCCCCTTCAACGTCAAGAAAAACGACGAAGTCCTATTCACCTCCTACGCCGGCTCCGAAATCAAAATCGACGGCGAAGAACTCCTAATCATGTCCGAAGACGACATCCTCGCTATCGTCGAATAAACCCTAATCGGATCATCGGAGCATCGGATCATTAAATCATGAATGCTCCGATGCTCCGATGATTCAATGATTCAATTCAACCTCTCTGGAGTACTTCATCATGGCAGCTAAAAAAATCGCATTCGAACAAGAAGCCCGCGAGGCCATCCTCCGCGGCGTCAAAAAACTCGCCCGCGCCGTCAAAGTCACCCTCGGACCCTCCGGCCGTAACGTCGTCATCGAAAAATCCTTCGGCTCACCCACCGTCACCAAGGACGGCGTCACCGTCGCCAAGGAAATCGAACTCGAAGACGCCTACGAAAATATGGGCGCTCAAATGGTCAAGGAAGTCGCTTCCAAGACCAGCACGGTCGCCGGCGACGGCACCACCACCGCCACCGTCTACGCCGAAGCCATCTTCTCCGAAGGCATGCGCAACGTAGCCTCCGGCGCTAACTCCACCCAGATCCAACGCGGCATCCACCTCGCCGTCGAAGCCATCATCGCCGAACTGCATAAGATGTCGAAGAAGGTCGATTCCTCCAAGGAAGTCGCTCAGGTCGGCACCAGCTCCGCCAACCAGGACGCCCAGATCGGCCAAATGATCGCCGACGCCATGGACAAAGTCGGCAAAGACGGCGTCATCACCGTCGAAGAGGGAAAATCCCTCGACACCCACGTCGACCTCGTCGAAGGCATGCAGTTCGACAAGGGATACCTCTCCCCCCATTTCGTCACCAATCCCCAGAACATGACCGCCGAAATGGATGACGCCTACATCCTCATCCACGAAAAGAAGATCTCCTCCGCCCGCGACCTCGTCCCCGTCCTCACCAAGGCCGCCGAAGCCGGCAAGCCCCTCCTCATCGTCTCCGAAGACCTCGAAGGCGAAGCCCTCGCCACCCTCGTCGTCAATAAACTCCGCGGCACACTCAAAGTCGCCGCCGTCAAAGCCCCAGGCTTCGGCGATCGCCGCAAAGCCATGCTCGAAGACCTCGCCATCGTCACCGGCGGCCAAGCCATCTTCGAAGAACTCGGCATCAAGCTCGAAAACGTCGAACTCTCCCAACTCGGCCGCGCCAAAAAAATCTCCATCGATAAAGACAACACGACGATTATCGAAGGTGCCGGCAACGACAAAGCCATCCGCGGCCGCATCGAACAGATCAAACACGAAATCGATGCCACCACCAGCGACTACGACCGCGAAAAACTCCAGGAACGCCTCGCCAAGCTCTCCGGCGGCGTTGCCGTCATCAAGGTCGGCGCTGCCACCGAAGTCGCCATGAAGGAAAAGAAGGCCCGCGTCGAAGACGCCCTCCACGCCTGCCGCGCCGCAGTCGAAGAAGGCATCCTCCCCGGCGGCGGCACCGCCGTCATCCGCGCCGCCAAGAAAACCCTCGATAACGCCTCCAAAAAGGCCGCCAATGACGACCAGCGCCTCGGCGTCGAAATCGTCCGCCGCGCCATCGAAGCCCCCATCAAACAAATCGCCGAAAACGCCGGCGTCGACGGTGGCGTCATCGCCTCCAAAGTCAAAGAATCCTCCGAAACCAACTTCGGCTACAACGCCCTCACCCACCAATACGGCGACCTCCTCAAAATGGGCGTCATCGTCCCCACCAAAGTCGAACGCACCGCTTTGGAAAACGCCGCCTCCATCGCCGGCCTCTTGCTGACCACCGAAGCCATCGTCTCCGAGCTAAAGGAAGACAAACCCGAACCCGCCGGCGCCGGCGGCGGCATGGGCGGCGGAATGTACTAGGCAAGCTGTTTAAAAATAATTGGGGCTAGGAGATTAAACCTCCTAGTCCCTTTTTTGTTTCAGGACGTCTTATATGAGCTCTCAACTGACAGCATTCTTAGACACGAATATGCTCTTACATTATCCCGCGATTGATAAGATCGAATGGCTAAATCAATTTTCCGTAAATCAAATTGAATTAGTTCTATGTCTGACTGTAATAGATGAGCTAGATAAATATAAGAATGATTTGAGGCTTGGTGAACGCGCAAGTGATGTAATTGCCCGCACGCGAAGGGGAGTCGACACAGAGGTAAGGAGTAATGTTCGTCTTCTCGTTTACATTGATGAAGATAGTGAATTCGAAGGCATTGGTGATAGGCGAATTCTCAAATCCATCTTGAAATATAAGCAAAAGTATCCTGGCAAAGCCGTAAAAATGTTGACGGAAGATCGTGGCATGGAACTACGGTGTGAAGCCGCTGGCATTGATACTATTTCGTTGCCGTCTCACTTGAGGTTAGCTCAGCCCCAAGATGCGGAGCGGAAAGAAATAAACTCTCTTCGACGAGAGAATGAATTGCTTCGGAATCAGAGGCCAAAACTCGCTGTATCGCTCTATGCACCTAATTTGCCCGATCAAGTCCCACCAAATGTTGAATTGGTCCGTCCTGGAAAAGAGATCCCATTTGAAGAAAAATTGGAAAATGCGTTATCTGCAATAAAAGAATACCAGCGCGAGCCTCTTAAAACAGCGCGCGAATATAAGCAAATAATCAATTCTTTTAAGCAACATGATCATGCTGCAAGTCAAATTACTGATGAATCTGCGAGGACTATCCAGCTAAAAATGAAACTATCAAATGAGGGCAATGCACCGGCCAAACGTATTCAGCTAACTTTGAATTTTCCTAAAAATATTCAAGCAATTGTTTATAGATACAATTTGGTAGGTGAACGTTGCCGGCCATTTTTACCAACAGATTTTCCGAATCGTCCATTCGCCTCATTGAATCGAAATGTCACATCAGTTCCGTCCATACCACGTGAGCCGGCGGGTCTTTACCACTATGGAGAATCGCTGACCACTACGCAATATCGGTTTGAGCGTCCGGAGCTGTTACATCGGGTTAGCGTCGAAAGCGAAATATTTTATATCACTCTCGCTAGCTGGGAGGATGTTAAACCCTTTAATATAAATTGTTCCGTACACGTCGTAGAACCTCCTGATTTCTTTGAGAAAACATTTTCTGTTATTATGAATCAGGTCGCATAGACGGATATCTCTGGGGAAGAAAAGGGGGACATCTCTGATTTCGTCACATATGTAGGGTGAATTCAAATTAGAAGCGCAACGCAGGGCCGACAAGTGAGAGACATCGCTGTCGGGATTCGATAGGTTTTGTTTACCAAGACTCAACCGTCGAAAGGCCCGAGCAGCGATGTCGTATACGCATCTTACCGAACAGGA
>DASRRR010000154.1:0-37792 GCA_035656825.1 Tepidisphaeraceae bacterium | reverse complement strand
TGAGGTTCGAAGGTGGAGAGGGTGGCCCCCCCTGCTGGGCCGTCGTTGAGGATGGGAAGGTCGATTTTTAGATTGAGCGGAAGCGAAGGCTGGTCCGCGTAGAGGGAGGTGGTCATGGTGGAGAAGCGGTAGGGGAAGCCGTAGTGGTGGTTGGGTTGGAGGAGATTGAGTTCTTCGGGGGCGTCGGCGTTGGGGCCGTTTTCGGTGGCGAAGAGCTGGTTGTGGTCGTCGAAGCAGAAGCCGAAGGCGTTGCGGATGCCGGCGGCGAAGATTTCGACCTGTGGGTGTTCGGCGGCGGGATCGAGGCGCCAGAGGCAGCCGGTGAGGGGGACTTCGCCTTCGGTGGAATGGTGTTCCTGGTGGCGGGCTTCGCCGTGGTCGGTGCGGGAGCCGGAGGAGACGTAAAGGAAGCCGTCCGGGCCGAGGGCGATTTTAGAGACGCCGTGGTTGAAGGTGTCGACGCCGTAGGGGTAGGTGGTTTGGAACCAGGGTTTGGGATCGGCGGGGAGGGGAGCCCGGCCCTGCGGGCCGCCGCTAAACGAAGAGGTGCGGAAGATGATGACACGGTTGAGGTTGGGTTCGACCGAGGCGTCGGGGATGTTGGAGACGATGTAGAGGCGGTTGTCGGGGGTGGCGGCAAGACCGAGGACGGAACCGCCGCCGGCGTAGGAGGAGCCGGTGAAGATGGAGGTTTTGGCGCCGGTAGCGAGGTCGACTTGCCAAACGTCGCCGGAGGTGGACATGGCGTAGAGGGATTTGTGGTCGGGGGCGGCGGCGAGGCGGACAAGGTTGGTGTCGAAGGGGGCGAGTTCGCGGAGGGTGAAGCCGGGGGGCGCTGTGGGGAGGTCGGCGAGGGAGAGTGAAGGAAGGAGGAAAATGAGAAAAATTCGAAATCCGAAGCTCGGAATTCGAAACAAACTCGAAATTCGAAACTCGAAAGGGGAGGTTTGGGATGATGGGTGGCTCATTTGACGGTTTCCGGGGATACTGCTAGATTCTCGACCCTTTCGCGTCTGAAATGCGTCAGGATATTGAGAGAGAGTACAGACGGGATAGGCATTCCGTTGACCGACGCGCTTGGCGCACGGGACGAAAGCAAAAAAGGAAGTAAAACCGATGCGAGCCAGTGATATTCGACGTGGGCAGGCCGTGATGATTGATGGGAAGTTGTTTGTGGTGACCAATGCGGACCACAACACGCCGGGGAATTTGCGGGCGAAGGTGCAGTTTAAGCTGCGGGATGTGCTGAAGGGGACGATCATGGATAAGCGCGTGGGGGCGACGGATGATATTGAGACGACGACGCTGGATTCGCGGCAGGTGGAGTATCTGTATTCGGATAATGAGGGGCATGTGCTGATGGATCTGGAGACGTTTGATCAGAATACGATTCCGAAGGAAGTGTTTGGGGATGACATTTTGTACTTGAAGCCGAATACGCAACTGATGGCGAATTTTCATGATGGGAAGGTTGTGTCGTATGAGCTGCCGAAGACGGTGGAGTTGCAGGTGACCGAGACGCAGCCGAGCATTAAGGGGTCGACGGCGACGAATCAATTGAAAGACGCGACGATGGAGACGGGTCTGACAACGCGCGTGCCCGGGTTTATCGGGATGGGGGAGACGCTGCGGATTTCGACGGAGACGGGGGAATATTTGTCGCGAGCAAAGGAATAACTGAGGGGGAGTTAATGCAAAGGCCTGCGGAGAAATCCGTGGGCCTTTTTTATGCGCGATGGAGGGCTTGAAATCGATACGTATTAGTAGGGGCGCCGTCCACCACTTTTAGACACCAATCTACTGTCGTACTTGGCTATAACCCGCTGGACTGCCACGCCTACATATGGGTTTGGCGCTCAATTAAGAGCCGGGAGAGCGGCGGAGCAATATTACCTTTGACACTACCGTTCTCGAAACTGGTCTCAACACAAACCATTTCGTCTGGGGTTAGCGTGCGGCCAAGGATCTTCTCGCACGAGGCGACAGATGCCCGATGTGCTAATTGCATTTGCATTAGCTCTTGCGCCGTCGGCTCGCGTGTATTGATCTTTGGCAGCCGCAACTCGAATGGCTGAATCCCTTCGTCACGTTTCCATACAGGTATCGTATTGAGCGCCTGTTCCCGAGCCCCTGCAACTTCCGCCTTGTCCCGCGAGAAACCGATGAGGTATTGCTCCATCGATTCCATGACCTGTTCGTAGCCTACATCAACATCTTTAAAACGAAAGTCGACCCCGGAGACGTGGTTAATATATACCTCAAAAAACGACGAGTCGTCGGTCGAGTCATAACGAGCCACATCGACACTTTCGATCTCGCCCCAATCGACGATGATGTCATCGCGGCCACTTCGTAGAAAACGAATACCTACGTCATCGGCTGCGATTGCGGGTTGAGTTGCTTCGGGTTGCATACATTTTTTCTTGCGTGCTTGCGAGATCCGACAATTGCACTGCGGCGTAGCGCAGGATTAGGTGCGGGGAAGGGTTTGAAGTTGGGCGGGGGTGTGGAGGACTTCCAGTTCGTAGCGGTAGGTTTTGGTGGCGCCGGCGGGGATGAAGTCTAGGCGGCCGTTGGCGCGGTCTTTGTCTCGGCCGTCTACGGTGCCGTTGGCGGGTTCCAGGGCGGTGACGTATTCGCCGGGGGCGAGGTGTTGCCAGTTGACCAGGCGGGGGAACTCTTTGGTATTGTAATGGATGGCGACGGCCAGGGAGAGTTTGGGGTTGAGGATGGCGACGGTGGTGGAGCCGTCGGGGCGGGTGGGGCGGGGGGTGCAGTAGCCGACGAAGGAATGTTCGCCGCGGCAGTCTTCGCGCGGGGCGGTGAGGTGTTTCCAGTTGCCTTGGAAGAAGGTTTCGGAGTCGGCGTTGACGCCTTGGGGGGTGGGGCAGTCGATGCAGAGATTGGAGCCTTCGTCGAGGAGGGGGTAGCCAAAGTTGATGTGGAGGAGCCAGGCGTGGGGAACGGTCGTGTTGGATTGGTTGTGGAAGTGGTCTTCGATGGAGATTTTATTTTCGCCGAGGCGTGAGGAGATGGTTCGGCGGAGGTTGAGGTTTGGGCCGTAGAGCGCGCCGTAGCGGAGGTTGCCGACAATGGACATGACGGGGTTGTCGAGGGTAGGCTCGATGATGGATTCGATAGAGGCGGGGGTGTTGGAGTGGGTGCCGTGGAGGCCTAATTGTTCGTTTTGGTCGGTGGCGGGGGGACCGACGGAGGATGGGCCGCAGGAGGTGAGGAGGCCGGCGGAGAAGCTTTGCAGCCAGTTGAGGCCGGGGTCGTAGGCCCGGCTGGGGGAGACGGGAGAGTTGTGGGTGAGGTAGGTGAGGGAGTGGGCGTTGAAGAAGGCGTGGTCGATGTCCAGGCCACGATCGACGAGGACGCGGTAGCGGAGGCCGGCGCCGGTGTTGATGCAGAGGGCTCTGACCCCCCTGCCGGGGCCGTCGTCTAGGGTGTAGCGTTCTATGCCGCCGAGTTGGGAGAGGTTGATGACGCGATCGCTGGGGGTGGGCATTTTATTTCTCGTGAAGACCACGCACGCGTTGCGTGCGGGCTATTGGGTTTAGGATGGATGTATTATTGTTCGGCTTTTTTGCCTGGGCGGGCGTGTTTGCGGGAGGTTTTCTTGGGGCGCGAGCCGTAGCGGGTGCCTTCGCCGGCGTCTTCGATGGCGGGGCTGGCCATCATGGTGGTGGATTTGAGCATGGCGTCGCCGAGGTGTTTGAGGACGGCGTCGCGAGGTTTCCACCAGGGTTTTTTGATTCCTTTTTTGATTTGGCGGACGGCTTCTTCGGGGGAGTCGACGATGTGGAAGATGTTGATGTCCTCGGCGTCGATGAAGTGGCCGGTCTGGAGCTGGTCGCGGATCCAATCGACCAGGCCGGTCCAGTAGGATTTGCCGTAGAGGATGATGGGCTGGGGAGCGACTTTGAGGGTTTGGATGAGGGTGATGGTTTCGAAGAATTCGTCGAGGGTGCCGTAACCGCCGGGGAAGCAGATGAAGGCGGAGGCGTATTTGACGAACATGACTTTGCGGGCGTAGAAGTAGTGGAAATCGAGGGAGATGGTCTGGTATTTATTTCCCTCTTGTTCCTGGGGGAGGGTGATGTTGCAGCCGACGGAGACGCCTTTGGCGTCGAAGGCGCCTTTGTTGGCGGCTTCCATGATGCCGGGCCCGCCGCCGGTGATGACGGCGAGTTTGGATTTGGCGAGGAGATGGGCGGTGCGTTCGGCGGCGATGTACATGGGGTCATCGGGTTTGGTGCGTGCCGAGCCGAACATGGAGACGGCGGGGCCGACGCGGGCCATGACTTCGAAGCCTTCGACGAATTCGGACATGATGCGGAAGATGCGCCAACTGTCGTTGCCGGTCATTTCGATTGGCATTGTAGTAGGGTTTCCTTTAGATGCGTTGGTAGGTGCGGAAGTAGAAGCCGACGGCGTGACGGGCGTCGGCGTCGTGGCGTTGTTCGGAGATGATGCGCCATTGGGAATGGTCGAAGTCGGGGAAGTGGGCGTCGCCGTCGGCGGGGGTGTCTAGTTCGGTAAGGTGGAGGAGATGGGCGATGGGGAGGGCGGCGGAGTAGAGGACGCCGCCACCGACGATGAAGATTTGGCCGGGGCCGGCGAGTTGGAGGGCGCGATCGAGGGTGGGGGCGATGTCTACGCCGGGGGCCGGAGGGGTGGTCCAAGTGGTGGTGACGACGATGTTGTGGCGGTTGGGGAGGGGGCGTTCGATGGATTCGTAGGTGCGGCGGCCCATGATGACTGGGTGGCCGGTGGTGAGGGTTTTGAAGTGTTTGAGATCGTCGGGGAGGCGCCAGGGGAGCTGGCCGCGGTTGCCGATGACGTGGTTGGAGGCGACGGCGGCGATGAGTTCGATGGATTGGGAGGGGGTGGTTGTCATATGAGACGAGTCACTGAAATATTTTGTTTATACTGTACGATCGACTCGGCGGCGAGAATCTTGTGGGGTATTATATTTGAGTGAAGTATCGAGAGCTTCTGCGTATGCTTCGTGATGACGGGTGGCGACATGACCGCACAACGGGCAGTCATATGATGTATGTGCATTCATCGAAGATAGGTCCTGTCGTCGTTCCCGCTGGCGGCAAAGAAGGGCAGGATGTGCCGCGAGGGACTTTAAATAGTATATTGAAGCAGGCCGGACTAAAATGAGGCGAGTGATGAAACAAAATAAGTCATATGCGTACGTGATAGAACGAGCGGAAGATGGAGGGTATTGGGCTTATTTTCCGGATTTGCCTGGATGCACGACAACTGCGGAAACGCCGGAGCAGGTTGAGCATCAGCTTCATGAGGCTGTGGAATTATATCTTAGCTATTATGCAGAGCGGGGACTTACTCCGCCGCCGCCGCAATCTCGGGTGGGGACGTTAACGGCAGCATGAAAGTCCGCGTCAAACAGCGACCGGGGCTTTGATGGCGGGGTGGGGGTCGTAGTTTTGGATGGTGATGTCTTCGTAGGTGAAGGCTTCGATGTCTTTGATGGCGGGGTTGAGGATGAGGGTGGGGAGGGGTTTGGGATCGCGGGTGAGAAGCTCGCGGGTTTGGTCCAGGTGGTTTTCGTAGAGGTGGGCGTCGCCTAGGGTGTGGATGAAGTCGCCGACGCCTAGGTTGGTGACCTGGGCGATCATGTGGGTGAGGAGAGCGTAGGAGGCGATGTTGAAGGGGACGCCTAGGAAGAGGTCGGCGGAGCGCTGGTAGAGTTGGCAGGAGAGTTTTTGGTCGGTGGAGACGTAGAACTGGAACATGACGTGACAGGGGGCGAGGGCCATGCGGGGGAGGTCGGCGACGTTCCAGGCGCTGATGATGTGGCGGCGCGAGTAAGGGTCGCGCTTGATGTTGGCGATGAGGGTTTGGAGTTGATCGATGGGGGTGTTGTTGGGAGTGGACCAGGAGCGCCATTGGTGGCCGTATACGGGGCCGAGGTTGCCGGATTCGTCGGCCCATTCGTCCCAGATGGAGACGTTGTTTTGTTTGAGGTAGGCGATGTTGGTGTCGCCTTTGATGAACCAGAGGAGTTCGTGGATGAGGGAACGGGTGTGGATTTTGCGGTTGGTGAGGAGGGGGAAGCCTTCGGAGAGGTTGAAGCGCATTTGGTGGGCGAAGATGGAGCGAGTGCCGGTACCGGTGCGGTCGGGGCGGGGCTGGCCATCGGAGAGGACTTGGCGGAGGAGGTCAAGGTAGGGTTGCATGGATGGGATATTAGCGTTGAGAGGGAAATGGGCAATTCGATTTGCGTGTTTGTGTACCGGTCGCGAGCGACCGGGCTAACGGGTGGGGTCGTTGGGGGGGTTTGGGATATACTTGGGGTATGCACCGATTGACGCGCGAGGTTCGGTTTGCGGTTAATGCGAAGGTGGATGATCAGTTGTTGCACCCCCCTGCTAATAGTTATGGGGGGTATCCTTCGCTGACGGGGCTGGGGCATTATTTTGTGCTCGCGGCGACGCTGGAGGGGGAGCTCGCGGCGACGGGGTACTTGCGGAATATTAAAGAGATTGATCAACAGGTGCGGCTGCTGGCGATTCCGGTGGTGGAGGATCTGGTGCGGACGGGGGAGTTTACGCCTTCGACGGTGCTAACGGTGTTGTTTGCGAAGTTGCGGCATGCGTGGCCGGGGGCGCGGTTGGAGAAGTTGAGGTTTTCGTTGTCGCCGTTCTTGTGGCTGGAGACGAATGTGGAGGAATATCCTATGACGCGATTGAGTCAGCGGTTTGAGTTTTCGGCTTCACACCGGTTGCACAAGGCGGAGTTGTCGGAGGCGGAGAATCAGAAGGCGTATGGGAAATGCAATAACCCGCATGGGCATGGGCATAATTATGAGTTGCAGGTGACGATTGTGGGGGTGCCTGATGCGCGGACGGGGTTATTGGTGGATGTGCCGGCGTTTGAGCGGGTGGTGGGGGAGAAAGTGATCGCGCGGTTTGATCATAAAAATTTGAATGAGGAGTTGGAGGAGTTTCGGGAGGTGGTGCCTAGTGTGGAGAATATTGCTCGGGTGATTTATGGACTGTTGAAGGGGCCGCTGAAGATGGGGGAGACGAAGTTGGCGGGGGTGACGGTGTGGGAGACGCCTAAGACTTTTTGTGAGTATACGGAAGAGTAGTTAGTCACAGATAGGACACCGATGAACACCGATAAAGGCAAATACTGATTGTATTTAATCTTATCGGTGTTCATCTGTGTCTATCTGGGCTAATTTTTCTTCATTGTATTGACGTCGATGGTTTTGGAGAATTCGAGTTGGACGGGGCCTAGTAGGCCGGAGGGGAGGAGGGGGGAATCCTTTTTGTAGGGGTTGTAGGTGGTCCAGGTGACGCGCTGGGATTCGGGGAGGAATTGGTCACCGATGAGGCGGTTGGGCCAGAGGTTGGTGATGCGGATCTCGAGGTGGTTTTTGCCGGGGTGGAGGGAATCGGTGATGTCGGTGGCGAAGGGGGTTTTCCAGAGGATGCCTTGATCGTGGCCGTTCACTGAGACCTGGGCGAGGTTTTTGACGGTGCCGAGGTTGATGGAGATGTGCTGGTCGGAGCGGAGAGCGCTGGCGGGGAGGTCGAAGTCTTTGATGTAGGTGGCGGTGCCGGAGAAGTATTTGACGCCGTCCTGGGACTGGTCAGTCCAGGAGGAGAGTGTGTCGAGCTGGATGGATTCGGGGGCTAGGCGGCCGGGTTGGAAGCGGAGTTCCCAGGGGCCTTCGATGGGGAGGGTGGGGGAGAAGGAGTTGACGGTGATTTTGTGGGAGGTGCCGTCATTGCCGATCAGGTCGTAATGGCCGCCTTGATATGCGGTAAGGGTGAAGGATCCGTCGGAATGGTCGGAGACGGTGGCGATGGAGTTGAGGGGGACAGGAGTGTTGTGAGGAGGAAGATCCAGTTCGTGGCCTTCGGGGAGGGTGATGGAGGCGGGTTGGCCGTTGAGGGTGTAGTCGACGCGAAGTTGTTTGTGGACGAGGGGGGCGGGGTCGCGGCCGAGGAGGGCGTTGTTGGCTGAGATGGAGAGGTGGCCGTCTTTGATTTCGGAGGAGAGGGCGGCGGTGACGTCGCGGTGTTTGCTGGAGGAGAGGTCGCCGTAGGTGGCGCTGCGGATTTCGAGGGTGTCATGGCTCTTGGGCATGGGGGTGGGGATGTCGATATTTTTGCCGTCAAGTTTGATGGCGGCCAAGCCGTGCTGGATGGCGATGGGATCGCGGAAGATGACGAAGACGGAGCCAACGGGTTGCAGCGAAAGGGGGAGCGTGGTTTGGTGGTCATGCTCGTGCCAGACGGCGGGATGCTCGATTTTGCCGGTGTCGGGGAACCAGAGTTCGGGGACTTTGCCGGTGACGCGGAAGGAGCAGTCGAGGATTCGGCCGGCTTGCTGCTGATTGGAAACGAAGTAGATATCGGTGCCGTGGTCGTCGCGATGGATGTAGTTGACGTCGGGATCGGGCGTGGAGAAATCCGGGGAGACGCGGAGGACGTCTTCGAGCTTTTGGCCCCAGATGATGCGGCCTTTGCCGAAGCGGCGTTCGGTGACTTGCCGGCCGTCGCAGTCGCCCCAGACTTCCTGGCTGATCTTGGCGACTTCGGCGTCGCAATCGGGGTAGCCGGTGAGGCTGGGGGACGTCATGGGGCGCGGGCCGATGACGGTGGCGCCGGCGGCGACGAGGTCGCGGATTTTGCGGGCCACTTCGGGGGTCATTTTATCGGTGTCGGGGAGGACCAGTACGCGGTAGCTCATGCCACTTGGGAGTGTGAGCATATGATGATTGACGGTCATGCGACTGAGGAGGATTTCCTTGTTGCAGGCGTCGAAGTCATAGCCGGCGGGGATGGTGGGGGTGAGTTTATCGATCTGGACGGTGACGGGAGCGCCTTCGCCGTAGTAGTAGCAGACATCGGCAACGAAATGGCCTTGCTGGAGGAGATATTCACAGCGGGAGATGTAGTCGATCCAGGCTTTGCCCTGGTCCCACCAGGTGTTGGTGCGTTCGAAGTTGATGCCCCAGGGGCCCATGGTGATGCCGGGGGCGCGGTCGAGGAAGGGTTGCATGGCGTAGCGGT
Organism: Tepidisphaeraceae bacterium; assembly: GCA_035656825.1. Classification (GTDB taxonomy): domain Bacteria; phylum Planctomycetota; class Phycisphaerae; order Tepidisphaerales; family Tepidisphaeraceae; genus DASRRR01. The sequence goes on along the minus strand of DASRRR010000154.1, from coordinate 28,727 downwards.
GGAAGACGAAGCGGTTGATGCCCAGGCAGAACATGCGGTCGCCGAGGGCTTTGAGGGAGGCGGGATCATTGCGCCATTGGGCGGCGTCGGGGCGGGCGGTGTAGGCTTCGGCGGCGGCGATGTTTTGGCCGTAGATGTGGGCGGCGCTGGCGGCTTCCTTGGGATCGCCGTCGCGGGGGGTGCGGTCGACCCAGAATTCACCCATGGGGACGTCTGTGCGACCTTTGCATTGGAGCTGGTCGGCGACGGTGGGCATGTTGATGCCGACGGCTTCGGCGGTGAGCTGGAGGTGGTCTTGGTGGCAGAGGTCGCGGTAGAGGCCGTAGTGATTGTCGGCCAGGAGATCGGCGAGGGTGCGGCGGTAGTCCCAGAGAAAGCGTTCGGTCTGTTCGGGGGTGGCGACGTAGCGGCCAGTGAGGGCGGGGAGCCAAGGTTCGGGGTCGTAGCCGCGGAGATTTTTGAACTCTTCGCGCATTTCGGGGGTCCAGTTTTCGCAGCCGGCTTCCCAGCTATCGAAGAGGACCATTTTGAGACCTTTGCCGGCCTGGTCGCCGGCGTCGGCGGCGATTTTACCGACCGTGTTGTTGAATTGGGTGACGACGGCGCTGCGGCTGAGTTTATTGCATTCGAGGCCGCGGGTTTGGTCCATCGCGGGGTGGTTGGTGATGCCGGTGGTGGTGGAACCGATGCGGAGGATGGTCCAGTCGCCGGGGGGGGCGGTCCAAGTGAGTTTGCCGGTGGAGTCCATCATGTTGGTGAGGTTTTGGATGGATTCTGTGGGGATGAGAGAGTCGGCGGAGATGTTGTTGGGCATGGGGATGAAGGCGAGCTTGGATTCCATACCGCTGCGGGCGAGGAAGTCGGGAACGCGCGGGCCGGCGATGGAGATTTCGCCGATCGACCAGGGTTTGCTGGCGGAGGTTTTGGGAACGTAGAGGCGGACGGCGCGGACGTCGGCGGGATCGAAGATGACGGCTTGGGAGGGTTTGGGCTTGGCGCCAGCGCTGAAGGTGCCGACTGTGAGGAAGTTTTTGCCGTCAGCGCTGATTTGGACATCGCCTTTGATGCCGGGAGAGACGGGGGTGATGACGACTGAGCCACAGCGAATGGGGTGGTTGAAGGTGTATTGGATGAAGACCGGGCCGGATTTGTGTTCGGGGGAAATAGTGACGGTGGTTTTGGGGTCGCCGTCGGAGAGTTTGTCAGAGTCGATGTCGCCGGAACTGGTGGTAACAGTGGGTTTAAGGATTGCGAGGTCGATGTCATCGCCGGGGGTTTTGGGGAACGCGAGGATGGTGATGTCTTTGTAGTAACCGAGGTTGGCTTCGGGGCGGTCGAGGGTGATGTCGACGGGTCCCGGACCGTGGGTGACGGCTTGGGACCAGACAATTTTTTGCATGGAGTTTTCGGGTTTGATCCATGGGCCGCCGGATTCGGACCAGCCTTCACAGTTGGTGATGGTGAGTTCGAGGTTGAGGCGGGTGGATTCGTCGACGGCGTGGCGCATCATGGCGCGCCATTCGGGGGTCATGTAGAGGACGGGTTTGGGAGCTTGCGGACCTTGGTTGACGGAGAAGGCCTGGGCACCGCCGACGCCAATGCGCTTCATGGCTTCGAGGTCGGCGGTGATGCCTTCCTTGGAGACGTAGCCGCTGACCCAGTGCCACCAGGTGCGCGGCTTGGCGGAGTCGGGCGGGTGCTGAAAGCCATCCGCGAGCGTGTCGGGCATAGTCGCGGCGGTGAGTTGTCCGGCGGTGAAAAGGATCGCGCCAATTAAAGCCAATGCTGAACGCGTGTGGGGCATCCGAGAGTTCTCCGTATAAATAGGGGCTGCAAGCATACCATCGCGCGGCAAAGTTACTTCATGGTCGCGATGGATTCAGCAACCCAGGACGGGGCGACCTGCCGGCCTTTGGTGCCGGTGGGTGTTTCTCCGCCGACGATCGAGAGAATCGCCTGCATAAAGGCGGGGAGATCATCGGGACAGCGGGCGGTGATGATCGGGCCATCGACGACGCATTCTTCGTCGACCCATTGCCCGCCGGCGTTGGCGACGTCGTGGGCGATGGCGAAGAAGCTGGTGCAGCGGCGGCCGCGAAGGGCATTTGTGGAACAGAGCATCCACGGTCCGTGACAGATGGCAGCCATGGGGATGCCGAGGGAGGCGGCTTCGCGAACGAGGCGGACCATGCAGCCGTCGCGGCGCATGAAGTCCGGACTGGTTCCGCCGGGGATGACAATGAGGTTGTAATCACGCGCGACGGCTTCGCGGGATTCTTTGTCAGCTTTTTGGGGGTAGCCCCATTTGCCGATGTAGCTGACATCGGTGCGCGGGCCGATCAATTCGACGGTGTGGCCGGCCTCTTTGAGGCGGAGACGCGGGTATTGCAGTTCGAGGTCTTCGTATTTGTTTTCGACGAGGATTGCGATTTTTGCCATAACGGGAATCGTCGCGTTATTAGGCGTTACGGTCAATCCTCATTGTGCGTGGTGCCGGGCGACGTGGTATAATGATCGGTGGAATAAAATGGGAATGTATGAGCAGAAGTGTGTTACATGAGTAGCATATCGCTTGATGATCCTCCAAGGTTGAAAGCGCTTGAGGCGTCGGGGCTGATGGATAGCCTGACGGAGGAGTCGTTTGATCGGCTGACGCGGCTGGCGTCGGATTTTTTGAATGTGCCGGTGGCGCTGATCTCGCTGGTGGATGAACGGCGGCAGTTTTTTAAGAGTTGTGTGGGACTGTCTGAACCTTTGGCGACGATACGGGAGACGCCTTTAACGCATTCGTTCTGCAAGCATGTGGTGACATCGCATAGGCCGCTGATTATTGAGGATGCGAAATTACATACGCTTGTTTGTGACAATCCTGCGGTGAGCGAGTTTGGGGTAAGGGCGTATGCGGGGATGCCGCTGGTGACGGATGAGGGACGGGTTCTGGGGTCGTTCTGCGTGCTGGACACCAAGCCGCGAAAGTGGACGAAAAATGAGTTGGATACGTTAAAGGACCTGGCGGGGGCGGTGACGAGTGAGATCAATCTGCGGCAGGCGCGCAACGAGGCGCAGCGGGCGAATGCGGTGAAGGACCGGTTTCTAGCGGTCCTGAGCCATGAACTGCGCACGCCGCTGACACCGGCGTTGATTACGGCGATTAATTTGCAGGATGATGTGAACCTGCCGGCGATGGTGCGAGAAGAAGCGGGGATCATCCGGCGGAATATCGAGGTTGAAGTTCGATTGATTGATGATTTGCTTGATTTCACGCGCATCGCCAGCGGCAAGGTGGAATTCCGTTCAACGGCGGTGAACATTCATGAACTGATCTCGGAATGCACATTTGCCAATCGGGATAAGAGCATCGGAAAAAATGGAGTCGGGTTTAATCTGGAGCTATCGGCCGTAAATACATTTGTTCATGGCGATCCGGCGCGTCTGCAACAAGTGCTGACGAATCTGGTTTCCAATGCGTTCAAATTCACGCTATCAGGAAAGGTGACGGTCGCGACATCGAATGCGGCGGCGGGTTGGATGGCTATTGAAGTTCGGGATACTGGACGGGGAATCGCGGCGGAGGTGATGCCGCATATCTTTGATGCATTCGAACAGGGAGGCAGAGACATTACGCGTGAACATGCTGGTTTAGGGCTGGGGCTGGCGATTGCAAAAGGGTTTGTCGAGGCCCACGGCGGGAAAATTGAGGCGGCAAGTTCGGAGTCGGGAACGACGATGAAGGTTTTGCTGCCGACGATACCGGCTCCAGAGCAAATGGCGCAGGAGCATGTTCAATCGCCTGCGGCGGTCAGGCAATTGGCGATTCTTTTGGTTGAGGATCATGAGGACAGCTTGCGCGCGCTGAGCCGAATTCTTGGGAAGCATCATGTCGTCAGCACCGCGACTTCGGTTCGAGAGGCGTTGGCGGTGGCGGAACGAAGCCGATTTGATCTGTTGATCAGCGATCTGGGACTGCCGGATGGGAGCGGTGCGGATATCATGCGCTATTTTAATGCGCATCGTCCGATTCAGGGAATCGCGCTGACCGGGTTTGGAACGGCATCGGATGTTTCCGAGACCAAGGGGGCGGGGTTTGCGATTCACCTGACCAAGCCGGTGCAAATCGCGGATTTGATGGAGGCGGTTAATACGGTGGCGGCGAACCTTCGGGTAGAACAACAAAATCGATGACGACTGAAGCGGGCCTGGTAATGCGGTGGGTTGGAGCGGACGCGCGTGAACGGATTGCGCGGGCGCGGATGGTGTCGTATTCTCCTGGGGTGAATGCGATGGAGCATTATCGGGAGTCGGTGGATATCGATCTCGCATCGCCGGCGCGGCAATTTTTGCTGGCGGAGTTGGACGGGGAACCAGTGGGGACGGCGACTTCGCTGGATATGACGATGTGGGTGCGTGGGGCGGCGCTTCCTTGTCAGGGGGTGGCGTATGTGGGGACGAGCAAGTCGCATCGGCGGATCAGCGAAGGGCCGGCAAAGGGGATTGCGACTCGGCTCATGCATGAGACGCTGAGGCTTGCGAAAGAGCGCGGGCATGTGTTGTCGGCGCTGATGCCATTTCGGGGGTCGTATTATGAGCATTTTGGGTATGGGTTTGTGGAGGGACGGACGGAGTGGACGGTGCCGCTTTCCGTACTGCCGGAAGGATCGTTTGCGGGGTTTCGGTTTTATCGGGAGGAGGATTTTGCGGGGCTGGCGGCGTGTCATCGGCGGATTGTGGAGAAGGGGCAGTGTGATATCGAGCGGCCGGATTCGGTGTGGCGGTATTATTTGAAGAAGGCGCAGGAGGGGCATCTGATCATCGATCGGCCGGAGAAGACCGGGCCGGTGCGGGGGTGGATGACGATGCTGCAATATAGCGAGAATGGGAAGGATATTTTGAAAGTGATGGATCGAGGGGCGGATTCGGCGGAGGGGTTGCAGAGGCAGCTTTGTTATCTGGGGAGTTTGCGGGATCAATATAGCGCGGTGACGCTAATCATGCCCGGGGATTTGGCTTTGAACTGGATGTTGAAAGAGAGGCAGGTTCCGCATCGGATGGTGAATCATGCACATGCGGTGACGCGTCCGTTTACGCGGATGCAGGTTCGGATTTTGGATCACAAGCGGTATTTGGATGCGCTGAGGTTGCCGGAGTCGGCGGAAGGGTCGACGTTTGTGGCGGTACAGGAGCCGGAAGGATGGGAGATTAAATTTCGGATTGATATCGATAATGGACGGTGCGAGGCGACGGAAACGTCGGCGCCGGCGGATGCAACGATTCCGGCGCATATCTGGGCGGCGGTGGCTACCGGGCATCTTCGCGCGTCGGAGGCATGGCGGCTGGGTTTATTCAGTTGTCGAAATCCGGATGCGGCGCGGGTGCTGGATATTTTGGCGGAGGGGCCTAGGCCGTTTACGCATGAATATTTCTAAAGCGTTGAAGTGTTTGGCGTGGTTTGACTATATTGAGTGGCAATGACGAGCGAGCCGGTTTCTTCCAAGCCGTCTGATGATCCTTCTGCGGGTCCGATCGCGGCGGCGCCGCCGACGGAATTTGCGCCGAGGAATCCGCCGTTCTGGCAGAGGCCGGAGATATCGGGGTTGACGGCTCTTCTGACGTCGTTGTTTTTTCATATGTCGGTCATTGGCGTGGTGTTGGTGACGTACAAGGCGTATGTGACGTTTAAGCCGGTGGAGGAGGAGCAGACGATCATCCCCGATGCGGCGATTGTGGAGGGGACGGCCGTGGGGGGGATTCCAAATCCGGGATTGGGGGGCGATCCGACGCGGCCGGCGGAGCAGGATCAGCATGATGTGCTGGCGGATTCGCAATCATTTTCTGCCACGCATTCTCGGCCGCTTTCGTCGAGTTTGATGACCGATACCGATCCCGGGGCGGCAGAATCATCGTCGCTGATAGGATTGGGGCAGGGTGGGGCGACGGGATCAACGCCAGGTGCGGGGCAGGCGGATGCGGGGGGGATGTCGGCGCCGCTGGGGATTCCGGGAGGCGGCGGGGGAATCGGGCCGCGGTCGCCGTTCATGGGGATCAGCGGGAATGCCACGCGGATTGCCTATGTCTGTGATGCCTCGGGGTCGATGGTCGACAAGATCGATGTGCTGAAAGCGGAGTTGATCAAATCGATCGGGGTGCTGAAGCCGGTGCAGTCGTTCAATATTATCTTTTTCAATTCACAAAGAATGCCCGCGGATGAGCATGCGCTGATCATCGCAACGGCGGATAACAAGCGCAAGGCGGCGGCGTTTTGTACAAAGATCGCGCCCAACGGCGGCACCGACCCGCTGAGCGCGCTCGATCTGGCGTTTCGGCAGAATGCGCAGTTGATTTATCTGCTGACCGATGGCGATTTCGAAGACCCGGATGACAAAGCGGTTCGGGATCGACTCAAAAAACTCAATGTGCAGCATAAGGTCAAGGTCAATACCATTGCGTTTGTCGCGCGGCGTGAGGAGGCGGATCGGTCAAAGGATTTCGTCGAATTTCTGCGCTTGCTGGCGAAGGAGAATGGCGGCGTGTCGCGGGTGGTCGCCAGCGAGGATTTTGGGAAATGATTTTCATGGGGCAACACTTTGTGGCGGAATCGGGGCCGCACGTTTATCCTTGTGAGCTCCTGCTCGCGATCGATTGACACCTGTTGAGGATCACTGCATATGCGATCGTACGCGTCGTCGAAGTTGCGTCTGATGCTGCTCACCGGGCTGCTGGTGATTTGCGCCGTCATCGTTCATCCGCTGTTTGCCGCTGGTCCGACGACCGGGCCGACGATGGTTGCCGAGTCGCATAATCCGTTTGCGCTGGTGATGGACAATCTGGATTTTGTCTTTGTCATCATTGCGATATTGTCCGTCACGGGGATGGCGTTGATCATTCATGGGTTCATGCGGAATCGGCAGGAAATTTATATGCCGGCGGCGACGGTCAACCGTATTCGCGGATTGATCGAGAGCCGAAATCTGGAAGAGCTTGCGTCGTTCACCGCAACAGATGAATCATTTATCGCCAAAGCGATCTCGCCGGCGATTCGGCGGTATCCCGATTCGGAACGCATGCGCGATGCGATGGAAACTGCCGTCAGCGAGCAGACGGCGGAATCATTTCGGCGCATTGAATATCTCAACATCATCGGCAATCTTGGCCCGCTGCTCGGTTTGCTCGGGACCGTGCTGGGGATGATCGAAGCTTTTCAGGCGATGAACGCGGCCGGCGGGCAGGCGAATCCGGCACAGCTGGCCGGCGGTATTTCCAAGGCACTGGCGCATACCATGCTCGGGCTATTGCTGGCGGTGCCGTGCCTGGCGGCGTTTGGGGTGTTGCGAACGATGGTGGATCGGCTGACGAATCGGACGGGGATTCTTGCCGAGGAGCTTGTGATGATGCTGCGTCCGGAGCCGATATTGCGGCATCCGCCGGCGGTTTCGGCGCCACCGGCGGGACGTCATGCGCCGGCCGTTCCTGCTCAACCGTGAGGATCACGCACCATGCGCCGCCGACGACGTCGATATCGACCTATCCCGCGCTACTCTGAAGCCAGCGTGAATGTCACGCCGCTGATTGACGTGGTGATGGTCTTGATCGTCTTCTTCATGCTGGTTGCGCGTATCGGCATCTCGACGGGGGCTGAGGCAATGACCCTGCCATCGACGCTCACCGGCGTGAAAATCGAAGACCTCGGCAACACGCTGACGCTGAATGTTCATTATGAAAATCTTCCGCAGCCGCAGGTGATGGCGCTGATCGGCGGAGAGATGCATGAGCTGCCGATCTCGGATGGACGCGGGAATCAGCCGCTGATGGAAACATTGAAGGCGTTTCGCGAGCGGAACCGGGATTTTAAAGTCATTCTCCGCGCTCCGAAGTCGATGCCATACAGTTATCTCGAGCCGATTTTGCAGGCATGCGCCCAGGCGGCAGTGAAGAATGTCAATTTCAGCACCGAAGTTCGCATGGAAGAGGTGCGACCGTGAAATTGAATATCGCGCGTAACGTTCATTACGAGTCGGGTCCGAATATGACGCCGCTGGTCGATATTGTGATGGTCATCCTGATTTTTTTGATGCTGGCCGGGAGCTTTGGGGGGGCGGAACATTTTTTGACGAGCAATCTGCCGCTGGCGCAGAAGGGGTTGTCGAATGCTCCACCACCGCCGGGGTGGGTGCCGGATGAGCCGCTGGAGATTCGCGTGGATCCGGTTGGGGATGGATTTCGCGCGACGGCGGGGGTGATTCGCGCGTCGGATGCGGCGACACTGACCCTACAGCTTGAGAACATGCGTGACCAATTTAACCACGCCGGCACGGCGACCAATAAGATTCAGGTGATTATCATCCCGGCTAAAAATGTGCAATATGATCACCTGATCAAAGTGTATGAATCGGCGTTGAACGCCAAGTTTGAAAAAGTCGCTTTCGCAACGGCCCATGATTAACGCACCGCAGATGCGCCTCTCCATTCTCGCGCTTGCGACCACCGCCATCGCAACCTTGGCCCAGACGGCTCCCACCACGCGCGGACTGGATGCGCTGGATGATGACGCACTGATTTCCGAACTGACCAATCGCGAATTGACCCCCCTGCTGGATCGGTATCTTGAAGTGCGGAATCTGCCGGCGGACCAACGGGCAGCGGTGCGTGCGGTGGTGGATGCGATGCACACTTTAAGTGCAGCGACCCCACCGACAAATAAGCAGCGAATTGACGCCGTCGTGGCGATTAACGCCAACATCGATGCAACCATCGCGGCGCTGCATGATCCACGATTTTTTCTGCAGATCGCGACGGTGCTGATCCGCGGCAGCATCGAGCGGGATGCTAATACATTGGAATATTGGGGACCGAGCGCGGCGCTGCAATTGTCACTGAGGCCGACGGCGGAGACGGTTCTGAAATTGCTGGATAAAACGGATGAAGAGGCAAGCCGGCAGCGGGATGCCATCGCGGCTCAGATCGTTCCGGGGAATCAGGAGGCGCTGACGCCGCGATATACGAAGTATGACACGCTGGCGACAACGGCGGAATATACGCGCAACATGGCGGCTTATTATGCGGCGTTGACCTACGACCCGGCTGCGCCGGAACGCCGACAGCTTGCGCAGACAGCGATTGAAAATCTGGATCAGTTCGACAATCCCGACAGCCAGGTGCAGCCGGCGGTTCGGTTGCGGCTGGGGAAGTTGCATCTGGTCGAGGGGGATTATCCGGCAGCGCAAAAGCTGTTGGCATCCATCGCCAACAATCCGGATGGCGAGATTAAACCCGCTCCGGATCTGTCGCAGCAGTTCGATGCGCGATATTTCACCGTGGTCGCGGAGATGCTGGATAACCATCTCGACGATGCGGCACAGCAACTTGGGACTCTGCGCGATTGGTCGAATACAGCGATCGCTGCTGAAAATACAACGGCGCGAAACGGCGCGGCTGCGGCCACGTCGATTTTGGAATATCGGCTGTTGATGGCGCGTTCTGATGCGGCGGGTAACGCTGCTGATAAGCAGGCGCTTCGCGATCAGGCGCGGACGCTTCTAACGCAGCTTGTCGCAGCGCGGCCGGAATTGCGCACGACGATTTATGCGCAGGTTCTGGCGACACTTCCGCCGGATATGGCGATTGAAAAGCTTGATCCGATCATGCTGGCGGCGCTGGTTCGTGAAGGAGATCAGGAGCGATTAAAAGGGCCTGATGAAAAACTCAATACGGCGGTGCTGGAACGCGCGTTGGCTGCTGCACGCGAACTGGTGAAGCGCCGTGGGCAGCCGAATGTTTCCGATGAGTTGGTCGATTCGGCATTTCTTCTTGAGGGTTTTCTTCTCGATCGCCTGGATCGTCATTCAGAAGCTGCGACCACACTTTTGGATTATCTCTCAACCAAGCCCGCGAATCTCACCAACGCAAAATTGGCGATGGATACGACGCTGGCGCTAGTGGATCAATTGCGAAAGATTAACCGCTTTGATGAGACCACTTCGGCGCTGTATCAACGTGTACTGCCAATTGCAATCGGGCCGCCGTTTAATCGCCATGAACTGGCTTATGAATATGCGCGACAGCTTCAGCAGCAGGGTCGATATCTCGATGCGGTCTCTTACTTTCGGCAGGTCCCCGCGGATGATCCGCGGGTGATCAGCGCCCACTTTTACGAGATGCTGGCGATCAAGCAGCAGCTCGACAACGATCATGGCACGCTCACTGGAACATTGCGCGGCGAGATGGTCGCTGATATCCACAAACTTGTGGATGATGTGACGGCGCAAGCGACGGCGGCATCGAAGAATCCATCGGTTCCCGGCGAGCAACAGGCGGCGTATCGGGAACTGGTTGCTAAGACGGTTTTGGTCGCTGCCGATACGGCGTTACATCATGAATCGCAGCCACGGCGCACGCTGGAGCTTTTAAAGAATTTCGATACACGTTTTGCCAATGCTCCCGGGCAAGCGGACCGGGTTGCGGATGCGCTACTTCTGCGCGTCAGCGCCCACATGGATCTCAATCAGACAACAGAAGCAACCAGTGATCTGGTTTCGCTGCTCTCCACACGTTCGGGTGGTCAGGGAGCGGGGATCATTTATACTCTGCTGCAAAAGCTTGATTCTGATTTCAACGCCGCCAAGCGCAATGGTAATGGGGAGCGTTTACGTTCTCTCGCGGCGGCTCGTGCGGCGTTGTCGGGATATCTGGTCGATTGGGCCGCGAGAAATCCTGATCCGGATATTCGCAAATTTACCTATCGTTATCGTGTTTTTGATGCCGGTGCACATCGGCTGGTGGCACAGCTTGAAACGGATGCTGCTGCTGGCAGAACCGATATGCAGACGGCGCTGGAGCGCTATCAAGCGCTGCTTTCGCCGGATAATCACAAGGAATATCTGGAGACCTTGGTGCCGGGCACTGATCAAGCCGGCGATGATCCGCTGGTGTTGCTCGGAGTTGCATCGTGCAATTTTGATCTGGAAAAATACGCCGAGGCCCAGCCGGAGTTAGCGCAGCTTTTGGATGGGCGAAAGCTCGGGCCGGCGCAAATTCCTTCTTCCGATGGGCCGACGAACAATGATCCGTATTGGGAAGCCACTTACGAACTTCTCTTCTCCAACGCCGCGCTGATTAAAACTCCCGATGGGCTGGCTCCTACAGAAGCTCTTCTCAAGCGACTGTATATCGAATTTGGTCCAGACCTTGGCGGGCCCAAATGGTCATCCAAGTTTGAAGCGCTGCGTAAACAGATTATTCCTGACTTTAAGATCCGGTCACTTAATCAGAAGTAATTCGCGTTCACTCCAGGGATCAGTGCGTGTTCCAATCTCCTCTCGCACCTTCTTGACCGCCGCCGGATCGATGGGGGAGGCAGTGTGATTCCATGCGCGGCGGACATAAGTGAGTGCGTCAGCGATTTTTTCATCGTCCAACATTCGCCACGAAGGCATATCCAGATTGTAAACGCGCCCTTCCACGGTGATCGGGCCATGCAGGCCGCCGAGGACGATGTGGATCATTCGGTTCTCTGAACCCAACGCCCATTCCGAATCCAGCAGCGGCGGGGCGAGGCCTTCTTTGCCTAATCCATCGGGCTTATGACACTGGCCGCAGAGCATCGTGTAGATTCCCACGCCGGCGTTAAACCGCGCCTGCTCTTCGGCGGTCAACGGCTTGACCGGCGGCGGGGGAACATATCCCTTTTCGCCCGGCCAATGCACGATCGCCATGATGCGCGCCTTCTGATCTTTCGTCATGCCCGTCAATTTCGCGATCGCTGGCGGCTCGGCGGTCATGAGCACGCCACGATGCGCGATCCCTTTTCGTTTATCCACGGCGGGGAAACCGTCGAGAATTGCCGTCGTTTTCCATTCTCCTGAGGCTGCTGCGAGGTCCATCAGGCCGCTGACCCGCTTGGGATTTCCCTGCAATATAACACATTGCGCCAATGCTCCGATCAGCGCTGCCTGACCATCGGAATGCTTTTCCCATTCCGGCCGAGACAAAATGAAATCGAGAAATTCCAGTTCCCGACCATGCAATCCTGTGATCGCCGCATCGCGCACCAAGCCATTCGCTGATCCATCGGCAAGCACTTTAGCGAGTGCTTCATCCGAACCCGGCGTGCCCACTTCGCTCACGGTCAGTACGAATTGCAGGCGGACGTCTGGGTCTTTATCTCCAGTTAGCGCCAATATCCTGGGCAACATCTCGTCGCGCTTTTTTGACGCAAGCATCGGTTCGCATAGGCGAATCGCAGCAGAACGCACTTTTGCATCATGATCACCCAGTTCTGCGGTCAACGTTGGCTCATCGAGCTTACCCATTCCCTCCAGCGTCCAGAGCGCATGCAGTCTGCCCAGCGCATTATCGCCCGACGTCGCCAGCTTCTTCAGCGGGGCGACGGCTCCTTTTTCATTCTTCTCGACGAGCAGGCGCTGGGCTGTGTCACGCCACCAGCCGTTGGCATTCGATAAATCTCCGATCAATTCGTCTACCGATGCGGTCGACAGATGCGGCTTCATGCCGGGCTTGGCCCCATCGGGCACAATTCGAAAAATACGCCCGGTGTTCAAATATTTATTGAGTTCGCGGCCGAGATACTGCGCACTGGCATACGACGTGACAAACACCGTGTGCTGAATCAGGCCATGATGCATATCGACGACGTACAATGCCCCATCCGGCCCGTTCGCCAGATTCACCGGGCGGAATCGTTCATAAGTCGAGGCGATAAATTCTTTCTGCTCATATGGATTTTGGGCCGACACCATTCCATTGGCTTCGGTCAGTACATTCCGCCGGACCACGTTCGCGGAGGGTTCGCACAGGAATACATTCCCTTCAAATCCCTTTGGAAACAGGTCGCCGCGATAGACCACCGGCGCGCAGGCGGCGGTAAATTCCCGAAGGGTTCCGTCGGGTCGCAAAAAGTTTTTTGAATATCCGCGATTCTCCGCCGTGTCGTGCGACGGCCAAACCGTCTGATCCTTGGCAAGCTGCACGTTGGCCCCGCCGCTGCGATAGTAGGGATTCCGATTCGCGTACTGTGGCGGGATCAATGCCGCTCGCAGTTGGTCACTATTGGTGTTGTGAAAGAGCCGCCCATAGTCATCCTGCGATATCCCCCACTGCCCAAGGTCCGGCACGACATCCTGAATCCACTTTCCGCCTGCATAGCGAAACCGCTTGGAATAATCCGCGTTCCAAATCCAATTATCCAAGCCCATCATCAATCCATTGGGCTGATGCTCGGGATTTCCTCCCAACCCATAATCCGCGGTCACTTCGACCTTCTCATCCGCTTTCCCATCTCCATCGCGATCGCGGCAGAAGAATACTTTTGGCGGGACGGCGACCAGCGCACCCCCTTCGACCAATCCCATCGCTCGCGGGAGGACCAGATTGTCCAGAAAGACGGTGGCTTTATCCATGCGGCCGTCGCCATTGGTGTCTTCCAATACGGAAATCCGTCCGACGGGTTTATCTTCGCCGGTGCCGTCAATGTCGGGCATATATCCGCGCATCTCCACGACCCAGAGCCGGCCGTCCGGATCAAACTCGATCTGCACCGGATGCTGAATCATCGGCTCGCACGCGACCACCTCGGCGTGAAATCCGGGAGGCAAATTGAACGTCTTGGCCTCATCCTCCGGTGACAATAACGGCACCGGATGCGGCACGGGCAATATCGCCGCACCGGCCGGGCTGTCGTTCTTTGCGTTTTTCGCCAATGTGATCGAACAAGCCAATCCGATCACCGTCATCGCCACTGCTGCGCTGCTTCGCTTCATGGAAGAATGTCCTCAAATCCATTGCCTGCTCGGGGGTAAACAAACCGATCCCAACATGGTACAAGAAACGCGCTGGCCTTACAGTCCACCTTCGCTCGCGCACCACTTGAGGAAAACGGATGCGAACATTTGCCATCACTGCTGCCACCCTTTCATTCGCCTGCTCGATGGCATTTGCGCAATCCTCGGCCATCCGTCTTTCGGTCGATCCTGGCCAAACGGAGCGCCATGATACACCGATGAATCTTACTCTCCCCGGCCTCCACATTCCGGTTACCCGATTTCTTGCCTCGCTCAAATCGACCGACGGCGAAACCATTCAGGCACAAGCCGACCAGCTTCTGGATTCTTTCGGCAACAACCTTGGCACCCGTCTCGAATGGGTCCAACCCCATCTCGACCCTGGCCATCCGCGCACTTACACCCTCGCCATCAATAGCACGCCGTACGACATCTCCCAATACTTCCACTACATTGACGCCGACGGCTACCGCGATCTCTTTTATGGCAAGCAACCTGTTTATCGCTACGTCAACAAATTCGATCCCGCTGATTTTTTCAACACCTCCAAGCCGTTCCATCACATCTACGGCTTTCATGATGAAGGCTTCATCACCAAAGGGCCGCCGGGCGGTCTTTATCCGCACCATCGCGGCATCTTCCTCGGCTTCACCACCCAATTCGGCAACTTCTGGGCCTGCACCGATGTGCATCAGCAGCATGTTGATTACGTCTATGGCTTGGAATCCTCAGGCCCAGTCGCTGCCCGCACCATCTCACTGGTCGACTGGATCGACAAAGACAACCGCGCTGTAATCCGCGATACGCGCGACGTCACGACCTATTACGTCGCCAAGGATGCCATCGTCCTAGACTTCGACATCACGATGCAAAGCCTTGCCGGCGACATCAAGCTCACCGGCAACGCCCAGCACGCCGGTTTTCATTTCCGCGCCGCCCAGGAAGTCGCCGACGCCAAATCACCCGGGGCTAAAATCACCGCGGGCGGCGCGACCTACATGCTCCCACCTACCGCCAAGCCTGGTCAGGCTGACGAATATCTCGACTGCCCGTGGGTCGCCTGCAACTTCACGATCCAAGGCCATCCTTATACAGTCCTCCACATGAATGCTCCGTCGAATCCCACGCCGACTTCATACTCAACACGCCCCTATGGCCGATTCGGCGCGTGGTTCAATGGCATGCTCAAGCAAGATGAGCCTCTGCATTTCAAATATCGCATCACGATTCTGGATGCCTCCACGCATCCGAATCTCTCACAGGAACAGCTCGCCGGCGACTATGCCGACTTCGCCGATCCGCCCAAAATCACGATCGTCAAATAATTCCGGGAGCCGCGCAGCATGACCAACCAAACCCAACCCACTCTCGACTATGCCGACAACTCATTTCACATCAGTAGCTCGGCCAAATGGCTCGTTCTCCTGGCCGCATTCCTCGGCTGGATGTTTGACGGCCTGGAAATGGGCATCTTCCCGCAAATCTCCCGCCCCGCTCTCACGCAACTCCTGACTCAATCCGGCGATCTCCCGCATATGGCCTGGTGGAATCAATTCATCGCCGCCATGTTCCTCTGGGGTGCTGCCGTCGGCGGACTCCTCTTCGGCTACCTCGGCGACCGCATCGGCCGCGTCAAAGCCATGTCCATCTCCATCGTCATCTACTCCATTTTCACGGGATTACTCTACTTCGTCCAATCTCCCTCTCAACTCGCCACCCTCCGCTTTGTCGCCGCCATCGGCATGGGCGGCGAGTGGGCTCTCGGGGTCGCTTTGGTCATGGAAGTCTGGGACGCCAAGCACCGTCCCGTGCTCGCCGGCCTGATCGGCGCCGCCTCCAACGTCGGGTTCGTCTTAATCAGCGCCGTCGGAGCGAAAATTCGCATCGATCAGTCCAACTGGCGGCTCATCGTCCTAGCCGGCGCAGCACCAGCACTCCTAACTTTCATCATCCAGCTCTTCGTCCCGGAATCTCATAAATGGAAAGAGTCGCAGAAAATCGCCCGCTCCCGTCCCATGCTTGAACTCTTCGGCAATCCACGTCTGGCCGTGATCACCCTCCTGGCCATTTCCTTCGCATCCGTCTCGCTCCTGGGCACCTGGGGCGCGGTCCAAAATATCGCCCCCTGGGCAGGCGGGATGAAAAGTCACACCGCCACCGCGATCGGGTTCTCCGGCATGATGATCGGCCTAGGCGCGATCATCGGCTGCATGGTCGCCCCCTTCATTGCCGCCATCTTCAACCGCCGAATTGCTTATTTCCTGCTCTGCCTCGGCTCACTCATCTCCTGCCAGGTCCTCTTCCGCTACTTCACCGACTACACCACCGGCTTTCTGATCATGGCTTTCATCGTCGGCGGCATCACCGCCGCCTTCTACGGCTGGCTCCCGCTCTACCTCCCCGAACTCTTCCCCACGCGCGTTCGCGCCACTGCCCAAGGCGTCGCCTTCAACTTCGGCCGCATCGCCGCCGGCTTCGGTGCCATCACCGGCGCCCGCTTCGGCAAAGACTTCGGCGAAATGGGCTCCTACGTCTCCCTCATCTACATCGCTGGCATGATCCTCATCTGGCTCGCCCCGGAAACCAAAGGCAAACCCCTCCCCGATTAACCCCCTACCGCTTTCAAAACCGCCGGCCGATATTCCTCCGAAAAATGCAGCCGCTGAAACGCCATCTGCCGATTCAGCGCCTGCACTAATGGCGACAGCGCCGCGAACTCCCTTAAATCACCATCTGCCGTGCGAATCATGATCTCCTTCGCACTGGACGGATCCGTCGGATCATACGCCTCATAAGGCGTATCGCTCGGCGAGTCATAAAACATCTCATACGCCGGCTCGCCCCCCGCCGCCGTGATCGCACCTTCCACCTCCGCCAAAATATGCGGAATCCGCGCCGGATCGTCGGAAATCCGCGTCAAATCGATTGACTTAAACAACCGCCTAAACAACAAGCCATTGCACAGCCGAGCCAAGATCGCATCCGGATTTTTCGACCAGATTTTGAAACAGTCCAGCACCGCGATGTCATCGAGATTGCGAAATTCATCCATCGTCAGTTGCTGGCCCAGCAGCGCCTTCTGCACATACTGCCCATGCGGCGGCCAATCCAGCCTCCCCTGCACCGCCAGCCGCTTCGCCCGCTGCAGCGCCAGCTTCACCATCCCCTCGGCACTGCGCACGACCTTATGAAAATAAACATTGCGATACATATGAAACCGCGACTGCAAATACCCTTCAACCGCCGATATCCCCTTGATTGACACCGCCAACCGATTCGTCGG
Organism: Tepidisphaeraceae bacterium; assembly: GCA_035656825.1. Taxonomy (GTDB): domain Bacteria; phylum Planctomycetota; class Phycisphaerae; order Tepidisphaerales; family Tepidisphaeraceae; genus DASRRR01. The sequence goes on along the minus strand of DASRRR010000154.1, from coordinate 11,654 downwards.
CTCATCAATCGTCAGCCCCTGCAAGACCCACCGCAAATCAAACGACCCATACCCCGACCCCGTCATCAGATTATCGCGCAGCAGATAATCAAACCGGTCCGCATCCAATTGCGAGCACAAAATATCCGAGACAAATGTCCGCCCTTCCTCGCAGCCGATGCACCCGACAATCCGCGCCGGCAGCGACGGATCAAATGCTGACAGAATCTGATGCACCTCCGACTCAGGATCATTGATCACGCGCTGGGTCAGCGCCTCATGATGCACATCCGTCACCCGCTCAAACACATGCGAAAAAGGCCCATGTCCCAGATCATGCAACAGCGCCGACACCAGACACAGCGTCCATGCCTCTTTATCAATCGTATGAAACTCCGCCAGCCGATGCAGGATTTTCCGCGCCGTCTCCATCACCCCCAGCGAATGCGAATAGCGTGAATGATCCGCCCCCGGATACGCCAGGCTCGCCATCCCAAGCTGCCGAATCCTGCGCAGGCGTTGAAACTCCCCCGCATTCAATAGAGAAAACAGCAGCCGTTCCAACGGCCGATCCGTGCGAAACGCAATAATGTCATGAACCGGGTCGCGAATGATCTTTTCACGCATGTGCGCAGATGATAAGTCCTTCGCCATACATTGTCAGGCAGTCTCAAGACAACTTCGCACAATCTTAGCCAAACACGGCTTGCCGCGCGTTCACCCCATCAGTACAACCTCCCCCCTATGTTGCACCCCCGGATATTCATCACGATCCTTCTCGCTTTTTGCTCATCACTGCTCGCACAGACCACTGAACCCGCCAAATCCCGCCCGGCCACGCGCCCCATCCCCGCGATCGAACACATCCTCGTCATCTCCATCGACGGCGGCCGCCCGGACCTCCTGCTCCGCGCCAACTGCCCGACCATCCGCGCCATGATGGCCAATGGCTCCTACTCCTTCTGGGCCAAAACCACCGCCGTCGCGCTCACGCTCCCTTCCCATGTCTCCATGATGACCGGCGCAACCCCCGTCCATCACGGCATCCACTGGAACGAAGACCTCCCGTTCTCTAAACCCTACTATCCCAAAGTCCCCACCCTCTTCGAACTCGCCCACAAATCTGGCTACACCACTGCGCTCATCTCCGGCAAAGCCAAATTCGACATCTTTCAAAAACCCGGCGCACTCGACTGGACCTACCTCCCCGGCATTCAGGATGCCGAAGCCCTTGCCGCATTGCCGATGGAAAAACAATCCACCAAAGCCAGCACCGCCTCCGACGCCACTCTGGTTTCAGAAGCAAACTCCATCTTCAGCAAACATCATCCCGACGTCGTCCTGCTGCACTTCGCCTCCAGCGATGTCGCCGGCCACGCCTTCGGTTGGGGCTCCCCCGCGCAAATGCTGGCCTTCGAAAGCATCGACTCCTCCATCGGCCAAATCCTCAAATCCCTCGACCCCACTTATCGCGACCACTTGGCGATCATCCTCACCGCCGACCACGGCGGCGCCGGCCGCACCCACGGCGCCGACGACCCGCGCTCCCGCCACATCCCCTGGATCCTCTCCGGCCCGGGCATCCGCAAAAACTTCGACCTCACCAGCCTCCCCGATCTCGACATCAATACCTACGACACCTTCTCCACCGCCTGCTACCTCCTGAACATCCCCGTCCACTACAAAACCGACGGCAAACCAATCCTGGACGCCTTGGAAAATCGCCAACTCCTCCACTGAACCCCCGTGGCACGGCTTTGTAAGCCGTGTTTTTTTAGTCATTCGGATTTCGTCATTCGTCATTCGCGATTACCATCGCGTCATGCCCATCCTAGGCCACGGCATCGACATCGTCGAAACCCGCCGCATCCGCGAACTCGTCGAGCGCCACGGCGACCACTTCCTCACCCGCGTCTTCACCCCATCCGAACGCGATTACGCTTCCCGCAACCCCAAACGCTACTACGAACACCTCGCCGGCCGCTTCGCCGCCAAAGAAGCCGTATTAAAAGTCCTCGGCACCGGCTGGCGCGGCGGCATCGCCTGGACCGACATCGAAGTCCTCCGCGACCCCTCCGGCCAACCCCGCGTCCACCTCACCGACGAATGCGCCCGCGTCGCCTCAGCCCTCGGCATCGCCCGCTGGCACCTCTCCATCTCCCATATAGAGACCCATGCGACCGCCAGCGCGATCGGAGAAAAAGATTGAATCATTCAATCCTCTCCATTGGCTCGAAGAATGTAGACCTACCACTGAGTTCTATTCGGCTTGATGCCAGGATGATCAGGAATCGTTTCGCCTCAGTAGGATGTCACGTTTTCCGTGCGAGACATGTTCAAATGCATTCGATACAATCCACATAGCCACGCTGGCTCATTTCAACAGATTTCATGCAGTCTGCGACTGGCTGCTTCGTGCTATTACTGGCCATTGGGCGCACTCTGCATCAGTCCTCTTCGTTATGTGCCCTAAACAAATACTCATCATCGTCGCCGCCTTCTCCACGATCACCATAGGTTGCTGCGGGCATGGTCATCCTACGGAAAATGTGTCGCCAAAGTGGGCTTTTGAGCAAAAGCGAGTTGAGGTCGCCTTCGAAAACATTATCAATATCAATACGACGCGCGACAGTGATGGCAAAAACAATCCATATCGCCGTAAGATAGTTCAGTGGCATTCGAACTCTGCAACTTATTCTGTGGTCAATGATCCGTCGCCATTCTTGAAGCGATATGAGCCAGGCCATCCGGATGCGGATTCGAATGGTTTTGTGCAATACCCAAACGTGGATTTGACTACCGAGGCCATGGAAATTAACGCAGCGACGCAAGAGATGCAGCATCTTGGAGTATCTCATACAGACAAATAGCCAAACACTGCATGAACCCAAAAAATCCAGAAGGCAACCAAAAGGATGGAAAATTCAAACAGGACCCGATTCGATTCCCACTGCAAAGAAGACAGAGCTTGTTGTCCCACGTCTGTCATCCGCATGCGAGACCCCTTCATCCCCTGACCGCCGTGCGGACATCCCTGAAACAACTCCTGAGCTTCGCCTCCACCGCTAACGCCGAATAACTTCATCTTCACACAGGAGCTTGCATGTCACCCTCATCTCTAAAAGATCTCGCCTTCTCCGATCTCGACCGCGAAATCGCCGTCACTCGCCGCGTCTTGGAACGCCTCCCGGAAAACCATTTCTCCTGGAAACCCCACGAAAAATCCATGCCCCTCGGCCGGCTGGCCATGCACGTCGCCAACCTCCTGCAATGGATGCTCGATACCCTCAATCGCGACGGCTTTGACATGGCCTCCCCTCCCGCGATGCGCAACGAGCCCACCGACCTCAATGACGTTTTAAAAACCTTCGACCAAAACGCCGCCGCCGTCAAAGCCGCCCTAGCCGCCGCCACCGATGCTTCCCTTGCCCAATCATGGAGCCTCCGTTCCGGCCCGCAAATTCTCCACTCCGCCCCGCGCGTCACCATCCTCCGCATCTGGTGCCTCAATCACCTGATCCACCACCGCGCCCAGCTCTGCACCTACCTGCGACTTCACAATATCCCCGTCCCAACCGTCTATTTTAATTCCGCCGACGAACCCGATTGGACATTCACCTGAAAAACCCGCTCAAAACGGCGCCCCCATCAGATCAGCCGCCTTGGACATTTCGGTCCAGAACGCGAATGGCACCCCATGCTCTCCTGCTGCATCGCGCAATTCTTCCCACGCATGCTTGAGCATCCCCTGCTCCATGAACGCTTCAAAATCTCCCAAATCCGCGCTGAGCACCGTCAGCATCAGCGCCGCCGCCCGCAATGAATCCGCAATAGCCACCGCATTGGCGATCTCCTGATCTTCCTGGCCCTGACGTCGCTTGCCCATACAAATTAATCCTTCTGCTTCCTGGCCCCGAGTTCCTTGGCGATTTCACTTTCCAGCTCATCCAGTTTCCCGAGTTCCTGCTTCTCCGACGCCAGCACATCCGCCTCGATCATCCGGTCAATCTCGGCATCCGTCACCAATTCTTCTTTCGCACTGACGCCCGACGATCCGGACAACGCCGACTGCTCCATCGAATCCAGGAAAACCTCCATGCGCTCCTCGACCGACCCCGCCTGCGCGACGGCCTTCTCCCACTGCGCCTGCGTCTTGGTCAGATCCATCTCCCCGAACGTGCGCCCGATCTCCCCCGCCATCAGCGCCATCGACTCGGCAAACTGCTGGCTCGCCGCCGCCTGCTGCTGGATCAGCATGGCATTCTTGATCGACAACAACTGCCGCTCCAGCATCTTTTTCACCGCCGCCGTCTTTTTCAGCGACGATCGAATGAATTGATACTGCTGTTCGTCCCCAATCCGCCGCGCATGCTGGGCGTTCTTGATAAAATCATTGGCGAACTTCTCCTGCTGGCGCACCGATTTCTCAATCGACCGCACCCCCTGCCGGATGCGCATCTCGCGATCAATCCGCCGCTCTTCCTTGCTTTTGAACAGGCCCATGCGCGATTCCTTTTCCAAAACTTCCCTGCATTATAATCCAACGCCGCCTCCGCGTCGGCTATAAATCCCCACCAACTTTTACACCCCCTTATATTCCCGGCGCAACAGCCCATACACTTCGTAATCGCAGGCAGCGCCCTCATTGTTTCGCACATAATTCCGCAGCGTTCCATCCAGACGAAACCCAGCTCGCTGCGCCACACGGGCGCTGCGAAGATTTCCAGCAATACAGCGAATCTCCAGCCTCTCCATAGACAGCGTTTCAAATCCGACCCGGACCACCGCTGCGACCGCCTCCTGCATGTATCCCTTGCCGGTGTGGCGCGTCCGCTGCCAATACCCGATCTCCGCCCGCGGCACCGCGTAGTTGATCTCAAACAGGGTGATGACACCGACAAATTCCTCCGTCTCCCGGAGAAAAATATAATACGGGATCTCCTGACGCAGGATGTATTTGGCATGCGATTGACGCACCCATGTCTCCGTCTGTTCGACGGTTGGCGTCGGACGCGCCCAGGGCATCCACCGCCCTACTTCGGCGATCGATTCCACCACCGCCGCATTCGCCAGCGCCCCCTCCCCGGGCTCCGGCACGCGCAGTTCCAGCCGCTCGGTCGTCAGCCGATCCGGCACGTCCAGCAATAGCCCATTGTTCTTCGGCGGCGTCATCGCTTACACCTCTCGATCCACTGCCAGCGCGATGCGCCGGATATTCTTCATCATCACTTCGAACTGCTTGGGATCGAGCGATTGCGCCCCATCCGTCATCGCGTGGGCCGGGTCGTTGTGAACTTCCAGAATCAACCCATCACACCCGCACGCCACCGCCGCCCGGCACATCGGTTCCACCAGATGACTCTTCCCCGTCCCATGACTCGGATCCACCACCACCGGCAGATGCGACCGCTTCTGCAACTCCGGTACAATCGCCAGCGGCAGCGTATTCCGCACATAATCCGACTCAAACGTGCGAATCCCGCGCTCGCACAACATCACCTGCGAATTCCCCCCCGCCAGGATGTACTCCGCCGCCAGCAGGAATTCTTCGAGCGTCGCACTCATACCCCGCTTGAGCAGCACCGGCTTGCGCACTTCCCCCAGCTTCGAAAGCAGATTAAAATTCTGCATATTCCGCGCCCCGACTTGCAGCACATCCGCATAATCAACACACAGCGGAATCTGATCGATGCTCATGACTTCCGTCACGATCGCCAGCCCGGTCTTCTCCCGCGCCTCGGCCAGATATTTCAGCCCCTCCTCGGCCAATCCCTGAAACGCATAAGGAGACGTCCGCGGCTTGAACGCTCCGCCGCGCAGCCCCACCGCCCCCGCTTCTTTGACCGCATGCGCGATCTCCAGCAGATGCCCCTTGTCCTCCACGCTGCACGGGCCGGCGATGACGGCGATTTTCTTGCCGCCGACTTTTCCGCCCAGCGTCCCGCCGAGCGGGATGACCGTGCGCTCTTTTTTCATCTCACTGGAAGCCATCTTGTACGACGCCAGGATCGGCACGACCTTCTCCACGCCCGGCACCGTCTCCACGCGCCCGCGGTCTTTGCTGCGGTCGTCGCCGATACAGGCGATGACGGTTCGTTCGGTTCCGACGATGACGTTTTCTTTAAGTCCCATTTCGCGCACCAGTTTGACGACTTGATCGACCTGAGCCTGCGACGCACCTGCTTTCATTACGACCACCATGACCAACCTCCGGTAAACGCGTATGTGTATTGACGCATGACTGCCTCACCAAAACAAAGAAGCCCCAGGACCGCGTCCTGAGGCTTTGTCATTTCTTCTGCTGGTGACGAGCTTCAAGACACGGTTTGGCCGGCCGGATAAGAATATCCGTTAAACCAGTAACCAAAACCCGTGGCGAAGTTCGTCATTGCTTCTTCAATATCACATCAAACCAGCGGTTGTCAAACTCAAAATTGAATTGAAATCTACGGTGCGGATGCCTTCCTCAACCACGGTCGAAGCATCCATAGGCATAATTTCCACCATCCCCAAGAGATTAGCAGCAGAAATGTGATCCATGCAGCGAGTGCCGCGACGGAGCAAACCACAATGGCCAACCCATAACCGTAATTGATTGCCCGTGATCGTGCGTGATAATATCTGCGCTGAGACGACAGAGGCGTTACCGCTTCGCTGTCTTCCAGACGGGAGAGCCCTTCACCAGTGGACATGCAGCGGATATCCACCCAAAAAGATTTAAACCACCGAGAGAGGTGTCGCTTCAGAAAAGAGGCCATCTGCGGCGCTATCGCGCTTCGGCCATCAGCAGCGGGGCGAGCGATTCCATCAGGTCGACATTTACATCGGAAATCGGAATTGGCCCGTAGTCGAAGTGGCAGATCGTCCCGAAAACCCGGCCCTGTTCGTCGACCAGGGGCACACCACAGTAGGAACGCACCACCAGCCGCTTAGGGTGCCCGGCGACGCGCTCGTCGGCCAGGGAATCCGGCGTCATGAACGTCTGGCCGCTGCCGCGCACAAAAACGCAGTAGGACGCGAGCACCGGGATGTCCGGACAGGACTCTATCTCCGGCTGGTCACGGTCGAAGAAGTAAGCGTTACGCAGGGTTTGGTCGTCGAAGCGGTAAAGAGCGGTGAACCGGTGCGGAGTAAGGCCGTTGAGATAGACCAGAGCCGCTCGCACGCCGTCGGCTGAGAGAATCTTCTTCAAGCTCTGCAACGTGTCCGGGTTCATCGATCGCATCCTCTATCGGCGCACCGGTGCATCATGACGCAAGCCGGCATCAGATGCCAATTTTCGGTGCGCCGCGGGAGTAGGCGTGGTCGTCAGGGGGAGTGAGGTGGTCGGCGTTGCAAGTAACGAGATAAGCAGTGCATCAATCAAGAGGCCGCACCCGGGTGGGCGCGGCCTCTGATTATTAAGCTAGCTGATCCTAAACCGGGGCTGGTTTAGTAGCGGCTGCCGCCGGAGCGGCCACCGCCGCCGCCGCCGTAACCACCGCCGGAGCGGCCGCCGCCGCCGGTGCGGGGACGGTCTTCGCGGGGCTTGGCTTCATTGACGGTCAAAGCGCGGCCGTTCTGTTGCTGGCCGTTGAGGGCGGCAATGGCGGCGTCGGCTTCGGAATCCGAACCGAGCTGGACGAAGCCAAAACCCTTGGAGCGGCCGGTCTCGCGGTCCGAGATGATCTCGGCGGACTGAACGGTGCCGTAAGAGGTGAACATTTGCTGGAGAGCCGACGAGTCGACGTCGTAGCTGAGGTTGCCGACATACAGTTTCTTGGCCATGGAATAATCTCCGGTAATGGCCTGTTCAACCACTGATTTTACTTTCGGGGCTGAGTGCGAAAGGGCCTTGGTTCCGGCAAAGAAGGTATGAGGAGCGTCGGTGGGCTGCACTGCGAAGGGGGTGGTGAACCCGAAGGCGGCAAAGCTCAAGGCGATAGACTTACCATGAGCAACGATAAGCGAAACGCAGCGCGCTGTCCATTACAATCATTGCGCAAACGATAAATGCTGCGCCGCAGAGCATCGGCACACTTCCCGGTGGCATAATGAGCGTTGTTATCCGGGAATCTTGGCGGCCAGCAGGCGGATCTTGTGGATCGCCGGGGGATTCGCCAGCAGTTCGGAGGCTTTGGCCATGAGCGCTTTGGCGATCGGGCCGTCGAGGTGCGCCTGGCGGGCGGCTTCGGTTTCAAACGTGTCGAAGATGCCGTACGACCCTTTATCCTCCTCAAAGGCGTACCAGGTGACGGTGCCCGGCTCCTTCTCGGCCAGCGGGAGAGCGGATTTCAAGAAAGCCTCGACCTCGGCAATCTTGTCCGGCTTGGCTTTGAGATGGGCATAGATGGCGAATTGCGGCATGGCGGGCTCCTTGGAGTTGGGTGCTTCGTTTCGGGGAAGCAGTGCCGGGAGTATAGCTGACCATTGGCGCGATGGTACTAGGACTTTCCCGCGCCGGTTCGGGAGGAAGTCCCTATTGTGGTGGGGCGGGGGTTCGGCCGAAAAGAAGGGTATGATTTGCCAAATTCAACTTGCGCCGGTTTCTGGAGTGTCTCGGACGGTGAGTATTGCGTGGCCGCTGGCGGGGGGAAGTAATTCGGTATCGACGAGCGGGCCGGAGATTGTGCCGGGGACGCTGGTGATTACCCGTGAAGGGGAGCTGGGGGAGGCGGCGCATTCGGCGTTTGGAGTGGTGGCGGTGCGGTTGTCTTCGATCGGGTATGGGGGGCCGCAGACGACGACGTATCATGCGGCGTCGGATTTGACGCCAGTGGTTTGCCCGGCGGATGTGGTGACCAGTGAGGAATTGGCGGCGCTGCAAGGGGATGTGGCGGGGAGTAAATAGCGGAATTCAGGAGGAGAGAGAGGGAGGGGGGGAAATGCAGAGGTTCAGGCTTAGGCCTGGGCCTTTTTTTTATTTGGTGCGGCGGCGAAGGAGGGGGAACAGAGTGAGGAGGGTGAGGGTGGCGGGTTCGGGGAGGGAGGTGAGGAGGGAGGAGACGTAGGCGGGGCCGAATTGGGATTCGCGGTCGGAGAGGAGTTGGGCGGCAGCGGAGGGGGAAGCTTGGTGGAGGTAGTCGGTGTCGAGGAGGAGGTAGTCCTGGGAGTTGACGACGCCGTCGAAGTTGAGGTCGCCGTTGGAGTAGCCGGTGAGGTGTTTGGCGAAGCCGCGGTCGATTAAGGCGAAGTCGTCGGAGTTGATGACGCCGTCGTCGTTGAGGTCACCGGGGAGGTAGCCGGTGATGGTCATGCCGCCGGAGATGTTTTCGGGGGTGTATTTTTGCCAGGAGGCGCCGTTGTCGGAAGTCCAGAGGTAGTTGTCGCGGAGGCGGGTGTAGTTGTCGAACCAGCCATCTTCGGTGCCGGAGGGGGCGGTGGCGAGGATCCAGTAGGTTTGGCCGGCGGTGAGGGAGATGAGGGAGGTGGGGGTGACGGTGTAGAGGGCACCGTTGCCGTCATTTTGGGAGTAATTGATGAGGTTGGAGATGGTGAAGGAGGGGGACTGGGCGGTGAGTACGGGGAGGCCGGTGGAGGGATTGGTGGTGAGGAGGGTGAGGGTGATGGCGTTGACCTGGGGCGAGCCGACGACGATAAGAGGGAGGGTGATGCTGGCGAGTGAGACGGTCTTGGTGGGGACGAAGGAGACGGCGTAGTCGTAGGGCTGGGAGAGGGTTTGAAAGGAGGTGGTGTCGTAGGCGTTGTTGGGGCCGAGGTCGGAGTAGACGACGGTGGCGGAGGCGGGTAAGGCGGTGGCGCAGCAGAGCAATAGGCAACGGGTGATGGTGCGGAACATATGCATTTTTTCCCTTCCGGATACAGAGTTACAACGGGGAAAAGGGTAGGAATTGGGGGGGGAGATGTCAAATGTTGTTGGGGGAGGGTGAAGGGTGGCTTGTTGAGAGAAAAATGGGGAGGAGAAGAGGGGTAAGTGGTTGTTAATGCTATATATCCAATTTAGAGAGGTGAAAAAAGCGACCCAGAATCGACCTAAAACGACCTGTTTCGACCCGGAAATGACCCTATTTTGACCCATTGAGCGGATTGAGGCGGGTTCAGGATATTGGGTGATAGGTTCTTTGCGCGGTGGCGGAGAAAGTGTGATGCGTAGTGACGTGGTGTGATGTTTTGGGCAAGATGGGCGAAGGGCGAAGGGCGAAGGGCGAAGGGCGAAGGGCTGCGAGGGAGACGTATTCACTTTTGAAAGAACACGCTATCGTTTTTGGCGATGCGTTCGGTGGGATAATATCATTTGCCTAACATTTTGTCAAGTAAAATCGGATGGAGAAATCAGAGATGGCCCCTTTTCTTCTCGCGGGGGATTGGGGCGTGGGTCGTGGGCGCGGGCTTGGACGCCTTGCTTATGATGGATTCGCCTAGGGTCCACTTGGATCCCGGACTGAAAAGGTGGATGTCACCTTTGAATTTCGGAGGTGTTGAAGGTTCACCTATTCCTTACCTAATCAGAAATGTCCGGTTGGTTCGGAGGCGAGCGGTGGGGGCGGCGTCGTAGGATGCGCGTTTTCTTCTCCCCGTCCCCTTCCTTCTACTGACCCACCTATTTAGCGGCGTTCGAGGACTTGGATGAGGTGGTAGCCGAAGGGGGTTTTGACAGGCTGGGAGACTTGGCCGATGGGGAGGGAGAAGGCGGCGTCTTCGAATTCGTGGACCATTACGCCGCGGCGGAAGAAACCGAGGTCGCCGTGGCGCGGGCGGGTGCCAGCGTCGTCGGATTCGGCGGCAGCGACGGCGCCGAAGTCATGGTGGCCGTCGACGATGAAGGCGTAGAGGGCGGTGGCGCGAGTCTTGGCCTGGGCGTCCGTGCGGAACGGTTTGAAAGTAGAGGAGGCGGGGTCATAACGGACGGTCGCGATGAGGATGTGGCGAACATGGACCTCCGAGAAGGTCGGTGCGGGTGACGTCGGGGCGGGATGGACGGCCGAGTTTGCGGGAGTCGGCTGAGGGGCGCGCGGGGCTGGGGCGCAGGCGGGGAGGAGAAATAAGAGGAAGATGGGGAGCAGGCGCGAGATCATAGCGGCATTCTACAGTGAAGGAGGCCGGGAAATACGGGGACATGAAAGACTAATCGATTGCAAAGCGGCTTCTTCGCCACCTTTTCTTCGCCTTATCGATTTGTCTCGGCCCTCTTTTCTGCCCCCCTGCCGGGGTTAAAGGGACCAAGGGCAGACCGTGTTTTTTGTGCGGCATTGTGGACAATGGCCGCCGTGTCGACGGCAGTCGATCCATGATTGAGCGGTTTTGACCAAAGCGGCAAATGCCGCCCACGCAGCGATCCATGACCAGCCCCAAAGCCAGCGGACGTGGTGGGAGAGGCAATAGAATGAGACGGCGGCCATCGCACCGAAGCCGAATAGCATGAGCCACAGGCCCGGAGGTGAGACGCCGCCGGGGTAACCTTCGATTCGACAGCTCCAACGTTTGCAGCAGTTTCGGCATTTCATTTTTACCGTTCCATTTAGGTTCTTGGCACCTTTTCTTATCTGGCATGAGATCGCTTGTTAGTCGATTTGACTCCCGTCCCCTTTTCTCCGCGGTGAATTCAAATTAGAAGCGCAACACAGGGCCGAGGACTTCGGCGGGGGTTTTGTACCTCAGACATTTTCTGGGTCGATTATTCAGCTTCGTTGCCACCCGGGCAACCTTCTGGACACTCACCGTTGAGAAGTCGGTGC
>DASRRR010000153.1:0-27214 GCA_035656825.1 Tepidisphaeraceae bacterium | reverse complement strand
GGGGGGGATTTGAAACGGGGAAAGAGCCTAAGGTAACGGCGGAGACGCATTTCGCGGCGGGGCAGTTTGCGGAGAGTCAGGAGAATATCGGACAGGCGATCACGCAATATCAGGCGGCGGTGAAATTGAAGCCGGACCATGCGGGGGCGTTGTATCGGCTGGGAGTGTTGTATACGCGGACGAAACAGTGGCCGGCGGCGGAGGAGGCGTGGAAGGGGTATATCAAGGCGACGGGGGATTCTGCGTCGGGGTATAGCGATCTCGGGTTTACGTATCAGTTGTCGGGGGATGATGGGGGGGCGGAAGGGGCGTATAAGATGGGGATTGCGCGGGATGCGAAGAATCGGCCTTGCCGGGTGAATTATGGGTTGATGCTGGCGCGGGAGGGGAAGTTTGATTCGGCGATAGCGCAGTGGCAGACGGTGCTGACGCCGGGAGAGGTGCATTACAATTTGGGGAGCGTGTATGAGCAGCGCGGGGATAAGGCGCAGGCGCGGATGGAGTATAAGAAGGCGCTGGAGGCGGAGCCGGGGCTCGGGGATGCTAAGGCGCGGTTGGCGGGGTTGGGGAAGGAGTGAGGGGGAATGACTAATGACTAATGACTAGGGGGGAACGGCGGCGGGTGCGGAGGAGGGGGAGGGCTAAGCCGCAAGCGGTTAGGAGGGAGGGTTCTGGGAGGGTGGAGAGGAGTTGTTGGACGTAGGCTTGGCCGAATTGGGATTCGCGCTGGGCGAGGAAGGTGGGGGATGGAGGGGTGGACTGTAGAAGATAGGCGCGGTCGATGATCAGGTAGTCAGCGGAGGAGATGATGCCGTCGTAGTTGAAGTCGCCGTCCTGCCAATGGGGGTCCGTCAGGTGTTTGGCGAAGTTTTTGTCGAGGATGGCGTAGTCGTCGGCGTTGACTTGGCCGTCGAGGTTGGTGTCGCCGAAGTGGGCGAGTTGGACGACGCCGGCGGTGGAGTAGGCGAGGGTGCGGAAGGAATTTGAGGAGGAGGAGAAGAGTTGGCCGGTGTAGAGGTATTGGCGGAGGGTGTCGAGGGGGGTGGAGGTGGTGAGAGGCTGGCCGGTGAGGTCGAGAGAGCCGGTTAAGGAGATGGTGTTGATGGAGGAGGGGGAGCCGGTGAGGGTGAGGGAGCCGGCGAGGTTGAGGAGGGATTGGGAGATGCCGGATTGGGAGGAGAAGGAGGAGGAAGGGTCGATATAGAGGGAGCCGATGCCGGTGAGTGAGCCTGCGAAGGTGAGTGCGCCGCCGGTGATGGAGATGGAGCTGTTGTTGATGAGGTTGGGGGTGGCGGCGAGGGCGCCGTGACCTTGGATGACGCCGTTGTTGGTGAGGTTTTGGGAGCCGTTGTTGAGGGTGCCGCCGTTGAGTGTGATGGTGCCGACGCTTTGAAGGTAGATGCCTTTGGTGATGGTGAGTGTAGAGGAGGCGGGGACGAGGATGGTGCCGTTAGCGGGGTTAAGCAATGAGCTGGAGATCGTGCCGGAGCCGGCGATGAGACCTTGGTTGAGGAGAGTACCGGAGCCGGCGAGGGTTCCGCCGGAGAGGATGATGGTGGCGTTGTTGGTGACGGGGCTGGGGGAAGAGAGGGTGGCGTCTGCGGAAAGGGTAAGAACGCCGCCGACGGCGAAGTTGGAATTGACGGTGTAGCCGCTGTTGATGGTGAGGTTGCCGCCGGTGAAGGAGAAATTTTCGGGATGGGAGTTGAGAACGAGTGAGTTGATGGTGAGTGAGCCACCGGTCATGCGGAAGAGGGTGCCTGGGGTATTGTAGACGGTGAGGGTGCCGGCGACGGAGGCTGAGGCGGTGGAAGAGATGACTAGAGTTCCAGAGCCGCCGGGTCCGGTGGGGTCGCCGCCGACGAAGAGGTTATGGGCGACCGTGAGGGAGCCACCGGAGAGGAAATAAGAGCCGGTGGCCGAGGCGTTTTGGGCGATAGAGAGATCGGTGGTGACGGAGTTAGAGCCGGCGGTATGGGTGAAGGTGGCGGTGCCGTCTTGGCCGATTTCCTCGGAGCCGGCGGAGAGGGAGCCGCTTTGGAGGAGATAGGTTCCGTGAGCGTTGGGCGAGCCGTCGGCGAGAACGAGGTCTGCGGTAGTGTGGGTGGAATTGCCGGACTGGGTGAAAGTGGAATAATTATCGTCGAAGGAGACGATGGTGGCGCCGGCGTTAGTGAGGGTTCCGCCGGAGAGGGAGTACGAGCTATTGGAGCCGGGGTAATAGCCGATTGTGAGCAGGGATGAGACGGAGTGTGTGCCTCCGGACTGAGAGAAGGAGCCGGGGCCGTCATAACCGTCATCGAGTTCGTGAGTGGAGAGGGAGCCGGTGCCGGAGAGGGAGTAGAAGCCGGATTGGCCTCCGAGTTCGAGGTGGCTGGAGACGGAATGTGTGCCGCCGGATTGGAGGAAGGTGCCGGTGCCGCTGTCGCCGACGAGGGTATTGGCGGTAGAGAGGACGGCGGTGCCGGAAAGAGAATAGAAGCCTGTGGCGCCTAAAGTGGTGCCGATACTAAGATTATCGGAGACGGAATGTGTGCCACCGGACTGGAGGAAGGTGCCGGCGTCACTGTCGCCGACGAGGGTATTGGTGGTAGAGAGGACGGCGGCGCCGGAAAGAGAATAGAAGCCTGTAGCGCCTAAAGTTGTGCCGAGACTAAGACTATCGGAGACGGAGTGTGTGCCACCGGACTGGGTGAAGGAGCCGATACTTTGATAACCGACCAAGGTATTTGTGGTAGAGAGGACGGCGGAGGAGTTGGAAAGAGAGTAGAAGCCGGTTGCGCCCGAACTAGTGCCGAGTTCAAGATAATTGGAGACGGTATGGGTGCCGCCGGACTGGGTGAAGGAGCCGGTGCCCTGATAGCCGACGAGGGAGAGCTGGGAATTAAGAGATGCGGAGCCGGAGAGGGAATAGGAGCCGGTGGTGGAGGGATTGTAGCCGAGGTAGACGCCAGGGAAGGTGGCTAGACCGGCGGATTGAGTGAAAGAGCCTGCGGTGGTGGTGCCGATGAGGAGATTGGTTGCGGCCAGGGATTGTTGGGAGTGGGTGATGGAGAAAGAGGAGGCGGAGGCGGAGGCAGCGGGATCGATTTCGAGATTTTGGGTGAAGTTGAGGGTGCCGGCGGTCCAGTTGAGATGTGAGAGATTGCCAGCAAGAACGAGAGAGCCGAGGGTAAGGGAGCCTCCGGAGAGGTTGTAGGTGCTGGTGCCGGCGAGGTTGAGGGAGGGGAAGGAAGCTAAGCCGCCGGATTGGGTGACGTCATGGAAGGAGAGAGAGCCAGCGGTTTGAGTGAAGGTGGAGTTGGGGCGGAGAATGATGGAGGTGGCGATGAGGGAACCTGTGCCGGAGAGAGAGAAGAGAGCTGAGGAGCCTGTAGTGTGGGCGAGTTCGAGGGTGGAGATAGTTTGTGTGCCACCGGTCTGGGTCATGGTAGCGGAGCCGGCGATGCCGAGGGTTTCAATGTTGGTAGTGAGGGTGCCGCCGGAGAGGGAATAGGCGCCGTGAGAGCCGACGGATTGGCCGAGGTTGATATTATTGGAGACATTGAAGGTATTGGAGGTTTGGGTAAAGGAGACGGAGCCGGTATTGGCGAGGGTGAAGGCGGTGGCGAAGAAGTCGGCGGATTGGTTGAAGGAGAGAATGCCTGAGTTGGAGTTGGCGACGACGTTTTGAAGGCGGCTAGAGGAGGCGTAGGTGGTGGTGAGGTCGACGGTGAGGTTGCCGGAGATGTTGAGAGTTGCGTTGTCGCCGGTGGCAGGTATGCCGGCAGGAGACCAGGGGAGGGAACTCCATAACGTGGTTCCGCTGGCGTTGAGGGTGACGGTGTAATCGGTGGCGAAGAGGTTGTGGGAGATCGGTGCCGAGACGGACAGCGAGGCCAGGATGAGAATGCGGACGCGGCGCGGCGACATGTGGCGGGGGGACATGGTGGTTCTCCTTCTCCGAAGCGATAGGGTGAAGTGAAGAGAATACCTGCGGGAGAATTGGTGGCAAAGCTTAAATCTGAATACGTCGATATGTCGCGATTCTACGCGGGTAGATGAAGATTGTTGCAAGAGTGCTGAAGAGGAGGGAGGGTTCGGGGAGGCTGGTGAGGAGGGATTGGACGTAGGCGTTGCCGAATTGGGATTCGCGCATGGCGAGGAAGTCGGGGGAGAGTGTGCCGGATTGGAGGGCGAAGGAGCGGTCGAGGATGGCGTAGTCGGCGGCGTTGACGATGCCGTCGTAGTTGAAGTCGCCGTTGATCCAGCCGGTGAGATTTTTGGCGATGCCGCGATCGAGGAGCGCGTAATCGTCGGAGGTGATTTTGCCGTCGAGATTGGCGTCGCCGGCGTAGGTGAATTTGGTGATGAGGGAGTTGGCGGAGAGGGTTTGCCCGTCCCAGGTGGTCATGCCGATGGAGGAGGCGGAGGCGTAGGCGATCGATTGGATGTGCTGGGGGTCGGCGTCGGCGGTGGAGGAGAAGATTTGACGGGATTGGAGATAGGTGCGGAGGGTGGTCATGCCGGCGTCTAGATCCGAGGGTTCGAGGATTAAGTCGGTGGTGGTCAGGTCGATCGCGCCGGCGCTAATAGAGAGGTTGCCGAGATGGGCGGGAGTGGAGGAGGAGAGTTTGAGGGTTCCCGAGCCGGCTTTGGTCAGGGTGGTGGTAGAGGCGGCGGAGAGGGCGCCGGAGATGGTGAGCGTGCTGGTGGATTGGCGGAGAGTGAATGTTGAGTCTTTGTTGAGGGTCAGATTGGACGCGATGGTGTGGGAGCCGGAGTTGACGTTGACCGAGGTGGTGGTGGAACTATCGAGGATGAGGGTGGAACCGGCGAGGGTGTAGGCGTTAGCGCCGTCGAAGACGAGGGAGCCGACGGTTTTGTTGGAGGCGAGCGTGATGGTGATGGGGGCGGTGATCACGGAGCCGAAGACGATTTCTTTGCCGGAGCTGGTGGAAGCGGGTGCGGTGGGGGAGGAGCCGAGATTGATATTGGCGTTCCACCAGTTGGAGCCGGTCGACCAGTTACCGCTGGCGTTGACGTTCCAGGCGTAGGAGTTGGCGAGGATGTAGGAGATGGTGCCAACGGTGGTGGTGGTTCCGAGATTTGCGGAGATGGAGGAGGCGTAGGCGGGCTGAGGGACATCGGCGGTGGTGTCGGGGATGAAGGTGGTGCCGGAGTAATAACCGCCGGCGTCATAGAGGGCGGCGGCGATGGCGGAGCCGCCGGAGGTGGTGCTGTACTCGGGGAGAGCCCAGTTGATGCCGGCGAGTTTCCATTGATTGAGGGCGTTTTTGATGAAGATTCCGCCGCCGGAATCGCCGGAGGAGATGGTGGCTTCGTTGACGCCGGAGTAGCCGGCGGGGTTGGCGGTCGGGCGGTCAAGGGGGTTGGCGTCGAAGTTGATGGCGATGGTTAAGCCGGTGGAGTTGCCGTCGGAGACTTCGGTATTGTTGGTGGAGATGACGTTGGTGCCCCAGCGGAGGAGGGAATCGGACGCACCCCAGTTCCAGCCGCGGGTGTCGCCGTTGAGGGTGACGGCAGAGCCGCGTTGTGTGCCGCGGCCGATGACGACGGCGGGATTGGCGACGCTGGAGGTGACATTTTCAGCGCCGTCGATCGAGGCGTTGTAGAGCGGGGCGAACGTGGGGAAGGTGCCGGCGATTTTCCAGATGACCAGGTCGGTGACGTAGTCGGTGCCGGCGATGGTTTCGGAGATGCGCTTGTTGGAGGAGCCGTCGGGGAAAGGGACGGTGGTGTAGGAGACGCCGTTAAGGGAGAAAGTATTGCCGACTGCGCCGCCGACGTGGTTGGCGGTGATGAAATATTGGGGAGCGATGGCGGTGCCGGTGAAGGAGCTCCACTGGCCTTCATATTGCCAGGCGGCATTGGCGATCGAGCCGGCGGGGGCGGTGGTGTTGTAGGTGGGGTCGGAGGTGGAATAAAAGAGAACCGCCCGTGCGGGGGGGGACGCGGACAGGGTGCTGGTGATTGCCGCTGCGATGAGCAGGCGGCGCGTCGGAAATGATCTATTCAAGCAAATCTCCCAGGGCCCGTCGTACGATCGAGGGAGCGGCGGGCACTGCTCCAAAGAACACTATAGCTGCCGCGTGGAATAGAACAAACAATTTTTAAGGATTTGTGCGGAAGGGGAAGGTCTACCTTGCAGAGCGGCATATGGGCATAATGAGCTTCCGGTCCTTTGGATTCCATAAAAATCCGTCGGATTTGTCAGTGAGATGTAGAGCTTGGTTGGATTTGCGATTTTGGATGAATATATGCAGATTAATGTGGCGTTATTTGTGACATGTCTGACGGATCAGTTTTATCCGCAGGTGGGGATCGCGGTGACGAAGATATTGGAGCATCTGGGGTGCCGGGTGGAGTTTCCGGAGGCGCAGACCTGTTGCGGGCAGCCGTTTTTTAATAATGGGTTTAAGGGGGAGGCGCGGGAGCTGGCCAAGCGGCATGTGCGGATTTTTGAGGGGTATGATTATGTGGTGACGCCGTCGGGGTCGTGTTGTGCGATGGTGCGGGAGCAGTTTGAGCATTTGTTTCACGGGGATGCCGAGTGGGAGCAGGGGATGAAGAAGGTGGTGGGGAATACGTATGAGTTTGTGGAGTTTCTGGAGAAGGTGTTGAATGTGGATTTGACGCAGTTGACGCTGCCGGCGCCGCGGACGGTGACGTTTCATTATACGTGTCACTCGCGCAGTATTGGGATGAAGGATGAGGGGGTGAAGATGCTCAGGCAGATCGGGAATGTGGAGTTTCGGGCGCTGGAGAAGACGGATCAGTGCTGCGGGTTTGGGGGGACGTTTGCGATCAAGTATCCAGCGATCAGCGAGGCGATCGTGGAGGACAAAGTGCAGTGCATCGCTGCGACCAAGGCGTCAACGACGGTAGTGAATGATGCGGGGTGTGCGATGAATATCGCAGGGATGTGCAATCGGGCAGGCGTTCAGACGCGGGTGACGCACCTGGCGGAACTGATTGCCGAGGCGATGGGCTTGGACGTGGATTCGTGGTAAGATGATGCGCGGAGAGGAGCAATGTTCCGCGTGGAGAAACTCAATAGCCATTTCGTGAATTTGACGAACGAGGCCGACGGGCTGCTCGGGGACTTGGAGCGTGAGACGGATCGGGGGGCGGCACTACTGGGGGTGGCGTTCATTGACGACGTGCTGGACGCGGTGTTGCGGGCGCATTTTGTGGATGATGAGAAGGCGGTGCATAAGCTGCTGGGGCCGGGCAGGCCGGTGGAGTCGTTTGGGACGCGGACGCATCTGGCGTTTTGTTTGGGGTTATTAGGGCCGGATACGTATTCGGATATGAATTTGATTCGGGAGATTCGCAATGAGTTTGCGCATCGTCAGCCGGTGAGTTTTGAGGGGGAGATGGTGAAGTCGCGGATAGAACGGTTGCGCGCGGTGGATGTATTGGCGGGGGGTGTGCCGATGACTTGCCGGGAAAGGTTTGTGGTGAGCGTGGTGCTGATTGTGAATCACCTGGCGGCGTTTGGGCATACGGTGACGCGGGCGCGGGTGGGGAAGGATTTTACGAGTAATGGGATGTTGAGGTTGAGGTGAGGGGGGGAATACGAGGATAGAGGATAGATAGAGGATAGCGAAGAGGGTTTATTGGAGATTGATGGGGATGAGGGTGAGGGCGGTGAGGGTGAGGAGGAGGAAGAGGAATTGGGCGACGGCGGTGTTGTCGCCGGGGGTGGTTGCGGGTTTGCCGAAGGCGCGGAAGACGGAGACGATGGCGATGAGGGCGAGCATGCCTTCGCGGGAGTAGTACCAGAGGATGGCGGCGGTGAGGAGGACGAGCCAGGATTGGAGACGGGAGAGGGCGCGGAAGCCGCGGCCGCCGTCGAGGGGTCCGATGGGGATGAGGTTGAAGAGGTTGATCCAGGCGCCGATTTTGGCGATCGCGCCCCAGGATTGGGAGCCGGTGAAGTGCCAGACGGCGGCGCAAAAGGTGGCGGCGGCCAGGCCGTAGAGTGGACCGGCCAGGCCGATGCGGGCATCTTCGCGGGCGTCGAGGGGGTGTTGCTTGAGGCGGATGAGAGCGCCGAGTCCTGGGATGAACATGGGGGCGGTGGCTTTGAACCCGAAGCGGCGGAGGGCGGCGACGTGGCCCATTTCGTGGACGTAGATGGAGAGGACCAGGCCGATGGCGAATTTCCAACCGAAGGCGGCCCAGTAGACGCCGATGGAGAGGAACATGGAGAGGAGGGTGGGGAGGTTGGTGAGGCCGAGGAGGAGGAGTTTGGCTTTGGTGAGGAGGAAGACGATGAGAGCGCCGATGCCGGCGAGGCCGCGGGCTTTGTTTTTAGAGGAGGTGGCGTTGGCGGCGGGGAGGGAGTCGATCTGGTGGCTGAGGGATTCGAGGGTGGCGGTGACGGCGGCGTGCTGCTGGGTGCCGGGGGGGAGGAGGTCGAGGGCTTCGCGCCAGAGGCGGGCGGATTCGGAGAGGTTGCCGGACTGGCGGGCTTGCTCGGCGGCGGAGGCGAGGGATTTGAGGCGCGGGGCGAAGAGGAGCTGGTGGCAGCGCGGGCAGGCGAGCATGCCGGGAGAGAGGGGGGCACCGCAGGCGGGGCAGGTGGCGGTCATGGGGCTATCCTTCGAGGGTGGTGGGGGCGGGTGGAGCGGAGCGGGAGAGAGGGTGTGGGCCGGTGAATATGGGGGAGCGGCTGCGGTTGAGTTTCCAGGCTTCGAAGAGTGCGAAGGCGATGATGAGCAGGCCGATGTAATCTTTGGCTTCGATCAGGATGGGGATAAACTTAAAGATGAACAGGCCGGTGGCGAGGAGGACGGTGGCGGGCCGGGTGGCGAGATCGTGCGGGAGGTCTGGGAAAATGAGGGGGACGTAGGCGAGGACGATGGAGATGTAGGTGAGGACGACGGCGATGATCTGGTAAGGGGGGCCGCCGCGACGGTGGGAGCCTTTACGGACGGCGGTGCCGACCATATAGCCGACGAGGATGGCGATGATGCCGAATTCGGAGTTGGTGATTTTTTGGACGGCGTACCAGAGGATAGCGCCGGCGATAGCGGCACCGAGGCCGAAGAGGAAGGCGCGGAAGAGGCGGGGGAAAGGGGAGCCGCCGGTGGTAGAGGCGAGAAAGCGTTGGTGGCAGGGGGCGCAGATGATTTTGCCGTTGGCGGTGTAGTAGGGGGCCTGCGGAGGTCGCTTGCAGGCGACGCAGGGGGCGATGGCGTTGGAGTTGAAATCGGCACGGTCGAATTGGATGGGCGGGGGGACGGTCATTGATTGCACACGATAGGTGGGAGGTGGGGGAGTGGCAAGTTGAAGGGTATAATGCGGGTGTGACGGAGATTGGAAAAATCCTGGTGGTGATGGGGTTGGTTTTGGCAGGGGCGGGGGGGGTGGTTTATTTGCTGGGGAAGATGGGGTTTCGCGGATTGCCGGGGGATGTGAGTTATGAGTCGTCGAATGTGAAGGTCTATTTTCCGATCGTGTCGTGCCTGGTGTTGTCGGCGGTGTTGACGGGGGGGATGTGGTTGTGGAGGTGGTGGAGTGGGAGGTAGAGATCCGGCAGCTTCGCTGCGGCGTGGCGCGGCTAGGCGTGAGGGGAGAGGGGATGTACACTCGGGGGACTTATGGCGACGACGTTGGAAGGGCAGCCTCTGGATGAGAATACCAAGCACTTTTTGCAAGAGGCGCATGCTTCTCACTATGATTTTCATAGTTTGAGCGTGAAGGCGGCGGGGGATAAGCGGCTGAAGCGGGCGGTGTCGCTGGCGACAGTGAAGCAGGCGACCGGGCGGGAGAATCGGCTGCTGGAATTGCCGGATTCGGACAAGATGCGGACGGTGGCGGGGGAGATCAAGCAGCATACGCTGGATCATCTGGATTATTATCTGGAGCAGTTCATTGCGGCGGTGGAAAAAGATGGGGGGCATGTACACCTGGCGAGCACGGGGGCGGAAGCGAAGCGGATCATCACTGATCTGGTGCGCGAGAAGAAATTAAAGCTTTGCGTGAAGGCCAAGTCGATGGTCAGCGAGGAGATTGAGCTGACGCATGCGCTGGAGAATCTGGGGATGGAGGTGGTGGAGACGGATCTGGGGGAATTTATTGTGCAGATCGATCACGATAAGCCTTCGCATCTGGTGCAGCCGATTATTCATAAGGATCGGGCGTCGATCGCGAAGGTGTTCAGCGAGTATTTTGGGACGCCTTACAATGATAATGCCGAGGCGATGACGAAACAGGCGAGGGAGTATTTGCGGGATAAATTTCGGCGGGCGGATATGGGGATTACGGGGGGGAATTTTCTGGTTGCCGAGGCGGGGAAGGTTTGCATTGTGACCAATGAGGGGAATGGGAGGTTGACAGGGGCGATGCCGCGGGTGCTGGTGTCGCTGGTGGGGATTGAGAAGCTGGTGCCGCGGATGACGGATCTGGCGGTGATGTTGAAGTTGCTGGCGCGGTCGTCGACGGGGCAGCATTTGACGGTTTACAATTCGATCTTTGGCGGGCCGCGAAAAGCGGGAGAAAAGGATGGGCCGGAGGAGTTTCATGTGGTGCTGCTGGATAATGGGAGGAGTGAAATTCTGGGGAGCCGGTATCGGGAGACGCTGCGGTGCATTCGGTGTGCGGCGTGTTTGAATGTGTGTCCGATTTATCGAAAGATCGGGGGGCACTCGTATGGGTCGGTGTATCCGGGGCCGATTGGGGCGCTGATTACGCCGCTGTTTGAGGGGTTGTCGAAGTTTAAGGATTTGCCGCAGGCGTCGAGTTTGTGTGGGGCGTGTTATCACGCCTGTCCGGTGAAAATTAATATTCCGCTACACTTGATCAACATGCGGGAGGATATTGTTTCGCGGAAGATGGGGACGCCGATCGAGCGGATGATTTATCGGGTGTGGGCGTGGGGGCTGAAGTCGCCGTTTATTTATAAGTGGATCAATACGTTTCAGAAGTTGGAACTTCGCAGGCGGGCGCGGGGGACGGGGTGGGTGCATGATCTGCCGGAACCGGGGAGCGGGTGGACGGAGGTGCGGGATATGCCGGCACCGGCGAAGAAGACGTTTCATGAGTTGTGGAAGAAACGGGGTAAGCAGCGATGAGCAATGTGGTGATTGAGAACATCAGGAAAGCGCTGGGTCGGACCGAGGCGCTGACGGTTGCGCCAGTGCCGCCGGTGGTGGATGAGACTGTTGCGCGGCTGGTGTATGCGGAGGTGGGGTTGCCGGATTTGTTTGCGCGGCAGGCGCGGGCGTCGGCGATGTCGGTCGATATGGTTTCTGTCGATGAACTGCATGACAAATTGGAAGCGTATTTGCGCGGGGTGGGATGCAAAAAGATTTGCTTGCCGGCGACGAAATTAATCCGGTCGCTGGATTTGGTGAATGTGCTGAGGCAACGCGGGTTTGAGGCGCGAGGGTGGGATGAACTGACGGCGGATCAGACGTATGACTATGACTGCGGCGTGACGGATGCGTATGCGGCGGTGGCGGAGACGGGGTCGATTGTGATGCGGGCGTCGGCGGAACATGGGCGGGTGTTGTCGTTGACGCCGCCGATTCATGTGGCGATTTTGGAGCCGAAGGTGTTTGTGGCGGATTTGGTGGATTTGTTTGAAAAAGTGACGCGCGACGGGGCGGGAAGTGGTGTGACCTTGATTACTGGTCCGAGCAAAACATCCGATATTGAAGGGCAATTGGTCACGGGCGTACATGGGCCGGGAAAAGTGCATGTATTTGTGTTACAGTGAGGATCGCGCCCGGGAATATCGGGCCGGCCGAGAGAGACCAGGACTGCGGGCGGAATAAGCCTGTTGGAAAGGCCGTGTGTTTTGAGCGAATCGCCGTATCCAGGACAAATTGAGTTACTTGAGAGTCTGCAGGGATTTGTAGCGGAGAATCTGTCACTGCTGCTGCAACCAAACGAGGCTTGGCAGCCATCGGATTATCTGCCGGATTTTAATGGGGAGGATTGGCACGATCCGCTGAAGCAGTTGCGGAAGGAAGCTGGGCCGTTGTCGGACCCGGTGCTGGTGGTGCTGGTGGCGGACATGGTGACGGAGGAGTCGCTGCCGAACTATGCGGTGTCGCTGAATTTGTTGGCGCGGGATTATCATGGGACGGAGTCGACTCCTTGGGCGAAGTGGGCCCGCGGCTGGACGGCGGAAGAGAATCGGCATGGGGATTTGCTCAATGCGTATCTGCGGCTGACGGGGCGGGTGGATATGCGGGCGGTGGAAGTGACGGTGCATCATCTGCTCAGCGAAGGGTTTGATGCGCGAGCGTTTCCGGATTTGTATGGGGGACTGGTGTATACGTCGTTTCAGGAGCGGGCGACGCGGATATCGCATGCGAATGTGGGGACGCTGGCATTGAATGAAGGGTCGGAGTCGCTGGCGCGCATCTGCAAGCGGATCGCGGGGGATGAGGCGCGGCATGAGACTTTTTATACGCGGGTGATGGGGAAGGTTTTTGATCTGGATCCGAATGCGTCGATGATGACGTTTGGGGCGATGTTGAGGCGGGTGATCGCGATGCCGGGGAGATTGATGACGGATGGGAAGGATCCGGATTTGTTTGAGCACTTCGCGGTGGTGGCGCAGCGGCTGGGGGTTTATACGGCGATGGATTATGCGTCGATCGTGGAGCATTTGGTGGCGACGTGGGATGTGCCATCAAGGTCGGTGAGCGGGCGCGCGGCGGCGATGCAGGATTTTTTGTGCAAGCACGCCGAGCGGTGCCGGTCGATGGCGGATCGGGTGACGGAGTCGCTGGCGAAGCAGCCGCCGATACCGTTTTCCTGGATTCATGGCCGGACGGCGTAGCGGGGAGAAGAGATCGCGAAAGGCGCGATGGGGCGAAGGAAGACGCGAAGAAGAGGGGGAGGTTAGTCAGCGATGATGAGTTCGCAGCCGGCGGATGTGATGGCTTTTATTTGGTCGGGGGGGATGGCGGGGTCGGTGATGATGGTGTGGATCTGGGAGAGGTCGCAGAGGCGGGAGAGGGCTTGCTGGCCTAGTTTGATGGAGTCCATCAGCAGGACGGCACGCTGAGCGCGGGAGAGCATTTTTTGTTCGGCCTGGACGAGGAGCTGGTTTTGGTTGTAGAGGGCGTTGTCGTGGATGCCGGCGACGGAGAGGAAGAGGGTTTTGGTGTGGATGGTGTCGAGGGTGTGCTCCATCATGGGGCCGAGGAGAACGCCGTAGCGGGGGTACATCAGGCCGCCGGTGAGGATAAGTTCGACGTGTTCGTCGTTGAGGAAGAGGTTGGCGATGGGGAGGGAGTTGGTGACGAGCTGGAGGGGGAGGCCGACGAGTTCCTGGGCGAAGTAGAAGGTGGTGGTGCCGCCATCGAGAAGAATGGTGTCGTTGGCGCTGACGAGTTTGCGGGCGGCACGGGCGATCTGGCGTTTGGCGTCGACCTGGTAGGACATGCGCTGGTCGAAGGCGTAGGGGAGGGAAGCGGTGGGGTTGGAGGAGGGGGATGGAGAGGTCGGGCCGGACCAGATGACACCGCCGTGGGTGCGTTTGACGAGGCCGCGTTGTTCGAGGAGTTCGAGGTCGCGGCGGAGGGTGGAGGAGGAGACTTTGAGTTCGGCGGAGAGGGAGTCGAGATCGCTGATGCCGCGCTGAGCGATGAGTTCCTGAAGGAGATTGTGGCGTTCGGCGATGAGCATGGATGCTATTTGCTACTTGGCTTGGCGAGATCGGACTTGATGCGCGAGCGCGAGTAGGCGAGCTTTTGCGCGGGGGTCATGGATTTGAAGTCGGGGGTGGAAAATCCGGCAGCTTCGCTGCGGCGTGGCGCGGTGGTGATTGTGGTCGAGGTCCCGGCGTAGCTGCTGGCGTTGGTGGTGAGTTGAAGATCTTCTTTTAGTTCGCGGTAGGGTTTGAGGTTGAGTTTTTGCAGATCGCCGTGATAGGCCTTGGTGGCTTCTTCGGGGGTAATCTGGTTGTCGGCGATTTTGCGGAGGTAAGAGACGAAGGTGAGTTGATGTTCGGAGTTATTGATTTTTCGGCCGAAGAGGGCGGCGCGGGCGCCGTATTTTTTGGCTTCGGCGAGGAGGTGGAATGCGTCGAGGGTTGTGCCCGAGGATCCGCCGAGGATGCCGGGGACGAGGTGGGGGTCGTAGGTGGCGAGTTCTTCCATCGCTCGTGGGCCGTGGTAGACGATTTTGAGGAAGACCGGGCGGCCGGCGCGGGGGACGCCGGCGAGGGTGCGGACGATGAGGTCGTTGATGAAGCGGCCGAGGTCGGCGGGGCAGCGGTCGCCGCAGGCGTTGGGGTCGAAGACTTCGAGGAAATGGCGGAAGCCTTTGGCTTCGGCTTCGAGGCGGAATTGCTTGTACGCTTCGACGGTGGGGTAGTCGAAGTCGAGGTGGTTGTTGGGGGTGATGGAGTAGAGGCCGAGGTCGGCACCGAGGGTGCGTTCGTAGTCGTTGGGTTTGGCGCGGCCTGACTGGATTTGTTCGAGCGTGGCGGAGCGGAACGGGCGAGAGGGGGTCGCGCCGTAGGTGCCTCCTTCGGGGAGGTGGATGTCGGTCGTATCGTTCGCGCGAGCGGCGGGCGTGACCGATGAGTTGTCAAAAAGACGTTCCTGCACGGTCAGCAGATCGCTCGTGCTGGCGGACATCAGAAGAATATCGACAAGCCCCTGGCGGACGACTTGGCGCATCTGGTCGCGATAATCGGCAAGTGATCGCGCCTTGCCGGTGATGGGGTCTTTGCCGGTGGCGGCGAGGCCGGTGGCCATGTCGGCGTCTTTGGCGTCGGCGAGAATGAAGTCTTTGGAGGTGGTGGGATTGGCGTGGATGTTGGCGAGTTTGGTGTCGAGGGATTTGGTGACATTGTGCGTGGCGATGGCGCGGACGGCGTGCGCCTGCTCGGACTTTCCAGGACAACTGCCGTTACTGCTGCAACCACAACTCATTTGCATTACTCCCAATACCAAACTGTGACGACGCCTTTGCCTTGATCAGCCGAATGTGAAATGGAGATCAATCGCTCTGGTTTCAGCGTGGAGGCAAATTCGGCGGCTTCATCGAAGAGAGAATCCCAGCTCTTCAATACGCCGCGAAAAAATTTAAATCGAACGCTCATGTCGTGTTAAGCTTTGGCCATGATCTGGTCCGTGATGACCTGGACTAGTTGGTCGATGTCTTTTTCGCTGTAATTTTGTGGGGCGAGCGCCCCGATGGCTTTTTCGATTCCAGACGGGGTTTGCGTGGCGTAAGTGGAGTTGGCGGGGGAGGGGACTGTGCCACCGGAGGCGGTCGCCATTTTGCCTTTGGTGACGATATCGCCGACGCGGGAGAGGAAATCGTTGGCGCAGGTCATGTTGGAGAGGCCGGCGTCGAAGCGGGCGTCTTTGAGGCCGAAGCGATTTTTGAGTTCGAGGAGTTCTTTCATTTCTCCGCCGTCGAGGGGGCGGATGGAGCCGACTTGTTTGGTGAGCAGGAGGATGCGGGCGTAGGCGTCGACGATTTCGAGCTGGTAGTAGGCTTGTTCGAGGTCGGGGGAGAAGCAGACGACGCCGTGGGATTCGAGGAGGATGGTGTTGGAGTCTTTGACGAAGGGGAGAAGAGATTCGCCGAGGCGTTTATCGCCGGGGGTGACGTATTTGGCGGTTTTGACAGCGCCCAGAAACACTTCGGCTTCGGGGTGGATGCAGGTGGGGAGTTCAACGCCGGCGACGGCGAAGGCTGTAGCGTGGGGAGGGTGGGAGTGGATGACGGCTTTGACGTCGGGGCGGGCTTTGTAGATCTGCAAGTGCATGAGAATTTCGCTGGTGCGTTTGCGCTTGCCGGCGAGCTGCTTACCTTCCATGTCGACGACGCAGAGATCATCGGGCTTGAGATTTCCCTTGGAAATGCCCGTGGGCGTGCAGAGAATTCGATTTTCGCCAATGCGGTAGGAGTGATTTCCTTCATTGCCGGCACAGAATCCTTTGAGCCAGATACGGCGGCCGATGTCGCACATCTGCTCTTTGAGCTTGAATTCGCTGATCGGGTTGGAAACATTTTTGGTGTAGGCCATAAATTACCTTTCACATCTCTCAAGGAATCACAAATTGAATGTCCACGCGATCCAGGATGGCGGCGTTGTACGCATCAAGCGGGACAATTTTTTCGGGATAGAACGGCATGCAGGCTTCGCGAGATTCGGTGAAGGCGATCAGGTCGCCGAGACCCGCGCCGAGATTGTCATATACAACCAGAGTCTCCGCCGATTTGCGTGGCTGGTTCGCCAGCGAAAACCGGTCCTGAACCTCGACCAACATAAACCGTCCGCCGACCAGTGTGTCGTACGTTTCGCAGAGCGTGACTCGGCCGACGACTTTGCCTATCCGCATGACGACAACTCCTGCAGCGCACGCTGCGTTTCAGGAGAAAGCTCACGCTTGGCTTTGACAAATCGGCCGACGAGATTTTTAAGCTGCTGCAACGATTGTGCAGTCGTCTCAATTACCAGCACATTGGCCGCAACCTGGCGGAGGGCGATGTCGAGCGTCTGCAAGTTGGTGCCCAGTACTGCGCGGATGGCGGGGCAACGGTTGAGATAAAGATTGGCTGTCGCAGCCGACTGCACGAAGACCAATCCGCCGGCGATGGAGTTCGATTTAAGAGCGTTGGCGAGCTCTTTGGCTACGGTCAGAATTTTGGCAGGATCAGCCGGCGTTTGCAGCGGCGTCAGCGAAACGTCGCGATGAGCTGACAAAGCTGCTTTGGCGATGCCGCAGGGGCCATCGCACCAATAAAGATAAGAGGATTGCAAAGTTGGGATCGGCGATAGCGGAAGCGAAGAAGCGGCAGTCGCGGGAGCCGACAGGTCGGTGTATGCCGGGACGAGTTTGCGGGATTTAAGCCAATCATGGGCAAGCGGAGTCAGTCGAGCTGCGCGTGGCAATGCGATCTGCCCGGTGGCTTTGAAGAGGTCTTCGAGTTGGCGGGCGCTGAAGATCATGCTCCGGATTTCTCGTCTACGATGCCGATGACAAACCAGCGGACGGGGGATTTTGCGTTGCCGATGAGTTCCCGGGCGGCCTTGCCGTCGCTGTTCAGGATCACCGTCTGCCCTGGAGATGAACCATATTTATCAGCAGCGATGGCGGGATCGCCTTCAGGCAGCCGAGCGTTATTGAGCATCTGCACAACCACCATCCGCCACCCCGTCAACGACGGGTGCTTGATGGTGGCGGTCGCGTTGCCAATGACGGTGCCCAATTGCATGCTTTAAATCATCCTCAGCGAGTTGGTGATCATGATTCGGCGATACCGCGTAAACGTCAGAGGCGTGGTGATGCCTTCACCGGTCGGCGTTGCGATGGAATAGGAGAGGTGGCCTTGCCCGCCGAGGCCTAAGCCGGCTGGGCTGGCGCCGTTGACGACGAAAAGCGTGGTGTTCGCCCGGCGGCCAAACTTGGTGACGGTGTCCATATTGCGGCTATGGATAATCGCCGTGTGCCGATATCCATGTTCCGATTTGATCGCCAGATCAATCGCCTCTTCAACATTCTTCACGCGGACCAGCGGCACGAAAGGCATCATCTGCTCTTCCTGCACGAATGCATGGTCAAAATTGGTCTGGCCGATCAGAAGCTGCACGGTAGGGGGGATCTGCAGGCCAATCGCCTTCGCAAGCACGGCCGGATCTTTGCCAACCAAATCCTTATTGACGTGCGGATGACCTTCTTTATCAAACGTGAACGCGGCCTTGGTCAAAGCCTCGATCTGCTGGGCATTCAGAAGATACGCACCATTTTGCTGCATCTTTTGAAGCAGCTTGTCGAAGATCGATTCCACCGCGAAGACTTGTTTTTCACCGATGCACAGGAGGTTGTTGTCGTAAGCCGCCCCTTTGATGATCGACGTGGCTGCATTATCCAGGCAGGCCGTTTCATCCACGACGACAGGGGGGTTGCCCGGACCAGCGACGATGGCGCGCTTAGATGCTTTGAGGGCAGCGCGGGCGACAGCGGGGCCGCCGGTGACGACGAGGAGAGAAATACCGCGATGATGGAAGAGTTGCTCCGCCGTCTCGAGCGTGGGTTTGGCGATAACGGTGATCAGATGCTCAACACCATATTTGGCGCTGATCGCTTTATTCCATTCCCGCACGGCATGGACCGCCGATCGCGTTCCCGACGGATGCGGGTTGGCAACAATCGAATTCCCCGATGCAATCATATTGACCGCATTCGCGCCCAGCGTCGGCACTGAATGCGTTACCGGCGTAATAATGCCGATCACTCCAAACGGGGCATATTCTTCGAGACAAAGACCATTCGAGCCGGAGATCGCGTTGGTCTTTAAAAATTCAACACCCGGCACGAGTTCCAGAATCTGCAGCTTCTCAATCTTATGATCCAGCCGGCCAATCTTGGTTTCGTCATACTCCATCTGCCCCCAGGCCTGCGCGTTCTGCTTCGCCATCGATTTAATCAGCTTCACGATGGCGTCGCGATCATCCAGCGACAGCTTGGCGAGTTTCTTTTGCGCCTCGGTGGCCGCGATCACCGCTTCGTCGACGGTGTTGAAGATGCCGAACTGTCCCGTCGGATCAGAGATCGAATGAGGAGGTGCGAAGGAGGGTTCATTGGCCGGTGCATCTTCACCAGCGCGAGAAGATGAACGGCTGCTGGGCGTGGAGAGCCGCCGCATCACTTCGGCAACGACATCTTGAACAAGTGCTTGGTTCATGATCGCATTCTCGTGGCACGGGTTTTCAACCCGTGTTTTTACTCAGTCAAAAGAGCATGGGTTACAAACCCATGCCACTTGGATCGCTCATCCCGCAGATTGATAGAACGTTTTTCCGCCAAACTCAGCGGAGTCGACAATGCCGACGATCACCGCGTCCGCCGGCAAATTTTTCGTCGTCTCGGTCATGCGGGCACTGGACCCTTGCACCACCAGGACAAGCTGCCCCTCCCCAGCTCCGACGGCATCAATCGCGACGATTGCCCGCCCGGTATTCCCCAGCGAAGCAGGCTGCTTGGTTGCGTCGTCGTACTTGACGTTGAGAGGCTCAACCACGAACAGCTTTTGGCCGTTCAAGGTTTTGTCCTTCTGTGACGCCACAACGTGGCCGGTGACTCGCGCTAAGAACATGGGCAGCTCCGGTGGAGGAAACGTGAAGACATGAAGACGTGAAGAGTCACGTTTTCATGTCTTCACGTTTTCATGCTTCTCATCCCATTTTCTCGACATCGCCATGTGGACGTGCGATGACATGCACGCTCACCACTTCGCCAACCCGGCCGGCGGCTTCAGCGCCGGCATCGACGGCAGCGCGAACCGCCGCGACATCGCCGCGCAGCGTGATGGCGACAAGCCCGTTTCCGACCTTATGTTGCTCGACGAAAGTGACATTGGCGGCCTTGAGGGCGGCGTCGCATGCTTCCACCGCCGCGACGATGCCTTTGGTCTCGATCAGGCCGATTGCTTCATTTGCCATAATTGCTCCTAAGAATTCTCTGTTTTAATTCGCCGTCAGAACGGCTTGAGTTTGTCTTGCTACGATCAATTCTTCATTGGTCGGCAGCGTCCAGATTTCCGTGTTCGATTCGACGGCGGAAATTTTTTCCTCTTTGCCGCGAACTTGATTTTTCTTTTCGTCGAGCAGAATCCCCGCAAAGCCAAGATTTTCGCAGACCGCCTTGCGGATGCCGGCCCCGTTTTCACCAATCCCACCGGTGAACACCAACACATCGCACCCGCCGAGTGCGACCAGATACGCGCCCAGATAATGTCGAATCCCCTCGACAAAGGCGTCGATTGCAAGCTTCGCACGCGGGTTGCCTTGCGAAGCAGCGGCCTCGATATCGCGCATATCGTTCGAGACCCCGCTGACACCAAGCAAGCCGCCTTCTTTACCCAGCTTTTTCAGCACTTCATCCACGGTGAGTCCATGATGAAGCAGGCGCTGAAGTGCAAAGGTGTCAAAGTCGCCAACGCGATTGTTTTGCAGCAATCCCGTCTGCGGTGTCAGTCCCATGCTGGTCGCAACCGAGCGGCCGTTTTCGATGGCACACATGCTCGACGACCCGCCCAGGTGACACGAAATGATTTTGCGCGCATCCGGGATCAGTTCCTTCACCCGCGTCGCGATAAAACGGTGCGATGCGCCATGAAACCCATACCGGCGAATGCCCAGGTCTTCCGTCCAGTCGTAAGGAATCCCGTAAACATAGCGGGACGCTGGGATGGTCTGATGAAACGCCGTTTCAAACGCCGCTACCTGCGGCGTCTTGGGCATTTTCTCCCGAAACGCACGCATCGCCGCGATATAAGGCGGGTTGTGCGCCGGCGCGATGTCCGCAAAATTTTCCATCGTGCTCAACACATCATCCGTGACGCGAACCGCTCCAGAGATCGGCCCGCCATGCACGGCTTTGAACCCGATCGCATCCGGCTTGGCCGGTAGCTCTTTCAGGATCGCATCAATGACCGCGCCATGATTGGCATACGGCGCACCGGCTTGCCCGATGCGTTCATATCCGCCTCGCGCAATCAGTTCACCCTCCTGGGACATGTCCAGGAGTTTGTACTTAAACGAGGTCGATCCGAGATTGGCGACAAGGACTAGCATGGGATGATTTAGAGTGCGCCGTAGCCGGCCAGAAGATCAGGATGCGGACGAGCGATGATGTGCGACGAAATCAGCTCACCGACGCGCCCGGCGGCTTCCGCGCCAGCGTCCACGGCCGCGCGAACCGAACCGACATCGCCGCGGACGATGGTCGTGACAAAAGCTCCGCCGATCTGGATCGTCTTAACGATCTCGACGTTGGCAGCCTTGCACATCGCATCCGTCGCTTCAACCAGACCCGTCCACCCTTTGGTCTCGATCATCCCCAGGGCGTTTCCAAATGTTTCAGACATTGATTTGCTCCATTGGTTGCACGGGTTTGCAACCCGTGTCTTCAAAGCATGGGTTAAAAACCCATGCCACTGATAAGCATGTAATTACTTCTTCGCGCCAGCCGGCGGCAGCGCCCCGGCAGTCTTCTTCTTCGGAAGCATCCCGCCCAGATCATCGTGCGGCCGCGCGATGACATGAACAGCGATAACCTGCCCGACCCGGCCCGCCGCTTCCGCGCCGGCGTCCAGTGCAGCCTTCACCGCGGCGACATCACCCTTCACAAACGCGGTGACCATCCCCGAACCGGCCTTGTCCCATCCCACCATCTCCACATTCGCTGCTTTCAGCATGGCGTCGGTCCCTTCCATCAAGGAGACCAATCCTTTGCATTCCAGCAGGCCCAAAGCTTCACTTGGCATAATGTTCCTTTCAATTGCTATTGCTACTGACTACTTGATTAGTTCCATGTGCGTCGCTGAATCGATGTCGCAGGCGTTCCCTTCATCGGTGTCGATATGCACTTCCAGCACTACCTTCGAGTGATACCGCACCTTGATCCGATCAAAGAGGACGCCGCAAGGCCCATCGATTTTGAGCTTCAGATAATCCCCATCCTTGACCCCGTAGTACGCCATGTCTTCGGTCGACATATGCACATGACGCTCCGCGCGAACCACTCCCTGCGGAATGGTCAGCGCCCCCTTGGGCCCTAAAATCGTAATCCCCGGCGAACCTTCATGATTTCCCGAAATCCGCAGCGGCAAATCCAACCCCAGATACACGCCATCCGTATAGGAAAGTTCCACCTGCGTGTAATTCCGCACCGGCCCGAGGATTCGCACATTCGGAATCACCCGCTGCCGCGGCCCGACCAGCGTCACGAGCTGCTCGCTGGCAAACTCACCTTGCTGATAGAGATCTTTCAACTTGGTCAGCTTCGCCCCCGGGCCGAACAAAATCTCCAAATGCTCCGGCGTCACATGCATGTGCCGCGCCGACACATTCACCACCAGCGGATGCGGCGGTCCCCCCGCCTGTACCCCCATCGTCGCCGACCGCTCCCGCGACTGCGGCGGATTAATCTGCCCGCGAAGCCGCTGTGTCAGCACCTCGCGAACCAATTTCTCCACGTCGCGTCGATCCAATGCTTGTCCCATTGATGCAGCCATTAATACTCATCCTCGTGCAGAATGTTCCATTACTGTGCATAACTTTCCATCCTCTGTCAATAATCCCCCGAATTTTTCACCAAAATGGTAAAATAGGGGGTTTATGAGGGTTGGATCAACCAGTCCTTTGCCTGTGGAAAGCAAAGGGGATGAAGAGGAGGAATAAAAATGCAGCGGGTTCTGGAATGGATATATCCGACGCGAGCGTCCCGTTCTGCTGAGCGAACGACTGATCGAGAATGAGATAATCCAACGAATTGATCACCCCATCCCCATTAAAATCGCCATTGGCATAACCGAAAAGATGCAGCGCCGCCCCGCGATCAATCAGCGCATAGTCATCCGCATCAATCCGCCCATCAAAATTAGCATCCCCCGGCAGTATCCCCGGCCTGCTCGCCAGCAATACATTATCCAAATCCACCTGATCCGCCCCCGTATGCCAATCCGCATCAATCGACAGAAGCGTCAGGCTGGAAAGAACCTCCTGCAGTTGTGCCTCTGTCGCCGCCGGACCGGCATTACCGCTGCCGTCACCCACCTGCCATCCCGCCGCAGCCACCAGTGGAATATCATAAGCAGTCCACACATTGTTCGCCGGCGGAGCCGAGAGAAATTGCAAAGACAAATTGCTATTGGACAGAACAATGAGTGGAAAAATGACATTGTCCGACGCCGCGATGCGCTCCTCGACGTGCAGACTGCCCCCATACGCCTGAATCTGATTGCCGAGAAAATTGGGCGGCGCAATGTAGCCATTCCACCCATAAACATCGGCTGTGCGGATAAACCCTCCGGGATTTCCATTGGCCGGGAAATAAGTCGGCGCCGTCACCGTCGGGCCTCCCCAGAAATCCCCGACGCGCCAGCCATTGTCGAAACTATCAAATGTGCTGGACGCCAGCGGCACCGCCGACACATTTGTCGCCATTAGCAGCAATGCAATCATACAGACTTGCTTATGCATTCAGTTCCCTAATCGCTATAGATTCACGGAATTTGCTTGAGATCCGCCCCGAGCAAGCCCACGGTCAGCCCGTGAGCGCGGAGCAACTCCGTCGCTTTCATATTGACCACCAGCAGGACAAACAACCCCACGAACGGCAACACCGTCAGCAGACCCAGAGCAATCCCCGCACCCTTACTGTAAATCTTCACCGCCAGCATAAAAACGAACGACATCCCCGCCAGCACGACCACGATCCACGCCAGCGCAAAGATGATCTTGAACGGCCCAGGCGCAACCGCCAGGAGGATCCAACAAATGATCTGCCCAAGGATGCAATACATCACCGCGCGCTGCCGCATGGCGATTTCGTAGAGATCATCCCGTGCCGGGATTGTGGTAGGGGGTGGTGACATGCGTCCTCCTTATGGCTCGCCCAATATCATTCTCGCAGATCATCCGGGCAAGAAGAAGTGTAGCACGCTCAGAGCTGGCGAGTGTCGTAGGCTGCGGATAACATAAAATTGGTTTGGAAACCGTGCCGGCGAGGGATGTTTCAATGACGAAAAGCCAGATCGATCGGTTAGCCAAACGATTGAAAGAAGGGGCTTCGAATGACGATGATCTGCGTCTTCTGGACGAATATCGCCGATCTTTTTCCGAAGCGTATGGACATGTCATCAAAATTATTCGGGAAACTTTGAAACTCGAGCCAACGGGCAGGCCCGCAAAATCCACCCTTTCAATTGTCGAAAAGCTTCGTCGCGAAAGCATTCGATTGAGTCAGATACAAGATATTGCAGGTTGTAGAATCACGGTTGACGACATCCTCGCTCAAAACAAAGTGATCGCTGAACTTCAGGGTACTTTCGGTCATGCTATAATGAGCGATCGTCGTCAGCATCCCAGCCATGGATACAGAGCAGTTCATGTGATTGTTCAATTTCAGGAGAAGCTGATTGAAGTGCAGGTTCGTACACACCTTCAGCACCTTTGGGCGCAGCTCTCCGAAAAATATGCAGATGCAATGAATCCGGCGATTAAATATGGCGGCGGTCCGAAATCCATTAGTGCCTTTCTTCAAGAGATGTCGGACATGATTGCTGATTTGGAAATGTTGCATCAGAGGTGGTCATCCAATTACTTTTCACTGCCAAACGCAGAACATACTGACACGATTTCTCTCGCCAGCCAACGCGAGGAAATCCTGAAAATGCAGCAGACCATCAGTGACCTGATCATGACTGCAATGAACAGCATCCCAAAAGGAAATAAGCCATGATTTTTCTAATTGATTATGATCGTGATGCGGGTCGGATTGTTTCGCTTCGAACGTTTCAGGACGCTGCACAAAACGATGCTGCGGAAACGCGTCTTCAGTTAGAACTCGATCTCAAGCGAAAAGGCATTGAGCGCGAAATAGTCCTCTTGGAAGCCGCCGACGAAAGCAGCATCCGGAAAACCCATGCTCGTTATTTCTCGAATGTGAGAGAATTGGCCACGGCCCTTGATACTGCTGCCAAAGACGCGTAAATCATCTCCCAGTTTAATCATCGAAGGATAAATACAAGTGAAGATTCACGAATATCAATCGCGGCAGATTCTCACCGACGCAGGCATCCCCGTCCCCCCGGCCGAGGTTGTCCGCACTCCCGACGAAGCCGTCACCGCCTATAAAAAATTCGGCGGACAGATGTGCGTCGTCAAAGCTCAGGTCTACGCCGGTGGACGCGGCAAAGCCGGGTTCGTCAAACTCGTGCATAACGAAAACGAAGCTCGTGAAGCCGCCCAGTTCATGCTCACGCATCGCATGACCTCCAATCAGACCGGTCCGGAAGGCGTTCCCGTCTCCGTCCTCATCGTCGCCCCCGGCGTCGACATTGAAAAAGAATACTATCTGGGTATCACCATCGACCGCGCCCGCGCCACCGCCACGATCATCGCCTCCGCTGAAGGCGGCGTCGAAATCGAAGAAGTCGCCAAAAATTCCCCCGAAAAAGTCCTCAAAGAACCCCTCCACCCGCTCCTCGGCTTGCAGCCCTTCCAGGCCCGTGAACTCGCCTACAAGCTCGGCTTCAAAGATAAAATGGCCGGCGAAGTCGCCAAAGTCATCACCAACCTCGCCAAGGCCGCCCTCAAAACCGACGCCTCCCTCGCCGAGATCAACCCGCTGGTCATCACCAAAGACGGCAAGCTCGTCGCCCTCGACGCCAAGTTCAACTTCGACGACAACGCCATGTTCCGCCACAAAGACCTCGAAGCGATGGCCGACGAGTCTCAGGAAAAACCCCTCGACGTCCGCGCCGCCAAGGCCCATCTCAACTACATCGCCCTCGATGGCAACATAGCCTGCCTCGTCAATGGCGCGGGCCTGGCCATGGCCACCATGGACATCATCAAACTCCA
Source organism: Tepidisphaeraceae bacterium (assembly GCA_035656825.1). Taxonomy (GTDB): domain Bacteria; phylum Planctomycetota; class Phycisphaerae; order Tepidisphaerales; family Tepidisphaeraceae; genus DASRRR01. Next base: position 1,851 of record DASRRR010000153.1, on the reverse strand, counting down.
CGGCGGCGAACCCGCTAACTTCCTCGACGTCGGCGGCTCCGTCACCGCTGAAGGTGCCATCGAAGCCTTCAACATCATCCTGTCCGACCCCAATGTCAAAGGCATTCTCGTCAATATCTTCGGCGGCATCGCCAAGTGCGACCTCATCGCCGAAGCCCTCGTCACCGCCGGCCAGCAGATCGGCTTCAAAGTCCCCGTCATCGTCCGCCTCGAAGGCACCAACGTCCAGCGCGCCCGCGAAATCCTCGCCGGCGCCAAAGCCCAGCTCCCCACCCTCACCACCGCCACCGACCTGACCGACGCCGCCCAAAAAGTAGTCGCCGCCGTCAAAGCCGCCTGAAAATTCATTTAGCCACAGATGGGGCACAGATAAACACCGATAATACAAAATACAATCAGTATTTGCCTTTATCTGTGTTCATCTGTGCCCCATCTGTGGCTAAAACCGTATTTCCTCATCCCGGCAGCTTTTCCCCAAACAGCACAAACCAATTCTCCTCTGCCGCGAGCACCATCCGTGGCTCCTCCCGCAGCTTCCCCGCTGTTTCCTGTAACCGCTGCACAATCTTCTCCCGATCCAGTCTCTGCTTCAGCATCCGCAGATCATCCCGATCCTTTTCCCGCACGCTGAACAGCTTCCCCACGAACACGTCATACACATCCACCACCAAAACGCTCAAATTCCCAAACACCCCCGCCGACCGCAATCGCTTATCCCACCCCTCATTCAAATAATGCGACTGAAAATGCGCCAGCCGCAGTCCATACCGCTTTGTGAGCCTCTCCAGCAATTCATGCTGCCCCCGAATCTCTCCCGGCACCTCATCGACCAGATCCACATCATCCGTATGCCGCGACAAATACCCTCTCAAAATCAGCGCAATCGATCCACCCACCACCACCACCGTCCGCCTCGACACATGCAGCGACAATTCCCGCAAAAACTCCAGCACCACCTCAGGCGTAACCGCATCCATCAACCGTCTCCCAAGTGAAGGAAACCCCTCCTCATCCCCCTCCTGATCCAACGCACTGATTGCCATCCGGTTCCGCCATGCAGAAAACTTCTCTTCCCCCCAATACCCTTCCAGCGCTGCCAGCGCATCACGCACCAGCAGTCGCGTTCGATAATCCAACACTTCGCCCGACCCCACCGTCTCTTCTATCGCCGCCGCAAGCTCCCCCGCATCCACCCCCGCCCCCCCCCGAGCGACCGCCCACAACTCATCCACCGCCTGCGTCATACCCACAAGTATATCATGCCCCGGCGCGTCAGAAAGGAAAAACAAAGAGTTTTAGCCACAGATGAAAAATCAGATGCACACAGATAAGAGTAAAGGCAATTGGTTGTGGTCTTATCTGTGTGCATCCTCCCCATCTGTGGCTAAAAACCGAATTTCAAATCATCGGCCGCAAATATTTCCACGCATCCTTCGCCACCCCCGCCGCCGTCGTCTCGTAAGGATACAACTCCACCGTCGTCCACCCGCTGTACTTCACCGCTTCCAGCGCCGCAAAAATCCCCGAAAAATCCATCACCCCCCGCCCCGGCGTCAGATGCTGATGCACCCGGTTCTTCCCAATATCCTCCACATGCACATGGGCAATCTCCTGCGCCATCCCCCGAATCACCTCCACCGGATCATCCCCCACACAAAACAGATGCCCCACATCACAATTCATCTTCACCCGCGGCTCATCGGCGAAGTATTTTTTCTTAAACGCCATGTACTCCCCCGCCGTCTGAATCATCAGCCCCGGCTCCGGCTCCACCGCCAGCACCACGCGACTCCCTCCCGTCGCCGCCAGCACCTTGGCAATCCCCTCCGCATACCGCCCCCCCGCCTCTTC
>DASRRR010000152.1:0-13850 GCA_035656825.1 Tepidisphaeraceae bacterium | reverse complement strand
CCCCACCGGAAACCACTTCAGCTTATTCGTAAACACAATCAGCAGCACCGCCGCCGCCACAAACGACGGCAACGAAATCCCCACCAGCGTCAGCGTCATCCCAAACCAATCCGTCGCCCCCCCGCGCCGCACCGCCGCCATCGTCCCAATCGCCACCCCCGCAATCACCGCGATCGTCAGCGCAAACATCCCCAGCGCCACCGAGATCGGCAGCGCCGACCGCATGATGTCATTCACCGACCACTCTTTGTATTGCAGACTAGGCCCGAAATCCCCATGCAATAAAATCCGCATCGGATAATAACCGAGGAATGATGCCGTCGATTCCGCATGAAACCGCACCTTCAGCGCTTCCAGCGCCGCCGGGTCCATCTTCCGCTGCGACTGCTCAAAAGGAGACCCCGGCGCCACCCACACCAGCAAAAACGTTATCAAATAAATCACCCCCAGCACCAGCGGAAACTGCAACACCCGAATTAAAATCATCTTCCCCATGCTATTTCCCCTCCACTGCATGGTTGATTTCAATCCCCTTCCACACCGTCGTCATCCGCGGATTAAACTGAATCTTCACCCGCGACTTGCACCAGTCCATATTCACCAAATGATAAAGCGGGATCACCGGGAGTTCCCGATTCAATATCGTCTCCGCCTCCTCCAGCATCTCCATCCGCTTCCCCGCATCCGGCTCACGCGATGCCCGCGCGCACCAATCGTCATACTCCTTGCTCGCCCAATTCGAATCATTATTCAGCGAGTTCGACAAATACTTATCCGTAAACGTGGATGGATCGCCATAATCCCCGATCCAGTTCGACAGCCCGATCACAAAATTCTTTTCCTGAAATCGCGCCCGGCAAATCTTCCCCTCCAAACCCACCAAGTCCGCCTTCACACCCAAATTCTCCTGCAACTGATTCGCGATGTTCTGCATCAAATCCCGCTGCATCGGCACCTCCACCCGATACATCAGCGGCACCGACGGAAACCCCTTCCCGTTCGCATACCCCGCCTCCGCCATCAGCTCCCGCGCCTTGGCCACATCCAACCCAAACCCCGGCTTATTCTCATACCCCTTAAAAATCCCCGGCGGAATATACGTCGTCGCCTCCCGCTCCCCCATCCGCGTAATATTCTTCACAATCTGCCCCCGATCAATCGCCATCGCAAACGCCTGCCGCACCCGCACATCGCTCAGCGGATTTTTCACCCCCGCCGACCCGGGAATCGTCGGCGCGATATTCACCGCCAGATACGTCGTCCCAAACCCAGGCGTCAAATGCAAATCCTTTCCCCCCTTCGCCTTGATCTCCGCCGCAATGTCATTGCTTACATCCGCCACCCAATCCACCGCCCCCGATTCAAACGACAGCACCTGGTTCAGCCGATCCTCATTGATCATCACCTCGATGCTGTTCAGTTTCACATTCTCTTTATCCCAGTAATTTTGCGATTTCTCCAAATACAACCGCCGCTTGAAATCCCACGTCTTGAGCAAAAACGGCCCATTCGTCACCACCCCCGGCGGCCTCGTAAACTCCGGCCGATAATGCACCCTCCCCGCCTGATCCACCTCCCGATACGGCTCCATCGACCTCTCATTCAACGGATAAAAAGGCACAAACGCCACGATATCCAGAAAATACGTCACCGGATTATCCAGCGTTACCACCAGCGTCCGCTCATCCGGAGCCTTGATCCCCACCTCATCCCACTTCATCGGCTTGTTCCCCGCAAACGCCGTCGCATACGCCTCCGCATTATGAATGTAATAATACAAATACGTGTAATCCCCCGGCTCCTCCAGCATCCTCCGCCACGCAAACACATAATCCTTGCTCGTCACCGGCGTCCCATCACTCCACAGCGCCGCCGCCCGCAAATGAAACGTCCACACCCGCTTATCCGCACTCACCTCCACCCGCTCCGCCCCCGCCGGCCGTGGTTCCAGCGTCCCCGGCGAATACGCCACCAGCCCCTCCCGAAACGCATACGACACCCGAAAGTCCTGCAAATAGGACATCAAATTCGGATCCAGCGTAATCACATCCCCCCGATCAATATAAGTCAGATCCGCCCGCTTCGTCCCACCCCCTCCCGACCAGACGAGGCTCCCCACAAACAACCCCACCAGCAAAAGCGGAATAATCAGCAACTTACCCATGAATGATCAACGATCTCTCCAACCAAAGCCCACGGATCGTGCTCCGTTGGTCCCAAATCACTGCGCCGCCTTCGTCGTCGGACCCGCCGCCGCAGGCGTCACCGCCGGCGGCGCCGTCAACGCACTAAACGCCGGCACCTTCGTCAGCAGCGGATACACCGCCGCCGTCATCTGCTGCACTACCGCCGACTGCAACGAAGAATTCACCTTCGCCAAATTCACCCCCGCTGTAATCAGTTCCTGACTATTCACACCTGCCGGCGCCGGCTGCCCCAATACCGACAGCGCCTTCCCCGCCAACTGCAACAACGGCGTCAAATGTTCCTGATCCACTCGGCTCGCCGTCACCCATCTCTCCCCCGCCAATCCCACCAGATCCGATATCTGCTGCATCACCCCTGCCTGCTCCGCCGGCGACAACATCCCCCACACCGGACCCAAACTCACAAACAGCAATGCCGTATTCTCCGCAGTCGGTTCCACCGGAACACCGGCAATATATTCCTTATTCCGCGCCGCCATCAACGTCAGCAGCGGCTTCAACGTCGCCTTCACCAGCGGCCCCGGCGATGCCATCCCCGTCAACTGTGGCGCTAATACCTGATACGCCTCCGCCACAATCGGCCCCGATTCCTTCCACTGCCCCGCCGCCTGCGACACCGCATCAATCATATCCGGCTTCGCCGACGCCCCCTGCGCCGCATAAATCGCCGGCACCACATACCGCGCCGCCTTCACACCCCACAACACCATCCCCTCATTCTTATCCCCGATCAACAACATCGTAATATCATGCAACGCCGGGCTCTTCGTCTTCTCCGCCACCCGCGCCACAATAATCGCCGCGTTCAACCGCGCCCTGAAATCCGTCCCCTTAATCACCGGCGTCAATGCCGCATCCAGCGACTTCGCATACGCCTCCGCATAAGGAGCCGACCCATTCCCCCCCGCCACCAGCGTCTCCCGCGCCGATGTCTGCTGCAAAACCTCCGTCCCCGTCAAACGCTGCACCTGCCCCCCGATCCAGGTATCAATCGTCTTGACATCCTGATCCGTAAACGCCACCTGCTGGCGAAACGCCGTCGGCAATGCCGTCTGCCCCCTGGCAATAACCGACGAAAACCCGAGAACCAAAACCAAGCACAACGCGGTGCGGTAAACTCTCATCAGCCGGATCTCCCAGGCTTTTAGTCGGATGTGTCGCGCAAACCCAATGCCAGCGATGAAATACCTCAATATCACCAGCTCTCATCAAAGGCGCGGCGTACCGTATCGAATGCCCATTTTCATGTCAAGCAAACCCCTTTCCCCCACCACCCCTCGCTCCATTCCGCTATCCCAAATCCGCTATCCCAAATCCCCCCCTTCCCTTGCATTACCCCCCATCCCCCGATAAAACCTCCCCCCACGGATCGGCTAAGTGCGTACACACTAACCAGAACATGAAGTTCAACCTCATCGACAAAATCGAACTCCTCACCGACGAACGCATCGTCGCCGTCAAGTACGTCTCTCTGGCCGAAGAATACCTCGCCGACCACTTCCCCACCTTCCCCGTCCTCCCAGGCGTCATGATGCTCGAAGCCGCCACCCAGGCCGCCACCTGGCTCCTCCACCGCCGCACCCATTTCGCCAGCTCCATCGTCGTCCTCAAAGAAGCCAAAAACGTCAAATACGGCAACTTCGTCGCCCCGGGAAACCACCTCCGCCTCGAAATCGACTTCCTCAAACTCACCGACACCGGCAACTCCACCTTCAAAGTCACCGGCCAAGTCAACAACACCACCGCCGTCCAGGCCCGCATCGAACTCGCCGCTTTCAACCTCGGCGATAAACAACCCGCCCTGGCCAACCTCGACGCAAAACTCCGCGCCCACACACAATCCCGCTTCGAAGTCCTCACCGCAACCACCCCCCTGCTCCTGAACAATTAAACTACTGACAAGGATTGATCCCATGCCAATGTCCCGCGATGAAGTCTACAACAAAGTCAAAGAAGTCCTCGTCGATGCCCTCGGCGTAGACGACGACGAAGTCACCCCCACCGCCACCCTCCGCGGCGACCTGGGCGCAGAATCCATCGACTTCCTCGACATCGTCTTCCGCCTCGAAAAATCCTTCGGCATCAAAATCCCCCGCGGCGAAATGTTCCCCGAAGACCTCTTCACCAACCCCGCCTTCGTCGAAAACAACCGCATCACCCCCGCCGGCATGGAAGAAATGAAAAAACGCATGCCTCACATGGACTTCACCGAACTCGAAAAAGACCCCGACATCAACAAGATGCAGTTCACCGTCAACACCGTCGTCAACTACATCGAATCCAAGGTCAACGCCCCCGCTGCCTGAGTCATTTAATGCGCTGGATTTGGATCGACAAGTTCACGGAATTCACTCCGAAGACATCTGCCACCGCGATCAAAAACGTGTCGCTCGCGGAGGAGCACCTCCACGACCTCTACCCCGCATTCCCCATCGTCCCCCATTCCTTAATCGTCGAAGGCATGGCCCAAACCGCCGGCATCCTCGTCGGCGAAGCCCGCAACTTCGCCGAAAAAGTCATCCTCGCCAAAGTCGGCCGCGCCACCTTCCACCGCCTAGTCCGCCCCGGCGAAACCATCACCTTCTCCGCCAAAATCGACCAGCTCTCCGAAGCCGGCGCCAGCATCACCGGCACCGTCACCGTCAACGCCGAACCCGTCGCCGACATCGAACTGATGTTCTCCCACATCGACCAAAACATGTCTGGCATCGCCTTCCCCGAACACAATTTCGTCTTCACCGAACAATTCACCGAACTCCTCAAAACCTACCGCCATGCCGCCGGCATCCCTCTCTGACTGGCTAATTCATCGGTTTTGAAGTAATATATTTCGCAATTCAATTGGGCATCGGCCCATATTTCGTGCCTTTGTAAATGCCCTCTTTGAGGGTCAGGGAGAATCCATGCGTCGTTCAGTTCTCAGTCTCGCCGCAGTCGCTATCGCCGCCCTTTTCGTTTCCAACCAGGTCCAAGCCGCCGAGGTCCTCCTTGGCACCGCCGCCGGTGGAATGATGATCCATTACAACAACATCGATAACAGCGGCGCAGGTGGCGTCCCCGACGGCATCATCAGCGGTTACGACGAAAACCCGAATAACATCGCCTATATCACCAGCCAATTCAGCTCCACCAATTCCAACGGTGCCGCCTTCTCCTTCAACCCCGCCCTCGGACTCGACACCGTCTTCGCCCAAATTAACCCCACCCAATTCGCCCTCGATCTGGTCTACAAAGCCTCCACCTACAACCCCGGCCCCGGCGTCAGCGCCCCCACCCTCAACTTCAAAGACAACGTCGACGCCCACTCCGCCGACGCGACCACCACCCCCGGCGGCACCACCGCCTTCGGTATCGACGACTATCTCGGCACCGGTGGCCCTGGCGTCTCCACCAACCTGAACGACAACAGCATCTACCGTGGCACCGGTGTTACCTTCAACATCGACAACCTCACCAAAATCGGCACCGTCTACACCCTCACCATCAGCGGCACACTCACCACCGACGGCAGCACCCACTGGTACACCGTCGGCGTCCCCGATACCACCCTAGCCTCCCAAGGCCTCACCAACGTCTTTAACTACACCGGCGTCCTCACCTACGACTCCGCCGGCGACACCGGCGCTTCGCAAACCGACTTCTACGCCGGCTCCGTCAGCATCTTCGCCAACACCCTCCCCGCCGTCCCCCTTCCCTCTGCTGCCTGGCTTGGCCTGGCCCTCATCGGCAGCCTTGCCGCCAAACGCTCCCTCTCCTCCCTTCGCAAAGCCTAAATACTCACCCTTTCATTAACCTTTCGATCCCCCGCCAATTTCCTGGCGGGGGATTTTTCTTTTCATATCCTTTTCTTTCCCAAAACTGGTCTGACCTCCATCCCGCTGCTACCATATCCCACGCATTATGAATTCTTCCTCCACGCGTCGCGTCGTAGTCACCGGCATCGGTATCGTCTCCCCACTCGGCATCGGCGCTCGCGCCTTCTGGGATGCCCTCCTCGCCGGACAATCCGGCATCTCCCGCATCTCCTCCTTCGACCCCTCCCACTTCCCCTCCCAACTCGCCGGCCAAGTCCCACCCTACAAAATCAACGACTTCGTCCCCAAGACCTACCGCAAAGCCACCAAGGTCATGGCTCGCGACACCGAACTCGCCGTCATCGCCGCTGACGACGCCTTCAAAGACTCGGGACTCCAGTCCAAAGCCCACGCCGAAACCCCCTCCTTCAACCCCACCCGCTTCGGCTGCAACATCGGCGCAGCCCTCATCTCCGCCGACCTCGCCGAACTCACCGCCGCCATGCACGTCGCCCACTCTGTCGAAAACCCCGAGCAACTCGACCTCAACCTCTGGGGCACCAACGGCATGTCCCAACTCACCCCCCTCTGGCTCCTCAAATATCTCCCCAACATGCTCGCCAGCCACGTCACCATTATCCACGAACTCCGCGGCCCATCCAACAACATCACCTGTCAGGACGCCTCCTCCCACCTCTCCATCGGCGAAGCCTTCCGCATCCTCCAGCGCGGCGACGCCGACCTCGCCATCGCCGGCGGTGCCGAATCCCGCATCAACCACATGGGCGTCATGCGCCAATCCCTCTTAAATCGCCTCAATACCACAAACAACGACTCCCCCGCCACCGCCGTCCGCCCCTTCGACTCCACCGCCGCCGGCACCATCGTCGGCGAAGGCGGCGCACTCCTCATCCTCGAAGAATACCAGCACGCCGTGAATCGCAACGCCAAAATCTACGCCGAACTCGTCGGCTTCGGTGCCTCTCAGGACTCCTACAAAGTCACCGACCCCGCCCCCGACGGCCGCTCCTACGCCAACGCCATCTCCAAAGCCCTCAAAGACGCCAACCTCCCCCCCGCCGCCGTCGACTGCTTCATCCCCCACGGCCTGGGCATCCCCTCCCACGACCGCGCCGAACTCGCCGCCCTCAACCAAGTCTTCGGTGCCGGCCTGTCCAAACTCCCCCTCGCCCCCATCAAATCCCAAATCGGCAACCTCGCCGCCGGCTGCGCCGTTGACGCCGCCGCCGCCATTCTCTCCCTCCACCACAACCAGCTCCCCCCCTCCCCCAACACCAAAACCCCCCTCGACAACATCCCCCTCAACACCTCCCCCACCCCCCGCAACCAACCCGTCAACGTCGCCATCTCCAGCGTCTACTCCCTAGGCGGCCAAAACGCCGCGCTGGTCTTCAAAAAGATTTAAGAGCAACTCATGGACGTAAGGTTTCTCTATGATCTGGACACGGGCTTACCGCATATCGAGCAACACGGCGTTTCTTCTTATGAAGCCCTCCAAGTTCTTCACCGCCGCGAAGCCGATGCCCCCGCTAAAGATGGCGCCCGCATGGCCGAAGGCCAAACGGACGCCGGACGTTACCTCCGCGTGATTTACCGCTCAAACGAAATTGACCATTCGATTCTCGTCATTACTGCTTATGATCTGACAGGTAAACCTCTTCAGGCGTTCCGAAAACGTAGACGGAGACGACGATGAAAAATAAACCGCGAAAATCTCACCCCAATGACCCGAATGTTTATCCTCCGGGGTTAGACTATAAAAAGGCCAAGGCTCTCGCGAAATACTATGACGACCGCAAGGACCAAGACTTGATCGGTGACATTGCCTTTCCCGATGCACGGACCTTGCCGGTCTGGGTTGAAGTCCCCCAATTTCTTCTTCCTAAAGTCCGCAAACTCATCGACAAACACAAGAAATCCGCTTAGTCGGAACCTGAACCCTGAACCCTAAAAACTCACCCACCATGAACAGAGTCGTCATCACCGGAATGGGCTGGATCACCCCCATGGGCCATTCCCTCGAATCCGTCTGGAAAAACCTCCTCTCCGCCGGCTCCGGCATCGCACCCACCTCCCTCTTCAACGCCACCACCTTCCCCACCACCTTCTCCGCCGAAGTCAAAAACTTCGACCTCTCCTCCCACATCCCCGACATCACCCCCCACGCCACCGCCGGCCGCAACACCCGCTTCGCCCTCGCCGCCTGCGCCCAAGCCTGGAAAATGGCCGGCCTCCCCCCCCTCTCCCAAAAGCCCACCGCCTCCGCGGTGGGTTCCCTAGACCTAGACAACGTAGGAATCTACCTAGGCTCCGGCGAAGGCTCCCTCGACTTCTCCGCCTACACAACCGCCGCCCTCGCCGCCTGGACCGCCGACACGAACTCCCTCAACGACGCCAAGTGGGCCGACATCGCCTTCTCGCGCATGAACGTCATGCGTGAACTCGAGCAGGAGCCCAACATGCCCCTCTCCCACCTCGCCCTCCTCACCGGCGCACGCGGCCCAGCCTTCAACTGCCTCACCGCCTGCGCTGCCTCCACCCAAGCCATCGGCGAAGCCACCGAAATCCTCCGCCGCGGCGACGCCCACGTCATGATCGGCGGCGGCGCTCACTCCATGATCCACCCCTTCGGCGTCACCGGTTTCAACCGCCTCACCGCACTCTCCACCCTCAACGAAAACCCCGTCGGCGCCTCCCGTCCCTTCGACGCCCACCGCGGCGGCTTCGTCCTCGGCGAAGGCGCCGGCATGGTCATCCTCGAAACCCTCGACCACGCCCAGGCCCGTAGCGCCCACATCCTCGCCGAAATCGTCGGTTACGGCTCCACCGCCGACGCCTACCGCATCACCGACCAACACCCCGACGGCGCCGGCGCCGTCATCGCCATGCAGGAAGCCCTCGCCGACGCCAACCTTACCCCCGCCGACATCCACTACATCAACGCCCACGGCACCGGCACCAAAGAAAACGACGGCAACGAAACCAACGCCATCAAACAAGTCTTCGGCAACCACGCCAAAAACGTCCCCGTCTCCAGCATCAAATCCATGATGGGCCACCTCATCGCCGCCGCCGGCGCCGTCGAACTCATCACCTGCGCCCTCGCCATCCGCGACAACATCCTCCCCCCCACCACCAACTACCAAACCCTCGACCCCGAATGCGACCTCGACTACGTCCCCAACCAGGCCCGCAAAGCCAAATGCGACGTAGCCATGTCCAATTCCTTCGGCTTCGGCGGCCAAAACGACACCCTCATCCTCAAACGCTTCACCGCTTAAACCTTCAATCCTTGCCCAGCCCATGCCTGCCGCCCATACTCCGCCTGCTCCTTAAACCGCTTCCCAAATTTCCCAATCATCACCAAAAACATAATCCAGAACACCAGCATCACCATCCCCACAATCGCCGCGCCACATCCAAATCCCACCATCATCGACGACTGCGGCTTTTTCATCTTCGCCAGCACCATCATCGCCATCCCTCCCGCCATCGACACTCCATACGTCCACCCCAGCGCATGTTGCAAAAACCCCGCCCTCTCTTTCAGCCCATCATCCGGTATCCGCACCGCCAGCTTCTTCAAATATTGAAGCTGCGCCACCAGCCCCACCAGCGCCAAAATCTGCCCCACAAAATGGATGATCAGCGCCGTATCCTGCTCATACCCAATCGAATCCTGCGCCACGATATAACACCCCGACCCGACCATACCTCCAATCAATCCAATCCGAATAATCTGCCGCGCCTTCCCATACCGATCCTCCCCAATCCCACTCGGGTCCGGCCGAGTCAAAATCCACCACCCCGCCAAACTCAGCCCCTGCGCCCCCAGTGTCATCAAGCTCCCCAGCAACTTCTCCCGCATCAACGTCAACACCACCCCCGCCGCCATCGCCACGATCATCACCACCACCCCCCACAAAATCAGCCTCACCCCGCTACCCAACCCTTGCACCCACTCCGGATCCGAAAACCGCAGCAAATCCCCCGACACCGACAACCCCACCATCGTCCCACATTCCGGACACTTCCCCTCCACATTCAACCCCCGCAAATTGTATCCACACTTCCGACAAGGAATATCCGCTCCCAAACTTCCCATTGCTTCAGTCATCCTCCCACTGTAGCAAAATCCCACCTTTCCCCAAGCACAAACCTTGACACCCCCCCATTCCCCCGTACCATATCCCCCGTACCCGTGGATCACGGGGAATTCGTTGAGAGGTCCGGCAAGGTGCCGAACAGGTAAATGAAATTAATCGAAATCGTCCCTCCCCTAAATCACAACTGGCCCGTGGTGTAACGGTAGCACAGCAGTTTTTGGTACTGCTTGTCATGGTTCGAATCCATGCGGGCCAGCTACTTCTTTCTCTCTTCCCTGAACCCTGAAAACTGACCCCTGACCACTCCAATGTCCCTCACCGCCATCATCCTCGCTGCCGGCCAATCCACCCGGATGAAGTCCAGCCTCCCCAAAGCCCTCCACGAAGTCTGCGGCCGCCCCATGCTCCACTACGTCCTCCAAGCCTGCTACGGCGCCGGCTGTTCCCGAGTCATCGTCGTCGTCGGCCACGGCAAAGAACAGCTCATCTCCGCCTTCTCCTCCGACTCCCGCATCCACTGGGTCGAACAGACCGAACGCCTAGGCACAGGTCACGCCGCCAAAGTCTGCATCCCCGAACTCCAAAAAATCCAAGGCGACGTCTTCATCCTCGCCGGTGACGGCCCCCTCATCCGCGCCGAAGTCCTCAAAACCCTCCACAACGCCCACGTCGACGACCGCGCCGCCGGCTCCCTCGCCACCGCCGTCATCGACAACCCCTACGGCTACGGCCGCATCGTCCGCGACGACGCCGGCGAATTCCTCCAGATCGTCGAAGAATCCGACGCCACCCCCGACCAGCGCGACATCCACGAAGTCTTCCCCTCCTACTACTGCTTCCGCTCCCACGACCTCATCGAAGCCCTAGGCCAGCTCAAAAACGACAACAAAAAATCCGAATACTACCTCACCGACGTCTACGCCATCCTCCGCCAGTCCGGCAAGCGCGTCCTCGCCGTCCAGGCCGTCGCCGCCGAAGACACCCTCTCCATCAACACCCGCCAACAACTCGCCGAAGTCGACGCCATCATGCAGGACCGCATCCAGCGCACCCTCCGCGAAGCCGGCGTCACCATCGTCTCCCCCGCCAACACCTACATCGAATCCAACGTCACCATCGGTCGCGATTCCCTTATCCACCCCTTCTCCTTCATCGGCCGCGATTCCGAAATCGGTGCCCGCTCCACCATCGGCCCCTTCGGCCTCATCCCCCGCTCCTCCCTTATCCCCGAAGGCGCCGTCATCGCCGGCAACATCTCCCCCTCCAACGCAATCCTCACCACCACCCCATGAACCAATCTATTCTTCCCATCATCGTCGCAGGGGCGTCCGGCCCCTGCCTCTCTCACCCGAGGAGTCTGTAATGGCCAGCCTGGACGCAGACCAACTCAAACTCTTCACCGGCCGAGCCAACCCCGAACTCGCCCAAAAGATCTGCAACTACCTCCAGATCCCCCTCGGCAAAGGTGCCACCGAACTCTTCCCCGACGGCGAACTCATCGTCAAAGTCGACGAAGACGTCCGCGGCCGCGACTGCTACGTCGTCCAGCCCACTTCCCACCCCATCAACGCCCACCTGATGGAACTCTTCATCTGGATCGACTGCCTCCGCCGCGCCTCCGCCGCCCGCGTCACCGCCGTCATCCCCTACTTCGGCTACGCCCGCCAGGACCGCAAAGACGAAGGCCGCACCCCCATCACCGCCAAACTCGTCGCCAACCTATTAGAACGTTCCGGCGTCGACCGCGTCGTCACCATCGACCTCCACGCCGCCCAGGTCCAAGGCTTCTTCGACATCCCCGTCGACCACCTCTCCGCCAGCCCCGTCCTCACCAAATGGTTCAAATCGCTCAAACTCTCCAACCGCGTCTTCGTCTCCCCCGACGTCGGCAACGTCAAACGCGCCCAGGTCTACGCCAACATGCTCGGAGGCGAAATCTGCATCATCGATAAACGCCGCAAATCCGGCTCCCAGACCGAAGCCAAAAATATCATCGGCGACGTCGAAGGCAAAAACGTCCTCATGGTCGACGACATGATCACCACCGCCGGCACCATCACCTCCGGCATCAAAATGGTCAAAGACCACGGCGCCAACGACATCTACGTCGCCGCCACCCACGGCGTCTTCGCTCCCCCCGCCATCGAACGCCTCCTCGAATGCCCCTTCACCAAACTCGCCGTCACCGACACCCTCCGCGTCGGCGACCGCCTCGACTCCCTCAAAGACCGTGTCGTCGTCCTCTCCGTCGCCGACCTCCTAGGCGAAGCCATCCACCGCATCCACCACAACGCCAGCGTATCGGCGTTGTTCAAAGACAACCCAGGAACCCGTTAATCGTTTCTTTTTACCAATAACAACTACTTTTTCAGGAGTCCATTATGGCAGGCAAAACCGCCAACGTCAGCGTCCAAACCCGTTCCCAACTCGGCTCGCGCGCCAACAAGCGCCTCCGCGACCAGGGCCTCATCCCCGGTGTCATCTACGGCCACAAGCTCGCCGTCCTCCCCATCACGCTCCCCAAAAAGGAGACCGTCAACTACCTCTCCAAAGGCGCTCACGTCTTCACCCTCGCCCTCGACGGCAAGCCCGAAACCGTCCTCGTCAAAGAAGTCCAGTACGATCACCTCGGCATGGAAGTCATCCACGTCGACTTCTCCCGCGTCGACCTCAACGAACGCGTCACCGTCACCGTCCCCCTCGAACTCCGCGGCACCCCCAAGGGCGCAGCCGACGGCGGCGTCCTCCAGCAAGTCCTCGCCGACCTCGAAATCGAGTGCGTCGTCACCGACATCCCCGAAGTCATCAAGTTCTCCGTCGCCGACCTCGCCTTGAACTCCGTCGTCCACGTCAAGGACATCCCCCTCCCCGCCGGCGCTAAGGCCGTCAAGGATGGCGACCAGATCGTCGCCACCGTCAAGGCCATCGTCGAAGCCGCCCCCGCCGATGCCCCCGAAGGCTCCGCCGAACCCGAAATGATCGGCAAGAAGAAAGAAGACGAAGCCGCCGAAGGCGCCGCCGCCGCCCCCGCCAAGAAGTAAAGATTCCGTCCGTAGTCCGTGGTCCGTCGTCAGTGGCATCAATTGCCATTGCCACGGACCACGGACCTCTGACCACGGACCGTCTTCATGAAACTCATCGTCGGCCTAGGAAACCCCGGCCCCGAATACTCCTCCACCCGCCACAACGTCGGCTTCGACGTCCTAGACCTCCTCGCCCACCGCCTCAACTGGATCCCCAAACCCGACGACTTCAACCGCCTCGCCCGAAACAAATTCCAAGCCCTCCTCCTCGACGGCCCCACCCCCACCGACCGCGCCCTCCTCCTAAAACCCATGACCTACATGAACCTCTCCGGCCAACCCGTCCAAGCCGCCCTCGCCTTCTACCACCTCACCCCCGCCGACCTCATCGTCGTCTCCGACGACATCGCCCTCCCCTGCGGCAAAATCCGCATCCGCGCCAACGGCTCCCCCGGCGGTCACAACGGCCTCAAAGACATCGAACGCGCCCTCTCTACCCAGGACTACCCCCGCCTCCGCATCGGCATCGACCCCCCCCCACCCCGCCACCCCCAGGCCGACTACGTCCTCGGCAAATTCACCCCCACCCAACGCACCGCCCTAACCCCCGCCCTCCACCGCGCCACCGACGCCCTCCTCCTCTGGCTGGAAAAAGGCACCACCCCCACCATGAACCGCTACAACTCCGACCCCCCCGTT
>DASRRR010000151.1:0-70118 GCA_035656825.1 Tepidisphaeraceae bacterium | reverse complement strand
CCCCCCCCCCCCCCCCCCCCCCCCCCCCCCCCCCCCCCCCCCCCCCCCCCCCCCCCCCCCCCCCCCCCCCCCCCCCCCCCCCCCCCCCCCCCCCCCCCCCGGGATTTCTTCGGATCAGACGGATTGGGCGGATGCGCGGGTTGTGCTGGAGGATGGAACGGAGTGGAGGTTGGGGGATCAGCCGATTGATGGTGGGGCGCGGGGGGTGTATTCGAGTGAGGCGCCGTTTTCGTTTGTGTATGGGGGGAAGGGGTCGAGGGAGTTATTGCCGAAGTGGAGGGTGGAGCGGGAGGTGAAGGATAAGGGGAGTTCGTGGCTGCACCGGGCGGTGTATACGGATCCGGAGACGGGGCTGGTGGTGCGGTGTGAGGGGGTGGAGTGGCGGGATTTTCCGGTGGTGGAGTGGACGGTGTATATGAAGAATGGGGGGACGAAGGATACGCCGATGATTGAGGGGGTGCGGGGGGTGGATATGGTGCTGCCGGGGGCGGCGGGGGATGAGCCGGTGTTGCATGACAATACGGGGGATCTATGTACGGCGGACAGTTACGAGCCTCATGCGGTGGCGATGCCGGTGGGGTATCACCAGGCGATTGCGGCGACGGGTGGGAGGCCGACGCAGAATGTGTTTCCGTATTTTAATTTTGCGCAGACGGCGGGGAGCGGGGTGGTGATGGCGCTGGGGTGGCCGGGGGAGTGGTCGGCGGATATTTCGCGGGATGCGGGGGGGAGTTTGCATTTAGTCGGGGGGCAGGAGGTGACGCATTTGGTGTTGCATCCGGGGGAGGAGATTCGGTCGCCACGGGTGATTCTCGGGTTTTATCAGGGGGATTGGATACGGGGGCAGAATTTGTGGAGGAGATGGATGGTGGCGCACAACATGCCGGAGGTGAAGCCGGGGGCGTGGTTGTGTACGGGGAATTATTATCCGGGGCTGATGAGCAACGCGAAGCAGGAGATTGCGTTTTTGAAGGAGTATCTGGATGCGGGGATCGGGTTTGATGCGTGGTGGCAGGATGCGGGGTGGTATCCGTGTGATGGGGTGACTTGGCCGAAGACGGGGACGTGGGAGGTGGACAAGGGGAGGTTTCCAAAGGGATTGCGGGAGGTGTCGGATTATGTGCATTCGCGGGGGATGAAATCGATTGTGTGGTTTGAGCCGGAGCGGGTGTACGCGGGGACGTGGCTGGCGGAGACGCATCCGGAGTGGATTCATGGGGGAAAGGCGGGGGGACTGCTGGATATGGGGAATGTAGCGGCGCGGAGTTGGCTGACGGATCATATTGATCAACTGATGACGGACCAGGGGATCGATGTGTATCGGCAGGACTTTAATATCGATCCGCTGGCGTATTGGCGCGGGGCGGATGCGGCGGATCGGCAGGGGATGACGGAGAATAAGCATATCGAGGGGTATCTGGCGTATTGGGATGAGCTGTTGAAGAGGAAGGCGGGGAGGTGGATTGATTCTTGTTCGTCGGGGGGGAGACGGAATGATGCGGAGACGATGGCGCGGGCGGTGCCGCTATTGCGGAGTGATTGGTACAACTCGGCGGATGGGCAGCAATGTCAGACGTATGGGTTGTCGATGTGGTTTCCATATCAAGGGACCGGGGCGGTTGGGGGGAGGGATGAGTATTGGTATCGGAGTTCGATGGTGGCGGGGTTTACGATTGGGCCGGATGGGAGCGGGGCGGCGGGGATGGATTTGAAGCTGGTGAAGCGGATGGTGGAAGAGCATCGGGGGATGGGGGATGCGTTTTTGGGGGATTATTATCCGCTGACGGGGTATTCGCTGGGGAGGGATGTGTGGATGGCGTGGCAGTATGATCGGCCGGAGGAGGGGTATGGGGTGGTGCAGGCGTTTCGGAGGGAGGAGTGTGTGTATGAGTCGGCGCGGCTGCGGCTGCGCGGGATAGAGGCGGGGGAGGATTATGTGGTGACGGATTTGGGGAGTGGGAAGACGAGTGTGCATCATGGGAGGGAGCTATTGGATGAGGGGTTGTTGATTGTAATTGGGGATCGGCCGGGGTCGGTGATGATGACGTATCGGCGGGTGAAGAGATAGAGTGGGGGATTTCTCGTAAAATAGGCGGATTTTGGGGGTGAGCGCGTTGAAAACCCTTGAAAACCCGATATTTTTTAGGGGAGCTTCAGGAGGCACATGGCTAGTGCGCCTGGGGTGGATCGGATGAGCCGTGCGGATGGGACACGGGGGAATCGGATCGAGCGGAAGAGGCGGGCGCGGGTGGTGTCACTCGGGAAGCCGCCGGAATGGGCATCATTTTCAAGAAGGAGAATGGATATGGCCAAGGGAAATGCAGCGGGTAAGCCGTTGACCAAGTCGGAAGTCGCCACGCAGTTGGCGGAGGCGGGGGAGATTTCAAAGAAACAGGCGCAGGCGATTCTCATCGCGATGGCGGAGCTGGCGTACAAGCAGGCGAAGAACAGTTTTACGATTCCGGGGATCGGGAAGCTGGTGCTGGTGAACCGGAAGGCGCGCATGGGGCGCAATCCGGCGACGGGCGAGCAGATCCATATTCCGGCGAAGAAGGTCCTGAAGTTCCGCGTTGCCAAGGCGGCGAAGGATGCGATCATGGGCGCGAAGAAGTAATTAACGCGACTGATGAAATTAAAGAGAGGCCCCACATTCGCGTGTGGGGCTTCTTGTTGCGCGGTATGCGGGTTGCTCATTGTCGTGACGTATTCAAACAGGAGATTTGTTATGACGATGCAAGGCGATCATACGAGCGGTGAATCGGTTCGGCAGTTGAATTCGTTGCTGCGGGGAGAGATATCGGCGGCGGAGACGTATCGGATGGCGATTGATAAGCTCAACAATGCGGAGCGGGCGGAGGATGCGGGGCTGCTGAGCCAGATTCAGGAGGAGCATGGGAGGGCGTGTCAGTCGTTGCGAGATCGGATCAGGGAATTGGGGGGTGAGCCTTCGGATTCTTCGGGGGCGTGGGGGGCGTGGGCGAAGTTGGTGCAGGGGACGTCGAACTTATTTGGAGATGCGGCGGCACTCAAGGGATTGAAAGAGGGGGAGGAGCATGGGCTGAAGGATTATCAGGCGGCGGTGAAGGGGGTGGATGTGTCGAGTGCGGATTTGGTGCAGAATCAGTTTATCCCGGCGCAGGAGCGGCATATTACGCTGCTGGATCATTTGATCAGGGCGGCGGGAAAAGCCTGATTGAGAATGATTAAAAAACAGAAACACCGACGCCCGATCCATAACAGATCGGGCGTCGGTGCATCCGATTCACTCAGTTGTTAAGACGCGCGAATTACATCGCGGTCGTGACGTATGGCAGGAGCGCCATATAGCGGGCTTGTTTGATGGCTTTGGCGAGCATGCGCTGTTCCATGGCGGTGGCGCCGGTGCGTTTGCGGCCGAGGATTTTGCCGTTGCCGGAGATCATTTTTTTGAGGGATTCAGTGTCTTTATAGTCAATAAAGACGGTTCCGCTGGCGGTGGTCTTGGCGATTTTCACCTTGGGGCGGTTGAAATTCTGGAACTTTTCGGTCTTTTCGCGGCGCTCACGGCCACCTTCACGCTTTGGCATTGATCAACTCCACTTTCTAGGTCAATTAAGGGAGGGGGGATTGTATCGATCCGGGTTAGTTATGCAAGGAGGAAAACGCCCCGCACGCGGGGCGACTAAACAAAGGCGGTGTTCCTGAATAGGTATATGAGTTGGTGGAGGATTACACTTTCCATGCTGGATTTTATCAGGTAAAATAGAACTTATATAACTACGCAGGAGCTTCATGTCCAAGGTTGTAACGGCGATTATCCCCTTTACTGGCAACGAGTTCACACAACGGACCGTCCAGCAGCTCTTGGCGACGAATGTGGTGGAGAAGGTCTATTTGTTGTCGACAGCGGGGGGGGATCCGGGGATCGAGGGGGCGGAGTCGGTACAGGTGGATCACTTGTTCTCGTCGAAGACATTGTCTTTGATTGCCAGATGCGCGACGCCTTATACGCTGGTGTTGCTGCATGACACGTCGATTGACTTGGGGCAGTTTGGGCTGGGTCGGATGGTGCAGGTAGCGGAGGGGACGGGGTCAAGTCTTGTCTACAGCGACTATTATGATTTGAAAGCAGAGAAGCGGACGGGGCATCCGCTGACGGATTATCAGTTGGGGTCGATCCGGGATGATTTTAATTTCGGGTCGATTTTGCTGTTTAATACGGCGGCGGCGAAGGACGCGCTGGATGAGCAGGGGAAGGCGGATTACAAGTTTGCGGGGTTGTATGCGTTGAGGTTGGGAGTGGCGCGGCGGGGGATGGTGAGCCGGGTGGGGGAATTTTTGTATTCAAAGATCGAGGCCGACACGCGGCGGAGTGGGGAGAAGCAGTTTGATTATGTCGATCCGCGGAATCGGGCGGTGCAGGTGGAGATGGAGCAGGTGGCGACGGATCATTTGAAGCGGATTGGGGCGTATTTGAAGCCGGAGTTTAAGCAGGCGAATCTTGAGGAGGGGCAGTTTGAGGTGGAGGCGTCGGTCATTATTCCGGTGAGGAATCGAGAGAAGACGGTTGTCGACGCGGTGAACTCGGTACTGAAGCAGAAGACGACGTTTCCATTTAATGTGATCGTGGTGGACAACCATTCGACGGATGGGACGACGGAGCTGCTGAAGGAGTTTGCGGCGAAGGATGCGCGGGTGCTGCATGTGATACCTAAGCGGGATGATCTGGGGATCGGAGGGTGCTGGAATGAGGGGGTGCATCATGCGAAGGCGGGGCGGTTTGCGATCCAGCTTGATTCGGATGATTTGTATAAGGATGAGACGACGATCGCGCGGGTAGTGGAGGTGTTCCGCAAGGAGAAGGTGGCGATGGTGATTGGGTCGTATCAGATGACCAATTTTGCGCTGCAGGAGATTCCGCCGGGGTTGATTGATCATAAGGAATGGACGCCTGAGAATGGGCGGAATAATGCGCTGCGGATCAATGGGCTGGGGGCTCCCAGGGCGTTTTTGACGTCGGTGTTGCGGAAGATCAATATTCCGAATGTGTCGTATGGGGAGGATTATGGGGTGGCGCTGGCGATCACGCGGGATTATCAGATCGGGCGGATATACGACGCGGTTTATTTGTGCCGGCGGTGGGAGGGGAATTCGGATGCGGATCTCGACATTACAAAATACAACGCATACAACGCATACAAGGATAAGCTGCGGACGTTTGAGGTATTGGCGCGGCAGAAGAAGAATCGGGAGTCGTAGGAGCTCAGTTTAAATATCATGACTATTGCGGCGGCACTATCTGATCACGATCTCGCGACGTATACGCGATCATTGAATCTGGCGCAGCGCGCCCATGCGTTGCTTCAGCATCAGAAGGCGAGCTGGGAGACGCTGCGGAATGGGTACGCGATGCTCGATACGATCGAGACGCGAACGCTGATTTTTGGGGATTTTGTGTTTCGGCTGCAATTTAATCCGCGGCGAATCGTGAGTTCGGCGGCGAAGGTGGATGCCAAGAGCATTGCGGAACGGAAATGCTTTTTGTGTCCGGGGCATTTGCCGAAGGAGCAGAGGGGGCTTGCGTTTGCGGAGCGGTATCTGGTGTTGTGCAATCCGTTTCCGATTTTTCCGGAGCATTTTACGATACCGGATTTGTCGCATACGCCGCAGAGGATAGCGGGGACGTTTGGGGATATGCTGGATTTGGCGCAGGCGATGGGGGATCGGTACACGCTGTTTTATAACGGGCCGAAATGTGGGGCGAGCGCGCCGGATCACTTTCATTTTCAGGCGGGGGACCGGGGGTTCATGCCGATCGATTCGGAGTATGATTATATTAAGACGCATCTGGGGAGGCAGATAGCGAATCGGGGGAGTTTGCATGCGTATGCGGTGGACAAGTATTTGAGGTCGCTGATTTCGTTTGAGTCGCCGAGCCGGGCGGCGATGATGGAGGCGTTTAAGACGTTTTATGGGGCATTTGAGGAGATGTCACCGGCGGGGCAGGAGGAGCCGATGTTGAACATATTGGCGAGTCATGCGCGGGGGAATTGGCGGGTGATTTGTTTTCCGCGGGCGAAGCATCGGCCGAGTTGTTTCTTTGCGGAGGGGGATGCGCGGATATTGTTGTCGCCGGCGAGTGTGGATTTTGGGGGGGTGGTGGTGACGCCGCTGGAGCAGGATTTTCGGCGGGTGGACCAGACGGTTTTGATGCAGATGTTTAATGAGGTGTGTTTGGCGCCGGATGTATTTCATGGATTGGCGCGGAGGTTGGAAGGGGCGCTATAAGGGGATTATATTGCGCGGATGATTCTTACTGTTTTGCTCGCGCTGCGGTCTCCTGAAGTTGTGGTGTCGGTGGATCCGGGGACGCTCGCGGTGGTGGTGACGCCGGGGGATACGAAGGTGGGGATGCCGATTTCTGCGGGGCAGCAGGGGTTGGGGGAAGTGGCGCATGTGGTTTCGGATGAGACTTCGGCGTCGTGGAGTTATCCGGAGAAGCATGTGGCGGTGTCGATTAAGTTGGAGGGGGAGACGCTGGTGGCGCGGTTTGTGGCGGATGCGGAGGGGTCGTTTACGTTTCCGACGATACCGGGGGATGCGGGGTATTCTTCGTATTTGTTGCCGATTTTTGAAGGGTTTGATGTGCCGACGGGTGATGCGGAATGGATCAAACATCTTTCGGGACAGGACGGGCTGGATACGACGGCGGATTTGTCGATGCCGGTCTGGGGGATTCAGACGGCTGGGCATACGGTGACGTTCTTGCTGCCGAATCAATTTGGGAATGAGCTGGGGTTTCATGAGGATCATGGGAGGCTGGCGGCGGCGCTGACGCATCGGTTTAAGAAGAATTGGGCGGTGAAGGAATATTCGGTGCGGGTGACGATTTCGGATGCGTCGGTGATTGCGCCGGCGCTGGTGTATCGGAAGTATTTGCAAGAGACGAAGCAGTTTGTTTCATTGGCGGAGAAGATTAAGACGTTGCCGGATGTGGGGAAGTTGATCGGGGCGGCGGAGGTGTATTTGTGGGGAGGAGGGAAGATTGCGGCGGGAGATGTGACGGATTTTAAGGGGTTGGCGGGAGCGATGGTGAAGGAGGGGAAGTTGTATGGGATGCTGACGCCGGAGGTGCAGAAGATAGTGAAGGGACTGGGGGAGATGGAGTATGTGGATCAGTATACGAAGGGGCAGATCACGGAGGATTTATCGCGGGTGCTGGGGAAAGGAGATTATACGACGAAGGAGATGGTGGAGGGGTTTGGGGGATTTTTGAAGCCGGTGGAGACTTGGGGGGATGGGGTGTCGGTGAAGATGATTCGGGAGTTGGTGGGGGCAGGATTGGATCGGATGCGGCTTGTGGTTTCGGATGTGCAGGATTTGCGGGACAACCCGGGGGTGATCGGGGCGGCGGAGGGGGCGGGGTATTTGATCGGGCCTTATGATTCGTTCAACTCGATTCATCGGATGGGGGATGAGGATAGAACAACGCAATTTGATCAGCATCTGTATGACACGGGGGGGATTGTAAATGAGGATGGGAAGGTACACTCGGGGTTTCAGCATAAGGGACATCTGCTTTCACCTGCGGCGGGGCGGGAAGCGGTGGAGGCGCGGGTGACGAAGTGGTTTAAGGAGACTCCATGCAATTGCTGGTTTGTGGATTGTGATGCTTTTGGGCAGGTGTATGACGATTTTTCGACGGTACATCCGGCGACGGCGCAGCAGGACATGGCGGCGCGGCTGGGGCGCATGGCTTGGATACGAAATCAGTTTCATTGTGTGATCGGATCGGAGGGGGGGTCATCGTATGCGGCGGGGGTGATTGATTTTGCGGAGGGGCCGGAGACGCCGGGGATCGGGTGGGGGGATGTGGATATGCAGAAGGATAAGACGTCGGCGTATTATTTGGGGGCGTATTATCCGCCGAATGAACCGGCGGTATTTTTTAAGCCGGTGGCGTTAAAGGCTTCGTATTTGAAGTTTAATTTTGATCCGCGGTATCGGGTGCCGTTGTATCAGGCGGCGCTGCATGATTCGGTGGTGGCGACGCATCACTGGTCGTTTGGGAGTTTTAAGTTGAAGGATCTGGTGGGGACGCGGGAGATGCTGGAGTTATTGTATGGGGTGCCGCCGTTGTATCACTTGAATGTGGAGGAGTTTGGGAAGAGGAGAGAGGAGATTGTCAGGCATTATGCTTTTTTTTCGCCGCTGCATCGGGAGGTGGCGGAGATGGCGATGACGGGGTTTGATTATTTAAGCGAAGACCATTTGGTGCAGCGGACGGTGTTTGGAGGGAAGGTGGAGGTGGTGGCTAATTTTTCGGATCAGGTGTTTATGTATCGAGGGCAGGCGATACCGGGGCGCGCGGTGGCGGAGGTACATCCGGAGGCGGGAGGATTTAAGGTTTATCAGAGCTTGGAGAAATGATCCGAGTCTTCGCTTGCGCTCAGACGTCGGCGTTATCGGGATTTTTGTTTGACGAGGTGGTCCATGACGGCGGTGGGGTCGGGGGAGGTGGTGGCGGGGGAGCCGGCGAGTTCGTGGATGCGGTCGACGATGCGCTGGTGGGCGTCGCAGCCGATGATGGGGGAGACTTTGCCGCGCACTGGGGGGCGATAGTAACGGGAGGCGAGGGTATCGAGGCGGCGGTTGGCAGCTTCGATCAGTTCGCGTTTGACTTGGCCGCGTTCGACGGCTTGGACGAGTTCGTCGATGGCCTGGGATTGGAGGGCGGGGGTGTGGCAGACGCAGAGGACGTCGACGGAGGCATTGGCGACGGAGCGGACGACTTGGCCGATGCCGAAGTTGTCGTGGATGGCGCGCATTTCGAGGTCGTCGGTGTAGGTGACGCCGGTGAAGCCGAGATGGTCGCGGAGGATGCCTTGCATGATGGGGGCGCTCATGGTGGCGGGGAGGCCGGCGGGTTCGAGGCGGTCGTAGATAAGGTGGGCGGACATGATGGCGGCGACGCCGGCGTGGATGGCGGCGCGGAAAGGGGGGAGTTCGATGCGCTCCATGCGGTCGAGATCGTGGGGGAGATGGGGGAGGGAGAAGTGGGTGTCCTGGGCGGTATCGCCGTGGCCGGGGAAGTGCTTGCCGCAGGCGGCGACGGATTCACCCTGGATGCCTTGGAGGAGGGCGACGCCGTGACGGGAGACGAGTTCGGGGGATGGGCCGAAGGAGCGGTCGGCGATGACGGGGTTGGCGGGGTTGGTGTCGACGTCGAGGACGGGGGCGTTGACCTGGTCGATGTTGATGGCGCGCATTTCGCGGGCGAGGATTTGGCCGATCTGGCGGGTGAGATCGAGGTCGTTGGCGCGGCCGAGGATGCGCATGGAGGGGATGGGGGTAGCGCCGGCGGCGGCGGTGAGGCGCATGACGCGGCCGCCTTCCTGATCGACGTTGATGAGGAGGGGACGGGTGCCGGCGCGTTCTTTGAGGGAGGCGGTGAGTTCGAGGGCTTGCTGGGGGGAGGAGAAGTTGCGTTTGAAGAGGATGACGGAGCCGACGCCGCGGTCGATGAGCTCGGCGACTTCGGGGGGCATGTGGTACCCGTCGAAGCCGATACAGAACATGCGGGCCACTTGCTGTTGAAGACTGGTCACTGTCGGAGGATACCTTTCTGAGGTGGTGGGGATTTTAGCAGATCGGGGGGACCGGGTCGCTGGAGCGACCCTGCCGGGGGAGTTAGAGTTGTTTGACGCTTTCGATTTGCATGGCGTAGACTTGGCTGACTTTGCCGGTTTTTTCGTCGTGTTTGACGTCGACTTTGAGGATGCCGACGGCTTGGACGAGGCCGTTCATGTAGGGGACGGTGCCGCCGTCTTTGACTTTGGAGTGGACGAAGTGCTGGATTTGCGGGGGGCCGGCGAAGCAGCATTTGGCGATGGAGTAGACGAGGTCGAAGTGGTCGATGTTTTCGGAGGCGCTGTCGGGGGCGTAGATTTCGCCTTGGACCTGGACACGTTTACCGTCGAGGTCGCGGAATTCCTTGGGGATGTCGTTGATGGTGCCGTTCTGCTGGTCGAAGGGGAAGTTGCTCATGGCTTTGAGGTCGACTTCGATGATGTCGCCGTGGTGGTGGATGCCACCGGAGAGGACGGAGTCGAGGTAGATGTAGACGGGGGTGCCGATGAGCAGGAGAACAACAGAGGCGAAGACGATCATGCGGATGTTGATGCGTTCGCTGAGGGGGACTTTTGGATTGGAGGATGTGGTGACTGTGGTCATATCAGCCTCGTGGAAAGGGTTACTTGGCTGTGGGTTTAACGCTGGTGGCGTCCATTTCGAAGATGGAGACGATGAAGCCATCTTCCTTTTTTTCGTCGACGGTGAGTTTGCCTTCGACGTTGATTTCGTCGGGGTAGTAGGAGACGGCTTTGCCGGTGGGGCATTGAACGACGATGGTATGTTGGATCTGCGGGGGTTGTCCAAAACAGCAGGCGAAGAGGCTGGGGACGAGGGCGAAGCGAGTGATGCGGTCGGCCTGGTCCATGGGGATCATGAAGCCGTGGAGGCGGATCATGGAGCCGGTGAGGGCGGTTACGTCTTTGGGGATATTGCCGCCGTGCTCGGCGTCGTAGTCGAAGTTGCCGAGTTCTTTGATGGCGAGTTCGAGGACTTTGCCGTCGGCGGGGCGGACGTGGGGTTTGCGGGCTTCGGCGCTGGTGAGGATGCCGTCGGGGGCGGCGGGCTGGGTGGCGGGGGCGCTGGCGTTGGCGGCGATTTGTTTTTGGCAGACGGAGATGCGTTCGTTGATGGGGCCTAGGCGGTCGGCTTGGTCTTTATATTTGTCGGCGAGGGTCATGAGCATGGGAAGGGCGACGGCGTAGCGCCCGGCACCGAAGGCTTCGTTGGCGGCGACTTCGAGGCCACTGGGGTTAGTGGATTGGGCAGTTTGGGCGAGGGCAGCGCCGCAGATCAGAAGACTCATGGTGATTGCGATGACTCGCCGCATGGTTACCTCTAACACAGTGTACTTTTTATCCGGCCACGAGGTTCGCGGCGACGGAAGTCTTGTATGCCTTCATCGCCGGGACCAAACCGGCCAAAGCGGCCAGGAGAACGACGGCGGCCAAGTATACCCATTCTATGCCGCTGACGACGTACCAGCTAATGCCTTCGCCTAAATAAGCTTCCATGCCGGCGGAGACACCCCAGCCGAGGAGATGGCCGAGGATCAGACCCGCGATGCCGCCGAAGAGACCGATGAGACCGGCTTCGAGACAGATCAGGCCTAGGACTTTGGTGCGAGTGGCTCCTAGAGCTCTTAAAATCGCTATTTCACGCAATCTTGCCGAAACTGAATTGTAGATGCTGACGAGAATGCCGACGGCGGCGACGACGGTGACGAGGATGGTGATGACCAGGAGGAGGAGGGTGGAGGGTTTGAGGAAGATGGCGAAGAAATTGCGCATTTCGGTGGCGGGGTTGACGGCGGCGGCTTGCTGGCCGTTGTTAATGATGTACTGAAGAGTTTGCACGCCGAAACCGCCACGGGCTTTGACCATGATGCCGGAGAGGCCCCAGACGGTTTTGGGGAGGTCGAGATCGATGCGGCCGTCGGGGGTGATTTTGTAATGGTCGTGCTCTTCTTCTTCGGGTTCGCCTTTTTTGGTCTGTTCAAATTCTTTGACGGCGGCCTGGACGTCCTGACCTTTGCGGGCGGCGTCCTGGGCGACCAGGCCGACGTCGTGTTCGGCGATGGTGTAGAAGCTGAGGAGGGGGATATAGAGGACGCGGTCGCCGGCGGTGTGGGTGGGCTTGAGGATGCCGACGACTTTCCATTTGGGTTTGTGGATGTCGGGTTTGACACCTGGGGCGGGCATGCCGTGGGTGGCCTGGAAGATGTCGCCGATTTTAAGGTGGGTGAGCGCAGCGACATCGGAGCCGAGGGTGGCTTCGAATTTGTCGGCGGCGAAGACTTTACCCTCGGCGATTTCGTAGCGTTTGCCGGGGCGGTATTCGAGGACGTGTTCGTCGTCGATGGGTTTGCCGTCGTCGTCGAGGCCGAAGAGGCGGGTGCTGGTGCCCATGATGGGGAGGCCCTGGTAGGAGTCGCCGACGGCGAAGGGGACGGCGATGCGGACGTAGGAGCGATAGGTGGGGTTCTGCACCATCTGCTGGTAGAGGGTATAGGGGATATTGCCTGGGCTTTTGTCGAGGTGGTAGACGGTGTTGAGGACGAGTTGGAGGGGGGAGCCTTTGGCGCCGATGAGGACGTCGTAGCCGTAGTCGGTCTGGCCGAAGATGGCGGCACCTTCGCGGCGGAGGATGAGGATGGCGACGGCCAGGCCGACGCCGAGGAGGACCGAGAGCAACGTGAGCCAGGTGGAGAGGGCACGCTGGCGCATTTGCTTGATGACTAATTGGAAGGGGTTCATGTTTAGGAGTCCGTGGTCAGTGGTCCGTGGTCAGTGGCAAAGAGGCGGCTCTGTTGAGGTCGGAGAGGGTGACGGAGCGGGGGAGTTTGTTTTGGATTTCGGGGTCGTGGGTGACGAGGAGGAGGCTGGAGCCGACTTCGGCGCAGAGCTTTCGAATCAACTGTAAGGCTTGCTGGGCGCTGTTGACGTCTAGGGCGCCGGTGGGTTCGTCGGCGAGGACGAGTTTGGGGCGGTTGGCCAGGGCGCGGGCGACGGCGACGCGTTGTTGCTGGCCGACGGAGAGTTTGGCGGGTTTGTAGTCGAGGCGTTCGGAGAGGCCGACTTCGTTGAGGAGGTGTTTGGCCCAGGCGGGGTCGTGGGAGCGGCCGGTGAAGGACATGCCGAGGAGGACGTTTTCGAGGGCAGTGAAGCCGCCGAGGAGGTGGTGGGTTTGGAAGATGTAGCCCATGTTGCGGCCGCGGAAGACGTCGCGCTGGGCCTCGGAGAGGTTGGTGAGGTCGGTTTTTTGATTATTGATGTCGAATTCGATTTTGCCGGAGTCTGGGGTAAGGATGCCGGCGATGAGGTGGAGGAGGGTGGTTTTGCCCGAGCCGCTGGAACCGACGAGAGCGACTTGCTCGCCGTCTTCGAGACGGAAGAAGGGGACATCAACGACGGGGACGGAACTGCCGTCGGGAGCGACGTAACGTTTTTTGAGATTTTCAAGAGTCACGGCCAAAGGATTACCTCTTCCCAGGCAAGATGAGTCCCCTAACTAACGCACTCACGCGAGTACTGCAACAAAGTTGCAGTGTTGATTGCGCAAAAAAAGAACCCGAGGCATAAACCTCGGGCTTTCATGGATAATTAATGATAGAGATCAGTTGTTGAGGATTTGGGATTCGGCGAAGGCTTCTTCGGTGGGGAATTCGACGCCGACGTCGAACCAGCCGGGGCGGATTTCGCGGGAGCGGATGACGCGGCAGCGGAGGGTGCGTTCGACGCCATCGGGGGAGAGGATGCGGAGCAGGCCGCGCTGGTTGGAGTCGATGCGGCGGGAGGTGATGAAGCCGACGGTCCACATATTGGCGTCGCGGGAATAGATGGCGACGGTTTCGCCGGCGAGTTCGAGGGAACCTTGGCGTTTATAGGGGGTGCGGGGGAGTTTTCGGCGTTGGAGGATGGGGGGGAAGGCGTGTTCGATGGAGTCGAAGAGTTCGCGGACGTCGGCGGGCCAGGTGTCGGTGGTTGTTAGCGGCTGGCTTTCCACGGTCTGCATAGGACGCGCTCCGGAACAGGAATAAAGGGTCACGGCTCCACATCCATCTATCGCCTGTTTAGGGTGGCTACTTTTCCCGGGTGGGAATTTCTGCACAATTTGGGAGATGGGTAGCACTTCACTTTTGGCGACATGGTCCGATATTCGTAAGCCTGTTATTGGGATGCTGCATTTGCCGGCACTTCCGGGGTCGCCGTTGTATGGGGGGGAGATGGAGGGGTTGCGAGAGAATTTGTTGCGGGATGCGAAGGTGCTGGTGGAGAATGGGGTGCATGGGTTGATGATGGAAAATTTTGGGGACGTGCCTTTTTATCCCGGGCGGGTGCCGGCGTGTACGATTGCGCAGATCACGGCGCTGGCGGTGGAGGTGCGGCGGGCGCATCCGGATGTGCCGCTGGGGATTAATGTTTTGCGAAATGATGGGCTTTCCGCGCTGGCGATTGCGCATTCTGTGGGAGCTCAATATATTCGCGTGAATGTGCTCTGCGGGGCGCGGGTGACGGATCAGGGGGTGATTCAGGGGATTGCGCATGATTTGCTGCGCGAGCGGAAATTATTGGGGGCGGAATCGGTGAAAATTTTTGCGGATGTTGATGTGAAGCATTCGGCGGCGCTGGCGGCGCGGCCGCTGGTGGATGAGGTGGATGATACGCTGCATCGGGGGCTGGCCGATGCGCTGGTGGTGTCGGGGGCGGGGACGGGGAAGCCTACGGATTTGGAGAAGCTCAAGGTGATTAAGCGGGCGGCGGGGGAGGTGCCGGTGTTGATTGGGTCGGGAATTACGGCGGAGACGATTGGAAATTATCTGGAGGAGGCGGATGGGTTTATTGTGGGGACGTATTTTAAGGTGGGGGGGGAGGCGATGAAGCCGGTGGAGGCGCGGAGGGTGCGCGCGGTAATGGAGAGGGTTTGAGGGGATTTACCACAGAGAGCACCGAGGGCACAAAGAGCACAGAGAAGATAGCTGAGATTTTGGTTGGGTTTGGGTTAATTACTCTTTTTCTTGTCTCTGTGAACTCTGTGCTCTCTGTGGGCTCTGTGGTGAATCATTTTTGGGTGGGTTTATTTGGAGAGGATTTTGGTTAGGGGGTGGCCGTCGGTGTTGGGCATGTCGATGTGGAGGAGGGCGGCGATGGTGGGGGCGACGTCGATGTTTTTGATTTCGCCGAGGTGGGTGCCGGATTGGATGCCTTGGCCCCAGGCGACGAAGGTCGCGTGGAGGTCGGGGAGGAGGGGATCGTGGCCGTGGGTGCCTTTGCGTTCGGGTTTTTCGATGAAGGAGAGTGCGCCGCCGGCGGTGTCGCCGAAGGTGCAGCCTTCATCGGCGAAGAGCATCATGTCGGGGGCGTGGGGGTCGGTTTTGGGGTCGGCGATGTGATATTGCTTCATGCCATCGGGGCCGAGGACTTTTTCGACGCCTTCGACATCCTGGAAGGCTTTGGTGACTTTATCGATGATGGCGTCACGGTTGGCGGAGTCGAGGATGTAGATCATGGCGGCGCCGCCTTGGACGACGACGTGGACGGACCCGCCGACGATGCGGAGGCCTTTGACATTGAGCATGCCGGCGTTGCGGAGGATGACGTTGGGAAGGATGGCGCGTTCGATCGGGGAAAAGCCGTGGTCGGCGACGACCAGGAGGGTGGCTTTGCCGGGGAAATCGCGGTTGAGTTCATCGAGGACATCGTGGACGCGCTGGTCGGCTTCTTTGACGGCGGCGTAGGCTTCGGGGGAGCGCGGGCCGTGGGCGTGTTCGGTGTGGTCGACGATGATCAGGTGGAGGAGCGCCAGTTGCGGGCGGTGTTCGTGGAGGATGCGGATGAAGGCGCGGGTGTCGGCATCGTCCTGCGGGCCGAGCTGGCCGATTTTGCCTGGGTCCTTGGGGTCGTCGGTATCCAGAGGATGGCCGTCGGCGCGGCTTTCTTCGAGGACGGAGGGAGTGGTGTACTGGCGCATGGTCTCGAGGTTGAGGACGTCGGGCATGGTCCAGTCGAGCGTCTTGGCGTTGCGGGAGGCGGGCCAGCGGATGCTGGCGGTGCGCAGGCCGGCTTGTTTGGCCAGGTCGTAGATGGTGGGGACTTTGACGATTTTGTCTTTGTCGAAGACCGGGTCCCCGATGAGGGTGACTTGTTTGCCGGTTTCGCGGTCGTAGTAGTTATTGCCGACAACGCCGTGGCGGTTGGAATAATCGCCGGTGACGAGGGTGGTGTGGTTGGGCCAGGTAACGGTGGGGGCGATGGCGCGCATGGAGTCGGCGCGGGCACCTTCCTTGGCGAGCTGGCGGATGGTGGGCATTTCCGCCTTGGGGTCGTCGATGTAATAGCCGGCCAGGCCGTCGACGCTGATCATGACGACGATGCTGTCGCTATCGGCGGCGGGGGCGGCGTCTGCGGCAAAGATGGTTGTTCGCGCTCCTAAAAGAGCTGCGGCAAATAGCACTACACCGGCCAACCGATTCGTCATTCGCATCTATAGGCTCCCATTGAAAAATGTGTGTTCGGCTTGTTTATACGTCTACGTGGTCTACGTCAAACGCAGACGACAACGCAATATTTTCCATAGCGAGAAAAATCGCGGCTGTATGCAAACTGCTGCCGTCTTACACTTCCAACACGAACCCGCTAAAGTGCCGCCGCTTTGTCCACCATGACACTTCAACCTGCGGCCCAATCTCGCGCGCGATCCATCCAGGGGGCACTCCTTCTGGCGGGGCTGACGGCGTTGTGGGGATCGACTTTTGTTGTGGTGAAAGATGCCGTCGATCCCTCCTCTCCGGGTGCGTGGCCGGTCGGGTTATTTATGTGCGTGCGATTCTTTCTGGCGGCGATCTGCTTCATCCCGTTTTTTCTTCGCCGCGACGGCCGGTTGTGGATCGCCGGCGTCGAGCTAGGCGTCTTTCTATTCCTTGGCTATTTCAGCCAGATCATCGGGCAAAAATATACTTCGGTCGCGCGCTCGGCGTTTATCACGTCGACCTATGTGATTCTTGTGCCGGTTTGCTCGACGTTCATCGGCCGGCACGTTCGGCTCATTATCTGGATCTGCGCTTTGATGGCACTGGCGGGGGTGGCGTTCCTGAGCTTTGATGCGTCGCCGCCGAATCGGGGAGATCTATGGACCTGCGCTACGGCGCTGGCTTACTCGATCTACATGCTGCGACTGGAATCGCATTCGCGCCGATTTCCCGCTCCGGCATTGACGGGGATATCGCTCTTGACGGTCGCCTGCTGTTCATTGCCGTTTGCAATGGCGGAGGCGCGGCCGAATACCCCGCCGCCGTATTTTGCGCTGCTTTATCTTTCTTTGATCTGCACGGCTCTGGTCACTTGGTTGCAGACGATCGGACAATCACTTGTGTCCGCTTCGCAGGCGGCGATTATCTTTACGTTGGAGCCCTGTTTTGCGCTGGCGTTTGCCTATCTCATCCACCGCGAATCGCTTGGGCCGCGCGGGTGGCTGGGGGCGTCTTTCATCCTGGCGGCGGCCCTATTTTCTCAGATACCGGCGTTTTCCAAAGCAGACCAGCAGCCAGCCAAAGAGATAAACCATTGATGAATATGAGATTAAGCCCATCTCATCCATTAGGCACCTCATTTGCTGATATTGGTTGAGCCTGTCCGGACCTCGTTGTCCGTAGACAGGGATTTGAGCGTTGCGATAAACCCACTGGCAGCGGCGGGATTGCCGGGATTCTGGAGGTACGTCGATGACGAATGCCAACCCGATTCAACAGAGCCTGACGGAACGGCTGATGCTCGATGCGCTGGCGGTCGCACGGGAAGGAATGATTGCCGGTGAAGCGCCGATCGGCTGCGTGCTGGCGCGCGGCAATGGGACCATCATTTCATCGGCACATAATGAGCAGAATCGATCGGGAGATAAAATCGCTCATGCGGAGATTGTCGCGTTTCATCGAGCGGCGGGGCGTGTGCCTCGGGATGCGCGCGATCTGATTCTGGTTTCGACGCTGGAACCATGCGTGATGTGCCTGGGAGCCGCGATGGAGGCGGCGGTGGCGCTTGTCATTTTCGGAATACGCGCGCCGGCGGACAGCGGGACAGATCGGGTACGACCGCCGAGCAGCCCGGAGAGCCGAATGCCGCGGATTGTCGGCGGAGTGATGGCGGCGGAGAGCCGGAGCCTGTTTGAGCAGTGGCTGCCGATGATCACTGATCCGCAGCAGATGGCGTACGCCCGGCAGCTCTTGTCATCAACGCAACGGCGCTATAGTGCATGAATCAAATCAATAAAACGGGTCCGCCCACATTGGGCGGACCCGGGACAAGCTCAGCGGGCGTTGTCCGGTTAGATCAGCGGGCGATCTGTTTTCGGCGGCGCGCCAGCGTCATCGCGCCAGCCAGCCCGGCCAAGCCAAGCGTTGTCGGTTCCGGAACTGCCGCAACCAGCGCGGAGACATATCCGTCGCCGAACTGGGCATCGCGTTCTGCCAGCAAATCAGCCGGGGCATGTCCGAGAGATTGAGCATAGGCGGTATCAATAATCATATAGTCGGCGGCATCGACTGTGCCGTCATGATTGAAATCGCCATTGCTCCATTGCGTCGCGCCGGCGGCAAGAGTTCCCGCGGCAACTTGTGCGGCGCCGCGGTCGATCAGTGCGTAATCATCGGCATTGATCTTGCCGTCAAAATTGGCGTCGCCGGGGAGGGCGAAGACGACGGAGAGCGTGGGGACGGTGGAATTGGGGGCGCCAAAAGTGCTGCCACCAATGGTCGTCGGCTCAGTGGGCGTCTGGGCGTAATCAATGTAGTATCGTTGGGTGGCAGTCGAGGCGCTATTGCCTGGTACACTGGTTATATCGGGGGACATTCGGAGCATCAGATAGTTTCCCGCAACGGCACCGGCGGTATAGGCCGACTGAATGAAAGAGGCCAAGGAGTTATTTCCAGCAGCGCTGCTGTAATGGACGGCTGCACCGGTGCCATTGGTTGGTCCGGAGGTGTTCAAGTTTGCGGCTGTCCAATCTGCCGGCACCAGAATATTGTCTTGCAGCATGGTGGTGGGCAGGCCGACGGCACTGGGTATGCCACTGGTGGAGGTTGTTCCGGTTTGGGTGGGGCCAGCAAAGAAATAATCCTGCGAGAGATTGGTCGAGGCGATGCCTGCACGAGTAGTGTAAGAGCTGGCGATGTTTTCGTTGGTTGGAGGATTACTGGTTTCGTATCCGAGACCGTATAGGTCGATGTTGAAGGTGGGGATCTTGCCGCTACTCGTAGAATTTTCGTAATTTTCGCTGAAAGTCAGGCTCGTGGTCGCCACCACTTGGTTGGCCGCATGCGCTGGCATCGAGAAATAGAGTAGTCCTTCTAGCCCGCCGTATACGTTGCCGGACCCGAGATTAGTTCCAAAGCCCAAACGTATTCCGAACTGGGGTTGTGCCTGGCTGATTTTGTACGTGCCAGCAGTAAGCTGTAGCTCCATGCTGTTGGGGTCAAGCGGGATATCAACGGCGAATGCCGATTGAGCTGTACAGGCAGCGGCGGCGGCGAGTGCCACGATAGGCAAAGCGCCGGCGAGAAGTTGGGACCGCTGGCCTTCACGAATGACCCTCCGAGATGTGGACATGACGCATTCTCCTTTGACGATTCTCCGGGCTTCAATGGCGTGGCGTCACGACCGATCTGTGCCCGAATAGATATGGTGCTGCTGGTTCTAAAAATCCGTGCTAAGACGAGCAATAAATTTGTATACGCGAATCGACTGACTCTTCAGAACAGGCCGGGTAAAGAAATGCGATGGCCTGAACTGTTTCCGATATTCTGCCTATAACACTGCCTAAGTGTCCAGCATAAAGTTGTATACATGACAATTATTTCTATTTTTAAGCTAAATTTCAGGCAGATTGTCAGTAATTTGGGAGATTCACGCCGGTTGAATGAGGAAACAAAAAAGCCCCGCAAATCTCTCTGCGGGGCCTTGGGTTTAAAATTTTGAGCGATATTTCAATGAGCGGCGACGCGCCGACGACGAATGGCCAGAGGAAGGGCGGCCAGCAGCAGGCTCAACGAAGCGGGTTCGGGGATGCTGGCAAGCAGGGAAGAGACATATGCGGAGCCATATTCGGCTTCGCGTTCGGCCAGGAAGCTGGGGGACAGGCCGCCGGAGAGAACGCCGTTGGAGGTATCGAGGATCAGCATGTCTTTGGAGTCGACGGCGCCGTCGAAGTTGAAGTCGCCGTCGGTCCAGCGGGCGTGGGTGGTTGAGCCGGTGGCGTCGGCGTATTCGGTGGTGAAGAGGCCCTTGGCAATGGTGCGATCGATGATGGCGTAGTCGTCGGCGTCGATTTTGCCGTCCATGTTCACGTCGCCGGCGTAGGTGTATTTGAGAAGGACGGAGGTGGCGTCGACGGTCTGCCCGTTCCAAGTGGCGGTTTGGGAGCCGGTGAGGCCGAGGAGGGTGGAGGCTTCGGCATAGGCAACGGAGTGAATTTTATTGGGATCGTTATCGGCAGAACCAATGTAGGAAGACATGATGCCATTGCGATCCCAATGAGCGCCGTCATAGGCGTACCAGAGGGCGACAGCGACTTTTGTGCCGGTGCTGACGCCGTTGTAGGTGATGACATTGGTTAGAGGGGTAGCGCCTGAGTAATCGTAAACAAGGCTATTGTTGGCGAGGTCGAGCTTGCCGAGATAGAGGCCGTTGACATCGGTTTGGATGCGAAGGAAGGAGATTTTGCTGACGCCGGTATTGGTACCGTCGGGAGCAATTTGGAGGACGCCGGCGGAGGCGGTGCTGTTTCCACCGGTGAGGAAGAGGCCGCCGACGCGGGGTGCGGAGAGGACCAGGGTTCCGGCGCCGAGCTTGGTAAAGATACCGCTCCCATTGCCGCCCGGGGTGAGATTACCGCCTAAGGTTACGTTGTTTGCAGTTTGGATGGTGCCCCCGCCGGGATTGATGATGAGTGAGCGTCCGAGGTTCAGGTCAGCGGTAATGTTAATCGATCCGCCGTTGTCGAGGACGATGGAATTGGTGGCCGAGCCATCCCCGAGTTGGGCGGGAGAACTGATGGAGATGCTCGCACCGTCAATGGTGGTCGGACCAGACCAGATAAAACTGGGTGGGAGAGTGACGCTGCCCGCGCCGGCGAGATGAAGTCCGCCGCCGGCACCGACAGTGATTGCGCCGGTGACGGTGAGTTTGCCGAGAGGATCATTGACTTGGAAGAAAGCGTCGGTGGCGAAGTTCAAGGGTGCTGAAATCTGATTTCCGGCCGAGAGGGTATTGTCGGTGTTGAAGGAGACGCCGTTGGTGACGATGGAGCCGCCGGCGTTGATATTGAGTTGGTCTCCGGGATTGGCGGCCAGGGTGTAATTGTGGGCGCCGCCGTTGAATTCGAGTGTATCAACGGTGGGGGAGGTATCGAGGGTGACGGTGCGATCGGCGGTGATTTGGGAGCCGAGGCGGACCAAGCCGCCGGTGCCGGTGGGGGAATTGCCGTTGAGCCAGTTGGAGGAGTCGGTAGCGTTCCAGGTTCCGTTGGCGGCGGCGAGGTTCCAGGTGGGGCTACTGGCACCGGCGGCAGTAATGGCGCCGCTGACGGTGAGGTTGTCGAGGGCAAGGCCTTGGGAACCGGATACGCCTGGCATGGTCCAGCGAATCCACAGGTCCTGTCCGGGTTGCCAGTCAAGGCCGGTGAGATTGGAGGTGATGCCGGCCTGGCGATTGGCGGGGGCGTTGCCATCCAAGGCGGCGTTACCGCCATTGGCGATCGGTGCGGTGAAGTTCAGGTTTGAATTGAGCGAATAGGTACCTTGAATCGACCCGGCCTCAACAGCATATCCAAACGCCATGGTCTGGGCGGTGGTGAGGGTGCCGTTACGCCATTCTTCGCCATCGTAGGAGATGGTCAGGCCGGTGATCGTCTGAGCTGAGGTATTTTCGAGTCGAAGTGCAACCCATTGCGTGCCCACGGTAGTGGCGGGGACGAAGCCGAGGGCTCGTTCACCGACCGGATCGGTGGCGGCGACGCCAAAGCTGGTAATTGCGCCGGTATTGGTCGATCCGGTCGTATTTCGGAAGCGTTGCCAGTTGCCGCTTGCCGCGGCTTGTTGGGTCTGGGATTGGATAAACCAGCCCGGCAATGAAACCGTGCCTTGGGGCGCAGTTGTGGCGGGGTAATCATTGGACCAGATGACGCCATTGGCATTTAATGGAGAAGAAGGGAGCGTGTCGAAGTTCTGGGTGTAAGACGTGGTCCCATCAAAGGCGACGGTCGCGTGTACAACAGGAACGACAAATGCAGATGAGACGGTAGCGACAGCGGCACTTAGAACGGTGAAGCGACGGTTGGATCGCATTTGAGACCTCCTCCGGAACGAGTTGATAGAAAATGGGTGCGGTCAAAGACAGAATGGAATCAGCGTTGCCGCATCGTCCCATTGTGCAGCATAGAAATGGGAGAGTCCAGACAATTTGTATACAATTACAAAAATCCAGTGCCATCCATAAGTTATGTGACCGAAATGCGTTAAGAATGATTGTGCAATGTTTTGATTCTGAATAAACTTTGGGAAGAGATTAAGAATTCCTTGAATAAGTGTTTCTGGGGTCGATAGACTCAGTTGCCGATAGGATGGGTGAGGGGAACTACACACCATGAGAGGGAAGGCACCGATGGAAATAATCAGCAATCTGGCGGCGGGCAGCGATCCATTCTTTACCGGTCGTGCCGAGCCGATGGAAGGGGTTCGGTCCGCACTGACGACAAAAGGCACATGCGTCATTCAAGGTCCCAGCGGGATTGGAAAGACGCGCCTTGCGATCGAATATGCCGCCCGGAATCGGGAGAAGTATTCGCTGATCTGGTTCCTGCGCTGCGACCAACCTTCGACTTTGAACGCCAGCCTGATTTCCATGGCGGAGCGGTTGGGAATTGCCAATGGATCGGAGGGGCCAACAACGAGTCTGCGAAATGATATCCGCCGACATCTGGGGGCATCGGAAGATTGGCTGCTGATATTTGATAATGCTCCGAATACGGCGCGGGTTTTGGATCTGCTGCCGCGCGGGCGGAATGGACACCTGATCGTGACCGCTGCGCAGGGGAACTGGGCGGGGTTTGGTCCTGGCATCGATCTGGGTCCGCTGCCGCGCGCTGAAGCAGTGGAGTTTTTGAAAAAGCGTGCCGGGCGATCGGATGATGAGGATGCTGAGACACTGGCCAAAGCGATGGGGGACCTGCCGATCGCGCTGGAACAAGCCGGTGCGCTGATCGCGCAGCAGCATGTCTCTTTCCGATATTACCTTCGTCAATTTGAACAGCTCTGGGCAGAATTGCTGGAGAGCGATCATCGCTCGGCAACGCACCCGGGCGCGGTGGCGATGGCGTGGGAACTGGCATATCGCCAGCTTCGCGCGGCGGAGCCGGCGGCGGCCGACCTGCTGGCGCTTTGCTCTTATCTCTCCTCCGACGAAATCCGTCTCTCCTTGCTTCATGGCGGGGCGCGATTCGCGAGTTATCCGCTGGCGCCGGCGCTAGCGGATTCACTACAACTGCCGCGGCTTGCTGAAATGTTGACCAAATACTCTTTGGCGGATTTCGACGAGCGTTCAATTCATCTGCATACTGCAACCGCTTCACTGGCGCGCACCAGATTGCCGGAAGATGACCAACGTACCTGGGCGCGCGTCGCCATGCGCCTGGCGGCGGATGCGTTCAAATATCGTTCCGACGATGCGACTTCCCGGCGCGATGCGGGAGAGGTCTTGCCGCATTTGCTCGCGGCGGCAACGTATACCGAGACGCTGAACCTCGATCCCGCGGCGGTCTCCAAAGCATTTTATGATGCCGGCCAGTTCTTCTATGACTGCGGGCAATACAGCCGGGCACGCGATGCCTTCCAGAAGGCATTGGACATTTCTCAAACTCTTTATGGCAGCACTCATCCTCGTATCGCCGCGATATCGGACAGCCTGGCGCGAGCACTGAGCCGCTGCGGAGATATCGAGCAATCTCGCCAGAATTTTGAACGCGCTATCGAGATCGATTCGGCGGCATATGGATATAACGATCCGCGCGTCGCCACGTCGGTGAACAACTACGGCCGATATCATTTCGCCCGGGGAGACTACAAAACCGCCCAGGCGCAGTTCGAATGGGCGCGAACTGTGATCGAAAATCACTACGGGGCGGATCATCCGCGCGTCGCCGCGGTCATCAATAACATCGGCTATACCCACGGCTCATCGGGCGATCTGGCGCAAGCCCGGCAGCTTCTGGAACAGGCGATGGAAATGGCGCAGCGCACGTATCCAGACGGCCATCCTGACGTCGCGCGTATTGCCGGCAATTTGGGCCGAGTCCTCTATGCCCAGAATGATTATCGCGCTGCCAAGCCGTTGCTCGAAAAGGCACTGGTGATCGATCGCGCCGCGCTGGGATATGACCATCCGGACACGGGCCGCGATCATCTTTTTCTCGGCGATCTCCTCGCCGCCACGAAGGATTTTGCCGGCGCCGAGACCCATTATCAGCAGGCCATGAATGCCGCCGAAGCCGCCGCCGGCCTTTATTCTCAGGCGGTGCTCGCCTGCCTGGACAAACTTGCCGCCCTCCGCACGAGCATCGGTGACGAAAGTGGAGCGCAGTGGGCGCGTGATCGCGCTTCGGCCATTCGCAGGCAATTTCAGCTCAACCAAACTGCGCTGGCCGGGTGACCAAGTCGCGCAGCAGATCACCAAATTCGGATTATTTATCCCGCCACTTTGACACGGCGTATCGGCCGCGCAGGTTTAAGAGATCCATTCGCGTGGGATAGCCGGCCTCTTCGCGATCGATGCGGGCGATGTCCTGGACGATCTCTTCGGACATGTGTTCCTGCCAGTCGCCGATGACGCCTTTGCGGTAGAAGGACATTTTTCCGTCGGAGCTTTTTTCGTCGTATTTTTCGCGAAGGCTCTCGAGCGTGTTTTCGTCATGGAGACGTTGCACGTCGGCTTGCGAGAGCGAGAAGCCGAGGAAAGAGGCGAGACGGTGGACTTCGCCGGGGAAGTCGGTGTGGAGGGTTTCGTAGGAGGACATGTAGGTGTTGGGTTTGTTTTCCCAGAGGCGGTTGTAGCGGATAACCTGCTGGGCGATGCGCCAGCCGCGGGTCCAGTAGTAGCCTTCGAAGCTGTCGCTTTGGCATTTGCCTTTCATACGTTCGTAGTGGAAGGCGCTGACGACGACGTCGCGGGTGTCGCGGCGGATGTTCATGACGGTGACGTTGGGCTTGCCGACGATGATGTGATATTGCAGGAAGAAGTGGCCTTTGAGGATGTAGTTGTGGTCGCGGTAGTTTTCGCGTTTAAGGAATTTGGCGAGGAGTGAGGGTTTGATGCCAAGGCCGTTCCAGCCCGGCGCGTGATAGGCCGGGGGGATCAGGTCGTATTGGGTCATGGTCAGGAGGATGCGGAAGAGCCAGGTGGATCCGCTTTTGTAGGCGCCATTACAGATGATCAGCACAGTGGGAAGCCTTCCGGTCAGTGATTGTGG
The DNA here is from genome assembly GCA_035656825.1 of Tepidisphaeraceae bacterium. GTDB lineage: Bacteria > Planctomycetota > Phycisphaerae > Tepidisphaerales > Tepidisphaeraceae > DASRRR01. The sequence goes on along the minus strand of DASRRR010000151.1, from coordinate 44,999 downwards.
GGGATTCTACTGGGGGGAGAACGCCTCGGCCAATCCGAAGAGGATGAGCAGGCCGGCGATGATGAGCCAGAAGATGTCTTCGCCATTGCCGGCAAGGGCTGGGGAATATTCAAAGGCAGCGAGGACGATGCCGGCGGTGACGCCGAGGGCGGCGTAGAGTTTGCGGGGGCGTTTTTTCATTTGGTTTGATTACTCGCCGGCAATTGCAACCCCGCATAACGCAGACGGTGCCAGGCGGCGGAGAGGCCATTGGCGCGGGCGAATAGAAACGCACCGGCGGCGATTTGGATGAGCAGGCCAACGGCGCGCGGGATCCAGGAGAGCATCTGCTGGGGTTGGCGGGTTTTTCCAAGCCACCAATATTCGGTGGCGAGCCGGCCAGTGTCGGGCATGGCGGTGGCGATCAGCCAGACGCCGACGACGGAGAAGAGGACGGCCTGGAGATCCTGGCCGGTGAGGGTCAAGGAGTGGCTGGCGGAGAATTCTGGAAAAATCCAACGGGCGACGCCTCTGGAGAGGCGGAGCAGCAGCACGCCCATAACCAACTGCACCAGGCATGGTGCACAGAAGCTCAGGAACTGAAGCATATTCTGTTTGCCGTTGGCCAAGAAAACGGCTGGTAATTCCATGATGTAAAACAGAGATTGGACAAAAAAATACAGGCCGACTAATCGAATCGCCAAGATGCTCAGATCATATTTGGTCAGGGTGTCGTGGGAGGGCTGTTGGTAAGCGACGATGAGGGGCTGGTTATCCTGGGTCACGAGATATCCTTTATAAGTTTCTCTGCCTGGAGGTCATTCCCACTCGATCGTTGCGGGGGGTTTGGAGGAGATGTCGTAGACGACGCGGTTGACGCCTCGGACTTCGTTGATGATGCGGTTGGACATTTCGGCCAGGACGTCGAAGGGAATGCGGGCCCAATCGGCGGTCATGAAGTCCTGGCTTTCGACGGCGCGGATGGCGATGACGGAGTCGTACGAGCGGGCGTCGCCCATGACGCCGACGGTGCCGATGGGGAGCAGGACGGCGAAGACCTGGGCGGTCTTGCGATAGAGGTTTTTGGCGACGAGTTCTTCGAGGACGATTTCGTCGGCGTCGCGCAGGACGCGGAGGCGTTCGGGGGTGATGTCGCCGATGACGCGGACGGCTAGGCCCGGGCCGGGGAAGGGGTGGCGCCAGACGATGTGTTCGGGAAGGCCGAGGACTTCGCCGAGTCGGCGGACTTCGTCTTTGAAGAGGTCGCGGAGGGGTTCGACCAGTTCGAAGCCGAGCTGTTCGGGGAGGCCGCCGACGTTGTGGTGGAGTTTGATGTTAGCGGCGGTGCCGGCGTAGCCGTGGCCGGATTCGATGACGTCGGGGTAGAGCGTCCCTTGAGCGAGGAAGGAGGCGCCGGGGATCTGGCTGGCTTCGCGTTTGAAGGCTTCGATGAATTCTTTGCCGATGATTTTGCGCTTTTGCTGGGGGTCGGTGACACCTTTCAAATTCGAGAGGAATTGCTCGGTGGCGTCGGAGGTGACGAGGTTGACTTTGAAGTGGTCGCGGAAGGTTGTTTCGACCAGTTCGCGTTCGTTTTTACGAAGGAGGCCGTTGTCGACAAAGATGCAGACGAGCTGGTCGCCGATGGCTTTGTGGAGGAGGGCGGCGGTGACGGAGGAATCGACTCCGCCGGAGAGGCCGCAGATGACTTTGGCGTTTTCGCCGACCTGTTCACGGATGCTGCGGGTGGCTTGTTCGACGAAGTTGCCCATGGACCAATTGCCGTCGCAGCCGCAGATGTCGTAGAGGAAGTTGTGGAAGAGGACTTCGCCGCGCGGGGTGTGGGTGACTTCGGGGTGGAACTGGACGCCGTAGAAGGGTTTGGTTTTATGTTTGGCGGCAGCGAAGGGGCATGTGGGAGTCTCGGCGAGGGGGATGAAATCCGTGGGGAGGTCGTGGACTTGGTCGCCATGAGACATCCAAACCGTCGTGTCCTGGGGCAAACCTTTGGTGAAGGGGTCGTTGCCTTTGACGGCGAGGCGGGCGCGGCCGTATTCGCGGGCTTTGGCGGGTTTGACCTGGCCGCCGAGAAGCTGTGCGCCGAGTTGCATGCCGTAGCAGATGCCCAGGACGGGGACGCCGAGGTCGAACAGACGTTCGTCGCAGCGCGGGGCGCCGGGGTCGTACACGCTGGACGGGCCGCCGGAGAGGATAATGCCTTTGGGATTGAGCTTGCGGAGGTCATCGAGGGAGATGTCAGGGCGGACCAGTTCGGAGTAGACGCCGGCCTCGCGGACGCGGCGCGCGATGAGCTGGGCGTACTGGGAGCCGAAATCGAGGATGGGGATAACCTGCTGGTGGCGGGGATGAATCATCCGAAATAAGTACCGCAACGGAGGAGGGAAAGCAACGGAGGCCTGTTGGACGTTTCATGGTTGCGAAAACGAAGCGGTGGCGGGATCGCGGCAGAAGGCGTCGACAGGGACGACCTCTGAGGTGGTTGAGCCGGGGGTGATCCAGAGGAGGCGGATTTTGGCCAGGCCAGTGGTGTCCCAGAATTTGAGGCGGAAGGGATGGATGCCTTCTTCGAGCTTGAGGGTGATGCGCTCGCCGTTGCGTTTGCGGGCCATGTCGTCTTCGTTGAAGACGGGAGCGCCGTCAAGATCAATGGCGGCGCCGTTGTTGGCGATGATGACGAAGGTGTATTGGCCTGATTGGGCGATGTTGAGCAGGCCGGTCCAGATGACGGAGAAATTGTCAGCGGGCATGCGTTCGGCGGGTTTGTCTTTCCAGGTGAAGTCGATTTGCGAGTCGATGCGGGTGACGCGTTTCTTTTCAAATTTCAGGCCTTCATACATTTCGGTTAGGAGGCCGGGGGAGAGGTAGAGATCGTGAAGACGTTCAGCCTGGACTTCGCGGAGGCGGGATTCGACGGCGGTTCGGCTGACGCCGGCGAGGCCGGTGATGGAGAGGCGATACCAGTAGAGGGCGCGGCGGCGCGCCTGGGTTTTCATGACGCCGGTGAGTTTGGATGCCAAGTCCCACCAGCCGCCGCCGACCTGGGCGCGCTGGCCGGCGTCGGAGGGGTTTTCGAGATCTTTCACCGCCAGGCCGTGGAGGGCTTCGTCGGAACCGGCGGCCAGGATGGGGAGGCCGCGATCCCAGTCGCCTTTGACCAGACAGAGGAAGCGACCGGCGGTGAGGCTTGCGGCGGGGTCGCCGGGGGTTTTGGTCAGCAGATCGCGGGCATGCAGGTAGTCGCCGGCACCGGCGCGCAGCGCGTCGAGTTCTTTTTTGCGTTCAGTGACGGTGGCTTTGAGATCGATGCGTTTGGCGCGATCGGCGGCTCCGTCGGCGATCGCGGCCAGACGCTCGGCGGGGTCGTAGCGCTCGTCAATCACGGCGGAGGATTCGGCCAACATGCAGCAGGCGACCAGGCCATCGATCGCGTCGCGGGTGAAGGCGTTTTTGGCGGCTTCGCCGAGCTTGGCGATCTTCATGTCGATGGGATCGAGTTGGAAAGAGGCTGCGAGTTCGTCGATGGCGTGGGCGACGGTGACGCCGTCGCCGGCGGCGCTGGCCATGTCGGCGGCGTCGTTGAGCAGGACATAGCGCGCGGCGGAATCATCGCGGGTGGCGATTCCCTGGCGCAGGAGTTCGCGGGCGGATTCGCGGCGTTTGTCGAGTGAGCCGCTTTTGTAGGCGTCGGATAACATGGTGCGCACCAATTTGGTTGCGCGATCGATTTCGGCATCGGAAGGGATGGGCATTGTCACGGCTGGAGACGTCGAGGCGAGCAGATGGGCAAGGGGAACGGTTGCCGGCCGCTTGTACGTCTTTGACGCAGCGAATGCGGGAGGCGCGCCGATCAAGGTTGCCATTATCAAGATATGCAGCGAGCGGTATGACATGATTCTGCCCGCATGGATCGTATCCATATCTTGGCTTGCGCGGCAAAATGTAGCCTTGATAATGACAGAGCCTGGGCGATCACGTCCAGGCTCTTATCTTGAAATTATCCTGACAATCACTTAACGAACGCCCATGAGGAGTTCCATGGTGATCTGGTCGAGCCGCTCGTAGGGGAGGCGGGCTTTGGCGAGTTCGATGCGGTCCAAGGGGGCGGCCAGCAGTTTCTTGGCGTTGGCGGAGCTGAAGGATTTGGTCAGCTTGGAGAGGCCGGCGTCCTGGACGTTGATCTCTTTGAGCAGGCCTTGGATTTCCTTGTCGGCGTTCCAACGGGCGGCTTTTTCTTTGAGGATCATGTAGTTCCGCATGCAGCCTTTGGCGAAGTCTTTGACGTCTTCGTGGTCGCTGGTGCGGAGAGCGTGGGCGTCGAAATGGCGCGAGCCGTTGTATTTGCTGTCTTCGAGGAGTTTGACGAGGAAGAAGGCGTGTTTGATGTTGACCATGCCGAAGCGGAAGTCCTGGTCGTAGCGGCCAAATTCCTGGTCGTTGAGATCGATGTGGAAAAGCTTGCCCATTTCGATGGCCTGGGCGACGTGGTGGACGAAGTTGAGGCCGGCCATGTGTTCGTGAGCGACTTCGGGGTTGACGCCGCACATTTCGGGGTATTTGAGGGTGGGGATGAGCGCGAGGTAGGAGCCGGTGACGGCGAAGTACATGTGGCCGCGGGGTTCGTTGGGTTTGGCTTCGAAGGCGAACTTGTAGCCGAGGCCTTGTTCTTTGTTGTAGTCGCAGAGGAAATCGATGCATTCGCGGAAGCGTTTGATGGCGTCGATGGGGGATTTGGTGGCGTCGGATTCGGTGCCTTCGCGACCGCCCCAGAAGACGTAGGTTTTAGCGCCGAGTTCTGCGCCGTAGTGCATGCCGCGCATGGCTTTTTGGACGGCGTAGGCGCGGACTTTGGCGTTGTTGCTGGTGAAGGCGCCGTCTTTGAAGGCGGGGTCGGAGAACATGTTGGTGGTCGCCATGGGGCAGACCAGGCCGTTATCTTTGAGGTCTTTTTTGAAGCGTTTGACGATGGCGTCGGCTTCGGTGAGGGAGGATTCGATGGGGATGGCGTCGTTGTCGTGGAAGTTGACGCCGTAGGCACCGACTTCGCCGAGGACTTCGCAGATTTCGGTGGTGGAGAGTTGAGAGCGGGTGGGCGCGCCGAAGGGATCGCGGCCGATATTGCCGACGGTCCAGAGGCCGAAGGTGAATTTTAGTTTGGGGTCGGGGGCGTAGTTGTTGGCCATTTTATTTCTCCTTTAAGGGGGATTTTGTGAGGGGGGGAGTCTGCCCGAAAGGGTGGGGGGAATCAAGAAAATGACCCACGGAGCAAGCTCCGTGGGCTTTTCAGGTTTTTGGGGATTTTTTAGAAGCCGCGACGGTGGGAGGGTTTGGCGGTTTTTGTGCCGAAGCGGCGTTGGCCGGAGGATTGGCCGGGGCCGGAGGGGCGGCCTTGGGGGTTGTTGTGGCGGCGGTAGGAGGGTTGGACGGCGGTGTGGGCGGCGGCGGCTACGGGGGCGGAGGATTTACGCGGGTGGGCGGGGTGGTTGCTGCGCTTTGGCGTGGCGGCTTGCAGGGGGTGGCGGGGTTTTTCGCGATGCTCGTGGGCGGGGGCAGCGGCGTAGGTGGGGTGGTTGTTGCGGACGGGGATGGATTGGCGGATGAGCTTTTCGATGGCGCGGAGGTTGTCGCGTTCTTCGGGGTCGCAGAAGGAGACGGCCATGCCGGTAGCGCCGGCGCGGGCGGTGCGGCCGATGCGGTGGACGTAGGTTTCGGGTTCGTGGGTCAGGTCGTAGTTGACGACGTGGGTGACGGCGTCGATGTCGATGCCGCGGGAGGCGATGTCGGTGGCGACGAGGACGGGGATGCGGCCGGCTTTGAAGTTTTCGAGGGCGCGTTGGCGGGCGTTTTGGGATTTGTTGCCGTGGATGGCTTCGGAGCGGATGCCGCGAGAGTGGAGGTGGCGGACGACTTTGTCGGCACCGTGCTTGGTGCGGGAGAAGACGATGGCGCGCGACATGGGCATCTCATCGACGAGATGGGCCAGGAGGGCGGGCTTGTTCTTTTTGTCGACGAAGTAGACGCACTGTTCGACGCGGTCGGCGGTGGCGGCGACGGGGGTGACTTGAACGGTGACGGGGTGGTGGAGGATGGAGCCGGCGAGACGTTTGATCTCGGTCGGCATGGTGGCGGAGAAGAAGAGGGTTTGGCGTTTGGCGGGGACTTTGGAGACGATTTTGCGGATGTCGTGGATGAAGCCCATGTCGAGCATGCGGTCGGCTTCGTCGAGGACGAGGACTTCTACGCCGGAGAGGTCGCAGTGGCCTTGTTCCATGAGATCGACGAGTCGGCCGGGGGTGGCGACGACGATTTCGACGCCGCGGCGGAGGTTGCCGACCTGGGGGTTTTGGTTGACGCCGCCGAAGATAACGGCGCATTTAACGCCGGCGTGACGGCCGTAGGATTTGAAGCTATCGCCGATCTGGGTGGCGAGTTCGCGGGTGGGGGAGATGACCAGGCAGCGGACGCGGGGTTTGCCGGTGGAGGGTTTTTCCATCAGGCGATGGAGGATGGGGAGTGCGAAGGCGGCGGTTTTCCCGGTGCCGGTCTGGGCGACGCCGAGGACGTCTTTGCCTTCCAGAATGTGAGGGATCGACTGCGCCTGGATGGGCGTGGCGATTTCGTAGCCTTCGGTAGTAACAGCACGAAGCAGCGCCTCATTGAGGCGCAAATCAGCAAATTTCACGGAACGATCCTTCCTTACAGGGCGATCATTGCGCACCTGGAAGGGCCCCCGGCGAGTGTTGCCGTGAACGTGGCCAGACGATGCGCTACAACTGGGTGCTTGTGAGTTTTGATCAGGAGTGTTGCCGCTACGGGCAGGAACTACGGACCCCAAGGCGTGCAGTTGTCTATCTTACTATATCGGTACGGGCGGGATTGTCCATGAGTTCGTTAAAAATACGGATGTGGTTGATAAGTGATTATTTTGAAATGGGTTAGATATAAATGACGTCGGAAAAACCGCCGGAAAGCGACCATAAACCGACGTGTTTCGACTTAAAAAGGTATTGAAACGACGTGTTTGGTCATGTGGCAGGCGAAAGTTATGAAGCATGCGAACCCCCCTTTTATGGACGAAGGTCTAGTATAGAAAAGGAGGAATTATTTGTCAAGTAAATTCTGTATATGTTTGGTATCAACCTGATTTTGGAGATATAGTGAGAACAGGTGGTCGGGGTGGTCGTAGCCTGACAGCATTGCTTCGCGTTCGTAGTGGAAGCCGAGTTTTTTGATGACGCGGATGGAGGGGGTGTTGGCGGGATCAATGTGGGCGATGAGTCGGGGGAGGTGGAGGGTGTAGAAGGCGTGGGTGCAGACTGCCTGGGCGGATTCGGTGGCGAAGCCGCGGCGCCAGTATGGCTGGGCGAGACGGAATCCTAGTTCGGCTTCGTTGGCGGGGCAGCGACCGGGGAAGCGGGTGAGGCCGCAGTAGCCGATGAGGGTGGAGGTTTGTTTGAGGGTGACGGCATAGGGGCCGAAGCCCCATTGGGGGTAGTGTTGGGTGATGCAGGTAGAGAGCCAGGATTGGGTCCAGTCGGGGGATTGGGGGCCGTCGCCGAAGCGCATGACGGCGGGGTCGGCGAAGAGGGCGGTGAGGGCACTGGCGTCGGTAGGGTGGAAGTGGCGGAGGATCAGGCGGGGGGTTTCGGCGATGAGCATGGGATGGGTTTTTATTGGGGCGGGTGAAGATACCGATCCGGGACTTCGCTTTGCTCAGACGCCAGCGTTGAGGGTCGACTGTTTTTTGCCGGCTGGCCTGCTGCAGTGTGGATTATTCCGCGCAGAGCGGGGCTTTCACTTTACAATTCCGAGCGCGTGCAGAATGAAATATCCGCCCCAAAACAGGGCGGGTAGGCTTATCATACAGCACGAGAATATCAGTCCCATCAATAACAGTCTCGGGCCGAGTTTTGGCGTCAATCCGGGCGCTACTAGACGCACAGGTGCTTCGACCAACCACCCCAACGTATAGCAGATGTTGAAGGCAATCGGTGCGACGATAATCGCGATCGGTTCAACGGCATCTTCACCCGGCTGAAGCACATGCGAACTGTTGATCGCGGCAAAAAAAATGACCAAACATACTGTGCCATAAACGAAGATCAGAAGGTTGACCGGAATCCGACGCTTCTCCCACCAGATGATCGAGCGACCGACGCCCGGAGGGTTCGGCGGTGTGAACAGCCATCGGATTGCAGAGGCTACGCTCATCATGCAAGTGCTCGGGGGGGGGAATAGCGGATCAGGGTTATCCGGCGGCCAGAACCAAAGACGCTTGCTCCAAAGTTGCGCCCGCAGTCGTCCCACGTAAGACGTCCGCCTTTCGCATCTGACCCATGAAAAAGCCAAGAATCTTGTCCTCGCGGGCAAGCTCGTTCCACCGGTCAACGAAACGTTTGAGCGGCATCGTGCTGACGATCGTGATGAGCATGGCGGCAGTCGTCGGAGGGCTACACATGCGCTGCGCCTTAAACTTCTCCGCCACCTCGTACACGAAGTCGTCTGCCTGCGTTTCGTCGCCGATGTTCAGCCCCATAACGATGACCGGAACCGGGCCATCAGGCGACTGAGCATTCACGGTCTTCAAATTGACGATCGAGTTCATAGAGTTCCAGCCGGATAACGTAATGCCGATCAACGGCCGGAGCCGCGCTCCAGCTGCGTTCGACTTGGAGAAACTATACCGCGGCTCCGGTCCATTGCATTAGCGGGTTATGCCCCGACTGGGACGGCCTCGACTGAAACGATTTCAAAGTGAATCGTCCCGCTCGCGTTCACGCACGCGACGACTGCATCCCCGAATTCTTCCAGGAGTGCTTTGCCGTCAGCGTCGTAATCGTTGTCCGCTTCCAGCCACAGGAGGCGACCATCCCACCGACACTTGACGTTCTGATGCCATGGTCGGTGGCCGAACTCCTCAACGATGTCTGGCGGCGCGTTCGCGGCTTCTGCGTCCGTCAGTCCGCTGCACGTGAGGGTGGCGTGGTAGAGGGGCATAACTACTGTTCTTCCTACAAGCGTACTTATAACGTCTAATACACTTGTGTGTTAAAGTACGCTTGGCAATTAGGATAGCCCAACTGTTTTGAAATATTGGGCGCGGGGATTTCTGATTTGGATTAGGGGAGTGTGGGGAGTCCATCTTTTTGGGGGTTCGTTATAGAATCGGGGGATGGATAATTCGGGTGTAGTGGTGCGGGTGGATTTGGGACGGGTTTGCGGCAATGCGGCGGCGGTTGCGGCGCGGACGGGGGTGCCGGTGATTGGGGTGGTGAAGGCGAATGCGTATGGGCTGGGGGGGAAGCGGGTGGCGCGGGCGCTGGCGGGTGTGCCGGGGGTGGAGGGGTTTTATGCGTTTTCGCTGGGGGAGGCGGTGGAGTATGAGCTGGCGGGGACGGGGAAGCCGACGTTGGTGCTAGAGCCGACACCAATGGGGGATGTGGGGGAGTATGTTTCGCGGGGGGTGAGGCCATCGGTGTGGACGGTGGAAGGGGCAGAGAGGATGAGGAGGGCGCGGCCGGTGTTGTCGGTGGAGACGGGGATGCAGCGGTTTGCGGCTGCGGCGGACCAGGTGGATGCGATTATTAAGGCGGGGGATATTAAAGAGGCGATGACGCATGCGACGCGGTTGGAGCATGTGGAGCAATTGCAGCGGGCGGTGGAGGGATATCCGGGGTTGAAATTGCATGCGGCGGGGACGGCGCTGTTGAATGAGCCGCGGGCTTATTTGGATGCGACTCGGCCGGGGGTGGCGCTTTATTCTAATGCGCTGACGGTGACGGCACCGTTGTATCAGGTGAGGGAGTCGGGGTCGCCGGCGGGGTATACGGGGTTTATGGCGCCGCGGCATGGGCTGATTTTGCTGGGGTATCAGCATGGGCTGCGGATGGGGCCTTGTCTGGTGAATGGGAGGAGGGCTCGGCTGCTGGAGGTGGGGATGCAGACTTCGTTTGTGGAGGTGGAGGGGTCGGACAAGGTTGGCGATCCGGTGACGCTGATTTCGGAGGATTTGCCGGCGGATGTGATTGCGGGGGAGTGGAGGTGCGGGCCGCATGAGGTGTTGCTGCGGCTTTCGGCGGTGGGAGCGATTACGTATGTGGGGGGCGATTAAGAGCAGTTAGCGGGATGGCGGGGCGATGGAGGAGAAGAGGTCGAGGGGCCATTGGGGGAGACGGCGGAAGCCTGGGGGGAGGGATTGTTGGAATTGGATGTAGGCGGAGACGGAGCCCGAGAGGTGGTAGGAGATGTCTTTAGCGGAGGGTTTGTCGACGATGACGCCGAAGACTTTGTAGCCCATGAGTTGGGAGTCGGCGAGGTCGATTTTTAGGCCGGCACCTTCCTGGACGGATTGGATGATGCCGTCGGTGGGTGTGCCGGCGGGTTGGGAGAAGTTGAGGGTGATGAGTTTGCAGCGGGTGATGGAGAGGTAGGTGCGGGAGTGGAAGCCGAAGTTGGAGGTTTTGAGGGAGCATTCGGGGGAGACGAGGGTGCAGTCTTCGAGAATGGCGTCGGGGCGGGTGGGCATGGTTTTGTTTTCGACGCGGATATAGGCGGCGGCGGTGTCGCCCCAGGTGTCGAGGGCGTAGAGGGAGCAGCGGCGGAAGGTGATGGGTTCATCGGGGCGGGAGAGGCAGCTTGCAACGCCGCCACCGAAGGCGCGGCCGATGCCTACGGAGTCTTCGACGATGATGGTGAAGGGTTCGAGTTTGTCGACGAGGTCGAAGAAGAGGCCGGCGTCGGAGCCGGTGGCGTAGAGGTGGGAGAATTTCCAGCGGTCGAAGAGGTTGGAGGAGAAGGTTTGGTCGGTGTGGGCTTTGGACCAGCCGTGGGCGTAGGCGCGGAAGGTGGTGTACCAGTCGTAGCTTTTGAAGCCGAGGGCGGGGTCGGAGGAGTCGATGACGACGAAGCCTTTGGCACCGGAGCCGAGGTGGCCGTCGAAGTCGCCGATGAGGGCGTTGTATTTGCCAGCAGCGCCTTTGTGGGTGGAGAAGAGGTTGGATTCGAGGTAGGTGTCGGGGCGGATGAGGATTTGGTGGCCGCCGGTGTCGTCGGGGATGGCGCTGAGGGCGGATTGGATGGAGTTGAAGGCGTGGGGCCAGGAGGAGCCGGTGGTGTTGTCGCCGAGTTTGGAGACGTAGAGGGTGGCGGCGGAGGTGCAGGGAACGAGGGAGAAAAGGATAAGAAGGGCTGAAGGGATAGAAATAAAGGGTTTATACATGCAGGAGATGAATAGCTTAATCAGGCGCGCCAGGGGAGGTCGAGGATTTGGTTATTGTGGGGGTGGGATTTATCGAGGCAGTGAAGTTGGAGCTGGCCGCTGGCGGGTTGGAGTTGGCAATCGACCCAGGCGGCGGGTTGTTTGGGGTCGAATACGTAGGCGGTGGTGGGGAGGTTGACGAGGTGGAGGCCTTGGGTTTGTTTGTAGGACCACTGGTGGGTGTGGCCGAAGAGGAGGAGTTTGACTTGTTTGCGGGGGAGGAGGATGTCCATGAGGGCGGGGGTGTCGATCAGGCCGTTGAAATGATGTTTGGGTTCGTGGATTTGGGGCTGGTGGTGGAGCATGACGATGACGGGTTTGGACTGGCGGGCGTCGAGGGTGGATTGGAGCCAGGCGAGTTGTTCGGGGCCGAGGAGGCCGGGGGTGGATTTGGTTTTGTCGAGGGAGTCGAGGAGGATGAAGTCGGCGCGGGGGGTGGGGAGGAGCATGACGCGGCGGTCGGGGAGGGGGTGCTGTTCCGGGGCGACGGCGGCGGCGAGGTGTTGGCGGTTGTCGTGGTTGCCGAGGGAGAGGTGGACGGGGAGGCCGGCCTGGCGATAGGGGCGGAGGAGGGAGAGGACCTGGGTGTAGTCTTCGGGGTTGCCGGTGTCGAAGGCGCAGTCGCCGTTGACGATGACCTGGCTGGGGCGGGATGAACCGGTGGGGTCGATGGAGAGGGATTCGGAGACGACCTGCTGGAGGTGGGAGGTCATGTTGATATTGTGGGCGGTGACGGCGGGGTCGGCGGCGATGTGGATGTCGGAGAGGAGGATGAAGCGGTTGGGGTTGGAGGAGGAGGAGATGGTGGAAGTGGGGTGGGAGTGAGAGGAACAGCCGAGGGCCAGGCCGGCGGTGGCGGCGAGGGAGGCGGAGAGGAAACGGCGACGGGAGATGGGGGGTAGGGTGATGGGCATGTGGGAATTCAGAAGAATGTTGAAATGTCAGTTAATGAATCGATTTCAGCCAAAGAGAATTTGCTGGATACGTAAGACGGCGATAAAGGCGTTTAAGGATATTCCGTCGCCGATGTGAGACACATCGGGATAGGGGTATTAGATGCTGCTGAGGACGATGACAAGCTTATCAGTGACGAAAGCGAGCCTCCAGCCAAATGTACACCAATATGCTTGTTAGTCAATAACAATAGATGACATTTGAGATTAATGATGGGATATCGATGTGGAAGTCAATTATTTTGGGTTGAAAGAGGATTTCTACCCAAAATTATTGTTTGCTGCGCATTGATTTTTATAGGAGAGTTAATGGTAATATGATAAAGGTTACATCACTAATGCTTGGAAAAACCGCAGGATATGGAGATCTATGTATAATGCGCAAAAGACGAAGCTCGTTCATGTATATGGCGTTCTGCGGGAGCAGATTGTAGGGGGCGCGCTGCAGCCGGGGGAGAGGTTGCCGACGGAGCAGTTGCTTTCGGAGCAGATGGGGTATTCGCGGGCGACGGTGGCAACGGCGATTCGTCGGTTAGTGGATGAGGGGCTGGTGGAACGGCGGAAGCGGGCGGGGTCGTTTGTACGCCGGAAACAGGAGGCGGGAGCGGCGGTGAAGGGGCGAGCGCCATTGTTTGGGGCATTGATCTCGATGGCGGAATCGACACAGAAGATGGATACGGTGTTTGTGCCGATCACGCAGGAGATCGGGCATCATGTTGAGCCTCAGGGTTATGCGCTGGTGATGCACAGTCCTGGGAGCAGGGCGACGACGGCGGAGTCGATCGTGGAGCGGTTGCGGGAGATTACACAGCGGCTGGTGGATCGGAATGTGGCTGGGGTGTTTGTGTTGCCACAGGAGATTAACGCGGATCAGACGGAATCGTCGAGCGTGCTGGCGATGGAGGAGTTTGATCGGGCGCGGATTCCGGTAGTGCTGCTGGATCGGGATATTTACCGGTTTCCGAAGCGCAGCAAGTATGACATCGTGGGGATTGATAATCTGCGGGCGGGGTATGTCATTACGGAGCATTTGATCAAGCTGGGGTGCAGGCGGATCGATTTTATCTGCGAGGGGACGTATGCATCGGCGGGGGCGCAGCGGGTGGAAGGGTTTTTGCAGGCGCTTGAGGCACATGGGTTGGATGCATCGCGGGAGCGAGTCCATTATCGCGCGAATATGCCGCGGCATGAATTTTTCAAAGGGCTGCTGGAGCAAGCGGACACGAAGGCGTTTGTGGCGGTGAATGATCGCATGGCGGCGGACTTGATGTTGGTGGCGCTTGAGATGGGGAAGAGGGTCCCGGAGGATGTGCGGATTGTGGGGTTTGATGATTTGCCGCAGTCGCAGTATTTATCGTCACCGTTGACGACGATTCGGCAGCGGAGTGAAGCGATCGGGGCGGCGGCGGCGCGAATGATGTTTGATCGGATGGAAAATCCAGGGCGGAGCGGGGTTGATCTGCTGGTGCAGTTTGAGCTGGTGGTGCGGAAATCGTGTGGGGCGATGTTATAGAGGTTACTTGGCGGGAGCGAGGGCTTTTTGGAGTTCGGGTTGGAGGGCGTCGACCTGGGAGCGGACTTCGGGATTGGCCAGGAGGGCGTGTGCGAGGGCTTGGCCGAGGATTCGGCCGGCGAAGATATCGGAGGGGAAGTGGACGCCGGCGATTTCGCGGTCCCAGCCCATTTGCTGGGAGCGGATGATGAGGGCGTCGCGGTATTGGGGGAGGACGGAGGAGAGGACTTCGGCCATGAGGGTGGCGCGGATGGAGTGGCCGGAGGGATAGGAGCCGTCTTTTTCGTGGAAGAGGGGGTGGATGCGGGAGTCGGTTTCGGGGCGCGGGCGGGCGAAGTGGGCCTTGGCGGTTTTGTTGAAGTAGGAGAGGTCGGCGTTGAGGGCGGATTTGAAGAAGGCGGCGGTTTGCGGGCAGTTTGCGGGGGTGAAGTTTGGGCCGAGGACGTCGGCGAAGGCGAAGATGCTCAGGTGGTGCTCTTCTTCGGTGGCGCGGGCGACTTCGGCGGGGGTGCGGTCTTGCTGGAGTTTGAGGAGGAGGTTTAATTCTTCCTGGTGTTCGACCGAATCGACAGCGGGGGGATTGGGGAGCAAGGCGGTGGAGTCGATGGCGTCGGGGGTGAGGTAGTGGGGGTGGTACTGTTTTTCGGCGGCGGAAGTGAAGGGGGCGGTGAGAGTGAGGAGAGCGAGGACGAGAGCGGAAGAGCGCAGCATGGTTGGGCCTTTCTGTTTGATGTGGATGTATTTGGGGGAGAAAGGGATTGCTGTCAATGGACGGGGTATTTTTCGATATTTTGTTGGAATTTTCTTGTTTCGCCAGGGGATATCCGTATGATATCACTTAGATATCAACTGGAGGTTTGTGATGATTAAGGAATATCTTCGTGGGACGGCGCCGGGTTTGGCGGTGTTGCCGGTGATGTTGTTGGTGGTGGCGGGGTGTTTGGGGGTATTGATGGGGCAGGCGTCGAGTCATCAGCCGCCGGATGGAGGGATGATCGCGGGGGCGGTGGTGGTGTTGGTGTTGGATGCGGTTTGTCTGGGGGGGTTTATGGTGATTGGGCCGAATGAGGGGAGGGTGCTTCAGTTGTTTGGGTCGTATGCGGGGACGGCGCGGACGGCGGGGCTGCGGTGGACGAATCCGTTTTATTCGAAGAAGCGGATTTCGCTGCGGGCGCGGAATTTTGAGACGGCCCATATCAAGGTCAATGACCATGATGGGAACCCGATCGAGATCGCGGCGGTGATTGTCTGGCGGGTGGTGGATACGGCCGAGGCGACGTTTGAAGTGGAAGACTATCGCAACTATGTCCAGGTGCAGAGCGACTCGGCGATTCGGAATCTGGCGTCGCAATATCCTTATGATGCGCATAATGCGGATCAATTATCGTTGCGCGGGAATACGCAGGATGTGGCGGATCAGCTTAAGCGGGAGATTCAGGAGCGGCTGGCCAAGGCGGGGGTGGAAGTGATGGAATCGCGGATTTCGCATCTGGCGTATGCGCCGGAGATTGCGCAAGTGATGTTGCGAAGGCAGCAGGCGAGCGCGATCATCGCGGCGCGGCAGAAGATCGTGGAGGGGGCGGTGACGATGGTGGAGATGGCGCTGGAGATGCTTTCGGAGAAGAAGGTGGTGGAGTTTGATAATGATCGGAAGGCGGCGATGGTGTCGAATTTGATGGTGGTGCTGTGCGGGGAGCGCGAGGCGCAGCCGATCGTGAATGCCGGGACGATTTATCAGTGATTTTTTCGGAGAGCCGGCGTGGCGGAACGTAAGGCGTTTTTACTTCGGATTGATCCGGCGGTGCTGGAGGAGGTGCAGCGCTGGGCGGATGATGATCTGCGGAGCTTGAATGCGCAGATTGAATTTCTGCTGCGCCGGTCGCTGGCGGAGGCGAAACGGGGGAAGAAGAAAAGTGAGCCACAGATGGACACAGATGAACACAGATAAAGGCCCTTTCGATCCGTATCCATCTGCGGCTTAAAGACTATTACATGCTGTTGGCTTTGTCTTTCATGTCCTGGCCTTGGCGGACCATCATGTCGCCTTTGTCCATCATTTGTTGTTTGGTCATGTCGTGCATGGTGGCGTTGTCATCCATCTTCATGGCTTTTTGCTTCATGTCTTCGCCTTTGGCGATCATTTTATCGCCTTTGTGCATCATCTCAGATTTGGACATGTTTGAGGTGTCCATGGTGGACATGTCATCGTGGTGATCGTGATGACAGCCGGCTACGCCGGCGAGGAGAGCGGCGCCGGCGACGAGGGGGAGCAAAGCGGTACGGAGCGAAAACATGGTGGTTCCCTTCAGAAATGTGCAGGCCTGTCTGCTTTGTCCTGATGCGTCCGAGCGCATCAACGAATGATCAAAGCATTACGGGGCGGTGCAATACTTTGATGACTATGACGGGAGCGTCATAAAAGCCGCAATGGGGGAAATGTGGATAGTTTATCGATACGCGGGGAAGCTATGGCCGATATGGAGTGACCGGGGGGGGTGGCTTGACAGCTTCTTTGATCTGAATTAACACTATATCCGGATAAACGGATGCAATTGATTGCTTCACCCCCGAATACGTTCCTTGGCAGGCTGGAATCGCTGGCGGATACGGCGCGATTGCGGCTGTTGCGGCT
This sequence comes from Tepidisphaeraceae bacterium, assembly GCA_035656825.1. Taxonomy (GTDB): domain Bacteria; phylum Planctomycetota; class Phycisphaerae; order Tepidisphaerales; family Tepidisphaeraceae; genus DASRRR01. Next base: position 28,647 of record DASRRR010000151.1, on the reverse strand, counting down.
ATTGGAGCATCATGAGCTGGCGGTGGCGGACTTGTGTGATGTGATTCAGTTGCCGCAGTCGACGGTGAGCCGGCATTTGAAGATCTTGGCGGATCAGCAGTGGCTGCGGTCGCGGCGGGAGGCGACGGCGCATTTGTATCGGATGACGCTGGATGAACTGGACCCGCAGGCGCGGGGGTTGTGGGTTTTGGCGCGGGAGCAGATGGAGGCTTGGCCGACGGCGGCGCAGGATGATTTGCGGCTGGCGCGGCTGTTGCGCGACAAGCAGCAGGAGTCGCAGGCGTTTTTTGCCAATGCGGCGGGGCAGTGGGATAAGTTGCGGGCGGAGTTGTACGGGGGGTCGTTTTCGATCGCGGCGGGGCTAGCGGTGATTCCGCAGGGGTTTGTGGTGGCGGATCTGGGGTGTGGGACGGGGCAGTTGGCGGGGCAATTGGCGCCGTATGTGAGGCGGGTGATTGCGGTGGATAATTCGCCGGCGATGTTGGCGGCGGCGCGGGAGAGGACGGGGGAGTTTACGAATGTGGAATTGTTGCAGGGGGATTTGAATGCGCTGCCGATCGAGAGCGGGACGTGTGATGCGGCGATGATTGTGTTGTCGCTGACGTATGTGGCGGAGCCGCTGGGGGTATTGCGAGAGATGGCGCGGATATTGAAGGCGGGGGGGCAAGGGGTGGTGGTGGATTTGCTGCCGCATGCGCGGGATGACTTTCGGCGGCAGTATGGGCAGTTGCATATGGGGTTTGAGCCGGAGCAGATTACTTCGTTGATGGCGGAGGTGGGGATGACGGGGGGGCGGGTGGTGGCGCTGCCGCCGGAGCAGGGGACGAAGGGGCCGGCGCTGTTTTTGGCGACAGCGGGGAAGGGAGCACATCCATGAGCACGTCGGCGTCGGAACAAAAGCGTATTGGCATTTTTGGCAAGCTGCGACGGCATTGGGTGCGCTGGTCGATCGCGACGTTCGTGGCGATTTTCATCGCGGCAGAATTGTTTTCGCGGTTTTATCTGGGGTTGGGGGATCCGCCGTTATCGATGACGGATGCGAAGATGGAGTATTTGTTTAAGCCGGGGGATTATCACCGATTTGGAAATCACATTTTTTTCAATCAGTATTCGATGCGATCTGGGCCGGTGACGGAGCATAAAACTGATCCTGCGGAGCTGCGCGTGTTGATGGTGGGGGATTCGGTCATCAATGGCGGATCGCTGACGGATGATTCGCAATTGGCGACGTCGATCTTGCAGGAGAGGCTGCACGCGGCGCTGCATCGGCCGGTGTTTGTGGGGAATATTTCGGCGGGGTCGTGGGGGCCGCCGAATGAGTTGGCGTATTTGGAGAAGTTTGGGTTGTTTGATGCGGATGCGCTGGTGATTGTGGTTTCGAGCCATGATTACGCGGATGCGCCGGATTTTAAGCCGGTGGTGGATGTGAACCCGGCGTATCCGAGTCATCGACCTGTGCTGGCGGTGCAGGAGCTGGTGATGCGGTATTTATTGCCGCGGATTTTGCATACGCAGGATCCGCCGGATCCGGGGACGGTTGCGTTGAAGACGCCGGACAAGAAGGATATTGAGTGGTGTCTGGAGTCATTGCGGCAGATGATTCGGCTGGCGCGTGAGCACGGGATGGCAGTGATCGTGGCGCAGCATTGGCAGAGAAATGAAATCGAGCCGGGAGTGCCGGCCGCGACCGGGCAGATCGCGCAGGCGGATGCGGCGCGGGATGAACATGTGGAGCCGGTTGAGCTTGGTCCAGCATTCAAACAGGATGTCGATGCAGGGCACAATCCGTATCGCGATGTCATTCATCCGAATGCAGAGGGACAGAAATTAATCGCGGATACGCTGTATCCCATTTTATTAGAGCAATTAAGCAACCGGACGAAAAATACCACGGTTCCCACGACGTTCGCGGCGACCCGCCCGGCAAATTGAGACGTAGAAGTCGAACAGGATTTACAAAAACAGGAGATATTGATCATGACGCAGACACTCACGCCGCCGAAGGCCGGCGGCAAGACAGGGTTGGAATATAAGGTTGCGGACATTTCGCTAGCGGATTGGGGGCGCAAGGAGATCATGCTGGCCGAGCAGGAGATGCCGGGGCTGATGTCGGTGCGGGCGGAGTATGCCAAGCAGCAGCCGCTGAAGGGATTGAATATTGTCGGGTCGTTGCACATGACGATCCAGACGGCGGTGCTCATTGAGACGCTAAGCGCGCTGGGGGCGAATGTGCGGTGGTGTTCGTGCAATATTTTCAGCACGCAGGACCATGCGGCGGCGGCGATTGCGGTGGGGCCGAAGGGGACGCCGGCGAATCCGGCGGGGGTGCCGGTGTTTGCCTGGAAGGGGGAGACGCTTGACGAATATTGGTGGTGCACGGAGCGGGCGCTCGACTTTGGCAACGGGAAGGGACCGGACCAGATTGTGGATGACGGTGGGGATGTGACGCTGTTGATTCATAAGGGGACGGAGTTTGAAGTGGATGGGAAGGTGCCGGGGGCGGATACGACGGAGAATGAAGAGTACAAGGTCATTCTCGGGCTGCTGGCGAAGACGGTTAAAGAGACTCCCAAGCGCTGGACGGAAGTCGGGAAGCATGTGAAGGGCGTCAGCGAAGAGACGACGACGGGTGTGCATCGACTTTATGAAATGCAGAAGGCGGGCAAGCTGCTCTTCCCGGCGATTAACGTCAACGACTCGGTGACGAAGAGCAAGTTCGACAACCTGTATGGCTGCCGGCATTCGCTGATCGACGGATTGTTCCGCGCGACGGATGTGATGTTGTCGGGGAAAGTCGCGGTCGTCTTCGGGTATGGCGACGTTGGCAAGGGGTGCTGCCAGGCGCTTAAAGGCCAGGGCGCTCGCGTCATCGTCACGGAGATCGATCCGATCTGCGCGCTGCAGGCGTGCATGGAAGGGTATCAAGTCCTGACGATGGAAGACGTCGTCTCTTATGCCGACATTTTTGTGACGACGACGGGCAACTACAACATCATCACCGCCGACCACATGGCGAAGATGAAGGACAAGGCAATCGTCGGGAACATCGGGCACTTCGATAACGAAATCGACATGGCGGGATTGAAGAAGACGCCGGGGATTAAGAAGACGAATATCAAGCCGCAGTATGACATGTGGACGTTTGCGGATGGGCACAGCGTGCTGATCCTGGCGGAAGGGCGTTTGCTGAATCTGGGCTGCGCGACGGGGCATCCGAGCTTTGTGATGTCCAACTCGTTCACGAACCAGACGATCGCGCAGATTGAGCTGGCGACGAACAATTCCAAGTATGAGAAGAAGGTGTATGTGCTGCCGAAGCATTTGGATGAGAAGGTTGCGCGGCTGCACCTTGGGCAGCTTGGAGCGAAGCTGACGAAGTTGTCGGCGGAGCAGGCGGCGTATATTGGTGTGCCGGTTGAAGGGCCGTATAAGCCGGATCACTATCGGTACTAAATTGTTTTAGGAAAGTATTCACGGGGCCGGATGTCGCAAGTGCAACATCCGGCCCTTCTTATTTGGCTTACGGTAAACGCATCGCATACCATTGGCTTATGCCTCCTAAAGCCATCCTCTTTGATCTCGACGGCACACTTCTGGACTCATTGGCGGATATCGCGGACTCCTGCAATGCGGCGTTGTCGCATCATTCGTTTCCCACGCATCCGACGGAGTCTTACAAATTTTTCGTTGGGGACGGCGTTGCGACGCTGCTGGAACGGACGCTGCCGACATCGCATAACAATCTGGCGACGATCGCTGAGGTTTCGCTGACGTACCGGTCGGAATATCAGAAGCGCTGGAATCAAAAAACCCGCCCTTATCCCGGGGTTGCCGAACTTTTGGATACGCTGATCGAGCGGCGATTCAAACTCGCGGTTCTTTCAAACAAACCTGATGACTTCACGCGACAATGCGTGACCAATTTGCTGGCGGATTGGCGTTTTGACATTGTGATGGGGTCGGTGCCGACGCTGCCTCATAAACCGCATCCGGCGGGGGCGTTGCAGCTTGCGCGAACGCTGAATCTCCCTCCGGCTGATTTTGTGTATCTGGGTGACACGTCGACGGACATGCAGACTGCGGTCGGGGCGAAGATGTTGCCGGTCGGGGTGCTGTGGGGGTTTCGTCCGGAGGCGGAATTGCTGGCCTATGGGGCAAAACATCTGCTCAAACATCCGCTGGATCTTCTGCCGCTGCTGGATCGGGTCTAAATCTAATTCCTGCTCGACAACGTCTGCCTGAGTTCCGTACCATTGTCATGATGAACGCTCGAAAGCTCGCCGTTCTGGCATTTTTGTTGCTTGCCTCGTGTTTCGCGATCGCCGAGCAGCCATTGGCAAAGGAGCCCACGACCATGTCGACCACGCAGCCGACCAAAGTGACACATACGGACGCCGAGTGGCGGAAGATTCTCACACCCGAGCAGTACGCCGTCCTGCGTCAGGCCGGGACGGATCGCGCTTTCACTGGGCAGTACACTGATACGACCAGCGCGGGCAACTATTATTGCGCCGCGTGCAACTCGCTGCTGTTTCACTCTGACACCAAATTCCATTCCGGGTGCGGGTGGCCGAGCTTTTACGCCGCCGCGGCGGGGGACCGGGTCATCCTGCGCACGGACAATTCCCATGGGATGACGCGCACCGAAGTCCTCTGCGCCACGTGCGGATCGCACCTCGGGCACCTGTTTGACGACGCTCCGGATCAGCCGACGGGCCAGCGTTATTGTATTAACTCCACTTCCCTTAAATTCGTCCCGGACGCGCCGGCGACGCAGCCTGCCAAAAAGTAAGTCAATGTCCGATCTTGGCGAGAACACTATTACTCCCGAGCAATCCGTTGCCGAGGTATTGGAAAATATCAGCGACGCATTTTTTGCGTTGGATCGGCAGTGGCGATTTACTTATCTGAACGGCGGCGCCGAGCGCATGCTGCGCCGTACGCGGTCCGAGCTGCTGGGCCAAAATATCTGGACGGAATTTCCGGATGCGGTTCAATCCCGTTTTTATACGGAATATCACCGGACCATGGAGGCGGGGGTTCCATCGCAATTTGAAGAATATTATCCAGCGCCGCTGGACGCGTGGTATGAGGTCCGGGCGTATCCCACGCCGACGGGCATGGCGGTCTATTTTCAAGATTCGACCGAGCACCGCCGCGTTCGCGAGCAGATTCGCGAGACGGCGGATCGGCTTTCATTGGCGATGGATGCTTCGGGTCTCGGGGATTATGTCTGGGACGTTGTCACGGATCGTGTTCATCTTTCTCTGCATGCCGCCAAGCTGTTTGGCGTGCCGGCGGATATTCCCATTACGCGCAATCAAATGCTCACGATGGTCGACGCCGCCGACTCGGCACTTGCACAAGAGCGCGTTGCGGTTGCCCTTAAACACCAAGGCGACTATCGCATCGAATATCGCGTGCATCGTCCCGATGGGTCCGTTGTCTGGATCGCCACGCGGGGTCGCGGCATCTATGACGAAAATGGAAAGATGACCCGTCTCCTCGGCGTGATGCAGGACATCACTGAACGTCGCAATGCCGAAGATGCGCTCCGCGCGGAAATCCAGATTAAAGAATCGCTCCGTTCCATCGGCCTGTCGTTCGCGTCCAAGCTCGAATTGCAGGATCTGCTCCAGGCGATCACCGACGCCGGGACGCGCATCGTCCGCGCGCAGTTTGGCGCATTTTTTTACAACTCTGTCACCGCCGCCGGGGAGTCGTATATTCTCTATACGATCAGCGGCGTACCGCGGGAAAAATTCAGCCAGTTCCCCATGCCGCGCAACACCGCGATTTTTGGTCCGACCTTTGAAGGGACTGGAACCGTTCGTATTGATGATGTCACCAACGATCCGCGTTACGGGAAGAACGCACCTTATCATGGCATGCCTCCCGGGCATCTTCCGGTCCGAAGCCACCTTGCGGTCTCGGTCAAATCCCGCACGGGGGATGTGATCGGTGGATTGCTTTTCGGTCATGAGCAGGTCGGGGTTTTCACTGAGCACGATGCCCGGCTGATTGAAGGGATCGCGGCGCAGGCGGCTGTGGCGCTGGACAATGCGCGTCTGTATGACGCCGAGCGGCGCGCCCGCGCCGACGCCGAGGGGGCGAATCGGGATAAGGACCGGCTGCTTGAATCCGAGCGTGCCGCCCGCACCGAGGCTGAGCGCGCCAGCCGGACCAAGGATGAGTTTCTCGCGACAGTTTCTCACGAATTGCGCACGCCGCTAAACGCGATGCTCGGATGGTCGCAGCTCCTATCCGATACGTCGGACGCCGGGACACTGCGCGAAGGCCTTGACGTGATCCGCCGCAATGCGCGAGTGCAGGCGCAGCTTATCGAAGATCTTCTCGATATGTCGCGCATCATCTCGGGCAAGTTGCGACTCGATGTGCAGCGTGTCGACCTGCCTGATGTGATTCATGCCGCGATCGAATCGGTCCAGCACTCGGCTGATGCGCGCGGTGTCAGGCTGGTGAAAATACTCGACCCGGCTGCCGGCGCGGTCAGCGGCGACGCCAATCGTCTGCAGCAGATCGTATGGAATCTTCTCTCCAACGCGATCAAGTTCACCCCCAAGGGCGGGCATGTGCAAATCACGCTGCGGCGCGTCGATTCGCAGGTCGAAATCGCGGTCACCGATTCGGGGATCGGCATCGCGCCTGATTTTCTCCCGCACGTCTTTGAGCGCTTTCGTCAGGCCGACGCATCGACCACGCGCAAGCATGGCGGCCTGGGCCTGGGTCTGTCCATCGTTAAATCCCTCATCGAACTCCACGGGGGCAGCGCGCATGCGCAAAGCCCGGGTGACAACCAAGGATCGACGTTTATCATCGTTCTCCCGATTGCGGCGGTGGCGCGCCAAGCAGCGGAGCAGCCGCCGGATTTTTCCAGGTCTCACCCCCCTGCTGCTCCCGATTTGAAAGGGCTGAAAATTCTGGTGGTTGACGACGAGCCTGACGCTCGTGCGTTGCTTGACCGACTTCTGAAAGACCGCGGCGCGGAGGTCCAAACTGCTGGAACGGTTTCGGAAGCGCTTGAAGCATTTAAGCTTCGGCCGCCTGATTTGCTGATCAGCGATATCGGCATCCCCGATCAGGATGGGTATGACCTGATCCGGCAGGTGCGCGCACTTCCTGCCCCGCACGATTCGCGTATCCCGGCGATTGCGCTAACGGCTTTTGCGCGATCCGAAGACCGGACGCGCGCGATGCGCGCGGGGTATCAGATGCATCTGCCAAAGCCGATCGAAGCGCCGGAGTTGCTTGCGGCCATCGCCACGCTGGCTTGGCGGGTTTGATTTTAATTGCGTATGTCGGCTTGCGCGGTCCCCGAATCGGCAGCGGGTTTTTTGGACTGCATCAGCACCGATTCCTGGCAACGCTGGGCCAGCGTGATCTCTTCGGGGCGTTCGTTCATCGTCGTGCGGTAGCCGCTATAGACGAACCAGGCGTCGGTTCCCTGCACGACGGCGTAGCCTTTGACGTGATATTTATTGTTCTCGGCTTCAAACCAGGAGCGCCCGAAGCGGTCGGTCCATTGGCCAATCAATTTTCCGTCGGTCTCTTTTTTGGTGTATTGCTGTTTGGCAAACCAGAGCAGCATATCGACGGGCATGGGCATCGGCAGCCTGGCGTAAATCACGCCGACGCCGGTGGCGTGGCTGGGGCTGCGCCACTGCTCGTGGGTGTAGAGCGCGCCTTTGTAGATGGGGAGGGCTTTCCAATCGGCGGGCGGGGCGGCGGTGATCTTGAGGGCGGCGACGGGTTCGACGGTTTTCAGGCCATCTTTTTCCAGATCGGCTTGATGGCGTGCGAGTTTTTGCGTGGCGACGGTCGGGCCAAATTGACAGCCGCCGGCCAACAGTACACCTGCCAGTCCGAAAAAACGCAGAAAGCCCATAGCGTAGTAAACGCTGCCCGAGGGGAGTGGGTTCATTTGGATTCGGGGAGGCCGACGTGGGTGTGTTCGCGGGCGGAGATGGCTAAGTCGAGTTCGGGTTGGAGGATGGGCTGGCCGCGGACGACGCCGGCGTAGATGGACCAGCCTTCGAGGCCGGAGACGATGAGGTTGGACCAGGTTTTATAGCGGCCGCCTTCGGCGACGAAGCGGATACCTGGGAGGGCAGGGTCGTCGACTTTGCTGAGGAGGGTGGCTTCGCCCTGGTCTTTTTTCCAGGCACGTAAGTAGAAGGGGAGGAGGAAGTTGGCCGAGACGGGGAGGGGGAGTGTGAAGTGGATTACGCCATAGGCGGTGTGACCCGACGGGCTGAGCCAGACCTGGTGGGTGTGGCTGGAGCTGTATTTGAGCGGGTCGGGGAGCCAGCCTGCGGGGGGGGCGACCATGGCGCGGACGGTCTGGAGGGGGTAGGTTAAGGGGGAAGTTGTGGGCGCGGGAGGACGTTTGCCTTGGCAACCGGCCAAGAGCAGGAGGGAGGCTACAAGGCGGAAGTAGCGGGGCGGCCGCAAGTTATTACTTGGCGCCGGCCGGGGCGGCGTTCTTTTGGAAGGAGTAGGTCCCGCCGAATTTCTTGGAGAAGCGTTCGACGCGGCCGGCGGTGTCGACGAATTTTTGCTTGCCGGTGAAGAAGGGGTGGCAGGCGGAGCAGATGTCGACGGCGATGCGGCTGGCGGTGGAGCGGGTGACGAAGGTGTTGCCGCAGGCGCAGTGGACGTTGCAGGTCTGATAACGCGGGTGGACTTTTTCTTTCACGGGAGGCTCCTTTGGTCCTGAGCGTGCGTTTTAGCGAACGTGCCGAAACGACAGCCGGGACGAGAGTTAGGGCGGAGGATGATAGCGGGGTTAGAAGGAGGTAACAAGGGGTTGGGGAAAAAATTGAAGAGGGATTTGCCAATCGCGAGAGGGGTATTGTAAGTCTATGGAGGTCGAATGGGGTTTGCGGGAGAATCATCTATGCAAGTAGCGGCAATGTCTAAACTTAAGTTCACGGGCGACGCCTCGACGGTTGAAGAGGTGCCGGGTGATCTGGACTTTATCCTGTCGGCGCTGGAGGCGGGGGCGACATCGGCGCAAATGGATAAGCGGCAAGGGTTTCGGATTCCATATCGAGCGGTGGGGAAGTTGAAATTGTATAGTGCGCAGAATGGGGAGCGGGTGACGGTTTATACGCGGGATGTGTGTCCGAGGAGTTTGGGGTTTGTGTCGCAGGAGCAACTGCCGCTGGGGTATGGGGGGATATTGGAGCTTAAAGGTCCTGATGGCCGAGAGATGCGGCTGGATGTGACGCTGCTGCGGTGTCGGGAGGCGGTGCCGGGGTGGTTTGAGGGGGCGTTGTATTTTAATCGGCAGCAGATTGATTTTTCGGCGGAGGAGATCCGGAGGGGGTGAGGGGGTTGAGATGGGAGGGATCGGGCCGAGGACGGCCCGGCTCAGTTGGGCAGTGAAGATTGGATGACATGGTTCGTGCCGTTCCCTGCGGCGAGCCTGGCGACTATGCCAGGCTCGTTTTTTATTGGGGGTTTTCGTGGGGAAGTGAGAGGAAAGTCGTGAAAAAGTCACCAATTTTTACCAGGATTTCGGCGGCGGGGGAGGAGGAGGAGCGAGGATAGAGGGTAGAGGATGGAGGATAGAGAGGGGTCGGGGAGGGAGGTGAGGAGTTGGGTGATGTAGGGGGTGCCGAATTGGGATTCGCGTTGGGAGAGGAGGGGACCCATGGCGGAGCCATGGGCTTTTAGGTAGGTGGTGTCGAGGAGGAGGTAGTCTTGTTGGTCGACTACGCCGTCGTAGTTGAAGTCGCCGTCGGTCCAGTGGGGATCGGTCATGTGTTGGTTGTAGGAGCGGTCGAGGAGGGCGTAGTCGTCGGGGGTGATTTGGCCGTCGAGGTTGGCGTCGCCGGGGAGGGTGAGTTTGAAGAGGAGGGAGGTGGCGTCGACGGTTTGACCGGACCAGGTGGCGGTTTGGGAGCCGGTGAGGTGGAGGAGGTCGGAGGCTTCGGTGTAAGCGACGGCGAGGGTGGGGTCAGAAGCGGCGGCGGAGGAGGTGAAGCCAGTGGGGGCGTTCCAGGAGCCGGCGTTGTAGCCGGTGAGGAGTTGGGAGCGGAAGGTATCGATGGGGGATGTGCCGGAGTAGTTGAGGATGAGGGTGCCGCCGGCGAAGTCGACGCGGCCGGTGTTGATGAAGGGGCCGGTGATTTTGACAGTGGAGGAGGGACCGGTGGTGATGAGGCCTGAGTTGGTGAAGTTGGAGGTCGATGGATAGGGCGATTGTCCAGAAAGGAGAAGGGTTGAAGCGTTTATGGCCTGGAGGGTTCCATGATTGATCAGAGGAGCAGCGGCGACGGTGAGGGATTTACCGGGTGTTTGGGCGGAGATTGTGCCATTGAAGGTGAGCGAGGAGGGGCTGATGAGATTGCCGACGGTACCGCCTTGGGTGCCGGTGTGAATAAAGAGCCCGGTTGGGAGCGTGACATTGGAACTGGTTTGGACAGCACCGTAGGAACTATTGCCGTCGAAGGAGATATCAACAGAGCCGGCGGCGGTATCAGAGGGAGTCCAATAGATAACGGCTTGATCGGCGACGGGGGAAATCAGAGAGACGGAGGAGGCGGGCGCGAAAATGAATGTGCTGGTGGGGAGGAGATATCCCGGGATAGAGATATTACCGGCGAGGGTGACGTTATTAAGGGTGGGGGCGGAGATGGTGACGGGGGCATCAGGGGAGCCGGTGAGGGTACCGCCGGTGATGGTGGCGGAGGAATAGACGGTGATAGGGACAGAAGAGAGGGAGTCTCCGGTGTTATCTAGGGTGCCGGCGAGGTAGAGCGGGGTTGGCGGTAGGCCGAGAGCGCGGTAGCTGGCGGTGGTGGACGTGCCGATGAGTTCGAGTCCGCCGCCGGAGAGATCGATGGTGCCGTGATTGACGAAGGTTGGAGGGTTAAGACCGATGACGCCGCCGTTTGAAGCGGTGATGGAGCCGGCGTTGGTGAAATTGGAGGCGGCGAGGAGGAGGATGCCACCATTCGTGGCAACAAGGGGGCCTTGGGAGGTAATGGATTGCCCGGCCAGACCGAGGGACCCTGAACCGTGATCGGCGGAAATGGTGATTGAAGGGGAATAGGTATAGGAGGAAGAGGGGGCAGAGAGGGTGCCGCTGATGAAGTTAATTTGACCTGTACCGAGGAGATTTCCGGTCAGGACGCCTTTGCTTTGGATATTAATTGGACCGGTGAGAGTAACATTGTTAAAGGTGGTTGTGCCGGTGGAGATGATGGCGGCGGCGTTGTCCTGGGTGCGGATTGTGCCGCCGTTGACGGTGGCGCTGACAAAGTAGAAAGAGCCTGTGGAGGCGTTGAGGTTGAGGGTATCGTCGCCGGGGGGCATGTTGAGGGTGCCTGTGATCTGGACGACGCCGGAGCCGGATTGGTGGATGGTGCCGATGGAGGAGGGGGAGAAGGAGCCGCCGAGGGCGAGAGTGCCGGCGGAGACGGAGAGTGTGCCGGTGTTGACCCAGTTGGCGGCGGAGAGTGTAAGGGTGGTACGAGCTGTTTGGACGGATACAGCGCCTTGAAGAAGCGGGACGCCAAAGCTGATGGTGTTGGAATCGTCGAAAGGATTGATGCCGGTTTGGAGGGTGATGCCGGGGCCGATGGAATCGGCGCTTATGCTGCCATAGGTATTTCCATGGGTATCATTAAGGACGATGGTTCCTGAACCGGTGATTGCGCCGGAGCCGGTGATGTGGGGAGTGTCGGGGAGAGAGACGGTGTGGTTGTGGGCGATGGTCAAGCCATTGGAGAATTTGATGGCAGAGGAGAGGTTGAGATCGCAGTCGATGGTGGTGCCATTGATGGAGCCGCCGTAGGCGGTGGTGAAGAGGGTGGGGGTTCCGGCAGAGGAGGTGAGGGTGCCGCCGTTGATGGAACCGCCGAGGGTGAGATTGCCGAGAGGGGCGAGGTCGATGGTGGAGTCGGCGTTGGAGACGGAGCCGTAGATGGTGAGGGTGCCGCCGTCGTGGTGTACGGAGGGGAGGACGGAGGAGGAGAAGGAACCGGCGAGCGTGAGGCTGCCGGTATTGGAAACGGAGATGGAGGAGGCGGTCCAGTTTTGGCCGATGATGGTGAGCGAGCCTGTGGGGCAGGTGACCGGGCCCAGGAGGGTGAGGGATTGAGAGTCCGAACCGATGGTGCCGCCGTAGGAGCCAAGGGTGGAGATGGAAATAGTGGGTGCGATGGTGGCTTGGGGGAGAGAGGGATCAGGCGCAAGGGTAACATTTTGGCCGGAAAGAGAGGCGAGTTGAATCAGGCCGGTACCGGTTAGCGAGTCGGAAGAAAGGAGGAATTGAGTTGGAGGGGGAGAAGAAGTTCCGCCAAGATGAAGGGTGCCTCCCTGGAAGGAGAAATCGGAGGAATAGAAAGTGCCTGCGCCGGCGATGTAGGTGACGCCTGGGGAGAGGAGGATGGGGTCGGCGCGTAGAGATGCGGGGAGGATTGCCGAGGCGATTATAGCGGAGGAGAGAATTGCGCGGCTGTAACGCTGTTGATAAGGCATGGTTATTTTCTCCTGCTGTGAACCGGGGATCGAATGTTACAGTCAGGAGGTTTGTTTTGGGAAGAAAATTGTGCGCCGGAGAATGTGGGATGAGGAGCGGGGTGATTGTTATTATGGCGGCGGGGGAGAAGGGGGAGGGCTAGCGAGGGGGATTCGGGAAGCCGGGGCATATTGAGGAGGGTGGGCTAGGGGTTTTTGGGGAAGCTGGGGTTGGTGGTGGGGAATTTGACGTGGAGGGAGGATTGCCAGGTGAGGAGTTTTTGGTGGAGGGTGTTGGCGACATCGGGAAACTTTGCGGCGAGGTTGTGGGATTCGCCGGGGTCGTCGATGAGGTTGTAGAGTTCGAGATGATGGTCTTCGTAGAATTCGATCAGTTTCCAGGCGCTGGCGCGAATGGAGGAAGCTGGGGTGCCGCCTTGGTTGCCGTAGTGGGGGTAGTGCCAGAAGAGAGTGTCGCGGGGGAGGGGAGAGGGGGGAGTGTTAAGGAGGGGGAGGAGGGAGAGGCCGTCGAGGGTCGTGGGAGGGAGGGGGAGGTTGGCGGCGGCGAGGAGGGTGGGGTAGATGTCGGGGGAGGTGATGGGGGTGGAGCAGGCGGAGCCGGGGGTGGTATGGCCGGGCCAGTGGAGGAGGAAGGGGATGCGGGTGCCGCCGTCGTAGATCCAGCCTTTGCCGTCGCGGGCGGGGGCGTTGGAGGTGGGGGAGCCTTCGGCGGTGGAGAGGCCGCCGTTGTCGGAGGTGAAGATGATGAGGGTGTTGTCGGCGATGCCGGCGTCGTCGAGGGATTTGAGGAGGCGGCCGACGTTGGTGTCGAGGTTTTCGATCATGGCGGCGTAGATGGGGTTGGACTGGATGATGCGGCGAGTGATGTGGCGGGAGAGTTTGTTGACGATGGGGAAGGGCTCGCCTTCAACGAGGGGGTTTTGTTTGTCGAGGCCGAGGTCGTGGGCTTTTTTGGTGTATTTTTGGATGAGAGGTTCGGGGGCTTGGAGGGGGATGTGGACGGCGAAGTGCCAGAGGTTGAGGAAGAAGGGTTTGGTGGGGTCGCGATGCTCAATGAGGGAGATGGCTTCGGAGGTGAGGCGGTCGGCGAGGTATTCGCCTGCGGGGCCGTCGGGGAGTTTGGGGTTTTTGTAGGGGGAGAAGTGGGAGGGAGCCATACCGGTGCCGGTGCCGGCAATGTTGACGTCGAAGCCTTGGTGTTCGGGCCAGAAGTCAGCGCTGCCGAGGTGCCATTTACCGACGTGCCAGGTGGCGTAGCCGGCAGGTTTGAGGGCTTTGGCGAGGGTGATTTCGGAGAGGGGGAGGTTGTGGATATTGGGAGCGGAGAGGAGCCGGCCGGTGGAGGAGTGGTCGATGTCGGTGATGCCGACGCGGACGGGGTATTTGCCGGTCATGATGGAGGCGCGGGTGGGAGCGCAGACGGGGCAGGCGGAGTAGGCGTTGGTGAAATTAACGGATTGGGAGGCGAGGCGGTCGATGTTGGGGGTTTCATAGAAGGAGGAGCCGGCGTAGTGGAGGTCGCGCCAGCCGAGGTCGTCGATGAGGATGAGGATGAGGTTGGGGCGGGTGGTGGGGGCGGCGGCGCGTGAGGAGAGAGAGGGGAGGAGGATGAAGAGGATGAGGAAGAGGCGAGTGGGCATGGGGGATTTCAGGTGGATTTATAGCGACGGCGGGGGAGGAATAGAAGCGAGGATAGAGGGTAGAGGATGGAGGGTTCGGGGAGGGAGGTGAGGAGTTGGGTGATGTAGGTGGGGCCGAATTGGGATTCGCGCTGGGAGAGGAACCCAGGGCTGAAGCCCTGGGCTTGGTAGAGGGAGCGATCGATGAGGAGGTAGTCGGCGCTGTTGACGACGCCGTCGTAGTTGAAGTCGCCGTCGGTCCAGTGGGGATCGGTGAGATTTTTGGCGAAGGAGCGGTCGAGGAGGGCGTAGTCGTCGGCGTTTATTTTGCCGTCTTGGTTGAGGTCGCCGATGAGGGAGAGGGAAACACGGGCCTGCGGCCCGTCGCTAAACGAGTAGGCGAGGGTGTGGGTGGAGTCGGAGAGGGAGGAGAAGAGCTGGTGGGTGAAGAGGTAGGAGCGCAGGGTGTCGGGGGAGATGGAGGTGATGGTCAGGGTGTTGTTGGAGAGGTCGAGGGAGCCGGTGGGGTTGATCAGGAGGGTGGAGAGGGAGCTGGCGGGGGAGTTGGTCGTAAGGGTGAGGGGGCCGTAGAGGGTGAGGGAGGATTCGTGGAGGGTGGAGGTGGTGAGGGAGGCGGCGGATTCGACGACGGTTGCGCCTTGGCCGGCGGTGTCGAGGGAGGAGGGGGCACTGGCGCCGGATTCGAAGTCTTTTATGCCGGGGCCAGTGAACTGGCTTTGGCCGGTGAGGGGGGCGAGGAAGGAGGCGGCGGAGTTGGGGGCGAGGTGGAATTGGGAGCCGGGCTGGAGGGTGACGGGGGAGAAGAAGGTGGCGGTAGCGCCGGCGGTGAGGAGGATGGTGGAATTGTTGGTGAGGGAGGGTGAGGTGAGTGAGCCGCCGCGGCTGGTGATGGAGGAGTTATTGGTGAGGGGGAGGGAGAAGGAGAGTGAGCCGCCTTGGAGGTTGAGGGTGCCGGTGTTGGTGGGCATGTTGGAGAGGGTGAGGGATTGGGAGGAGTCGGCGCGGATTTCGCCGGTGTTGGAGAGGGGATTGGTGACGGTGCCGTCGCCGTGGAGGGTGCCGGTGTTGGAGAGGGAGGCACCGGAGAGGGTGGAGGCGGGGCCGGCGAGTTGGATGGTGCCGGAGCTCGTGGTGGGTTGGGTGAGGTTGAGGGTACCGGTTTGGATGAGGAGGGTGGCGCCGGGGGAATTGGTGAGGGGTGTGGAGATGGTGCCTGCGCCTTGGATGACGCCGCCGGGGGAGTTAGCGAGGGTGGCGGTGCCGGAGATTCGGGAGCCGGGGGAGAGTTGGATTAGGCCGGTGTTGGAGAGGGGTGAGCCGGTGAGGGAAAGCTGGGAGCCTGGGGAGAGTGAGAGGAGACCGGAGGAGGAGAGAGGGCCGGTGGAGGGAAGGGAGAGAGTGCCGGAGGGGATGGAGAGGGAGCCGGAGTTATCGAGTCCGCCGGTACCGGCGAGGGTACCGAAGCCGGAGAGTTGGGAGGAGTTGGAGAGGAGGGAGGTGCCGGTGAGGGTGGCACCGGCGAGGGTGAGGGAGTTGGAGTATTCGAAGAAGCCGCCGTTGAGGGTGAGGGGAGCGCCTGCGGAGAGGACGAAGGAGGCGGCGGAGAGGTGTCCTCCGGGGCCGAGGGTGATGATAGCGGGGGAAGAGGAGCCGAGGGTAATGGGGTCTGGGGAGGTGAAGGAGAGGGTGCCGTTGGAGACGTCGACGGGTGTGGCGGCGGAGCCGGTGAAGGTGGTGAGAGTGAGTGAGCCGCCGTCGATGTGGATGGAGTTGGAGCCGGTGGGAGGGGAGAAGAGCTGGATGGGTCCGTGAACGGTGAGGGTGCCACCGGTGATGTTGAGGGCACCGGGGCTGCCGGTGACGCCGTCGGTGAAGTCGGTGCTGCCGAGGTCGAAAGATCCATAGACTTCGGAGGAGGCGGTGCCGGAGAGGCTGTAGGTGGCGGTGGCGCCGGGGTTGTTGCTATTGTAGAAGCCGACGACGAGGCGCTGGGGTGAGGCGGCGGAGCCGACGACGGCGGTGCCTGCGGATTGGGAGTAGAGGGCACCACCGCCGACGATTTGAAGGCCATTGACGAGGAGGGAGGCGGTGCCGGAGAGGGAGTAGGCGCCGCCGATGGAGAGCCCGGTGAAGCCGCCGGCTCCGACGGAATGGGTGCCTGCGGTGTGGGTGAAGGTGCCGTCGATGGAGGCGTTGGTTTCGGCGAGGGAGGCGGAGGGGCCGGAGAGGGAATAGGAGGAGTTGGCGTTCACGACGAGTTGGCCGGTGGTGTGGGCGCCACCGGTTTGGAGGAAGGAGCCGGTGTCGAGGGAGTCGCCGATTGTGACGATACCGGGGACGGAGAGGGTTCCGGCGGAGAGGGAGTAGAAGCCGGCGGCCCCACCGGCGGAGGAGGTGGCGGAGGAGCCGATGTTGAGATTTTGGGCGGAGAAGGAGCCGCCGGTTTGGAGGAAGGAGCCGGTGGCGGAGGCGGGTGCGGCACCGGTGGAGTTGTAGGCGATGGTGGCGGTGCCGGTGACGGAGAGGGAGGCGCTCGGGCCGAGGGAGAAGAGGCCGGTGGCGGTGGAGCCTGGGTTGGCGCTAGCGACGGTGAGTGTGCCGGTGGTGAAGGTGCCGGCGGACTGGGAGAAGGTTCCGGAGGAGGTGCCGGAGGCGGATTTGTTGGCACCGACGACGGTGATGGAGCTGACGGAGAGGGAGGCGGAGGGATCGGAAAGGGAGTAGGAGCCAGTGGAGCCGGCGTTGTAGCCGAGGTAGAGAGAGGAGGTGGAGTGGGTACCGCCGGATTGGATGAAGGAGCCGATGGCGGAGCCGGTGGCGGAGTTGTTGAAGCCGATGGTTTCGGAGCCGGTGACGAGGGAGCCGGTCTGTAGGTTGTAGGTTCCGGAGGAGGCTGTGTCGTAGGCGAGGTATAGGGAGTGGATAGTGGAGAAGGAGCCACCGGTCTGGTTGAAGGTGCCGGTGCCGTGGTTGCCGATGTAGGTATTGGCGCCGGGGCGGAGGATGGCGGAGGCGGAGAGGTTGTAGGTGCCGAGGGAGCTAGTGGCGTCACCGATGGAGAGGAGGCCGGTGGGGATGTTGGTGCCGGCGGACTGAGTGTAGGCACCGCGGCCGTTGGCTAGATAGCCGATGAGTTCGGTGCCGCTGACGGAGAGTGTGGTGTTGGTATTTTGGAAGAGGGTGGGGACGCCGGTGCTGTTGCTGCCGATGCCGAGGGTGGTGAGTGAAGCGGAGATGTCGAGGATGGGGTTGAGGGTGGATTGATTGTTGGGATCGTTGAAGTTGATGACGGCGGTGTCGAAGGAGGTGGGGATGGAGGCGCCGCCGGAGCCGCCGGAGGTGGCGGACCAGTTGGCGGTGTTGGACCAGTTGGCGTTGGAGGAGATGGAGGAGTTGACCCAGTAGCGAGCGGCGGCGCGGGCGGAGGGGGCGGAAAAGATGGCGGCAGTGACGGCGGCAGCGAGCAGGTGACGGGAGCGGGCAGGGTGCATGAGGGATTCCTTTTAAGACGAGGAGCTCATGTTTTTAGGGGAAATGCGGCGGCGAAGGAAGAAGAGCGTGGATAGAGGGTAGAGGATGGAGGATAGAGAGGGGTCGGGGAGGCTGGTGAGGAGTTGTTGGACGTAGAGTGGGCCGAACTGGGATTCGCGTTGGGAGAGGAGGGACCCAGGGCTGAAGCCCGGGGCTTGGCTTAAGAGGAAGGTGCGGTCGATGAGGAGGTAGTCGGCGCTGTTGATGACGCCGTCGTAGTTGAAGTCGCCGGATTGCCAGGAGGAGAGGTGTTTGGCGAAGCCGCGGTCGAGGAGGGCGTAGTCGTCGGCGTTTATTTTTCCGTCGAGGTTGGCGTCGCCGTAAGTGGTGAGGGTGATGAGGGTGGGGGTGGAGTCGGAGTAGCCAAGGGCGAGGAGGTGCTGGGGGTCGGCGTCGGCGGTGCTGGAGAAAAGTTCGTGGGTGAGGAGGTCGGTGCGGAGGGTGGATGAGCTGATGGAGGTGATGGTGAGGTTGTTGTCGGCGAGGTCGAAGGAGGCGGTGGGGGTGAGAGTGAGAGTGTCGAGGGAGGAGGATTGGCCTCCCTGGGATTGGGGGAGGAGGGAGAGGGAGCCGGAGCTCGTGAGGGTGGATTGGCGGATGTAGGGGGTGGTGGCGGAGGAGGGGGCGTCGAGGGAGATGGAGGAGGGGGAGCTGGGGGCGGAGCCGGCGAGGCCGGCGGCGAAGGTGACGTTGCCGCTGGTGAGGGTGATGGTGCCGGAGTTGGTGACGGGGTGGGTGAAGACGGCGGAGGAGTAGCGGACTTCGATGGTGTGGGAGGTCGGGTTGGTGACGGGGCCGTTGATGGTGGTGGTGCCGCCGGCGAGGGTGATGGAGCCGTTGTTGGTGAGGGAGGAGGAGGCGAGGGTGCCATAGCCGGTGATGGAGCCGGTGTTGTTGAGGGGGTTATTGGCGTTGTCGAGGGTGCCGCCGGTGAGGGAGATGAGTCCCGAGTTGGTGGCGAGGCCTTGGAGGAGGAGGAGTTTGGTGCCGGAGGAGGTGCGGATGATGCCGGTGGAGGAGCTAACGAGGGGGGAGGAGAGGGTGAGGGTGCCGCCGGTGGGTTCGAGGGTGCCGGCGTTGGTAATTTGGTTGGAAATGCTACCGAGGCCTTGGATGGTGCCGGTGCTCGTGATGGGGGAGCCGGTGAGGGAGGAGGCGGGGGAGGAGAGGAGGATGAGGCCGGAGGAGGAGAGAGGGTTGGCGAGGCGGGTGGTGCCGGCGTCGGCGAGGAGGGTTCCGCCGGGATTGGCGAGGGGTGCGGTGATGTTGCCGGGGCCGCGGAGGACGCCGCCGGGGTTGTTGGTGAGGGAGCCGGTGGTGGCGGAGAGGAGGGAGGAGTTGAGGGTGATGGTGCCGGTGTTGGTGAGGGAGGCGGGGCCGAGGTTGAAGGAGGAGATGTCGGGGAGGTTGAAGTTGCCGGAGTTGGAATTGGGGGAGGTGGGGGAGAGGGTGAGGAAGGAGCCGGCAGCGAGGGTGAGGGTGCCTTGGTTATCGAGGCCTGCGCCGGCGAGGGAGAGGGAGCGGCCGGCGGGGAGAGTGAAGGAGGAGTCGTTTTCCAGGCCGTTGGGGAGAGAGAGGTCGGCGTTGAGGGTGAGGACGCCGGCGTTGATGAGGCGGCCGGAGATGGGGCCGGCGTTGTATACGAGGGTGGCGTTGTTGGTGAGGGTGGGGCTGGCGAGGCCGGTGTTGAGGATGAGGGAGCCGGCGGAGATGGTGAAGGGGGCGATGAGGTTGTTGAAGCCGGTGAGGGTGAGGGGGCCGGTGCCGGTTTTGGTGAGGGGGGCGGTGCCGTCGAGCGTATTGGTGAGAGTGAGGGGGGCGTCGTTGGTGATGGTGGAGGGGGAGGTGACGTGGACGTAGTTGGAGAGGGTGTGGGAGGAGGCGTCGAGGCGGAGGGTGCCGCCGGCGAGGGTGAGGGTGCCCGCGCCGAGCGACTGATCGTTGGAGATGTAGAGGGTGCCGGCGGAGAGGGTGACGCCGCCGGTGAAGGCGTTGGAGGCGGTGAGGAGGAGGGTGCCGGGGCCGGCTTTGGTGATGGAGTTGGAGTCGATCTCGTTGAAGGGTGCGTCGATTTCGAGGTCGATGCCGGAGGGGTCGGTGGTTTTGGCGACGGTGAAGGTGTGGTTGGGATTATTGATGTCGGAGAGGGTGATATTGCCGGTGAATCCTTCGAAGGTGGAGGTGTGGGGGCTGGAGTTGACGGTGATGTCGCTGGTGAGGGTGATGCCGAAGGGAGCGATTTCGCCGCCGGTCATGGTGATGGGGCCGAGGGTGTCGCCGACGAACTGGGCGAAGCCGTCGGTGTTGATGTTGACGGGGATGCCGGTGGAGCGGGAGGTGGTTGCGACGGTTTCGTATAACTGTGCGGAGGCGGTTGCGCCGGTGCCGTCGCCGATGTTGAGAGAGGCGGCGTTGGGATAGGGAGAGGCGTGGTAGGCATAGAGGGTTCCGTCGTTGAGGTTGACGGGGCCGGTGAGGGAGTTGGGGGTGGAGGTGGAGTTGTAGAGTTCGAGGATGCCGGGGCCGTTTTTGATGAGTGGTGCGGAGCCGGTGATGGGGCCGGAGAGGGCGAGGTCGCCGTGGGGGTTGGGAATGGAGATGGAGGCGCCGGCGGCGAGGGTGAGTGAGGAGAAGGTGAAGAGGCCGGCGGCGGTGGTGGCGGAGTTGGTGAGTGTGCCGGCGACGGAGAAGCCGCTGAAGGATTCGGTATGGTTGTTGACGTCGAAGGTGCCGCCGGCGGAGACGGTGACGGGGGCGAAATCGTAGATCTGGTCATTGCCGGTGCCGGCGAGGGTGACGGTAGCGCCGGAGGAGATATTAAGGCCGCCGAGGCCGATGGCGTGGACGGTGGAGGTGGAGGTTTTGGCGAGGAGGAGGTTGCCGGCGGTGACATTGAAGCCGATGCCGGCGTTATCGAGGGTGCCGGCGAGGGAGAGCGTGCCAGCGCCGGATTTGGTGACGATCTGGGAGCTGGTGAGAGCGAGGCTGAGCGTGGCGGTTTGATTGGAGACGGTGATGGAGGGAGTGCCGGTGGTGGTGGAGAGGGTGAGGGTATTGGCGGCGCCATTGTTGTCGAGGGTCCAGTTATTGGTGGGGGTGGTGTCGGCGAAGAGGAGGGAGCCGAGGGTGCGGGAGGTATTGAGGTGGACGGTGTTGTCAGCGGTGAGGTCGAGGGTGGAGAAGTTGGCGGTGGAGTTGGCGCCGTCGGCGATGATGCCGGCGGACCAGTTGGAGGTGGTGGACCAGGTGCCGCTCGTGGCTGGGTTGGTCCAGGTGCCGGTGGCGGCGGGGGCGAGGCTTGGGAACAGGAGGGTGGCGGCGAGAAGGGTGCGCGTGCGGCGGGGGCGGATGAGGCGTGACATCATTTTCTCCTTGCTACAAAGTGGTTGGAGAGCAACACTTTTTGGCAAGGATTATCTTAATTGCGGCGACGGCGAATAAGGAATGGCGCAAATAGGCAAGCGGTGAGGAGGGAGGGTTCGGGGAGGGAGGTGAGGAGGGATTGGACGTAGGCTTCGCCGAACTCGGATTCACGCTCGGCGAGGAAGGTGGGGGTGATGGGGTTGCCTTGGAGGGCGTAGGCGCGATCGATGAGGAGGTAGTCGGCGCTGTTGATGATGCCGTCGTAATTGAAGTCGCCGTTGGACCAGCCGGTGAGGTGTTTGGCGAAGCCGCGGTCGAGGAGGGCGTAGTCGTCGGCGTTGACTTTGCCGTCGAGGTTGGCGTCGCCGTTGTAGGTGTATTTGATATCGAGTTGTGAGCCGTTGTCGAGGTAGCCGAGGGTGGTGTCGTGAAGGGGATTGAGGGGTGCGGCGGCGGAGTTGATGCCGGGTCCGTCCCAGAGTGCGTGGTCGTAGCCGGAGAAGATGTAGGAGATGAGGGTGGCGCGCTCGGCGGGGGAGGTGTAGGAGACGAGGACTTCATTATCGGAGAGGTCGAATTGGCCGGAGGGGATGGAGAGGGATTGGAGGATGCTGGGTGGGCCGATGCGGGCGGGGTCGAGATGGGCGGAGGCACCGCCGTCGATGGTGAGGGAGTTTTGGCGGATGGAGGCGGCGGTGAAGGAGCCGCCGGTGAGGGAGATGGAGCCGGAGCCGGTGACGTTGAAGAAGATAGCGGAGCCGTCGCTTTGGGAGAAGGATCCGTTGTTGAGCATATCGATGCCGGTGACAATACCGGCGACGGAGAGGGTGCCGTTGGAGCCGATGGTGGTGGGGCCAGAGATGCGTAGAGCGGCGTTGGTGTCGATGGTGAGGGACCCGGGGGCGGAGTCGCCGACGGAGAGTGCGCCGTTGTATTGGAGATCGGGGACGTCGCCGGCGGAGTCGACGCCGATGGCGACGAAGGCGTTACTTTCGATCAAGAAGCTGTTGTTGGGGTAGACGGTTGCGGCATTGGAGATGAGCATTTGGCCGCCTTGGACGGTGACCAAAGCGTTGCCGCCGGAGCCATTTTCGTCGCCGCCGACGTAGAGATTGGCGGCAGTGACGGTGGTGGGCCCGCCATCGTTGCCTACGAAGAGTGATCCGTAACTGGTGGATTGCCTGGCGATGTAAATATTTCCGCCGACTTTAAGCAATCCGCCAGAATCGACGTCGACTTCGCCGCTACCGGCATTTCCGATGGTCAGGTCGTGGGTGACGCTCCATTCCGAGGCGGCGGTTGTACCCAGGCCGAGAATGCCGTAGATGGTGACTTGGCCGGAGGATGCGCTGTCGGTGTCACCGAGGATGCCGTAGTTGCTGGTGACCAGACCGCCGCCGCTAATATTGAGGACGGAGGTTTCGGATTGGCCGGAGCCGATGTCGGGGTTTTGGCCGATGGTGAGGGTATTGGTGACGTTGAGGGTGGCGGGGAAGGGGTTGTAGCCGTCGGAATCGCCGTTGGCGACGAGGGCGAAGCCGGGGGCGTCGACGCCGATGATGGCGGAATCGCAATTGAGGGTTCCGTTGGTGCCGCCGTCTTCGAAGGTACCGCCGACGTTGAGGGTGCCGATGTCTTCGACGCCGACGCGGAGGGCACCTGTGAGGGTGAGGACGGAATCGTATTGCACATTGAGTTCATCGACGGTGTTGGTGTCGAAAGCGTCGCGGTAGGCGGTGGCGACGTCGATGCTATCGAGCGTGGCGGTAGCGCCATGCTGGATGTTGAGGACGGCGGCACCATTTTGGCCGACGGTGACGGTGGAGCCGGTGAAGGTGGTGTTGTAGCCGTCGATGGTGAGGGTGCCGTTGGAGGTGGAATCGCGGCCGATGAGGGTGTTGGGGGATTGGAGCGAGGAGCCGTTGGTGTTGTTGTCGTAGCTGCCGTCGACGAGCATGGTTGCGGTGCCGGTGACGCCGACGCGGAGGGTGCTGGGATTGCCAATGGGATCGGTGGGGGTGTTGTCCCAGGAGGAGCCGTTGCCGACGTGGACGGAGCCGTCGATGAAGGTTTGGGGTGAGCTGAAGCTAGCGCCGTTGATGACGTTGAGGGTGCCGTTGCCGGGGGCGTCGCCGTCGTCGTCAGCGTATCCGACGGCGGCGAAGAAGCCGGAAAAGAAGTTGAGATAGCCGTTTTGTCCGTCGATGGTGAGGCTGCCGGTGGAGTTGGAGAATCGACCGACGCCGACGCCTTGGCCGCCGGCGTTACCGCTGCCGTCGGAGGAGGTAATGGTGAGGGAGGCGGTTTGGCCGCTGTTGGTGGGATCGTCGGCGACCTGGAGGGAGGGTTGTTCGGGGATGCCGCCGGTGTTGGTGAAGAAGAAACCGCCGCCGGCGAGATCGATAGTGACATTGCCGGCGGTGAAGGCGGCATTGAAAATATTGGTGGAGGTGGTCAGGGAGACGGTATAGGTCTGATTGGCGGAAAACTCGGCGTTATCAGCGCCGGTGACGGGGTCGGGGGAGCCGGTGGGATTCCAATGATTGGCGTCGTAAAAATCGCCATTGTAATTGCCTGCGACGGGTTGCCAGGAGTAGGTGGTATGGGCGGCGTTGAGGCAGAGGGGGAATGCCGCCAGGACGGCGGAAAAGATGGCCCATTTGGTTTTTTGGATATGGGCAGAGCGGGGCCAGAAGGCGTTTTTTGAAAAAGTCATGATTTTCTCCTCACCCTAAAACTGTTGGCGAAAAGCGCAGAAAAAAACGCTTTTACAAAGGGCGACGGTAGCATTATTTGGAAAACCTATCAATCAAATTCGGTGGAGTGCGTGCAAAGTGCTGGAATAATCAGAACTTACACAATGTGATGGTCGGCCTAACCAATTTGATGTTTCCGGTAGCGGCAAGAGAGGAGGGTCGGGATGAGCAAGCTGAAAATGAGGGGGGAGGTGGGTTCGGGGAGGCTGGTGAGGAGGGATTGGACGTAGGCGTCGCCAAATTGGGATTCGCGCATAGCGAGGAAGGTGGGGGAGAGGGGGCCGGATTGGAGGGCGAAGGATTTGTCGATGAGGAGGTAGTCGGCGCTATCGATTATGCCGTCGTAGTTCAGGTCGCCAGTGGACCAGGAGGGGGGGAGGTTTTTGGCGTAGGAGCGGTCGAGGAGGGCGTAGTCGTCGGCGTTGAGTTTGCCGTCGAGGTTGAGGTCGCCGACGAGGGTGAATTGGACGGTGAAGGAGTTAGCGGGGTCGTTTTCGAGGTAGCCGATGGAGTAGAGGTTGGGGTTGGCGGCGGCGGAGGAGGAGTCGATGCCGGGGAGGTCCCAGTGGCCGTGGTCGTAGGAGCCGGCGAGGGTGGATCGGAAGGTGGCAAAGCTATATCGAGTCGGGCTGAAGGTGAGAGAGGTGGTGGTGAGGTCGACGGTAGGGGTCATGGGGGAGGTAATGAACCAGAGGTTGCTGGTGTAGATGGAGGAGCCGGGGAGGAGGCGGAGGGTGGCGGTGGAAGAGAGGAAGATGTTGGCGGTGGAGGTGAGGGGGGTGGAGAGGGCGAGGGTGCCTTGGTTGAGGAAGGTGGCGCCGGTGTAGGAGAGTGAGCCGGTGAGGGTGAGGGAGGTGGTGGAGTCTTTTTGGAGGGAGCCGGTGCCGGTGATAGCGCCGGCGAAGGTTTGGGGGGTGGGGGCGGAGCCGGTGTTGAGGGTGCCGTTGTCGATTTGGAGGGTACCTGCGGAGAAGTTGGTGGTGCCGGTGCGGAGGTCGATGTTTGGGGCTTCGAGGGTACCGCCGGTGAGGTTGAAAGTGCCGGTGCTGTTGTAGAAAGTGGAGTTGGGGGCGGAGAGGTGGAGGGTATGGCCGGTGGAGAGGGTGAAGGATAGGCCGAATGGAGAAGAGAGATCGAGGGAGAGGGAGGAGTTGGTGATGTTGAGGGTGCCGGCGGTCCAGTTAAAGTTGGCGGGGTTGCTGTTGGTATCGAGGGAGCCGACGGAGAGGGTTCCGCCGGAGAGGTTGAGGGAGGAGCCTGGGGTGTTCCAGATTTTGAGTATGCCGTTATCGGTGAGGGAGCCGGAGAGGATATTGAGGAGACCGTTGCCGCCTAGGGAGGAGGAATTGCCGCCGATGTAGATGGAATTGCATTGCCAGGTGGTGGAGGAGCCGGTGAGGGTGGCGGTGCCGGTGGAACCGGCTTGTTCGGCGAGGATTATGTCAGCCTTGAGGATAGCGCCGTTTTGGACGGTGAGGGAGCCAGCGCCGGATTCGCCGACGAAGAGGGAGGCGCTGACGATGCCGGTGGGACCGTTGAGGGTGAGCGAGCCGTTGCCGGTGGAGTTCATGCCGAGATAGCAGGTGCCAAAAGAGGCGCTCGCGCTCGCGGAGAGATTGAGAGAGCCCGCGCCGTTGTATCCGATGATGGTGGTGGAGGAGTTCCAGACGGAGGAAGCGCCAGAGACGGTGGCGGCGCCGGTGGAGCCGGCGTTATAGCCCATGTAGAGATGGTCTGAGAAGAACGAGCCGGCGGTGAAGGAGAGGGAGGCGGTGCCGGGGGAGGAGCCGAGGGTGGTGAAGTTGGAATCGAGATATCCGCCGGTGATAGAGAGGATGGAACTGGCGTCGACGGTGAAGGTGGATGAGGAGGAGATTTCGAGGGTTTGGTTGGTGGGAAGAATGAGGGAGGAGCCGAAGGGGCCTGTGGAATTGAGGATGAGGTTGGAATTGGTGATGTTGAGGGTGCCGGCGGTCCAGTTGAGGCGAGAGAGGTTGGAAGAGACGTCGAGAGCGCCGACGCTGAGGATGCCGCCGGAGAAATTGAGGGAGGTGCCCGGGGTATTCCAGATTTTGAGAATGCCGTTGACGGTGACGGATTGGGTGGGGATGTTGAGGGTGCCTGCGCCGCCGGGGGCGGTGGCGGAGCCGCCGAGGAAGAGGGAATTGGCTTCGAGGGTGGTGGAGTAGGCGGATGAGTTGAGGGTGAAGGAGCCGATATCGCCGGGATTGGGGGCGATGGCGACGTTGTATGCGCCGAGGCTGCTGCTGGGGTAAAGACTGGAGAGAGAGAGGGATGCGCCGGAGGAGGAGCCGATAGAGATGCCGGGGGTCGCGGTGGAGGTGTTGGCGAGGAAATAATTGCTGGACATGGAGAAGTTGACGTTGTCGTGGAGGATGAGGAGACGGTCGTTGGTGATGGAGCCGGGGAGGGTGACGGTGTAAGGGGAGGAGGCGGCGTTGTTGAATACGGCGGTGTCGGGGGTGTCGGGGGCGGCGAGGGCGCCGGACCATTTGGTGTAGTCGGAGAAGGTGCCGGTGACGGCGGAGGACCAAGTGAGGGATTCGGAAGCGGGGCGGACGAGGAGGGTGCCGTTGGAGTAGAGGAAGTTGGTGTTCCAGCGGAGGGGGGAGATGGTGGGGAGATTGGTGGTGGAGAAGGTGCCGGTGGTGGTGCCATCGAGGAGGTTGAAGGATTGTCCGGCGGAGGGTGAGAAGGAGTTGAGGAGGGAGACGGAAAGGGTGCCGGCAAGAGTGGAGGGGTTGGAGAAGGTGAGCTGGTCGTATTGGGAGCCGGCGGTGGCGCCACCGAGTTTCAGGTTGAGGGTGTTGGTGGAGGCGAAGGAGGTTTTGGCGAGGGAGATGGAGGCGGAGGAGGTGGAGGAGCCTGGGGAGAGGGAGGATTTGAAGAGGGTGTTACCGGTGTAGGAGCCGGTGCCGGAGACGGCGGCGGCGAAGGTGGTGTTTCCGGAGGCGGGGCCGGTGAAGGAGCCATTATTGATGAATTTGGAAGCGAAGCTGGAGGCTGGGAGTGTGAAGGAGCCGGAGGCGAGATTGAGTGTGGAGCCGGTGGAGTAGGTGGTGATGGCGTTGAGGGTTCCGCCGTTGAGGGTGAGGGTGGAACCGGAGGCGAGGGTGAGGGTTTTGGAGGAGCCGGTGATATTGAGGGACATGCCTGGGTTGAGGGTGAGGGAGGGGCCGAGGGGGCCGGTGGAGGAGAGGGTGAGGGAGGAGTTGGTGAGGGTGAGGGAGCCATTGGTCCAGTTGAAATGGGAGGGGGTGGAGGTGGTGTCGAGGGAGCCGACGGTGAGGGATGCGCCGGAGAGGTTGAGGGAGGTGTTGGTGGAGTTCCAGATTTTGAGGGTGTTGGTGACGGAGAGTGAGCCTGAGGAGAGGTTGAGGGTGGCTTGACCGCCGGCGGTGGTGGAGTCTCCGCCGACGTAGAAGGAGCCGGTGGAGGACCAGGAGGAGGAAGCGCCTGAGAGGGAGGCGGAGGAGGTGGTGCCGGAGGTGATGGCGAGGAAGGTGTTGGTGGTGGAGAGGGAGGCGGAGTTGGAGAGGGAGAGGGAGGCGTTGCCGTCCTCGCCGATGGTGAGATCACCGGTGGAGGTGGCGGCGGTGGCGGCGCCGTCGAGGGAGAAGGAGCCGGTGGCATTTGGGTTGTATCCGATGAGGAGGGAGGAAGTGGAGAGGTGAGCGCCGGCGAGGAGGGAGAGGGAGCCGTGACCGAAGCTGCCGATGGTGGTGGAGGAGGAGGTGACGGTGGTGCCGGCGCCGGTGAAGGTGGAGGAGCCGGTGGAGGAGGCGGAGCTGCCGAGGATGAGGGAGCCGGTGGCGGAGAGGTCTGCGCCGGCCTGGACGGTGAGGGTGCCGGTGCCGGAGCTGCCGACGAGGAAGTCGTCGGCATTTTTCCAGAGGGTACCGGCGTCGAGGGTGAGGGAGCCGACGCCGCCGGCGGCGCGGCCGATGACGGTGTAGAGGGAGGAGAGGGTGCCGGTGCCGGTGGAGCTTTTGACGAGGAGGGAGCCGCCGGCGCTGGAACCGATCTGGACGGATTGGTTGGTGGAGGAGGTGTCGGTGAGGGAGTAGGTGTGGGCCTTGAGGTCGAAGATGACGTTGTCCTGGAGGTAGAGGAGGGTGTCGTTGGAGGTGGTGGCGCTGGTGAAGGTGACGGTGTAGGGGGAGGAGGCTTCGGCGGAGAAGCGGGCGGTGTCGGCGGGGCCGGGGAGGCCGCCGGTCCAGTTAGTGGAGGTGGAGAAGGTGCCGGAGACGGGGTTGGTCCAGGTGCGGGTGGCGGCGTGGGCGGAAGTGGCGATAGGGGCGATGGCCAAGAGGAGGTAGTAGGTGGTTTTAGAGAATGAGCGCATGAGAGATTTGGTTGATTCCCTTTAGAAGCATCATCACACAGATTGCGGCTAAATCAAGAAAATTACAGTTATTGAGATTGGGTGGAGCGTCGGCGGGGGAGGAGGGGGAGGGCTAAGCCGCAAGCGAGAAGGAGTGAGGGTTCGGGGAGGGACGTGAGGAGCTGTTGGACGTAGGTGGGGCCAAATTGGGATTCGCGCTGGGAGAGGAACCCAGGGCTAAAGCCCTGGGCTTGGTAGAGAGAGCGGTCGATGAGGAGGTAGTCGTTTTGGTCGATGGTGCCGTCGTAGTTGAAGTCGCCTTGGGACCAGGTGGGGTTGGCGAGGTGTTGGGCGTAGGCCTGGTCGAGGAGGGCATAGTCGTCGGGGGTGATTTGATGGTCGAGGTTGGCGTCGCCGAGGAGGGTGGAGGTGAGGAGGAGAGAGGTGGCGTCGACGGTTTGGCCGGACCAGGAGGCGGTAGAGGAGCCGGTGAGGTTGAGAA
>DASRRR010000150.1:0-11257 GCA_035656825.1 Tepidisphaeraceae bacterium | reverse complement strand
GACGGGGGTGGGGATGGAGTTTGATGGGTCGGGCGCGACGTCGTATATGTCGACGAATAATCTGGGGGCGTCGTATGGGGTGAATCAGATTCGGTTTAATAATGCCGGGACGGGGGTGGCGACGGTGGCGGGGAGTACGCTGAATCCGATTGGGACTGGGCCGATGGTGTTGCAGAATGGGGCGGGAGGGGCGGCGATCGCAACGGGGTTGGTGTTGACGACAGGGACGACGTTTGGCGGGACGGGGACTGGAGAGTTAACCATCGCGAGCGCGCTGAGCGGCGGAGGAACGATTACGAAGAGCGGGACGGGGACACTCGTGATTGCGGCGGATAGTCCGAGTTATTCGGGGGCGATGAATTTGAACGCGGGAACGGTGCGCGTGGATGGGGCGGGGGGTGAATTGGACAAGGCGCTGGGGAATGGGCTGGTGACGGTGAATGCGGCGACGTTGGAATTGGATAATGTGACGATGGGGACGGCGGATAATGTGGGGCCGAATCTGCTGCTGAGGGATGGGGCGTCGCTGGTGGATGTGGGGGTTTCGTCGATCCATTTTCCGTCGGTGGACAACACGGTTGGGGCGCCGAGGATTGCGAACGGGTCGTCGGGGTCGCCGGTGTCGGTGAATATGGAGGCGGTGGGGGTGAATGATGTGTTGACCATCAGCACGGCGATTCGGGGCAACAGCAAGTCGACTTCATATGCAACGATTAATGTGTCGGGGCAGGGGAGGATTGCGCTGACGGCGGGCGGGCTAAACAGCGCGACGACCTATGGGGGATCGTGGACTTTACAAAGCGGGATTTTGCAGATGGGGGGAGACACGGGGGAAGGGGAGGCGCTGAATGCGCTGGGGTTTAAGGATGGGGACGCCAAGGAAGGGAATACGATTTCGGTGTATGGAGGGACGCTGGCGGGAGGGGTGAATGTGCCGGTCACGGTGACGTCCACGCCGGATTTTTTCCGGGCGAATGTGATTATGGCGGGAGGAGCGATCTCATCGACGAATGGGGTGGATGCGGAGTATGGGGGAGGATTTACGACAGCGGTGGGGACGACGAGTTATGTGGATGTGTTTGATCCGGTGTCGCCGGGGGTGGCGCGGGATGTGGATTTGGTGGCAGGGGCGGCGGGGGATTTTAATAATCCGTCGGCGGTGACGCTGGGGGGGACGCTGGTGGTGACGCCGGGATTATTGGCGAGTGGTGGGGCGCTGAATATTGAACGGGACGGGGGGACGGTGTCAGTGGTGCCGGGGGCGGGGATTGTGGTGCGGGCGGGGGCGACGGTGAATGTGTCGGGGTTGAATGTGATGGCGAGTTCGACGACGGGGGTGTCGCTGGCGGTGTCGGGGCGGTTTAACTTGTTGCCGGGGGTGCTGGGGACTTCGCGGCTGGCGTCGCTGGTGGTGACGGGTGTGGGGGTGATGGATGTGGGGGATAATCCGGTGGTGCTGGATTATTCGGGAACGTCGCCGGTGGATACGGTGAGGCAGTATCTGCTGTCGGGAAGGAACAGTGGAGCGTGGAATGGGGTGGGGATTTCAAGTTCGAGCGCGGCGGGGGATGCGATGCATCGGACGGGGATTGGGTATGCGGAGGCGACGGCACTTGGCATCACATCGTTTAAGGGGCAGGCGGTGGATACTACGTCAATCGTGATGGAATATACCTACTATGGAGATGCTAATTTGGATGGGAAGGTGAATGCGGATGATTATGCACTGGTGGATCGGGGGATGGCGAAGCATCTGACGGGGTGGGTGAATGGGGATTTTAATTATGACGGGGTGGTGAATGCGGCGGATTATCTGCTGATGGATCGAGGGTATGCGCTGCAGGGAGGGGCGCTGACGCCGGGGATGTTGGCGGAGCGGGAGGAGGAGTTTGGGGAGGGGTATGTGGAGGAGCTGGTTGCGAGTGTGCCGGAACCGGGGATGGGAGTATTGGTTGTGGGGGTTGGGTTGATGGGGAGGCGGAGGAGGTTAGGCGCGGCGGCGGGAGAAGAAGGGGATCGCTAAGCCGCAAGCGGCGAGGAGGGAGGGTTCGGGGAGGGTGGAGAGGAGCTCAGAGACGTAGGTTTGCCCGAACTCGGATTCGCGTAGGGAGAGGAGGGAGCCCGGGCTGAAGCCCGGGGCTTGGCTTAGGAGGAAGGCGTGGTCGAGGAGGAGGTAGTCCTGGCTGTTGATGATGCCGTCGTAGTTGAAGTCGCCGTCGGTCCAGTGGGGATCGGCGAGGTGTTTGGCGAAGGAGCGGTCGAGGAGGGCGTAGTCGTCGGCGTTGATTTTGCCGTCGAGGTTGGCGTCGCCTATGAGGGAGAGGAGAACCCGGGCCTGCGGCCCGGCGCTAAACGAGTAGGCCAGGGTGTGGGTGGAGTCTGAAGCGGAGGAGAAGAGGAGGGAATCGTGGAGGTACTGGCGGAGGGTGTCGGGAGAGACGGAGGTGATGGTGAGAGTGTTGTTGGCGAGATCGAATGAGCCAGCGGTGATGAGGATGGAGTCGAGGGTGGAGAGGGATGCGGAGGGGCGGAGGATGATGGAGCCAGATTGGATGTCGAGGGAGGATTGGGTGATGGAGTCGGCGGTGATTGAAGAGCCGAAGAGGACGGTGGAGCCGGCACCGGTGATGGCGGCGAGTTTGGTATCGCCGGCGTAGACGTTGAAGACGCCGTCGTTGTGGATGTTGAAGGTGCGGCCGGCGGAGTCGGAGAAGGGGTCGGCGGGGCCGTCGAGGTAGGCGATGGCGTCGGGGCCGATGGTGAGCTGGGGGTGGGTGTCGGTGAGGGTGGAGGCAGTGGTGGCGGCGAAGTTGATGTAGCCGCCGGTGATGGTGATGGAGGAGTTGTGGGCGTAGTTGACGGGGGCGTCGAGGAAGACGTAGCCGTCGGTCTGGGTGATATTGCCGGAGAGGTTGATGACGGAGGCATCGAGGTGAGATGAGCCGGTGGAG
Organism: Tepidisphaeraceae bacterium; assembly: GCA_035656825.1. GTDB lineage: Bacteria > Planctomycetota > Phycisphaerae > Tepidisphaerales > Tepidisphaeraceae > DASRRR01. Next base: position 8,306 of record DASRRR010000150.1, on the reverse strand, counting down.
TTGTGGTTGAAGTTGCGGACGGAGAGGACGGGGAGGTTGCCAGCGAGGCCGACGAAGAAATCGCCGGAAAGGACGGTGAGGTCGCGGGTGGTGATGTCGTTGACGAGATCGACGAAGCCGGTCTGGGGGACGAGGTCGCGCTGGGTGAAGTTTTGGATGGTGGTGAAGGAGTTGGCGGAGGCGTCGTCGTCGCCGAGGAGAAGGTCGACGCCGGGGAGGTCGGTGGTGGCGAAGAGGGAGAGGAACTGGTTGACGGCGGCGGAGAGGCGCACGGAGGTTGCGCCGGGGGCGGCGGTGAGGGAGGGGGCAAAGATGATGGAGTAGCCGTCGGCGGGGGTGGTGAGTCGGCGGGAGTCGCCGAGGACGATGGGGTCGGAGAAGCTGATGGAGGTGCTGTGGGTCTGGAGGATGATGTCAGCGGTGGTGGGGATGGCGTTGGGGGCGGAATTGTCGATGGTGGAGTCATTGCTTTCGAGGATGAGGAGGGAGCCGGGGGAGAAGTTGAAAGTTGCGCCGGAGGTGAGGTTGGGGACCGTTGGTGAGGGACCGTTGTAATTTTCGGCAAGGTAGACCGCGCCGCCGGCGTCGATGTTGAAGGTGCCAGTGGTGGGGGAGCCGTCGGGGATGGTGTTGAAGGCGCCGATGACGTAGGTGCCGGTGTTGTGGATGTAGACGTTGGCGTTGTTGGAGACGGAATCCTGGTAGCCGGTGAAGAGGTCGCCGTTGGAGATGTGGACGGACTCGCCGGGGGCGAGGGTGGCGTGGTCACCAAGGCTCATGACGTAGTTATTGGAGGAATCGTTCAGGGGATCGCCGGTGGCGGTGAAGACGGTTGCGGAGCCGTGGGCCGCGCCGATGCGGCCTTCGCCGATGCCTTCGAAGTGGACGCCGGTGGCGGTGTCGGAGGTGTTAAAGGAGACGTTGGTGAGGACCCACAATCCGGAGTTGAGGTAGACTTCGAGGGGATCTGTGCCGGAGTAGGAGGTGATGGTGCCGGTATAGCCGCCGTAGGGGACCGCGGGGGTGTATGGGCCAAGAGCGACGCCGCGGAAGATGGAGGTTTGGGCGGGGTCTTCGCCGGTGGTGGCGGAGAGGTCGGAGGATTCGAGGCCGAGAAGGAACGCGGGGTGATCGATGTCGACGCCGCGGACCGGTAGGACGGTGGAGGAGGCGAGGAAGATGGAGCCGTCGGAGAAGAAGACATTTTGCGAGGGGCCTGAGAAGAGGGCGCCAGTGAGGTCGCCGCCGATGCCGCCGTAGGCGTCGACGTTGACACGGTGGAAGGGAGATTGAGGGGAGAGGAATTTGACGATGCCGTTGGTCTGGGCGTGGATGGTGCTGGCGGGGTTGGTGCCGAAGGAGTCGGGCTGGGAGGCGATGAGCAGGCCGCCGGAGATGTAGGTGTCGCCGGTATAGGTGCTGGAGCCGGAGACGGTTGCGGTGCCTCCGCCGAAGATGCTCAACGAGGATTGCGGGGAGGATTCCGAGACGCTGCCCAGGTCGATGAAGGCACGGGTGCCGTAGTCGAACGTGAAGGTTTCCAGAGAGGTGAAGCCGTTGATGGTGGTGGAGGAGAAGGCGAGCTGGGTATTGGAGTTGGATTCGAAGTAGGCGTAGGAGTCGGCATTGGGGAAGACGAGATTATTGAGGGCGATGATGGCGTTGGGGTTGGCGTCGTTGGCGGCTACGCGGATGTTGTCGGCGCTCGAGACGTAGATGGAGTTGGGGTAGTAGGATGTGGCGCCGGGGTCGACTCCCGTAAAGGTGAAGTTGGAGTTTCCGATGCCGAAGAGGGTGGCGTTGCCGAAGGCGCCGGGGGTGGTGGCGGTGAGGGAGGCACCGAAGTAGTGGTCGGAGCCGGCGATGATGGTGTTGATGGAGTTGTTGGGATTGGACAAGATGAGATTGGCGTTGGTTTGGTTGGTGCTGCCGTAGTTGACGGCGGTGAAGAGGTCGGCGGTGACGATGCCGGTGACGGTGAGGGAGCTGTCCTCGTGGAGGTCCGTGGTGAGGGTGCCGGTGGGGGTGGTGAGGTCGGCGGAGATGTACTGGGGAGTGGAGTAGGTGGAGTTGTTGGTGATGTGGGTGAGGGAGAGGACGCCGTCGTCGATCAGGTAGCCGTTGAAACTGCCGGGCTGGTAGGTGAGGTCGTTGATGGTTTGGGTGTCGCCGTTGAGATCGATGTAGGTGGAAGCGCCGGTGAAGGGGGCGAGGACAACGGAGTCGGAGGTGCCGGGGGGGGCGGGGTCCCAATTGCCGGGATCTTCCCAGGAATTGTTGTTGGTGCTGTTGGTCCAGGTAGTGGTGTCGGCGTGGAGGAATGAGGGAAAAAGAGCAACGCAAGCAAGGACAATCACGCGAGAACGCGAGATGGTGCGAATGGACGACATGGACTCCTCCCTCTCTGACGACAGGTTACAGACTTGGTGAAACAAGGATTATGACGGCGAAGCGTGACAAGGACAACAAGAAAATGATGCCATTCATGGGGTGTGTGGCAATGAATTGCGATTGGAATGTGATTTGCGGTTATAGTGAATCAAGAAAGAAGGGAAGTGGTTTATGATCAGACAGTTGCTTTTGTTGATGCCTATTGTGGTGATGACGGGATGCACGGTGGAGACGCGGGAGCCGGTGGCGGTGGTCGAGCCGGGGCCGCCAGAGTATTATTTTGTGGGCGGGCGGTATTATCACTGGGGGCCGCAGGAGAGGTGGGTGGAGGTGCGGGAAGTGCCGCGTGGGATGAGGTATGAGCGGGTGGAGAGGTTGCCGGACAGGCCGGTGCGGGTGGAGACGCGCGGGGGACGAAGGGTGGAGGAGGAGAGGAGATAACGGATGACGGCCTCCTGTGTTGGCGACTTGGGTCTTGGCGTTCAATTTACTCCTGACCCTCTCGGCCTCGCTGACCCTCTCGGCCTCGCCGCGTACGGTCAGGTCGTAGCTCATGCTTGCCTCGTCGCCATAACGGATCAACATTCACTGGCCGGGGCCGACAACTAACGTTCGAATTACATGGAGCGTCGTGGCCCCGGTCCCGTGCAGTGTTTGGTTATACCCCGGCCGATGGCCGCTGTCAGTCGATTCCAAAAACGCCGAGACCAAAGAGCGCACCGATAACCCAACCCGCGCTGATGACAATGGCCGCTGTCGTCCATCCTTGGCCACCGAGATGCTTCTTTCTTATCCGGCGTCGCGCGAACCAACTAAGAAGCAGCACTAACAACGCTGGGATGCCCGATAGGCTAGACCAGAAGAACGCGCGATACTTCAGATCGACCGAGTTGAACATATCTGCTGGAACAAGCAATTGGACCGAAAGACAGGGCAGCGTGAAGATCGCGAGCGCGAAGCAGACAATCGCTAACACGCTGACCGGTGCCCCCGTCGGCTGTGCATGCCTGTAATCCAGTTGAACCGGTCGGTCATTGTTCTCCGGCGAAATCGCTGCCTCCGGGGTATAACGTAATGACATTCACTGGCCGCCCCGGCACCGGCCAGTTTTCGAATCACGAGGACCGTTCCGCCGGGCCGGTCCAGTGCAGTGTCGGGTTATCCACGCTTCCGGACGGCCTTCTTCCGGGACGTGGCCCGGTCCGCTTTCGTGACGTCGAGCACCTTTACCTCAATCACGTCCCCGACCTTCAGCGGCGCGATTGACTTCCAACGTACGTGAACATCCTTCTCCGGATCGGGGCGAGCCGTCAGCCCTCCGACCGAGTAGAAGATTTCACCGTTCGTGTCGTCCGGTCGTGCGGAAACCGTCTTGGGACCCAGCTTCCCGCTCGCGCTGATGATCGTGTTGAGCACGGCGAGATCCTCCGCACCGGCGATGCAGATGCGCTTGCCATTGAGTCTGACTTCGAAAGCAATCATGCGTGGATAACGTAATGCCGATCAGTGGCCGAGCCGGCATCGCGCCGACTCTCGAACCACAAGACGCTTACCCGCCGGCTCGGTCCACTGCATCGGCGGGTTATAGGTGCCGGCGGTTACGCCGAGCCGTTGTCGTCCTTATATCGCTCTGGCTCGGCAATTTCAGCACCGATCGCGCGCATTGCGGCGCGGATATCGGGATGGACGTCCTCGACGTCGTAGGTGTCCATGTCACTTTTCATGAACGCCTGAAGCAAGTCGCCGAGGAACTCGATCCGCTCTTCCTCAGCGGGGATGTTCGCCTGTACGAGCGGGAAGATTTCGATGAACAATTTGCTTCCAGTTCGCCAGCTCATGAGGCACCTATAACTACCTATTAACCTGTCCGGCGGCGCAACATAGCGTCCGCTTCGGTCATTTGAATGTTCGCCCTAGGCGCTGGCTAAGTCAATTCATTTTTTTATTGACCGGTCGCCAGCATGTTTGGTATATGTTCAATTCATGAAGTTGCTCGAAAAACTCTCGGCGGTGGCAAAGCAGAGGGGGATGGCACCATCAACCATTGAATGTTATTCACTGTGGATTAAGCAGTTTCTGAAGTTTAGCAAGGCTGCTCACGGCGAGTGGAAGCATCCTTCAGAACTGGGCACGGCGGATGTGGAAGCATTTCTAAATGATCTGGTCGTGACCCGCAGACTGGCGGGGTCGACGCAGAATCAGGCACTCAATGCGCTGGTGTTTTTGTATAAGCGGGTGCTGGACACTATCCCGCAGGATCACTTGGGAAAGTTCCTTTTACAGCGCTCCAAGCTGCCAAAACGGGTGCCGACGGTGCTTTCGCAGGCGGAGGTGAAGCAGGTGATTGAGAAGGTGCCGGTAAAACATATGTCTCGGCTGGGCAAATCCAAGGGGACGCGATTCGTTTGTCATTTTGGCAAAACGAATCGGGTCGCCGTTGGCTTCCCAGTGATCTCCCCTTCTATCATGCCCCTTGGAATTTTCCGCCTCTTCCCTCCTGTCTTGGCGACTTGGGGTCTTGGCGTTCAATTTAATCCTGACCCTCTCGGCCTCCCCAACCTCCACGCAGGAGTGAAGGAACAGAGCGTGATACGGGCGCAGCGATTATACTTCCCGCGATGCGCCGCTCCGGCCTCGCGATCCTCGCGGTCCTCTCGCTGGCACTTCTGCCGATGTTTCTGAGTAGCTACGCCGTTCAGCGCGAATTCCTGATCGGTCACATCGATACTTCCCAGCGATACCGCGTGTGCGAGCTCCTCGTCGGAGCAGGCCTCATCGAATTTCAGTATGGGGGCGGAGTCGACCCGAGCACGGTCTCGCTCGGCTGGCACTACGACGTCTATCGCGGGCCGCCGGCATCCTTCCGCGACATCCTGCACAATCTGTGGACGTTTGGCGCCGGACCGTTGGGGCCACCCATTCGCTACGACCTCGGATTCCCCGCATGGCTCCTCGCACTGGCCTGCACGATCGCCCCGCTCCTCTGGCTTCGCCGACGCCGGAGGATCAACCGCCGCGGCTTCCCCATCGAGCCGTCCGAGCCGCCGCAGATCGCAGACGCAACCGCCCCGCAGGAGTAATGGGACAGCGCGTGATACGGGCGCGGCGATTATACTTCCCGCGATGCGCCGCTCCGGCCTCGCGATCCTCGCGATCCTCTCGCTGGCACTGCTGCCGATCCTTCTGAGTAGTTACGCCGTTGGCTGCATTTTCTGGATCGATCACCGCGACACGTCCCGGCGATTCCGCCAGTGCGCGTTCGGCTTCAGAGCAGGTTTCATCGAATTTCGATATGACGCCGGAGTCAGCTACGGCACGAGGCCGCCCGGCTGGGACTACGACATCGCTCGCGGGGCGCCGTCCTCCCTGGGCCAGGTCCGGCTCAATCTGTGGAGGTTTCACGCCGGACCGAGGGAGGGATCCGCTCTCTACGATCTCATCTTCCCCGTCTGGCTCCCCGCACTGGCCTGCACGATCGTCCCGCTCCTCTGGCTTCGCCGACGCCGGCGGATCAACCGCCGCGGCTTCGCCATCGAGCCGTCCGAGCCGTCGAACATCGCCGACGCAACCGCCACGCAGGAGTGAAGGAAGATAACGGATCAGCATTCAACGCCCGGCCGTGCACCGAGCCGCGTTGGAATCACAAGGACCGTTCCGGCCGGCCGGTGCGTTGCGGTGCGTGGTTAGGCGGCTGATCCCTCATTTCCAAATCTCCCACCACTGAACATCAACTCGGTCAAACGCCCTTTGGGCCGGTGGAATAGCAATACTCCGAAAGCGCCGAAAAGACCTGCGGAGACGGCGCCGCCCGATCCAAGAACATCTGGGAAATGCCTCCAACGAATTGGCAAACGTCATCGTGACCAAATCCTGAAACTGGGTGCCGCTAAGTGGAATCTGCTCGCCGTTCAAGCGGTGTTGCACTGAAAGGTTTCGGTCTTGTCCAAGGTTTCGGAACAAGGTTTCGCGACGCATCATGCAAAACAACCAAACCAATGACTCCGCCTCATCTCCAATCAACTGCTGCACCTCATTTCGCACGGTGAGCGGTATGGCCTTCAGTTCATAGTGCTCAGTGCTATAAACGGAATGGAATAAGCCTGCATCACAGAGCGCAGGCCGGGCTTCCCACTCGACCAATAACTGGCGCGTGCCAAGCAGGTGATCTAACAAACCACGGTCGGTATGCGGCATACCTTCAGTGTTTGCTTTGCGTAAGAACCCAAGGCGATTTTCTAATTGCTCGTCCATATCGCGTGATGAAGCGGCCCAACGGACCGACGTTCAGCGGCCGGGCGGGCATCGGACGCACTTGTAAACCACGGGAACCGCGACGCCCGCCCGGTCCGCGACTCGACTGAGAGTTTGTGAATTAATGTGTCGCATGGCCGTCTCGGCCATGCTTCTTGATGAAAAGCATGGGCGAGACGCCCATGCGACGTAAAAATTCACAGGCTCTGAGCTCGTCGAAGTCTGTAACGGCTGGTTTGGCCACGTTGTGCCGATCACCAATTCCCCACTACGAAATCTAATACACCGGAAGAAGTCGCCCTGTCCGTTTCATATAGGCGCGATATTCGTCGCCGAACGCTTGCAGCATCATCTTTTCTTCCGGCTGAATCCGCAGGATGAAGTTCAGCGCGGCCAGCCCTGCGAAGACCAGGGGAACCCAGCTTCCGGCCACCAGGGCGAGGCTGGTCATCCATCCCAGGATCGCGGAATACATGGGGTGGCGGATGCGTGCGTAAGGGCCGGCGGTGATCAAGCGGTGACCGGTGCGAAGTTGCAGGCAGGTCGACCAGAACTTCCCCAGGGCCACATGCGTCCATGCAAACAGCCCCACGCTCGCGACGCCCAGAACCAGGCCCGTCCAGCGCAGCCAGGGCGGCGCGGGAAATGCGAATGCCCGGAGACGGTCGCCCGGGAAACAGAAATTCACGATCACCGCAACCAGGAGAATGCTACACAAACCTTCGATGCTACGCGCCGGCCAGCCCTCGCGCTCTTTAGCCGCGCGATCCGGCAGCAGCCGCTCGCCCGTTCGCCATACCCGAAATGCAAACCCGCCGCGCATCAGCAACATCGAAGCGAGCAGCGTCCAGAGAATCATGTTGAACATGTCTTCGGTTTTCATAGGGCATTTCCACTTGCGCCCGGCGTGTCAAGCGGGCTAACGACCAAAGCTCAGCGACGGCGGCCACGAGACGCGCCGATTCTAACCGCGACGCGATGCCGCCGTTCCCTGCATCGTATGGTTAGGCGGCATTTGGGTCTAGTCTCTCACGCAACTGTCGTGACAAATGCCGCCGCGCCCAAATGGCGAAGACGAGCAGCATCAACGCCAGGTAAAGGCCGAACAGCTTGGTTAGGGCAGCGCCGGGCGCAGCATAATACCGCAGAATGAGGGCGGTCAACATGAGCAGCGCGGCTACCCAGATGAGAACGCCCAAGCCGCGATGCCGTGCCACCAGCCGGTCAGGCTGCTTGGCAAGCCAAACTCGGACGAGTAGGAATACTCCAAGGAGGACTGCAAACGGAACAACAATGGAGAGGATGAGTGTTGTCATAGTTCTTCCTGTTTTGAGTTTACCATAGTTGCGCGATGCCGCTTAACTACCTATTGATCTGACCGGCGGCGCAATATAGCGTCCGCATCGGTCATTAGAATGTTCGCTCTGTACGCCCGGCATGTCAATAAATTTCTATTATTGGCGTGGGAAGACGTCTTTAGAACCTTTTCACCTGTCTTTTGCGCGGTGAAAGAGGTGTGCGGAAGTAGTGCAACTAATTTTCTGTAAATTCCACCGTTCTCTTCGATTTGCTCTGCCGCGTGTGCCATGACGAGCCCGTAGGGCAAGTTATGGCACACGCGGCAGACGCCGGCTACGCACCGGCATAATCCATATTCAAGTACG
>DASRRR010000149.1:0-6739 GCA_035656825.1 Tepidisphaeraceae bacterium | reverse complement strand
ATGAAGAGCCTTTGGGCGGTTGTGGTGTGTGTGATGGTGTTGGCGGGGGGGGTAGCGCGGGGGGAGAAAGTGCTGGTGGATCAGGATTTTAATGGGGCGAAGTTGCCGGGGGGGTGGAAGGATAACCGGTCGGCGGAGGATGGGGCGAAGTATGAGAAGGTGATGGCGGATCAGGTGGCGGCGCTGCGGGTGGTGACGGTGAAGGGGCAAGTGCATGTGACGTATGCGCTGCCGGCGGATGTGGGGGCGGGGGATGCGTATTATCGGCTGGCGATCAACGGGAGGAGCGTGACGCGGGGGGTGATTCAGGTGGGGCTGCGGGTGCAGGGGGCGCGGAAGATGGCGTGGTCGGGGCGGATGGAACTGGTGGAGGTGATGTCGGAGCAGTCGATGACGTTTGAGATGGGGAAGCAGCCGGGAGGGCTGGTGCTGACGATGACGTTGCCGACGGCGGGGAGCGTGGATTTGGCGCATGTGAAGCTGGTGCAGATCACGCGGGAGGAGATGGTGGAGCAGATGAAGGCGCAGTATCCCAAGGGGGGGACGACGCAGAATCTGCTGCGGGTGTCGCGGTTTCCGCAGGGGGTGCAGTCGGGGGGGGCGATCGGACGGGATCGGTCGGATGAGGATTATGAGGTGGCGGGGGATATGAACGTGACGGGGCCGTCGGAAGCGCCGGCGCTGCGGATCAAGTGTGCGAAGGGGGTGCGGTTTTTGTTGCCGCCGGCGGAGGTGCGGTGGACATTTATGAAGCATACGGCGAGTGTGTATGTGCGCGGGCATGGGTCGGGGGCGCTGAGCGTGATGGCGGATGGGGTGGGGGTGGGGGCGCAGGGGTTTACGGTGAATTCGGATCAGTGGCAGCGGGTGGTGCTGACGTTTGAGCCGGGGCTGATGGCAAGGGAGCATCAGTTGGTGTTGGATTGTTCGGGGGAGGTGTGGGTGGATGCGTTTCAGCTCGAGCCGGGGGAGAAGGCGACGGATTATGTGACGAGGCCGGAGGTTTCGTTGGCGTTTCCGAAGACGGATGCATCGGTGGCGCGGATTCAGTTTGATGATGATCCGGCGATCATCAATTTCATGGTGACGGGGGGCGGGGATAATGCGCTCAATACCAAGGTGTATGACATTTATGGTGAAGAGCGGCAACTGACGGATATTGCGCTGAGCGGGGAGGAGATTTCAACGGGATCGCTGCAATATGAGCTGTTTATGGGGCATTCGTATGGGGTGTTTCGGATCGAGGCGTGGGTGGAGGATCAGACGGGGAAGCGGATCAGTCCGATGAGTGAGATAGTGATCTTGCGTGTGCCGCGGGCGCGGGATTGGGATGATGATGCGATGGATTCGCCGTTCGGTGTGCATCTGGGGCCGGTGCATCGGCAGATGGTGATAGCCAAGGCGGTGGGGATGAACTGGGTGCGGCTGCATGATGCGGGGGTGGAGGCAACGGCGTGGGCGTCGGTGGAGCCGGTGAAGGGGGAGTGGCACTGGCGGGATGATGAGGTGAAGCGGTATCGGGATCATCATTTGATGCTGCTGGGGACGTTGCAGCAGTCGCCGGGGTGGGCGTCGGGGTATGGGAAGCCGACGGATGATTATTGGCTGCATTATCTGGAGCCGGTGGATATGGCGGCGTGGGGGGAATATGTGACGAAGACGACGGGGCATTACAAGGACAGCATTCAGGCGTGGGATATATGGAATGAGCCTTGGAACCGGTTCTGGTCGGTGTGGGATGCGAAGAAGAACGAGGCGGTGCGCAGCCCGACGGCGGGGGAGGATTATGCGAAGTTGGAGAAGGCGACGTTTGTTGCGGCGAAAGCGGTGAATCCGACGTTTCGGCTGGCGGGGTTGAATTCGACGGGGGGGACGCATGGAAAGGGTTGGACGAAAGAGGTGGCGGCAGCGGATGGATTGTCGGGGTGCGATCTGTATTCGTATCACTCGTATAGCAATGAGATGGCGGGGTTTCCGGGGGATGTGGCGGAGCGGCATTTTCAGGATGCGCTGGGGCCGGCGATTCAGAAGCTGGGGGGGAAGCTGGATAAGCCGGTGTGGATGACGGAGGGGACGGGGGCGAATGGGGCGATTACGCGCGGGTTTTATCATTACTCGGCACCGGGGGAGGATGCGGAGGATGCGATGGAGGTGGCGGATCGGCTGGTGCGGTATGAGGTGTCGACGCTGGCGCAGGGGGCGGCGAAGGTGTTTTTGTATTCGATGAATGTGGGAGGGGAGTTTCGGCCGGGGGCGGGGGAATATCAGTCGCTGGTGACGGATGATGGATTTCCGGAACCATCGGCGGCGGCGCATGCGGTGATGGCCTGGCATTTGGAAGGGAAGCATTTTGTGAAGCGAATTGAGCTGGCGAAGGGGGTGTATGCGTCGATTTTTGAGGGGGAGAATCATTCGGTGGCGGTGATTACGTCGGCGGTGACGTATGGGAAATATGTGCTGCCGGGGGATGTGATTGCGCTGGATGTGCGTGATTTATTTGGGAATGATGTGCCTGATAAGACGGTGTTTGACGGGAGGACGACATATGTGGATGTGCAGGGGAGTGAGGGAGATTTGGAGAAGGCGCTGGTGCACCAGGGGGTGAAGAGGGCGACGACGCGAGGGTCGTGAAGCTCGAAGCTCGAAATTAGAAACAAATCCGAAGCTCGAAACTGGAAATGAAAAAGCCCCACGTTTGCACGTGGGGCTTTGTATTACTGTGGATTTTTGGGAGGAGGTTAGTAGGAGAAGATGACGTCCATGGCGAGGGAGAGCTGGGAGTTTTGGTTGTCGAAGATGGGGTCTTCGGCGTAGTCGTAGCGAATTTCGGGGCGGAGCTTGAGGTTGGACATGGTGGCGTCGGAGGGGAAGGGGGTAACGGTGACGCCGGCGGTGCCTTCGTAGACGGTGGTGCCTAAGCCGCGGGCGCCGTCCTGGTCGTTGAACCATTCGCCGCGGATATTGAGGGTGAGGGGGTCGTTGATTTTGTAGCCGGCATACATGGCGAGGCCGTACCATTCGCCGGTGTTATTGCCGGGCTGGTCGTCTTCTTCCCAGCCGTAGTCGGCGTTGGCGGCGACGGAGAATTTGTCGGTGACGGCGTACTGGAGGATGGCGTCGAGGACGACGCGGGTGTCGTCGTTATTGGTGGCTTTTTCGGGGCCGGCGGTGAAGTTCAGGTAGCCGGTGAGTTTATCAGAGAAGACATATTTGGCTTGGCCGACGTAATCGAGGACGCGGTTGTCGTCTTTGAGGGATTCTTCCCAGCCGCGGGTGACGCCGACCATGATGGTGAGTTTATCGGTGGCGTTCCAGTAGACTTCGGCACCGGTGTGCTTGAAGGGGATGGCGTAGCCGAAGAGGTAGGAGTGGGAGAAGAGGGGGTTGGTGGTGGGGTTGATGGTTTCGTAGCCCATGTGGGTGGCGAATTCGCCGGCACGGAGCATGACGTTCTGGACGAGGGCGACATCGACGTAGGCCTGGACGAGGTCGACCTGGTTTTCGGGGTCCATTTGAGCGCCGCGGACGGCGTCACCGGGGCCGTAGAAGTCGAGGCCGTTGGAGTGGATGAAGCGGCCGTCGGAGCCGTAGATGGCTTCGACGGTGAAGCCGATGTCGGGGGATTTTTTGGTGGGGTCGACGGTGCGTTGGATGGTGAGGTCGAGCTGGTTGAGCTGGGGGTTTTCGTTGTCGACGTCGAAGACGCGGCCGACGTTGGTGTTGCCGACGGGGCCGCGGGCGTTGTAGGTGTAGGAACCTTCGGCGAAGCCGTAGATGGAGATGCCGGCGTTATCGAGGGGTTGACCGATGCCGGCGGAGTCGAGGAGGGACATGAGGGGCTTGGGGGGGGTGGGTGCGGCGGCGGCGGTGGGGGGGGTGGGTGTGCCGGCGGGCTGGGCGGCGGGGGCCGCGGTGGTGTCTTGTTTAGTGGCGTCGTCGGCGCGGGCGGCGGATGTGCCGATGAAAGCGACGGCGCAGACGGCGGTGGCTAAGAGAAATCGAGTCCTTCCCAACATGCGGTCTCCTTGAATGGTATTGTGCTTAGAACGCGCGACCCGGAGGGTCGCGGCTAAACGGGGAATTGAATTTTGACGAAAAGGTCTTGTTGCCCGAAAGTGATAGAACAAAGGCGGTGCCAAGCGTTGTGACCGCTTTAAATAGCATAAACAGGGGAGCGTGCTGCGCCAATTGCGCTGCAAGTGGGCAAGTATAAAAAACGACGGCGTGGAATGCGCGGGGATTAGGCAGGGGTGGGAATGGGTCGAAATGGGGGGGGAGGCGGATACAATAGGGGTATGAGCAAAGCGTGGCAGCAGCCGTTACCGGAGATTTATACGCAGTTGAGCGAGGGGGAACTGCGGGTGCGCATTGAGTCGGCGAAGGAGAGGTTGGGGAAGAAGCTGTTGATCCTCGGGCATCACTATCAGCAGGATGCGATCATTGATTATGCGGATTTTACGGGGGACTCGTTTGAGCTGTCACGGAAGGCGGCGGATCAGAAGGGGATTGAGTATGTGGTGTTTTGTGGGGTGCATTTCATGGCGGAGTCGGCGGATATCCTGACGGAGGAAGGGGTGCGGGTGATTTTGCCGGACCTGGGGGCGGGGTGTTCGATGGCGGATATGGCGAATCTGGATCAGACGGTGGAATGCTGGGAGCAACTGGCGGAGAGCTGCCCGGATCAGTTGATTGTGCCTATTACGTATATGAATTCTTCGGCGGCGATTAAGGCGTTTGTCGGGGAGCATGGGGGGGCGGTTTGTACGTCTTCGAATTGTCGGAATGTGCTCGAGTGGGCGTTACAGGGAGGAGCAGGGGTCAGGGTTCAGGGTTCAGGAAAGAAGGTGAAGATACTTTTCTTTCCGGATCAGCACCTTGGGCGGAATACGGCGTATGCGATGGGGTATCCTTTGGATGCGATGGTGGTTTGGGATCCTCGGCAGGAGTGGGGGGGGAATAATGAGCGGGATTTGCGCGAGGCGGATTTTGTGCTCTGGAAGGGGCATTGCTCAGTGCATGCGCTGTTTAGGCCTGAGCAGGTGGATGCGGTGCGGAAGACTTATCCGGAGATGAAGGTGATCGTGCATCCGGAATGTAAGTGGGAGGTGGTACAGAAGGCGGATATGGCGGGGTCGACGGCGTATATCGTGAAGGTGATCGAAGCGGCGCCGCCGGGATCGGAATGGGCGATTGGGACGGAGGTTCACCTGGTCAATCGGCTGAAGGAGCAGCATCCGGAGCAGAAGATTATTGTGCTGAGTGATTGTCAGTGTTTGTGCACGACGATGTTTCGGATTGATTTGCCGCACCTTTGTTGGGTGCTGGAGAATTTGCTGGAGGGGAAAGTCGTCAATGAGATCAAGGTGGATGCGCATACGCGGAAGTGGTCGCTGGTGGCGCTGGAGAGGATGCTGGCGATTAAGGGGACGGGAAATCCGATTGGGAAGAAGCAGGCGGTGGGGACGACAGTGGATTAGAGTAACGGAGAGCTTATGGCGGAAGAAGATTACGCTCGTTGTCACTACAGCATAACATGTGCAACTGATGATATTGCCATCGTTCATTGCCTGCGTGCGCTTTGCGAGTTAGCTAATCCCGATATTCCTAAACAGATTGGTTGGGGGGGTACAAAGCGAGCAGACTGGATTCGTGACGGGAAGCAGATCACGTTGCGTTTTACCAGTCCTGGTAATCGTGATCGTTTTGTTCGCGAGGCGCAAAGAATTTTGCCCGTAGCGTTGTGGCGAGAGGCGCGTCGCAACGACAATGATCCTGCCACTCGACAACGCGCCATACGAGAATAGGAAGTCCACAGCCATATTGGCTGTTATTCTTCAGGCGGCGTGGGGAAGGTGACGACGGGGGTTTTGGGGTCGGCGCCGGGGGGGAGGTAGTCGGGGGATTTTTCGCCTTTGGGGCCTAGGCTCTTGATGTATTGGTAGAGGGCGCGGAGGTCTGGGTCGGACATGGAGTTGACGGCGAGCCAGGGCATGGGGGGGCGGGCGTTGCGGGTGCGGAGCATTTGGACCCAGCCGTCTTCGTTGATTAGGGTGACGGTGAGGCGGAGGTTGGAGGGGTAGGAGGTGCCCCAGGGGCCTTTGAAGCCTAGGGATTCGCCGGTGAGCCAGTCGGATTCGGGGATTTTGCCGTGGGATTGGTCGTAGCCGGGGGTGTGGCAGTCGTTGCAGCCGGCGATCATGACGAGGTATTTGCCGGCCTGGATGGGGTCGGCGGCGGCGATGTTGGCCTTGGGAGGCTGAGGGGCTTTGGTGTGTTCTTTGGCGGCGATTAGGACCAAGAGGGTGGGGAGGGAGATCATTGCAGCGCGTTTCCAGGATAGGTTGAGCATGGTGAGGAGTTTAACAAAGGGAGTGTCGGATTGAGAAGCGAGATGAGGGGAGGTATAATTATTGGTCGGGGATGGATTGAGGCGCTTGATTATGACCACTACTGATGTTCCGACAATTCGGGAAAAGGTTCAGGGTGTGATCGATATGATCAGGCCGGCGGTGCAGGCGGATGGGGGGGATATTGAGCTGGTGAACGTGATGGATGACGGGGTGGTGGAAGTGCGGTTTCATGGGGCGTGCAATGGGTGTCCGTCGGCGAATATGACGCTGCATATGGGGATTGAGCGGAATGTGAAGGAGAGGGTGCCGGAGATTACTCGGGTGGTGGCGGTGTCGTGATGGAGAGCCTATGGACAATGCGGATGGGGTGGGTGATGGAGCAGGTGGGG
>DASRRR010000148.1:0-43648 GCA_035656825.1 Tepidisphaeraceae bacterium | reverse complement strand
GACGAGTGCGGAAAGCGTAGACACGAATTTTCACGAATTTATTTCGTGAAGATTCATGCGTTTTCCGTCATTAAGAAAATCAACTCTGCGAAAAGGCAAGCGGCGGGTTAATTAGGAAGGGTCAGGGAGGACCATTGGGAGAAGTGGGTGGTCAGGCGGGACATGGGGCTGAAGAGCAGGAGCATGGAGAAGAGGATGAGGGAGCTGGTGAGGGCGATGGCGAGGATGAGGGGTGGGCCTAGATAGCGGGGTTGGTTGGGAGGGGAGGGAGGTTCGAAGTACATGGCGCGGACGATGCGGAAGTAGTAGAAGGCGGAGAGGACGGTGTTGAGGGAGATGGTGACGATGAGCGCCCACCACCAGCCGCCGGCGCGGAAGAGGGCGAAGAGTATATTGAGTTTGGCGGTGAAGCCGGCGAAGGGGATAAGGCCGATGAGGGAGATTTGGGAGCAGAACATGCAGCCGGCGGCGATGGGGGAGGTGCGGCCGAGGCCTTGGAAAGCGTCGAGGGTATCGCGGCCGGTGTGGTGGTGGACGATGGCCAGGACGGAGAAGGCGCCGAGGTTCATGAACATGTAGACGGCGAGGTAGAGGAGGAGGGATTCGGTGGAGGCGATGGAGGGCGTGAAGCCGGGGGCTGAGTGGGAGGTTTTGAGGAGGATGGAGACGGCGCAGAGCATGTAGCCGGCGTGGGCGATGGAGGAGTAGGCGAGGAGGCGTTTGATGTTGGTTTGGGCGAGGGCGGCGGTGTTGCCGAGGGTGCAGGTGATGGCGGCGATGATGGCGATAGTTGTGGAGAGGGCGATGAGGGGAGTGGTGGGGGCGTAGTTGTAGGCGGCGGCGAAGGTGAGGGCGGTGCGGAGGGAGAGGACCAGGGCCGCGCCTTTGGAGGCGACTGAGAGAAAGACGGCGATGTCGATGGGAGCGCCTTCGAAGACGTCGGGGCACCAGAGGTGGAAGGGGGCGGCGGCGATTTTGAACCCCAGGCCTGTGGCGACGGCGATGAGGGCAATGGCGGCCAGGGGGGGGAAGGAAGGAGAGGCGGCGAGGACGTGGGCGATGACGGGAAGGGAGAGGGAGTGGAAGAGGCCGTAGAGGAGGGAGAGGCCGTAGGCCATCACGGCGCTGGAGGCGGCACCGAAGAGGACGTATTTGAGAGAGGCTTCGGCACCCAGGCGGTGGGTTTTGCGGAAGCCGGCCAGGACATAAGAGGGGAGGGAGGCGAGTTCGAAGGAGAGGAAGATCATGAGCAGGTGGTTGGTGGAGGCCATGAGAGACATGCCGAGGGTGGCGCCGAGGAGGAGGGTGAGGTATTCGGGGGCGTCGGAGGTGTCGTGGGAGCGGTCATGGGTGGCGAACCAGAGGATGAGGACGGCGGCAGTGAAGAGGAGGAGTGTTCCCTTCCAGAAGGTGGAGACGGGGTCGGTGAGGAGGAGGTTGTGGAAGTATTGGTGAGGGGAGGAATCGGTGAAGAAGAGGGAGGTGAAGGCGAAGCAGACGCCGGCTAGGGCGACGGTGGGCGTAGAAATCGACGGGTGTTTGGTAAAAAAGGGGACAATTAATACGGCGAGCAGAGTAGCGATAAGCCACAGTTCGGAGGAGAAGGGGAGGAAGGATTGAAGCATGGAGGTTTAGGAGAAGAGTTTTAGAAGTGCGGTGACGGTGGGGTTGGTGAGGGGGAAGACGAAGAGGGAGGGGAGGATGCCGAGGAGGAGGGTCATGACGGTGAGGGGGATGAGGACGGAGAGTTCGGCGGGGTGGGTGGTGTCGGGGAGGTTGGAGAGTTCCGGGCGAGGAGGGCCGAGGAAGATGCGCTGGAGGGCGTAGAGGCAGTAGGCGGCGGAGAGGAGGAGGCCTGTGCAGGCGAGGATGGAGAGGGAGTAGATGGCGGGGGTGGAGGCGTGGAGGAGGGAATCGGGACGGGAGGCGGAGAAGGAGCCTAGGAGGACGAGGATTTCGCCGATGAAGCCGGAGAGGCCGGGGAGGCCTAGGGTGGCGAAGAGGGCGAGGGTGGAGAAGGCGGTGAAGACGGGCATGGTGGAGGCGAGGCCGCCGAGGCGGGGGAGATCGCGGTGATGGGCGCGGTCGTAAATCAGGCCGACGATGAAGAAGAGGAGGGCGCTGGTGATGCCGTGGGAGACCATCATGAAGATGGAGCCATTGATGGAGGCGGGGGTCATCATGGCGGCGCCCAGGAGGACGAAGCCCATGTTGCTGATGGAAGAGTAGGCGACGAGGCGTTTGAAGTCGGTCTGGGCGAGGGCGACGAGAGCGCCGTAGAGGATGGAGATGACGGCGATGATGGAGACGAGGAGCCAAAGCTGGCGGGCGGCGGTGGGGAAGAGGGGGTAGGCGACGCGGAAGAGGCCGTAGCCGCCCATTTTGAGGAGGACGGCGGCGAGGATCATGGACATGGGGGTGGGGGCTTCGACGTGGGCGTCGGGGAGCCAGGTGTGGAAGGGGATGGAGGGGAGTTTGATAAGGAGGGCGACGAGGGTGCAGAGAAAGAAGGCGCGGGCGACGGCGGGGGTGAGGCCCGCGGATTGGAGCTGACCGGTGCGGGCGAGGTGGGCGAGTTGGACGAGGTCGAAGGTTCCGCCCGGGACGGCGGTTTTGGAGAAGAGGTAGAGGCCGATGAGGACGATGAGGAGTAGGATGGAGCCGACGAGGGTGTAGAGGAAGAATTTGATGGCGGCGTACTGGCGGCGGGGGCCGCCCCAGATGCCGATGAGGAAGTACATGGGGAGGAGGGAGATTTCGAAGAACATGTAGAAGAGGAAGAAGTCGAGGGCGCAGAAGGTGCCGAGGATGCCGGATTCGAGGAGGAGGAAGAGGCAGAGGTAGCCTCGGGTCATGTGGTTGATGTTCCAGGAGGCGATGCAGACGAGGATGGAGATGAAGGTGGTGAGGAGGATGAGGGGCAGGGAGAGGCCGTCGATGCCGACGAGGTATTGGATGTGAAAAACGGGGATCCAGTTGAGGCGCTGGACGAGTTGGATGGTGCCGGCGGGGGCGTAGGCGTAATTGGAGACGGGGGTGAAGTCGTAGAAGGCCAGCAGCAGCAGGGAAAGAGCGAACGTGACGAGGGTGAAGGAGAGCGTCGTCCAGCGGGCGGATCGTTTGGAGGGGGTAAACAGGACGGTGAATGCGCCGATCGTGGGCAGGAGGATCAGGAGAGTAAGGAGGTGCGGGCGAAGGGGCATGGGAATATAAAGTAGTCAGTAGGCAGTAGTCAGTAGGCAGTAGGGAAGAGAATGCATGGGGGATTGTACATTGGGGGAGATTAATAGAGGAGGAGGATTGTGGAGGCGATGGCGAGGGTGAGGAGCGTGAAGAGGAGGAGGATGTAGGTGCGGATTCGGCCGGTTTGCGGAGAGCGGGAGAGAGAGCCAAGGTTTTGGGAAAGGTGGGCGATCCCGGTAGCCGAGGCATCGATGACGAATTCGTCGTTGAGGGAGGCGAGGTTGGCGAGGGAGCGGATGGAGGTGGCGGTGAGGTTGACGATCGGGTCGATGACGTGGGTGTCGAGGAAATTGGCAAGGTGGGAGGCGATGAGAACCGGGCCGACGAGGAAGAGGTGGTAGAGTTCGTCGAAGTACATGGCGCGATAGAGCCAGATGTGGAGCCAGCGGAGGGGGGGGAATTTGAGGAGGAGGTTCGGGATGAGGAAGCCGCGGAGGTAGAGGAGGATGCCGAGGAGGATGCCGGCGAGCCAGGCGTAGGCGACGCGGGTTTGGGTGAGCATGTGGCCTTGCTCCATGAGTTGCTGGGAGGGAGTCAGGTCTTGATCGATGGGAAGGTTGGCGGGCCAGGCGGTGGAGAAGGCGGAGAAATTGGGATGGCTGGTGAGGGATTGGCAGTAGGCGTTGGATTCGGTGATGGAGCGTTCGATGAGTTCGCGGATGCCGATGCCTTTGGCGCCGACCCAGGTGGAGAGGACGGCCAGGAGGATGAGCGGGACATAGAGAATCCAGGTTTCGCGGGCGCGGGCGAAGAGATGGAGGTTGCGGGGCCGGCCATGAAAGGTGAGCATCCAGCAGCGGGTCATGTAGAAGGGGGTGAGGTAAGCGATGGCGACGGGGAGGTAGAAAAAGAGAGCATACCAGCGCGGGGCGGACTGGGAGGCGGAGAGGAGTGAGAACGAGGCGGCATGGGTGAGAATGAGTTCTTTGGAATAGTAGCCGGCGAAGAAAGGAGCGCCGGACATAGCCAGGAGTGCGATGGCGAAGGTGGCGGCGGTGACGGGGATTTTGCGGGCCAGGCCGCCGAAGTGAGAGAGTTCTTGTTCGTGGCCGGCGGCATGGATGACGGAGCCGGCGGCGAGAAAGAGGAGGGATTTGAAGAAGGCGTGGGTGATAAGGTGGAAGAGGGCGCCGACCCAGGAGCCGACGCCGATGGCGAGCATCATGTAGCCGAGCTGGGAGATGGTGGAGTAGGCGAGGATGCGTTTGATGTCGGTCTGGGCGGTGGCAATAAGCGCGCCGATGGTCAGAGTGATGAGGCCGATGATGGCGATGAAGAGTTTGGCGTCGGGAGTAAGGATGGGGAAAAGTCGGGCGGTGAGATAGACGCCGGCGGCGACCATGGTGGCGGCGTGGATGAGGGCGGAGATGGGGGTGGGGGCTTCCATGGCGTCGGGGAGCCATGTGTGCAGGGGAAATTGGGCGGATTTGGCGATCGCGCCGGTGAAGAGAAGTATGCCGATGAGAGTGAGGGTGTTTGGAGAGATCTCTGTGGCACTGGTCCAGAGGTGGGGGAAAGAGGTGTTGCCGAGGTGGGAGATGAGGAGTGAGATGCCGATGAGGAAGCCCAAATCTCCGAGGCGGTTGGTGAGGAAGGCTTTGAGCGACGCATTGGCTGCGGAGCGTTTTTCAAACCAGAAGCCGATAAGGAGGTAGGAGCAAAGGCCAACGAGTTCCCAAAAGACAAGGAGTTCGATCAGGGTGGAGGACAGCAGGAGAGCAAGCATGGAGAAGCAGAAGAGCGAGAGGTAGGTGAAGTAGCGATGGAAGCGCGGATCGTGGCGCATGTAGCCGATGGAGAAGACGTGGACGGCGGCGGCGACGGTGGTGACCATAGCGAAGAGAGCGATAGTCAGGGAGTCGAGATAGATGCCGACGGTGAGTGAAGAGGGGTGATTGGGAGTGAGTGAGAACGGGAGCCAGGGGAGCGAAAGGAAGATGGGGCCTTTGCCGGCGCCCCAGACGCTGGCGGGCGTGACATTGAGCCAGGCGATCATCGCGGCGATGGTGCAGGCGAAGCTGGCGATGATAAAAGCAGTGGCGACGATGCCGGCTAGAGGATAGGAGAGGCGTTTGCCGGTGAAAAGCAGGAGCGTGAAAGAGCCGAGCGGGAGGAGAGTGGCGAGGAGGAGGAGTGTAGAAGGAAGGGGCATGGTAGTCAGTAAAAAAGCGATTAGCCTTTGAGTGTTTGGGCGCGGTCCGGGTCAATGGAGGAGAAGTTGTTGTAGAAATTGAGGATGATGGCCAAGGCGATGGCGGCTTCAGCGGCGGCGATGAGGATGATGAACAGAGCGAAGATTTGGCCATCCTCGGTGGGCGTGGGGGAGAAATGGTTGAAAGCGACGAGGTTGAGCGTGACCGAGTTGAGGAGGAGTTCGATACCCATGAGGATCGCCAAGGCATTGCGTTTGAGGAGAATGGTGAGGAGGCCAGTGGTGAAGAGGAGGGCGGAGAGGACGAGATAATGGTGGAGGGTGATAGGCATTCTGGCTACTGATTACTTGTGGGTTTGCGCGGGTTGGAGAGATGGGCGGCGCCGATCATGGTTAGGAGGAGGAGGAGGCTGGAGAGTTCGAAGGGGATGAGGTAGTCGGTGAGGAGGGCGTTGCCTAAAAAGAGAATGGAATAGGATGATTCGGAGGCCGCGGGGGGAGAGGGGAGAGTGTGGATGGCGGCGGTGAGGGAGGTGAAGAAAATGATGGCGATGGTGAGAGAAAGGAGGAGTTCGAGGCGAGAGGGTTGATAGGAGGTGAAGGGATTTTTACTCGTGAGCATGACGCCAAAAAGGATGAGGACGAGCGTGGCGCCAGCATAGACAAGGAGTTGGACGGCGGCGAGGAATTCAGCATCCAAGAGGATGAAGAGAGCGGCAACTCCTAATAGTGTGAAGAGCAGGCAGGTGGCGGTGCGAACGATGTTGCGAGAAAGGACGACGCCTAGGGCGCTGGCGGCGGTGAGGGTGGCGAAGGTGTAGAAGAGGAGGGTTTGGGTCATGGGTTAGAAAAGGGGATTGTAACATCAGAATCAATTGTATTGAGGAGAAATCCGCGCACGCGTTGCGTGCGGGCTATCGGCACCAGGAAGACGTTTGTGGATGGATTGTTTTCCTGTGAGGTAGGCATGGGTGATCCATGTGAGGGTGATTAAGAGGAAGAGGATAGCGAGGAGGGAGAGGAAAAGTTGGGTGAGGAGGGCAGGGGTAGTGTGAGTGGAGAGCCAGGAGTGGGCGTGCCAGGGATCGTAGTCTTGCCAGGGGGTGCCGGGGAGTTCGGGGAGGAGGAGTTGCCAGAGGGCGGAGCCGAGGAGGAGGAGACAGGAGAAGGGCAAAAGGACTTTGATACAGGCGTAGAGGACCTGGTCGATGCGCGGGCGCGGGAGGGTCCAGCGAATCCACATTTGGATGAAAATCAGGAGCAGGCACTTGGAGATGAAGATGACGAGAGCGACGAGATTAAGGAGCAGGAGAAAAAAGTCATTGTGAGAGGTGGAGTAGTAGCCGATGAGGCCGAGGGGATCGTTCCAGGAGCCGAAGAAGAGGGTGATTTGGATGGCGGAGACGACGAACATGGCGCAGTATTCGGCGAGGAAGAAGAACGAGAAGCGAATGCCGGAGTATTCAGTGTGATAGCCGGCGACGAGTTCGGATTCGGATTCGGGGAGGTCGAAAGGGGCGCGTTTGTTGGAGGCGAGGGAGGCGATGAAGAAGACGGCGGAGGCGGCGAGAGTGAAGGGGTTGCGGAAGCAGAGCCAAGTGTGGAGACCCCCCTGCTGGAGGTGGGAGATGGCCAGGAGGTTGAGTGTGCCAGCGGACATGACGGCGATGAGGATGGAGAGGCCGAGAGGGATTTCGTAGGAGACCATTTGGCAGGCTTCGCGGATGGCGCCGTAGACGGCCCATTTATTGTTGGAAGCCCAGCCAGCGAGGATGATGCCGAGGACTTCGACGGAGAGGATGGCGAGAATCCAGAACAGGCCGGCGGAGAGATGGGGCTGGAAGATGAGATCGGGGGCGAAGGGGATGGCGAGAAAACAGACGAAGACGGGGACGAAGGTAAGGTAAGGGGCGAGGCGGAAGAGGAGGTGGTCGGCGCTGGTGGGGATGAGATCTTCCTTGAGGGCGAGTTTGAGCCCGTCGGCGGGGGATTGGAGCAGCCCAATAGGACCGACACGATTGGGGCCGTGGCGGGATTGCATGCGGGCGGAGACTTTGCGTTCCCACCAGATGCAAAACATGGCGATGGAGGAGGCGAGGAGAGCAGCAAAGAGGATGGCGATAATGAGGAAGGAGTAGAGGAGGGGATGGGCGGGTGGGCCGTGGAAGAGGAGGCGCTGAAGGAGGGTGGGTGGGGACATAAGCAACGAGCGGTTGTAGCGAAGGGGGTGGGGAAGGGTCAAGGAAGGATAAGGGCTTCGACTTTTTGGGCGCAGGAGAGGTCTTGCTTGGAGAGGCCTTGGATGTCGTGGGTGGAATAGAGGACGGTGCAGCGGTTGTAGCCGACGGTGAGGTCGGGATGGTGGTTGGCGGCGTGGGAGATCCAGGCGGTGGCGTTGACGAAGGCGATCGTTTCGTAATAGTTTTTGAAGGAGTAGGTTTTTTGGATGGCAGGGCCGACGCGCGACCAGCCGGGGAGGGATTTAAGGGCAGATTTAATTTGGAGCTCGGTGGCGGCTGCAATCTGTTGTTTGGCCATATGGGTCACCTTTAAGAATTGGATGGTCGTCGCGGGATAGGATACCCTAATGCGTCATGCGGTGGGTGATTGGAGATGTGCATGGAATGTTTGTGCCTTTGCGGGCGCTGGTGGCAGCGGTACGGGCGGAGGACGGGCACGCCGAATTTTTTTTTGTGGGGGATTACATCAATCGTGGGTCGGATTCTCGGAAGGTGATTGATTATTTGCTTGGGCTGGAGGGGGCGCGGTTTTGCCGGGGGAATCATGATGATGTATTTGATCAGATATTGAACGGGAAGAGTTTTGCGGGGAAGACTTCGGAGGAGGATCATCTGGCGGCATTTCAATGGTTTATGCAGTATGGATTGGATCAAACGCTGTTAAGTTATGGGGCCGAGCAGGAAAAATTGCTGGAAGTGAATGCTCGGCCGACGGCGCGGGGGGTGCGGGAGCTGACAGATTTGGTGCCGGAGGAGCATCGGCGGTTTATTCGGCGCTTGCCGGCGGTGATTGAGGAGAAGGATTTTTTTGTCGCTCATGCCAAATGGGAACCGGGGGAGACGACGGAGCCTTCGATCGCGCAGCGGTTGCAGAAGAGCGAGGCGCTGCGACAGGAAATCATCTGGAGACGGTTTACGGCGGAGGAGGTAAAGAGACAGAAGGCGTGGGGGAGAACGGGGTATTTTGGGCATACACCGGTGCAGAATTATCTGGCGGGTGGGGCGGATGCGGAGAACGTGCCGGTGGTGGGGCCGAACGTAGTGCTGCTGGATACGGCCTGTGCTCTGATCAGCGAAGGAAGACTGACGGCATATTGCGTGGAAGAGCAGCGGTATGTGCAGGTGGATCGTGCGGGAAAGGTTGTGGATTGAAGATGGCGGATCAACGGATGATCGAAGGGGAACACCGGCTCAAGGTGGCGTTGTTTCAGCCGCAGATTGCGCCGAATACGGGGAATATCGGAAGGTTATGCGTGGCGACGGGGGTGGAATTGCATATCGTTCGGCCAATGGGGTTTGTTCTGTCGGATAAAGAGGTGCGCAGAAGCGGGATGGATTATTGGGAGCGGCTGAAGCTGACGCTGCATGATGATGAGGAAGCATTTTTTCGGGCGATGAAAGAAACGCGATTGTGGTTGTTCACGAGCAAAGCGGAGAAGTCATTTTGGGAAGCGGAATATCTGGCTGGGGACTGCCTGGTGTTTGGGAGTGAGACACATGGGTTGTCGGATGAAGTGTTGGCGCGATTTCCAGAGCGACGGGTGAGAATTCCGCAAGTGGCAGGAGAGCGGTGTCTGAATCTAGCGACGGCAGCGGGAATTGCAGTGTATGAGAGTTTGAGGCAGATCCATATGGACCCGCCTGGGACGCCGTCGTAGAAATATCACAATTCTCGGCTTCCATCTTCGATTTATCTTGGCGCGACCCATCTCTGCCGGATATTCTTCTCCGTCGCGCGTCTTCAAACCAACGACCGCCTTTTTTCCACAGTGACCACCCTCACAAACGACATCCCCCGCGTCGACGGCCTGGCTAAACTCCGCGGCACCGCACGCTACGTCGATGACCTCCGCATCGAAGGCCTGCTCCACGGCGCCACCGTCCGTTCCCCCGCCCCGCGCGGCCGAATCACGCATATCCACTTCGATCCCTCGATCAATTGGAATGAATTCACCATCGTCACCGCCAAGGATGTCCCCTGCAACGAACTCCAGCTTATCGAACACGAACAGCCCGTCCTGGCCGGCGAAGAATTCCGCCACAAATACGAACCCATTCTCCTGCTGGCCCACGAAGACCCGGAACTCCTGAAAAAAGCCGTCCGCTCCATCCGCATCGACTACACCCCCCTGCCGTTCCTGCTCGATCCGCGCATTACTCCCACAACCGACCTCATCCAATACAAAACCGACAACGTCTTCAAACACCTCCACATCCGCAAAGGCGACCCCGGCCCGATCTTCGCTGCCGCCCCGCACGTCGTCGAAGCCACCTACGAGACCGGCCTGCAGGAACATGTCTATCTCGAAACCCAGGGCATGCTCGCCTACCACGACCCTGAATCCGGCCGCCTCGTCGTCAAAGGCTCGCTGCAGTGCCCGTTCTACGTCCTTAAATCTCTCACACACGCTTTCAACCAGCCTGACGACTATTTCGCCGTCATCCAAACCCCCACCGGCGGAGCGTTCGGCGGCAAAGAAGACTTCCCCTCCCACATCGGCGTCCACGCCGCGTTACTGGCGCACAAATCCGGCAAGCCCGTCAAAATTATCTACGACCGCCACGAAGACATGGCCGCCACCACCAAGCGCCACCCGAGCATCGTCCACCACCGCACGGCGCTGGACAACACCGGCAAACTCCTCGCCATGGAGATCGACATCCTCATGGACGGCGGCGCGTACGCGACCCTCTCCGCCGTCGTCCTCTCCCGCGGCGGCATCCACGCGCCCGGCCCGTATCACTGCGATCACGTCCACGTCAACGGCCGCGCCGTTTTGACCAACTCCGTTCCCAACGGCGCTTTCCGCGGCTTCGGCGCGCCGCAAACCCTCTTCGCCATCGAACGCCACATTGACGCCTGTGCCGCCCAGCTCGGCATCTCTCCCGTCGATATCCGCAAACGCAATTTTATCCACGACGGCCAAACCACCGCCACCCATCAGGTCATCAAAGACAAAGTCGACATGTCCAGCCTCCTCGACCATACCCTCACCTACTCCGATTACGACTCCCGCAAAAAAGAACACGAATCCTTCAACAAACAACATCCCTATCTGCGCAAAGGGATCGGCTTCGCCACGTTCATGCACGGCTCCGGCTTCACAGGTTCCGGTGAAACCATGCTCTCCTCCAAAGCGCAGGTCGCCGGCCTGCCCGACGGCCGGGTCGAAGTCCTCATCGCCAACACCGAAATGGGCCAAGGCACCGAAACCACCGTCCGCCTCATCGCCGCCCACCGCCTGGGCATGCAACCCGAAGACATCGTCTTCGCCCACCCCGACACCTCCCGCGTCCCCAACTCCGGCCCGACCGTCGCCTCCCGCACCGTCATGGTCGTCGGCAAACTAATCGAACGCGCCATCGACGACCTCCTCACGCAAATTGGCGCGCCACGCCGCAGCGAAGCTGCCGGATCGCTTCCATCCCCTAAATCCGCCCTCATCAACTGGTTCAAAAACAATCCCAACAAACCACTTTTGGGAAACGCCACCTACAAAAAACCCGACACCATCCATTGGGACGACGCCACCTACACCGGCGACGCCTACGCCGCCTACTCCTGGGCCGTCTACCTCGCCGACGTCACCGTCGACCTGCGCACCTGCAACATCAAACTCGAAGACTTCGTCGCGATGCAGGAAGTCGGCAAAGTCATCCACCCGACCCTGGCCGCCGGGCAAATCCAAGGCGGCGTCGTCCAAGGTATCGGCTACGCCCTGACCGAAGAGTGCATCCAGCACGAAGGCGCGATGCGCAATAACCAGCTCACTAACTACATCATCCCCACCAGCGGCGACCTCCCGCCCATCCGCGTCCTCTTCGAAGAATCCCCCAGCGACTTCGGGCCGCAAGGCGCTAAAGGCATCGGCGAACTCCCTATCGACGGCCCGGCTCCCGCCCTCCTTAACGCCATCTGCCACGCCCTTGGCAACCAATCGCTCAACATCATCCCCCTCACCCCCGAACGCCTGCTGCACACACTCTCCAACACCTCCGACCACGAAGCTCCCGTCTCCGCGGCCAAACTCAATCCCTGGGAGCCGACCAAATCATGACTCCACAAAAACTCACCTTCACGCTCAATGACAACCCCGTCAACACCGACACCCCGCCTGATGCGCGCCTTCTCGACCTCCTCCGCACCACGCTCCACTGCACCGGCACCAAAGAAGGGTGCGGCGAAGGTGAATGCGGCGCTTGCACCGTCCTCCTTGACGGCCTCCCCGTCAACTCCTGCCTGGTCCCCGCCTTCCAAGTCCAAGGCCGCCACGTCCGCACCATCGAATCCATCGACCCCCGTTTCACCGAACATCTCAACTCCACCAACGCCGCCCAGTGCGGCGCCTGCACCCCCGGCGTCGCCATGACCTCCTTCTACCTCACCGAGCACCCTGAGCTTCTCAAAGACACCACCATCCGCCAATTCATGTCCGGCAACCTCTGCCGCTGCACCGGCTACGACGGCATCATCAACGGCATCCAAAAAGCCCTCGACGCCAAAGAGGCCCGCTAAACCCATGCACGTTTTACGCCCCAACTCACTCGCCGACGCCCTGCACGCGCTTGCCGCCGATCCCAAACTCACCCCCATCGCCGGCGGCACGGACCTCTTCGTCTCGTGGCCTTCCCGCTCCCACGAAAACGTCTGCTTCCTCGATCTATCCCTTCTCAAAGATCTCCGCCCATTCCGCCTGACGCCCACCCATCTCGAACTCGGCGCGCTCACCACTTATTGGGATCTGCTGACCAACCCCGACATCACCAAAGAATTCCCCCTCCTCACCCAAGCCGCCCGACTCGTCGGCGCTATCCAAATCCAAACCCGAGGCACCTGGGCCGGCAACATCGCCAACGCCTCCCCCGCCGCCGACGGCGTCCCCGCTTTAATGGCCTGCGACGCCACCGTCGTCCTCTGCTCTGCTAAAGACGGCACCACCGAAATCCCCCTCGATTCCTACTACACCGCCTACCGCAAATCCCACCGCCGCCCCGACCAGCTCATCACCGCCATCAAAATCCCCCGCCGCCCGCGCACTCAAGAATATTTCTATAAAGTCGGCGCCCGCTCCGCCCAGGCCATCACCAAAGTCGGCATCGCCATGCTCCACGACTCCACCGGCTGGCGCATCATCGTCAACTCCGTCGCCCCCACCATCCTGCGCCTGCGCACCCTCGAATCCGCCCTCAACAACCACCAGCGATTCGATTCTCCAGATTCACTCCTCCCGCTCCTCACCAAGGACATCGCCCCGATCGACGATATCCGCTCGACCGCCGCCTATCGCACGACTGTCCTCTCCCGCCTGCTCTATTTCCGTCTCCAGGGACTCGCGCAATAGATTTATTTTTTCTTCGCAGCCGCCAAAGTCTTTTTGCGCTCGGCCGTGTACGCCCACCAAGGTTTTGCCGACGCACCCTCCATATAACGAACGGCTGCGATGAATGTATCGATCACACAAGGATCATGCTTCTGCCCGGTGACGCGGCAGAGTTTGTCGTAAAGAACGTAAGGATCCACACCCACCAATTCGGATGGCGCAGAAATGCCAAGACGGCGAAAATCTTCCGCCATCGCCGGGCCAATGTTGGGAATGTCCTGAAGATTGGTGATGTTGCTGCGATTCATTTGGGTGGCTGCAAAGCGTCAAATAACGCCAGGATTTGTTCAGGACTTAACACTTCCGGCCGAGCCTGCGGATCAATCGCAAGCCGAGCCAGCACCTGCGCCGCCTCTTCATATCCCGCATTGGCAAGCGCCTTGCGAATCGTCTTTCGCCGAGCCGAAAAAAGCTGAGTCAGAAACGGACTGAATGCTTTGGCCCGCTCTCCCAGGCGATCCCGCCGAACAATCCGAACCAGCGAAGAATCAATCTTCGGAGCCGGCCAGAACGCCTGCGGCGGCAGAGTGCGCAAAACCTCCACTTCTCCCAGAAGCTGCGTCACGACTGTAAGCGGTCCGTAGTCCTCCCCCCCTGCCGCGGCGCGAAAGCGGTCCGCAACTTCTTTTTGCACCGTAAACGCAAGCAGCTCAACCCCCGCAATCAGAAGTTCCACCACCAATGGCGAAGCAATATTGTAGGGAAGATTCGCAATGAGCTTCGCATGCTGCCCCCGTGACATGGCGTCATTCAACGCGGCGGCAAGTTCGGAATTGACGGCGTGTTTACTCGCCAGCGCATCCCCTTCAATCAGATGAAACTTGGAATTCTCGGCAAATCGCTGACGAAGAAGCCCTGCAAGGTCGCGGTCAATTTCAACCGCCGTAACGGCGGCCCCTCGTGACAGCAGTTCGTCGGTAAGCGTTCCCGTTCCTGGGCCCACTTCAATGATGAAATCCTCCGCTGACGGCTGGCCGGCATCCGCGATCAGGCGCACCAGATTCTGGTCGATCATAAAGTTCTGGCCAAAGCGATGGCGCGGGGAAGTGTCGGCACCGGCGAGTAGATCCTGGATTTCCTTCTTCGACTGAGGCATCAGACAAATAATACGTGAAACGTGCGAAGAGTTCGCTTATCTTTCTACGTATGAAATCTTACGATGTCATTCGGCAGGCGGTGGATGAACCAGGCGTTAAAGCGGTTGCCGGGGCGCTGCGGGTGTCTCCCGCGCTGGTTTACAAATGGTGCGAGCAATCCCCAGCCAACGAAGACCCGGATCAGAGCGGAGCAAAAAATCCGCTGGACCGGGTCAAGGAAATGTATCTGCTCACCAAGGACATCCGCCTGATCCGCTGGCTGTGCAATGAGGCGGGGGGATTTTATGTCGCCAACCCGGTGCCTGAGCTGCGCAAGCCGATTGGGGAATCGGTGTTTAATGAGACGCAGTGCATGATGCGCGATTTCAGCGAGCTGCTGGACGCCGTGACGGAATCGGTGGATGACGACGCCAGCATCGATGAGCAGGAGGCGATTGAGATTCGCCAGAAATGGGAAGATCTCAAGGCGACCGCCGAGCGATTTGTCATTGCTTGTGAGAAGGGGCACTATCGTCTGAAGAAGAAGTAGTGGTCGGCTCCGTGGCCGGCAGATGCGCCTTCTGGGCTTCAAGGACGTGTTCCTGGATGGCGATGACAATGTCGTTGGGAGTTTGCCATTTGCCTCCCGCGCAGAGCACGGTGACTTCGTCGATTGATTTGGCGATGGAATTCAGGTCGGCGGCGCGGGTTTCCAGTTCAACCGGGGAGAGCTTGCCGGCCTTTTCAGAAACGGGAATCCGCCATTTCCCTCCGATCTTTTTCAGCGTGATGGCATCCGTCGTTTGATCGGGAAAAGTCAGATGGGCGGTGTCCTCTTCAATCTGCTGAAAGGCGGATTCGAGCTTGGCGTGCTGGTCGGCGGCGCTGGCGTCGAGATCCCCGGTGACCAGGCGGGCGGGGACTTCGCCGAACCGCTTGATGGCGACGGGGCGCAGGCGGGCAATCGCTTCGGACATGGCGATCATTGCATCCACCATGTGCTTTTCGGAATCGGTTTTGGCGTAAAGGATCGAGCGAATGGTGGCCGCGTCTCCGGCGGATAGAGCCGTCGAGAGCGATTCAACGACTGAGCGCGGAGAGCCCGCTTCAAAGGGCGCTGACCACGCAAACGCGGGAAATAGAAGGATCAATAGAGCGGCACGGACCATAGGTGGCGCATGATATCCGCCCCGATTAAATAAGAATACCGATCACCGAGGCCGCAATGAGGGACGAGATTGCCCCGCCGATCATCGCCAGCAGACCTATGCGGGAAAGGTCGGATCGGCGCGAAGGCGCCATTGTGGATATCCCCCCGACCTGGATACCGACGCTGGCAAAATTGGCGAAGCCGCAAAGCGCATAAAGCGTCAGCAGGCGGGCGCGCGGCGAAAGATAATTCGGATCGGCGGCGAGGAAGTCCTTCATTTGCGAATAAGCAATCAATTCGTTCAAAACGGTTTTAATCCCCAGCAGCGACCCAGCATTTTTGGATTCCGCCCAGGTAATGCCCGTAAGCCACGCCAGCGGGCGAAAGAGATACCCCAACATCGATTGCAACGTGATCGGCGGCAGCCCCATATGTGCGGTGGCGAACAAGAGAACCGCATTGGTCAGCGCAACCAGCGCCGTGAATGTGATGAGCATGGCAGCGACATTGAGCGCCAAACCAAGCCCTTCAGTAGTACCGCGCGTAGCCGCATCAACCAAATTTGCGTCGATACGCTCAATTTTAAACTCGACCCCCCCGGCCGTCTCGGGAGTTTGCGTTTCCGGGTGCAGCAGTTTGGCCACCAGCAATGATCCCGGCGCCGTAATAAAACAGGCGGCCGCAAGATGCCCGGCAGCATCAGGAACATAAGGCCGCAACCAGATCGTATAAAGTCCCAAAACGCCCGACGCGATGTTGGCAAACCCGCCCACCATGATCGCCATCAATTCAGAATTGGTCGCGGCGGCAAGGAACGGTTTGACCATCAGCGGCGCTTCCGTCTGACCAACAAAAATATTGGCGGCACTCGACAACGTCTCGGCACCCGATGTTTTCATCGTCTTGGACATCAGCCAGGCAAGCCCCTGCACGATGTATTGCATGATGCCGATGTGATAGAGAACAGCCGTGAGACAGGCGAAGAAAATAATGGTTGGCAGCACGAAGAATGCAAAGTAACCAACCTCTTGAGCGTGCCCGAGAAGGTGATTGGCTGCGTCAAAAACAGGCGGCCCATCAATGGAGGAGAGTTTGCCGAAGACAAGGTCCGCCCCTTCGCGCGTGAAGCCGAGGAGGGCGTCGACGAGGTCATTGATGATGATGAGAAAGGTCCGATTCCAGACGACGATCGCGCCGAAGATGAATTGGAGAAGAATGCCCCAGATCAGCGTGCGGCGAGCAGGGAGTTTGCGATGCCCACGAAGCCGGCCCAGGAGAAAGGCGAGAAATAGAAAGGCAACAAGTCCCAGGGCGGATTGAAGACGTTCGGACAATGTGCCATGCGGGACCGCAGGCGGGAGGGGGGCATCGGCGAAAGTGATTGTGGGGAAGAGAAGCAGGCTCAGCGCAGGCAACAGGCGCAGACGAAGTGATGTCATGAGATGTCTCGTTGGCTGGAGGTGCGGCCCGGTTACGGTTGGCTGGAGTATACCTTGCAATCAATCAATTGAGACAGGATGAAGCCGGCCGTCGAGAAAATCCTGAAGAAATGTGGCGGCGGCGATGGCGTCAAGCTGCTCTTTCCTCCGCTTGCGCGTGAGCTTTTCCCCGGCGCGCTTGCGGTCGTTGAGTTGCTGCTCAGCGTCGAAGGAACTCAATCGCTCGTCAATAAAAATCACGGGTAGCCGCGCCTGATCCGACAAATTCCTCGCCCAGGCCAGCGCGTTGCGGGCGGCGGGGCCGAACGAACCATCCATGTTCAGCGGCAGGCCGACCACCAGACGTTGAACGCCTTCGCGGGCAATCGCGGACAGGATTTGCGACGTGGCGTGCTCGGGGGAAGCAACGATGAGAACTTCGTAAGGAGTGGCGAATCGTCCGCCTTCGTCGGAAAGGGCAAGACCGACGCGGCGGGTGCCGAGATCAACGGCCAAGGTTCTCATTGGTACTGGTCGTTGAATTTGGCTTTGACCTTGGCGACGAGTTCCTTGACGCGCTGGGCTTCGCTCTTAGGGCAGAAGAGGGTGATGTCCGGCGTGTGGACGATGATCATGTCGGACAGGCCGATGGTCGCCAGCAGATGCCCGGGATCGCCGCGGGAGATGACGATGTTGTTATCCGAATCAAGGAAGACACAGGTCGAGCAGTCGGTGGCGTTGTCGTGGTCGTCATTGGGGAGGATTTCCGCCAGCGCCGGCCAGGAGCCAATATCAAGCCATTCGATCGGCATTTCGACGGTGTAGACCTTGGATTTGCCTTTATTCTGGCTGGCGGGCTCCATCAGCGCATAGTCGATGCTGATCTTTTGCAACGCGGGATAGACAGCATCGAGGGTCTGCTGCTCGGCGGGAGTGGACCAGTCGCCGGCGATCTTGGCCCAGCCGGCGCGGGCAGCGGGGAGGAACTGGGCGAGGTCGGCCAGCACGGTGTCGCAGCGCCAGACGAACATGCCGGAATTCCAGTAATAGCGCCCGGATTCAACATAGCGGTCGGCAGTAGCTTTATCAGGCTTTTCTTTGAACGCCTGCACGCGAAACGCGGCGGCGGACTTATTGGAAGATTTGAGAGGGAAAGGCTCGCCGCGATGGATGTATCCCAGCCCGGTGTGGCCATGTGTCGGGATGATACCGAAGGTAACGAGGGCGAGTGGATCTTGCGCCACCAGATCAAAAGCAGCGGTGAGGGATGCTTGGAACGTATCGACCGGTTCAATGACATGGTCGGCAGTGACAACAGCCATGACGGCATCGGGATCGCGCTTTTGCAGGATGGCGGCGGTGAAGCCGACGGCGTTGGCGGTGTCGCGACCGGTGGGCTCGCCGAGGAGATTTTGCTTGGGCAGCTCGGGGAGATTGGCTAAGACCGCATCGGCATGGGCCGCACCGGTGCAGACGTAGATGCGGTCCGCGGGGAGCAGGCCGCGCAGGCGGTCATAGGCCAGTTGAAGAAGGGATTTCCCGTCGATAAGGGAGAGAAGCTGCTTGGGGGTTCCGCCTCGGGAGAGAGGCCAGAGTCGGGTGCCGGCGCCGCCGGCCATGATTACGCCGTAGTTCATTTGGATCGCTCAACCTTTCGGGTGAGCGGACGATTGTAACCCTAGTCGGGAGGGGTGCCAAGCATCACGAGGCGTCGGGATTGATCAACGTGCCAGAGAAGAGGGTCGCGCCGGTCTGGGTGTTGCGGATGGTGAAGTAGAACGGGTGATCGGCGGTGACGACTTGAGGTGGGGTAGGAGGTGGTCCAAAGACACCATCGATCACTACGCCTATACCAGTGGCGCCGGCGGCTTCGGTGCCGGTAGGGGTGACGTCGAGGAAGGTTTTGTGAACGACGGTATTGACCGAGAGATCGTTCTGACCGTCGATGCCGGAGAGATTGGATTGAGTCGGGTCGAACAGATCGGACATTCCCATCGCTGAGAGCATACTGGTCAGTTGATACGATTCGCTAAGATGGAATTCCGGGAGCGTGACGATGGTGTCCGTCGGGGCAGCAACGGACAGGAGTAAATTGAGCGCGTCGGGCGTGAGAGAATCGGAGATGGAGGAGAGATCCTGTCCCAATTTGGGGAGAACGATAGTCATGGAATATTGACCATCGGCGTAGGGGATTTCGACCAGCTGCAGACTGCTGGTTTCGGTGTAATTGACGGTGCTCTCTTCTTTCATGAACTGAGCCGGATTCAACTGAGAGGGAGTTGAATGGAAGCTATTTAGCCCACCATCAGGAATGGCTAGGAATGGAACCGCCCAGTCGCTTTTGAAATAGACCGCATTGGTCAGGACCATGCGCGTGGAATTATTGATGGCGTCAGGAGAAAGAAGGTTCGGGATTCGGCCATGCGTGGCGTCGGAGACTTTGCCGTTGATCTGTTGAAGGGCATCGGCTGGATCATTGACGAAATCGAGGGTATGCGGGGAGGCGTTAAAGGTTGATGTGAGATCAGAGATATAACTGGAAAGGGCATTAAAGCCCTGCTGGAGCCAGACGTCATTGGCGACGGAGACATCGGCGGTCGAGCCGGGGGCGGGGGTGGCGGATTGCTCGTTGGCAAATTCGTTGAGAAAGGTGGTTTGATCCAGCGGCAGGTGCAGGACATCCGCCATCTGCTGGCGAGTCTCACCATCCGCGCCGGCGTAGACCATCGCCAAGGCGGTGGAGATGCTGTACGGGGAGAAGAAGAGGTTGGCGTCGGGCTGCTCGGTGCGGAGCTCGTTGTAGAGGTCGTAGCCGAAGGCGTTGATCGAACTGGCGGCGTCGGTGGTGGGGACGTCGCGGTGATAATCGACCGGCGGAGAATAGACGGGGATCGTGATGGGAAGATCGATGGGAATAATCCCGACGGGGAAGGGATTCGGGACATAGTTGGGATCGTCTAACAAAAAGATTGTGCTTGGCTGCGGGGTCGTATCGATGCGGATATGGTCGGTGTGCTGGCGGCGGGTGAGGTGATCGAGGGAGTCGGTGACGAGCAGGTCGGGGACGTTGTCTTTGCCGGCGGAGAGATCGTCGGCGCCGGTGCCGCCGACGAGGGTATCGGCGCCGCCACGGCCGTTGAGGGAGTCGTCGCCGGCGTCACCGAAGAGGTGGTCTTTTTCGGCAGAGCCGAGGAGCGTGTCATTGCCGGCGTCGCCGTGGGCGAAGATTGCGATGTGGTCGTGAGAGTCGAGATTGATGGTGATGGAGTCGTCGCCGTCGCCGGCATTGATATGGATGGATTTGATGGAGGCAGCAGGACGGGTGCGCAGCAGGACGCCGTTCAAAGTTGCGTCAATATAGGCGGGGTGCGCGGGGTTAGGTTGGACAAGGATGGTGTCATTGCCGGATGTGCCGTTGATGGTCCAGATGGCGTGGGCGGCATATAAACGGCGCGACTCAAGGGAGTCGATCAGCACTTCGGCGCGGCGCATATTGGCTTTACGGACAGATGACATGCAATGCCCTTCCTTTCCCAAAGCCAAAGACGCTCATCGCGAATTTTTGTTACAACAATTTAATATTGAGATTAATCGGTCTTTTGCGTGATGAGCTGGCCAAAGCGTTTATGAATCGCCAAAGCGGGATCGAGGGGAACGTCGATCGGTTTGAGGTCCGGGGGGATGGAGATAGTCGGAGTCGGGCGGATTTTTCTGCCGGCGAATTCGGGGAGCCATTGACGCTGGGATTCGAGCATCTCGATCGCCATGTCGCGGATCTGTTTGAGAGTGCAGACAGCGGAGGTCAACGGGTCGAGCGCCAAGGCGTGGACGATGTGTTCGGGGTCGCCGGTCAAAGCGGCGTCGGCAGTGAGGGATTGCACGTTGACGTTGGTCAAGCACGCAGCGGCACATTGCGGCGGAAGGTTGCCGATGACCGTCGGATGCAACCCCGTTGCGTCGGCAAACGTCGGGACCTCGACGCAGCAGCCATTGGGCAGATTGGTGATGTAGTTGTCATTGCGAACATTGCCCATGAATCGGAATGGTTTATTTGTGGCAACTGCCTCAATGATCCAGGAGCAGTATTCCACGCTGCGCACATCGATTTCAGAAGATTCAAATTGCAGCGGGTCCACCTTGGCGTATTTGTCGGCCATGGTCTTTCCCCATTTGTAGTACGCCCCCGATTCACCGCCAAACGCCGGCTCATCGCAGTAGAGGTCCAGTGCTTCCTTATTTTTACGGAACCATGGAACATATTCCGAAAGGTGCCCGGTCGATTCGGTCATGAAGTAACCGAAGTGGCGGAAGACTTCGCCGCGGACTTTTTCGTTCTTGTAATATTCCGGTTTTTCAAAAAGTTCTCGAAGGGCGGGATAGATATTTTTGCCTTTGTGTTCCAGCTTCAGGAACCAGTCCATGTGGTTGATGCCGCCGCAGTTGAAGATGATTTCCGATTTGTCTTTGATGCCCATGTAGCCGGCGATGAGGTCGAGGGTGGTTTGGACGCCGTGGCAGAGGCCAACGAAGGGGACGTTGGAGACGCGGCCGAGTGCGAGGCAGTTGGCGGCCATGGGGTTGGCGTATTGGAGCATGATGGCGCCGGGCTTGGCGACTTCGGCCATGTCTTTGGCGATATCGGCCAGAACCGGAATGTGGCGCAGGCCGCGGAAGATCCCGCCCGGGCCGAGAGTGTCGCCGATGCACTGGTCGACGCCGTATTTGAGCGGAGCGTGGTAGTCGATGCCGAAGGCGTCATGCCCGCCGACCTGGATCATGACCACAACAAAGTCAGCGTCCTTAATAGCCGCCCGGCGGTCGGTGGTGGCACTGACCTTGGCCGGAAGCTTATTGTCCTTGATCATGCGCTGGATGAAGGTCTCCATGCGGCGGAGCTTGGTTTCGGTGGGGGACATCAAGGCGAATTCCGAATCGATGAGAGCGGGCGTGGCGAGGATGTCAGAAATGAGGGTCTTGCAGAAGACAACGCTGCCGGCACCGATCATGGCGATTTTGCGGGGCATGATAGACTCCTTGAAGAGAACAGTTAGATCCACAGATTAGTACAGATTAACACATATCGAAGAGAGATAAATCTTAGTTGTTGGTCTCGATCCATGAAGGATCGGCAGGTTTTGGATAAGGTGGATTATCCGACGCCTTACGGGCCGGTCCACAACTGCTTGTCATTTACGGGACAAACGAATCCCCTTATCCGCGCTGTTTAGAATAACTGGAAATCCGCGGCTTTGTTGCCTGCGACTGGCCAGCGCACGCCGTGTTAACACATAGGGTACGCCAAGGGTGACAAACGCTTGAAGAGGAAAAATGACCGGAGCCCAGTGATTGAAGTCCGCATCATTGCCGAAGATCGCCCCAGGCAACGCGAACGCAAACGCAGAGGGCATCAATAACACCCAGAACGTTGCAGTTCCTAACGGCTTCAAGTTCATATCAATATCATTCTCTAACAAAATCGTCGCTGGTGACGAGCGAGGCATTGAGTTGATGGATGTGTCTGGTGCTGAGGATGCCTTGAAGGAGGTGGATGAGGGTGTGGTAGGGCCATGTGTCGATTTGGGTGGGAGCGGGGAGTGGGTGGGCGGCGCGGGCGGAGAGGGGGGTGGGAGTGTTGGGGGAGAAGGTGAGTTGGATGCGTGAAGACGTGAAGACGTGAAGACGTGAAGCAGGGTCGAGGGTGAGGGAGTATTCGATGCCTTGGATTCGGCCTTTGATCATTGTGGGGAAAGGGATGAAAAAGCCGTCGCGGGGGGAGGCGGATTGGTAGGAATGTTCAGTGGAGAAGAAGTTGGGCTTTTGGATGTACGGACCGCCGTATTCGGGGCAGAAGGTGTCGCAGTTGCCGCAGGAATTGCAGAAGTCGGCGTGGTTGGCGATTTGGGTTTCCTTGGTGATGGCGAAGAGGCGGCCGGGGATGGTGGTGAAGGAGCCGTCAGGGTGGAGGATCACATCCTGGCAAATGAAGGAAGTTTTGGGAGTGGGGTAGAGAAAGTTGGCGGCGTTGGGGCAGACTGGGATGCATTTGTCGCAGGAAATACAATCAAATATGACCAAATGAGAGACAATACGGTTGGGGGATTTGCGGTTTTGCGCGGCGCGATAACGCGGGTCGTTTTCGGCGAGTTTGGCGCAGGCGGTGGTATTGTGGATGGCGGCGGCGGTGACGTCAGATTCACCGGCTGGGAAGCCATGCTGACGGGCAAAGGCCAGGATGTAGTCGTTGATGTTGGTCACGGCGAGTTTGGTCATGTCGGCGGCGAGAGTTTGCATATATCCGGGCAACCGACCGAAACCGCCGGGGCGCAGAAGATCTGAACAGACGCTGGCAGGGACGACCCCAGAGGCGACGGCAAGGGAAAAGTTCTGGCGGTCGATTCCGGCGGAAAAAGAGACGGGGAGATTGGCAAGTGCGGTGCCATTGGCGTTGTCGCGCGCGACAAGGGCTTGGCGGAAAGTGTCAGTCAGCGCCATGGTAATGACATGCAACGGCTGGCCGGAGAGATACTGGGTTTTGTTTTCCGGAGGGAAAAAAGTTTTGTGGTTCAGGACTTCGAGGGTATTGGAGAATTTGGTGCCGAAATGCCGTCCATTGCCGGCGGCAACACGAGCGAGGCGTTCGACGAGTTCGAGCGATTCGTCGAACTGCAGGCCGGAGATATAAGCGTGAGGGGCCACGGTCAAATCCGTATAGCCCATCACGTCGTAGAGTAGATGTTCCAGGCGATCCTTGCCGAGCATGGGAGGGTTCATCTTGACGATGACATCGAGGCCCTTGTCAACAAGGAGAAATTCGCAGATGTGTTCGATCTGGTCGGCAGGGCAGCCATGGAAAGTGGAAAGAGTAATGCTGGTCGAGAGGGACGTAGGGTAGTTGAGGTTGCGAGCGAGTTTGTAATTCTGTGGGATGGTGTCGCGAAGTTCTTCGATGATCGTCGAAGCGTCGCGCATGTGATCGAGGAAGGCTTGGACCTGGGGGGATTGGATGCCATCGAAGTCGTAGCCGACGGACATGTCGAAGATGTAGTCGCCGGGCGTGCCTTGGAGAGCGGCGCCGGTGAAGGTCGGGTCGTGGCGGAAAATTTCGATGAGCATCATCCCGGCAACGTACTCGCGGAGGGATTGTTCAAGGAGGAGTTCCTGCGACCATTCGACGTTGTACCCGATGGTGGTCAAATCAATACAGGGGCGGGGGATTTGCAGGCGATCGTTGATCTGGACAGTTTTAAGTTCGAGGATCCGCCCTCCGCCAAGGTAGGAGAGGAGGAGGTTTTGCGCCATCTGGGTGTGGGGTCCGGCGGCAGGACCGGCGGGATTGCCGGCGCGACGGTCGTGAAGAGAGACCGAAAGGTCGGGTGTAGTAGAGGTCGGGAGATACCACTTCTTACGCGGAAGGGCGTAGAGGGAATCGTTCTGTTGCGGTTCGGCGTACAGACGGGCCAGATGGGAAGACAGAGAGTGGGGAACGAGTTCCATGGCAGGGATGTTAGCAAACTGATTAGGGAAAAACGAAGAGAACTTCCAACCTCCAACATCGAACATTGAATATCCAACGTGGGAGACATCGCGCGGAGATTGGGCGGGTCTGTGAGGTAGGATTACACCATGCCTAATGGATGTGCAGACGCGGGTGTTATAGGGCGCAAAAAGGGTTAATAAAGTGAAGTAAATGCAGGATTTTGGTTGTGACCGCAGGACTTTGAGGTTTAGAATAGGGGGTTGGAGATTTTTATACTATGACTATTCGTGAGGCAGAACTGGGGCTGGTGGGGGAGAAGCGCGTTATGTTTCGATTGAACGGGCGCGACGTGGATGCGCCATCCGCGGATGGAAGATCGCTTCTCGGGGTCTTGCGCGAGGATTTCGGGTGTACGTCGCTGAAGAATGGGTGTGAGCCGCAGGCGTCGTGTGGATGTTGCACGCTGCTGATTGATGGTAAACCGCGGCTGGCTTGTACGACCAAGCCTGCTCAGGTCGCGGGGAAGGAAGTCGTCACGCTGGAGGGGCTATCGGATAAAGAGCGGTCCGATATCGCCGAGAGTTTTGTGAAGTGCGGCGGAGTGCAGTGCGGGTTTTGCATTCCTGGGATGGCAATGCGCGGGCACGCTTTGGTGGAAGGCAACCCAAGTCCTTCGCGGGAACAGATCGCCCATGAGCTGCGCGGGCATTTGTGCCGGTGTACGGGGTATGTAAAAATTGTGGATGCAATCGACACGCTCGCAAAGGTTCGGCGCGGGGAGGGGTGTTGCGGCGGTTCTTGTGAGAAAGAGGAGCAGAGCGGAAGGATTGGGACTTCTCTGGATCGATATCGAGGGCGCGAGTTCGTGCTGGGGGATTTTAAGTATGTGGATGACATCAATGTGCCGGGTCAGGTGTACGCGGCGATGCGGTTTAGCGAGCATGCCCGGGCCCTGGTGAAAGGGATTGATATTTCGGCGGCGATGGAAGTGCCGGGAGTGGAACGGGTAATCACGGCGGCGGATGTGCCGGGGGATCGGTACGTGGGGTTGATTGTGAAAGATTGGCCGGTACTGGTGGCGATCGGAGAAGAGACGCGATGCGTCGGTGATATCCTCGCAGTTGTCGTGGCGAAGGATCAATACACAGCACGGCGGGCGGCAGAAAAGATTGCCATTGATTTTGAAGTCCGCACGCCCATTACCGATCCCGAGGATGGGATTAAGCCCGGGGCGCCGCTGATTCATGCCAAGGGAAATTTGCTCTCTAAGTCGGCCCTGGTCCGCGGAGAGCCGGAAGAGGCGTTTAAGGCGTCGGCGTTTGTGGTGGAAGATGAATTTCGCACGCAGCGAATTGAGCATATGTTTTTGGAGCCGGAGTCGTGCATCGCGATGCCGACCGAGAAAGGGCTTCGCGTGCTCTCTCAGGGACAAGG
The DNA here is from genome assembly GCA_035656825.1 of Tepidisphaeraceae bacterium. Classification (GTDB taxonomy): domain Bacteria; phylum Planctomycetota; class Phycisphaerae; order Tepidisphaerales; family Tepidisphaeraceae; genus DASRRR01. Next base: position 18,077 of record DASRRR010000148.1, on the reverse strand, counting down.
CGTGTTTGATGACCAGAGGCAGATTGCTTCGGTCCTCGGATGGGATCGGGAGCGTGTGCAGGTCGAACTCGTGCAGAATGGCGGGGCATTCGGGGGAAAAGAGGATATGAGCATTCAGGGGCAAACCGGGCTGGCTGCGGCACTCTGCGGCAAGCCGGTGAAATGCACTCTGACTCGCGAGGAGAGTTTTCGGCTGCATCCCAAACGCCATGCGATCAAAATGAAGGTCAAGGTGGGATGTGATAAGGATGGGCATATCACCGCCGTCTTGGCGCGAATGATCGGGGACAAGGGAGCGTATGCATCGGTGGGGGCCAAGGTCCTGGAACGGGCGGCCGGTCACGCCTGCGGGCCGTATCGCGTGCCGGCAATCGATATTGAAGCGCTCGCGGTCTATACAAACAATCCCCCCTGCGGGGCGATGCGCGGATTTGGAGCGAATCAGTCGGCGTTTGCGATTGAACAACTGCTGAACAGGCTTGCAGAGAAAGTGGGAATTGATCAGTGGGAAATTCGCTGGCGAAATGTGCTGGAGCAGGGAGATCGCTTTGCCACCGGGCAGAAACTGGATAAGCCGTTCGGGATGAAGAAAACGCTGCTGGCGGTGAAAGAAGCGTTTTACAAAGAAAAATACGCGGGCATTGCCTGCGGGATTAAGAACGTCGGAATCGGAAACGGGATGCCCGACCCGGGCAAAGCGGTTCTGCGTGTTGAACCCGATGGGCGCGTGAGCATTCGCGTCGGTTTCACGGAGATGGGCCAGGGATTGTTCACGGTATTGATTCAGACAGCGGTGGAAGAGACCGGCTTGAAGCCTGCGGATTTCTGGGCGACCGTCGACACCTCCGTGCCGGTGGATTGCGGGCAGACCACGGCTAGCCGGGCAACGGTATTGGGGTGCCGCGCAGTGATGGAAGCCGCACGGAAGTTGAAAGAGGATCTCGACCAGGGAATGAAATTGCCCGATTTGATCGGCAGAAAATATTACGGAGAGTGGATTTGCTCCTATACGACCAAGCTCGGGGCGCATGTCGACGAGCCTAAGACACATTTGACGTATGGGTTTGCCACACAGGTCGTGTTTTTGAATGAGGACGGGTCGCTGAAAAAAGTCATCGCGGCCCATGACGTCGGACGGGTGATAAATCCAATCCTCCTCGAAGGGCAAATGGAGGGGTCAATCCATATGGGGCTCGGATATGCGCTAACCGAGGATTTTGTCTGTGATGAACAAGGGCAAGTCGTGACGGATACGATTAAGTCCGTGGGAGTCCTGCGCGCCCACCAGATGCCGGCGGTGGAATGCATTTTTATCGAGGAGGGGGATCCGGAAACCCCTTATGGCTGTCGCGGAGTAGGTGAGATCGGCTTGGTCCCGACAGCGCCGGCGGTGGCAGGAGCACTGGAAAAATTTGACGGGGTAAGGCGGACCGTTCTGCCAATGAAAGATTCCCCAGCCGCACGCGCGGTAACCGGGAGAAAATGACGCGGAGTGTCGCCTCCCTTTAGTCAGCGTGTCGCCGAGCTGAGCCATATCCAAGCGGGCTCAAGTACTCTCTTTTGGCCGGAATAATCGATAAGTCATCTGGAGGAGATTTCCTTGTGACTCTGATTCCCTAGGCATGAAAGTTGTTATTAGCTCAGGGTACGAAACTGTCCCGTCGCTGTGTTGAGCCGAAAGCGAGTTCCGCCGCGACGAGGACTATTATACCCCCCCTCCCAAATGCCTGCTGACGCTTCGTGCGTCGGCAGGCATTATTTTTGAACTTGGATGTGGATTTCAAAAGACGGAAGGAAGCCCTTGGCTGGGCGCAAAAATCGCCGTCGAGAATGTCGGACGTGAGCGCAAGCTCAACCGGTGTGCTGCGAATTTGTGGCGAACGGCACCGACCTTGCAAAGAACTGTTCAGACAGTAAGCCCTGCCTGGCTCCGGGCGCGGCGATAAGCACATCTGTTTATTCCATCCAAGGTCGTCATATGAATAAGCCAATATCCAGGCACGGGTTCACCATCGTGGAACTACTCATTGTAATTGGAATTATTACACTGCTTATTTCTATCCTCATGCCGTCGCTGCGGCGGGCCCGGGAGGCGGCAAATTCGACCGCATGCCTCTCCAACCTCCGCCAGATCGGGATGGCCGTAGGCCTCTATGCCATCGACAATCATGGATTCATGGTGCCGAAAGATTTCTCCGACCCGAAAAATCCCAGCGCCCTCCCCGGCAATTGGGCGGGGATACTGATCGATTACAAATATCTCAACGCACCCGAGCAGGTGAATTACAAGTCCACCACGTCTGAAGGCAACAGCGTTTTCCGCTGCCCGTCGGGGCAGGATCAACGCTGGAACCTGATTACTCCAACCTATGTCGGCGGAGAATACAGCCAGACTGGCGCCTTCTTCTGGAGACAGCAGTCAGCCATCAGCCAGAAGTATTATGACATCTGGTATGCCGTGAATGCCGACAACCAATCATTCGGCGTCTACCCGATGAATGAACTTCCCGTTCCCGGAATTAATGTCTCGCAATTGATGAAAGTGTCGCGGATTCATCATTCTGAGCAGGTTCCGCTTGTATATGACGGGATTGAGCATCACTTCGGCATGGGATGGGGATATACCGCCATCAACGCCCGGCATAATTTCGGGAAGACAACCAATATCCTCTTCGTCGACGGCCACTGCGCAGGGGTCGATCGCCGGCAGCTTCCCAGCGCCTATAACGAAATGTCGGATGTGGAAATAATGCGCGAGAAATATCCTTCACCCCAATGGCGGCTGGATCAATAGACCAAGTGGAACAGAAAATGAAAAAGCCGGTATGTCGAGTAACATACCGGCTTTTTTATTGATAAATGAGACACTAGCGCTGAGCACGGCGACGGCAGAGAACCACGCAGGCGCCGGAAAGAAGACCCAGCGAAGCCGGTTCCGGAACAGCCGGGGTGTCAGTGGTTGAGATGAACTGGAGCAATTGGCCGGAGTCGTCATGATCTTGGCCCGCGTAGATGCCAGGCGCGGGGCTGATCAGCCCGTAGGTTGAGAAGATAGTAAAGTTACCGAGCGTCCCAGTGGTGGTCAGGCCGGTGTATTGAAAAGTGATATTATAAATCGCCGCGTCGTCCGGCGGATTGGTATTGGGCGGGGGCGGTGTGACCAAAGAAGCGGTCGCGACCCATTGAGCTGGCGTCGCGATGGAAGCATTCGGATTCGTGGGATCGTATCCGGAAAAATCGTACATCGTGAAGAAATCGCCGGCGGCAACTTCAGAACCCGCTTGCGCGTCAGCCTGGTAAGTCCAGAGATAGCCGCCAGTGGTGGGATCGGGGGATCCGACCAGATTCGGCGCGATCACCGCATGACTAACCGATGCTCCCAAAGCGATAACGCTGAGCGCGGATATCGTAAACAACTTCTTCATGTGCATTTTCGTCTCCCGTGTTTTCCTGAATTGCTGAGACATCAGATTGGATGGTCCAATATATACACGATGACCTCCGCGGATGTCATGAGGAAATTTTTGCGCGAAATAGAAAGGACAGACAACCCAAAAGCTGTCTGTCCTTGCATTGTTTGATTTAATGTGCTGAAAAAATCAGATGACGCGGTGGCGGCGACGCAGAATTGCCGGTGCCGCCAGTGAAAGCAGACAGAACGACGCGGGCTCCGGAATAAATGGCGCATTGGAAGGAGCCGCCGGACCAGTCAATGTGCCATAGTCTGAGCCAAATCGGCCATCCTGTGTGCCACCATTGCGGGTCGCTTGCGCGGCATACGCCACATCGTCAGTGGTCGCGTTTGAATTAATGGTCAGAATGAAATCTCCCAAGTCCGCAGCACCGATGATTTGCGTCGGCCCGGCATAGGTAAAAGTAACGTTGGCCAGCGAAGGGTTATCATCGGGAAGAATCAGCAGTGGGTTCACTCCAACCAACGAACTTGTGAAAACCCAGTTGGCCGGCTGAGAGTGGGACAGGACCGTGCCGAAGTCATAGATGGTAAAAAAGTCCCCCGCTTTGACACGGAAGTCCGTCCCGATGGTGGCGTCGTAGGTCCAATCGAAATTGGCCCCGTCAACGGTCGGCGTGCCGGTCAGCGCTGGAATAATCGCTGCCTGGCTGCTTGATGCCGCCGCCATGAGTGAAATAAGTCCTGACAATGCCGCTAGTTGGGCTTTACGCATACACTATGGTCCTTCCCGTAACACAAGGAGGTGAATGATGAAATGTTGATTCGCAAATGGCTGAGCAAACGCCGTGCGAGACTCATCAGTAAAACCATCTATATTGCCTAGACGCGATAATTGACCATTAAACGGGGGTTTTAAGATGCGCGTGCGTAGCAAACATGAAGAAATGTCGCGACATCCATCCTTCAACTCGGCGAATGAACCGGTTGGTTGAGGGCAGCTAGTCAAACGGCTAACATACGCCCGGTTCACGCATCCGTGGCGCAATTGGATAGCGCATCTGACTTCGGATCAGAGGGTTGCAGGTTCGAGTCCTGCCGGGTGCATTCTTTTGGCGGGGGGTTTTCGACAGAAGACGTCAAAAAGGAGATCTCACCATGCTCCGCACCGTTGCCTCGGCCGCGATTCTCTTCACCGCGGTTTCATTTGCCGCCCCGCCCGGGAACATTAGCCCCCCGGTTGGGCGCGAACCGCTTCACGTCCCCACTTCCAACACGCGCGGCCAAGTGGTGCAGACCTCCAATTCATCCTTCCCGATCGATCCCGCGCAAGTCTCCTCCTACCCGCGCCCCTATTACGTCGACCCCGGCTCGCGCGATGAAAAATCATGGATCTCCTACTGGGAAACCAACCGCGACGCCATCCTTCGCCAACTCCCGCGCCGACAGGCCGCTGCCGCCCCAGTAGCCGACCCAACCCTCCCCGCCCTGCGCGAAAAAGCCATCACCTCCCTCCTCAAAGCGACGCATGCCGAACGTCCCGCCCTCCGCGCCGATGCCGCTCTCGCCCTCGGACAGATGCGCGCCGCCGACGCCTTCAAACCCCTCCTGGCCCTCGCCCAAAAAGACCCCGATCCCTACGTCCGTGGCATCTCCTATCTCTCCATCGGCCTGCTCAACACCCCCGACGCTGAAAAAGCCCTCACCACCGCCAAACCCCAAACCGAATTCGAACGCCTCGCCATCCTCAACGGCCTGGGCATGCTCGACCACCTCGCCGAACCAACCTTTACCCTCCTCCGCAACCTCGCCAACACCGACCCCGACCCCGAAATCGCCCGCAACGCCATGTGGGTGCTGCGCATCCAACACCGCACGACAGACCGCGACACCGTCGTCGCACTTCTTGTCCCCGAATCCCCGCACACGCTCGTTTCCGAAGCCTTACTAACCCTCGGCGCGATCAGCGATCCGCGCGACGTCGACCTGCTGAGCAACATCGCCTCTGACGGCCGATCTTCCACCACCAACGACCGCGTCGTCACCAATGCCGGCGGCGCAGTCATCCCGCAAAACCGCCCCTACGGCAACCCCGCCAACCCGCAAGGCTACCCCGTCCCTTCCGCCGTCACCAACTCCCCCACCCTCCGCGCGCCCTCTCCCATCGGCGCCCGCACCCCAGGCTTGCGCGTCTCCGCCGCCATCGCACTCGCCTACCCCGACTCCCCGCGCCCCCTCGCCGCCGCCAGCGTCCAATCCCGCAACGGCCTCGTGCAAAACTTCGCCACCTACCTCGACCAGGCCGGCCCGAGCTACGGCGGGGCTTCCATCATCGCCTTCGCCCGCGCCTCCGCCGATCGCGATATCCTCATCGTCCGAGACATCCTCGACATGGGCACCGACCCCACCATCACGCTCGTCAACCCGCGCTCCCCCCTCCGCGGATACGCCGCCCTCGGCCTCGGCCTCTACATCGCCCGCGGCGGCACCGCTAAAATCGAAACCCACCCCGTCGGCTCCTTCACCACCACCTACGACCAGACCCTCCCCGACTATATCGACCTCAACGACACCCTCTACCAACGCTTCGTCAACCAACGCGAATCCTCCGAACTCCGCGCCGCCTGCGCCCTAGCCCTCGGCCTCTCCGGCAACCCCGCCAACGCCCAACGCCTCCTCCAAGGTGCCGCCAAAATCAACCGCGGCGACGACCTCCTCCTCGGCTACACCTGCCTGGCGCTCGGCCTGCTCCACGACCCCACCCTCCTCAACGCCGCCACTCCCCTGGTCTCCGCAGGCATCAATAAACTCGACGTCCAAACCGCCTCCACCCGCGGCTTCCCCTCCTCCTCACTTTCACGACTCACCCCCTCCCTCTTTGACCCCCCGGCTCTCCCCCAAACCGGCCCCGCCACTTTCTCCATCCTCGGCCGCCGCGCCGCCTTGCTCGGCATCTCTCTCCTCGACGACCCTGCCCACACCACCCCCATTCTCCTAGGTGCCTGGCCGCACGACGCCGCCACCTGGCAAGACGCCGCCCGCGCCCTAGGCTGGTCCCACGCCTACACCGCCGCCGACCCCCTCATCCAACTCGTCGACCTCGACAAACAAGCCGCCCCCGAAGCCGCCGCCTCCCTTGGCTGGCTCTTCGACCCCGACCACCCCTCCCATCTGGCCCGCATGGTCATCGGCAACAACTATCACCAGCCCCAATCCGACTGGATCGACCTCCCCACCGGCTCCACCAACCTGATCCGCAATTTCCCCCGCCTCGCCGACCTCTACCTCTATTCTTCTTCCATCGGCGGCCACCCCATCCCCGTCCTCCGCCCGGCCACACCTCCCGCCACCCCATAAAAAACGCCAACCTGTCCGTGGGTGTCGACAGGTCGGCGCGAGCGCTAAGTGCTCCGTCTTTTATAGTCTTTTACTCCCCCCCGCACGCTGCCCCGGATGCACCCCCTCCGCAATCTCCTCGATCATCTTCCGATTAAACGCCGGCAAATCCGCCGGCTTGCGGCTCGTCACCAGCCCCTGATCCACCACCACCTCCGCATCTTTCCACTGCGCCCCTGCATTCTTCAAATCCGTCTTCAACGACGGCCAGCTCGTCATCTGCCTCCCCTTCACTACGTCCGCCTCCACCAGCGTCCAAGGCCCATGACAGATCGCTGCCACCGGTTTCCCAGCTTCAAAAAATGCCTTCACAAATTTCACCGCATCCGGATTCGTCCGCAGCTTATCCGGATTCATCACGCCCCCGGGCAAAACCAGCGCATCATATTTCTCCGCTTTGGCGTCCCCCAGTTCCACATCCACTTTATAGTCCTCCCCCGGCTCGCCATGCTCAAACGCCTTGACTTTCCCCTCCTGCGGCGAAATTAAATCCACCTCCGCCCCTTCACCCTCCAGCGCCTCACGCGGCCCGGTCATCTCCACCCGCTCAAACCCATTCTCCACCAACACCGCTACTTTCTTTCCATTCATTTTCGCCGACATAAATTCATCTCCTTTTATAAATTCATTTCATCTCCTTTAACCCGAGCAACCCCAGTGCCCGTAAATGCAGCCCTGCAAAACAAATTTCATTTCATTCGGACTCTTCCACTCTCACATACTTCATGAGCACTTGAGCCTGTCTAAATCACTCGAATCCCGTCCAAATAAACCTGTTCCGCTTTCAACTGCCGAATGCCTTGCGCGTCCATCTTCGTCGGGTCCTCCGACAACACGACAAAATCTGCCAGCTTCCCTACCTCCAGCGAGCCCACCCGATCATCCATGTGCCCCGCATACGCACTCCCCAGACAATACGCCCCAATCGCCTCCTCCGGCGTCAGCGTCTCCGCCGGCGACCACTCCGCCCTCCCCACCGCCGCCGCGATGCAATCAAACGCATCCATCTTTTCCACCGGACAATCGCTCGACAACGTGATCGGCACCCCCGCCTCCATCAGCGTCTTAAACGGATACGCCCAAGGCACCCTCTCCGGCCCGATCCGCTCCCCCGTCCAAGTATCACTCGTCACAAACTGCGGCTGACACGTCACCACAATCCGATTCTTCAGCAGCCTCTCCAGACAATCCGGCGGCACCAGCGAAGCATGCTCAATCCGATGCCGATGCACCCGGTTGTCCTCCCCATCCAGCGCAAACTCAATCGCATCCAGCGACTCCCGCAGCGCCTGATCCCCGATCGCATGAATCGCAATCTGAAACCCGCGCCGCTGCGCATCCCGACACTTCCACTTCAAATCCTCCGGCTCATAAATCCGAATCCCTAGCTCCCCCGCCTTATCTGCATAAGGCTCCGACAACAACGCCGTCTGCGCCCCCAGCGACCCATCCGAAAAAAACTTCGCCGCCCCAAACCGCAGCCAATCATCCCCAAACCCAGTCCCCATCCCCAGCCCATGCAATTTCTCCACCGAAGCATACTGCGGCATCCCCACCACCCGAATCGGCAGCTTCCCCTTCCGATGCAGCCGCGCATACCCAATCATCTGCTCCGGCGTATCCAGCAGCGCATGCACCGACGTAATCCCCGTCCGCAGCGCCACCGCGCACGCCGCCAATATCGCCTCCTCCATCTCCTCCTCACTCAGCGCCGGCACCTTCCGAATAAACGCATCAATCGCCGTCTCCGTATAAAATCCATTCACTTCATCCCCGGCCCGCCGCTCCTCCGCCGACACCATCGCCAGCGCCGCCGAATTCACCACCGCCGCATGCCCGCACACCCGCGACACAATCACCGGCCGAGTCCTCGAAACCCGGTCCAACTCCTCCCGCGTCGGAAACCGCTTCTCTTTCATCTTCGACTGATCAAAACCATACCCCACAATCCACCCCGCCGCCGTCCTCCCCCCCACTTCAACCAACCTCCCGAGCATCTCCTCCACATCCCCCACCCCCACCAAATCCGCCTGTCGCAATAGCTGCTCCCCATAAGCGAACAAATGCACATGCGAATCACAAAACCCCGGCACCACGCATCGCCCCCCCAAATCCACCCGCATCACGTCCCCCGACACCCCCCCTGCTACCTCATTCCCCCCAATCGCCCGAATCCGCCCATCCACCACCCACATCGCACTCGCGTGCGGACGACGCTCATCCAACGTCACCAGATTCCCATTCGTCAGCAGCAGCGAACCGGATTTCAATTCAACCTCCCGAGGTTATACGAATTATAGTTCCACAAACCCAAATCACCCACATTTTCCTTGCGGACCACCCTTCATCTTATATAGTTTTTATACCGCAACTCACGCACCATTATCCTGTCACGTTTCTTAGGAAGAGGGAAAAAATGAAAGCGCATCGTTCTCTGATTTTGGCCGCCGCCGTAGCAACACTTGCCGTTGGCGCCCAGCACTCTTTCGCCCAGGTTTTATCGCTCCAACATACCGACTCCATCGACCTCTCCAGCCTCTTTAGCTCCACCAGCGGCTACGGGAATAGCTCTCTCTCCATCGCCTTCGATGGCACGAACGCCTACATCGGCGGCTACAACAACACCGCCGCCGCCGCCAACGTCGGTGTCGTCCAAGTCCAGAATGTCCTGACGGCTAACCCCTCTCTAAACGGCCTGGCGCCCTCCCAATTCTCCGCCCCCTCCGATCGCGGATTGGATGCCCTCGGCTACCTCGGCGGCGCACTCTACGAAGACCATGACTCCGGCACCGCCGCCACTTCCTTCATCCAAAAAATCAACCTCGACGGCACCATCGCCTGGACCACCCTCAGCCCCAACGGCCAGCGCCCCCAGGCCCTCGCCATCGATCCCACCGGCAATAACGGCAGTCCCGCCATCGCCTTCCTCTCCCAAGGCAACGGCCGCCGACTCGCTCTCGATACCAGCGGCAATGTCCTCTACACCATCGGCGGCGGCACTAACCCCGGCGGCATCATTAACGCCTCCGCCAATTCCCCCTTCAGCTCCAACACCGCCAGCAACAGCCAAACCAACTGGCGCGCCCTCGCCTTCGACTCCGCCGGCAATATCGCCGTCGGCGAAGACAGCGGCTTCGGGTATGGCGTCCGCACCGGCGTTAACTCCTTCTCCGCCCTCGACGGCACCCCCAACATCATCACCCGCTCCGAACTCAAAACCCCCGAAGTCAACAACGTCGGCATCGGCGTCGCCCTCCTCCAAGGCGCCTCCCCCTCCGACCTCCTCGTCTTCGCCCCGCGTGTCGTCGGCACCGGCTCAGCCGGCACCGCCACCCTCAAAGACACCACCGGCGCGATCACCACCGCCAGCTCCGGCATGATCCAAATCCGCAACGTCGACGGCACCACCACCAATCTCCCCCAAACCGCCCTCGGCGGCGGTGACGACGGCATCGGAAAAGCCTTCTCCACCGAACTCCGAAACTTCGCCGTCGCCCAGGACGCGAGCGGCCTCCCCATCCTCCTCGCCGTCAGCCCCCTCGAAAATCGCCTCGACATCTACCAGATGGAACCCACCTACACCGCCGACTCCGACGGCACCTGGTCCGACACCTCCAAATGGCTCGTCGGCGTCGTCCCCAATTCCGCCACCCTCAACGCCCATTTCGCTCCCACCACCGCCTCCCGCACCATCACCGTCTCCCCCGGCATGACCACCAAAGACCTCAAGCTCGATAGCCCCAATGGCTACACCTTCATCGGCTCCTCCCTCACCATCAGCGCCCCCGCCGGCCAGAACGGCAACGTCCAGGTCCTCCAAGGCACTCACTTCATCCAAAACCCCCTCTCCCTGGCCATGAATACTGTCTTCAGCGTCGCCAGCGGCGCAGGTCTCACCGTCACCGGCGGCGTCACCGGCGCAGGTCTCACCATGGCCGGCCCCGCATCCATGGACCTCGCCGGCACGAGCACCCTCACCGGCCCGATCGGCGTCTCCGGTGGCACGCTCAACGTCGTCGGCTCCACCACCGCCACACAAATCACCACCACCGCCTCCCCCTCTTCCCCCGGCACCCTCAACATCACCGGCACACTCGCCGTCACCCCCAACGGCTCCTCTTCCTCCGTCAGCACTCTCTCCCCCGACACCACACTCGCCTTCTCCGGCACCGGCAAACTCGACCTCAACGACAACGACGCCATCCTCAACTACTACTCCTCCCCCATCGACTCCATCCGCTCCCAACTCTCCACCGGCCAAATCATCAGCTCCTCCGCCATCGCCAATGGTCACACCGCCATCGCCTACGCCGAAAATTCCCTCTTGGGACTGACCACCTTCGACGGCCAACCCGTCACCGCCACCTCCCTTCTGCTCAAATACACCTACTACGGCGATCTCAACCTCGACGGCAAAATCAACGCCGACGACTACGCCATCATCGACCGCGCCTTCGCCCAAGGCGGCCTGGCCGGCTCCGCCCACTGGACCGACGGCGACGTCAACTACGACGGCGTCGTCACCTCCGCCGACTACCTCCTCATCGACTCCGCCTTCGCCCACCAAACCGGCACCCTCTCCCCTACCTTCCTTGCCCAGCGCGACGCCCAATTCGGCGACGCCTACGTCCAATCCCTCCTCACCAGCATCCCCGAACCCTCCCTCTTCGCCGCTTGCAGCTTAGCGCTCCCCCTCCTCCGCCGCCGCCGCCCCGCTTCCCAAGCCTGATCCCACCCGGCTATCCTTCCTGCATCCCATGTTCGCGGGTAAACCCATCATCGCCGTCACCGGCGGCATCGGCTCAGGCAAATCCTTCGTCGCCTCCCTCTTTGCCGACGAAGGTTGTCTGGTTTGCGACGCCGATGCCTCCGCACGGGCCGCCTATTCCGATCCCGGGATTCGCCAGTCATTGATCGCGCATTTCGGCCCGGCTGTTTTTCTGACCGATGGGTCGCCGGACCGAAAATTACTGGCGGATCGGGTTTTTAATTCGGCGGGGGACCGAAGCTTTTTGGAGTCATTGATCCACCCATTCGTATCAACAGATCGCAATCGTTTGATGAACCTCCATGCCGGCGACCCAAAAGTTAGGGCTTTTTTGTGGGATATTCCACTGTTATTTGAAGTGGGGCTGGACCGGCTGTGTGATTTTATAGTCTTTGTGGATACTCCCGTAGAGCTCCGGCAACAACGGGTGGCGCAGTCGCGCCACTGGCCGGCCGGGGAACTCGAACGCCGAGAAAATTCCCAATACCCCCTAGACAAAAAACGCGACATGTCCCATTATGTGATCAGAAACACCGCCGACGCCGGGTTCGCCCGCCAACAAGTCTGTGTCATACTTTCCCAGATACTTGCAGCGCGTTCCGACTGATAAGCGAGGTTTCTGATTGTTTTAGCGGGTAAAATTCCGGGTTTTGTTTGACCGGAAGCCACACCCGCTAATACGATGGATGTGTAAAAACATCTGTTCGTACACCAATTTCCCCCATTAGAGCTTTTATAGTCCGCCGGCAGCATGCCCAACGCATTGCCGTAAATTCCTTTGAGGTATCCACTTATGGCCAAGTCAACCGCACCCAAACGTCAAGCCCCGTCCAAAACTCGCCGAGCGCGGGAGGAACAGCAGTTTGATACCGCGCCAGACACGGTTGAAACCGAGCCACAGCAGGAGATAGCGACCACAGTTGTCGATGAGCCGGTAGTGATGGAGGCACCGACAGTTGCGCCGGAGCCGGAGCGGATGCCGGAGCCGCCAGTGGTGCAGTCGGATCGGCCGCAGGGGAATGATGATATTTCTTCGATAGATGCCGAGACCAACGCGAAGTATGAACAGGTCAAAGGCGGGAAGCTGTTCATTAAAGACTTGCAGGTGATGGATATCCATCAACTGCACGAGATTGCCCGGGAAGAGGGGATTCAAGATTACGTTGGGATGAAGAAGCAGGATTTGATCTTTCAAATTCTGCGCAGCCGGATCAGGCAGAATGGGCTGATGTTCGGGGAAGGGGTTTTGGAGATTCTGCCGGATGGGTTCGGGTTTTTGCGTTCGCCGGAATTTAATTATATCCCCGGCCCGGATGACATTTATATCAGTCCGTCACAGATTCGCCGGTTCGGGCTGCGGAACGGGCATGTGGTGTCGGGGCAGATTCGCCCGCCGAAGGAATCGGAGCGGTATTTTGCGCTGCTGCGCGTCGAGGCGATCAACGGCGAAGATCCCGAGCGGATTGCGGATTGCGGGAACTTTGAGGATTTAACGCCCTTGCATCCGCACAAGCGACTGCTTTTGGAGACGACGCCGAAGGAATTGAACATGCGGATCGTCGATCTGGTGACGCCGATCGGGAAGGGGCAGCGCATGTTGATCGTGGCGCCGCCGCGGACCGGGAAGACGGTGCTGCTGCAGAAGATCGCGAATTCGATTACCGCAAATCATCCGGAAGTGATTTTGTTGATTCTGCTGATTGATGAACGTCCGGAAGAAGTCACCGACATGGAGCGGAACACGAAGGGGGAGGTCATCAGCTCGACGTTTGACGAGCCGGCAAGCCGGCATGTGCAGGTGGCGGAGATGGTGATCGAGAAGGCCAAACGCTATGTGGAGTTTGGGAAGGATGTCGTGATTCTTCTGGACTCGATTACACGCTTGGCGCGGGCGTACAACACGGAAGTGCCGCACTCGGGGAAGATATTAACGGGCGGCGTGGATGCGAATGCGCTGCAGAAGCCGAAGCGGTTTTTTGGGGCAGCAAGGGCGATCGAGGGGGGCGGGTCGCTGACGATCCTGGGGACGGCACTGGTGGATACGGGATCGAAGATGGACGAAGTGATCTTCGAAGAATTCAAAGGCACCGGCAACGCGGAACTGCATTTGGACCGGCGGCTGGTGGAACGGCGGACGTATCCGGCGATCGACATCAATGCTTCGGGAACGCGGCGTGAGGAATTGCTGCTGGATCCGAAGGAGCTGGAGCTGGTGTATCGGCTACGCCGGGTGCTGAGCGACATGAACCCGGTGGAGGCGGTGGAACTGCTGAAGGGCCGGCTGGAGAAGGTGCCTAGCAATGGGCAGTTCTTGATGAGTATGAATTTGGATTAAGAGAAGAGTTTTTTAGCCACAGATGGGGCACAGATAGACACAGATGAAGAGATTTATCTGGGTCTTGGTGTTTCATTGGGCAGTGGGTGTGGATTGTTTTGAAGGAGGCGTAGAGGTGAAGTTGATGATGTCGTTGGGCTGGAGGTAGAGGTCGGGGTCGGTGCCGGTGAGGATGTTGAGGAGGGAGAGGGTGAGATTGGATTCGTGTGTCGAATCGAGGCGACGGGTGATGCGGATATAGGTTGGGGCGGGGGAGTCTGTGCAGCCGGCGGAGATGAGGATTTGGCGGAGGGTGATGGATCGGCCGGAGATGGAATAGACGCCGGGGCGGGCGATGTGGCCGGCGACGTAGACTTCGCCGGTGGGGGCGGGGTTGGGGGCGGGAAGGATGAGTTGCTGGGGGTGGGCGAGGGGAGGAAGCTTTTCGGCGGAGAGGGTGAGGATGTCGTCGGGTTGTATCGAGGGGAAATTTTGAGGGCTAGCGAGGATGTCTTTGATGGGGGCGTTGTTGACGAGGATGGATTCGGTGTTGTCGGTGCGGCGGATGAGGTTGAGAAAGGAGGCGCTGTCGGGGATGGTACCGGCGGCGAGGAGTGCTTGGGCGAGGTTGATCGAGCGGTTGGAGAGGGAGTAGACGCCGGGGCGGTTGGCTAGGCCGGTGATGTAGTATTCGCCAGTGAGAGGGATGATGGGGCGAGAGGAGGGTGAATCCTTGATGGATTTCGACGAGCTCAGTTGAGTCGTACTGGGCTGTGCCCCGATGTGAGGGAGGGTAGCCGAGCGAGGGTTATCGGGGAGGACGCCAATGCTGCTAGTGGGGAGGAAGTGAAGAGATTCGGCACAGGCGGTGGCGATGTTGAGGATACTGAGGTAGCGGGTGAGGGGGATGTAGTCGGAATCGGCGGCGACAATGAGTGTGGTTTGAGGACGGTCTGCAGAAGGGATGGCATCGCGTAGGGCCATGTAGAGGGTGATGTTGAATTGGGATTCGTCTTTGGGAAGGGTTTTGCCATTGAGGGTGAGGGCGTCGCGCGAGATGAGAAGTTGGATATATTTGCGAGTGGGGTCTGTGACGGAGATGCAATCGTGACTATGGATGATGACGTTGAGAGATGGGTCACCAGCGAGGAGGGAGGAAGCGGCGATCTTGATACGACGAGCGGTGTGGTCGTCGGAGTTGCGGATGATGGTGATGAGAGAAGAGGGTGAAGCGCCGCCGGCGCGGGTGAGGGCGTCGGTGAGGCGGAAGCTGTGACCATAGATGGGGTATTGGCCCGCGCGGGTGACGCCATCGCCGATGATGATGTAAGTATTTTCGTTGTTTTCGATAATGTGGATGGAGATTTGGGGGTTGGGGAGGAGGTTTTTCTCTTGGTAGGCATTAGCGATGGCGGCTTGTGCCTGGGTGAGGGTGAGATTGGCGATGGGGAGCGGGTTGAGGTTGGGGAGGGTGATGGTGCCGGTGGGGGAGATGCGGCGGGATTGGGTGATTTTGGTGGCGGGGTTGGAGGGGTCGGGGAGGGTGATTTGGAGGAAGTCGTCAGCGGTGAGACGGTATGGAGCGGTGGTGGGGAGAAGGTCGGAGGGGAGGATGGCGGAGTTGGGGCGTAAGGAGGAATCCGAGTCTTCGCGAGTCTCAGACTCGGCGTGAGGGGCGGTTGAGGGATGAGTGGAGGGGGATTTGGCGATATTGAGGGCGCTAGCGATTTGGGCGGCTTGTTGGTGGGGAAAGGTGAGGACGCCGGATGGGCCGATTCGAGAATTGATGTTGGGGGCGAGGAGGAGTTTGCCGTCGAAGAGGATGGCGAGGCGGTGGTTGATGTGGGAGGCGGTGTAGTCGGAGAAGCGCTTGCCGGCGTCGGGTTTGAAGTGGAAGGTGACGCTGTCGGGTGTGGTGGCATCGGCGTGAGCGATGTCGGATTCGGTGAAGAGGATGGTTTTGGAGAGGCGGAGGGTTTGGCCGGGGGAAGAAGAATTGTCGATGAGGATGATGGCGGGGGCGGGGTCGTTGTCTGCGAGGACGGAGCGGAATTGAAGGCGGGGGTTTGGTTCGGAGGCGGCCGGGGAGAGATGGAGAGGGGCGGTGGCGGGTTGGAAGAGGGGGTGGGCCGGGATGGGAGTGCCCGTGGAGGGGTCGCGGACGAACTGATCCGTATTGGTGGTTTTTCGCGGGATTTGGAGGGGGGCAATGGCGCGTTCTACGTTGAATGGAGTGAGGCTTCCAGGGGACGGGTGCAGGGAAGAATCCGAGTCTTCGCGCGGCTCAGACTCGGCGTGGAGGGAGGGGGCGGGATGAGTGGAAGGAGTGGTGGCGGGGGTGAAGAGAAGGAAGTCGTTGCGTTGGAGTTCAATGTCGGGGGAGGTGCCGGTGAGGAGGTTTTGGAGGGGGATGTTGTTGAGTGGGAGGGATTCTTTGTCGGGGGTTTGGCGGCGGCGGAGTGAGACGGTGTAGGAGGATTCCGGGTGATCGAGTCCGCCGGCGTAAGCGAGGGCCTGGAGGGCGGTGATGGAGCGGCCCGTGATGGAGAAGACGCCGGGAAGGGCTGTGCCTGAGATGTAGTATTCGCCAATTTGATTAGGGTGGATGGAGGGGATGATGTCGGGAAGCTGGGCGGGTGTGTTGAGGGGGATCAGGGTGATGAGGATTGTGTCGTTGGATTGGAGCGGCGTTTGGGCGATGTCATCGGGGAGGGACTTTTTTGCGGGGATTTCGATGTTTTTGAGGAGGAGCGTGCGATGAAGGCCGTCGCGGCGGAGGAGGGTGAGGAAATGGGTGTTGGGGGTTAGATGGTGAGCAGCCAGGAGATTTCCGAGGGTGGATTTGGTGGGGGAGTCATAGACGCCGGATATGGAGGGTTCGCCGAGGAGATAGATGTGGGGGTTGGGGTCTTGGGGGAATTTGGCGGTGGGCTGGGAGCCGGGAGGGGAGGTGAAGTAGAGGGCGTCGTGGGGGCGGATGAGGAGGTTGAGGGAGGGGTCGCCGGCGCGGAGTTTTTGGAGGTCGATTTTGATTTGGCGGGGGAAGGGGAAATTGCGGTAGATGATCAGGCCGTCGGCGGAGCCGAGGTCGCCGGCGAGGGGGAGAGCGTCGGTGAGGCGCATGTTGGGCTTATCGGCGAGGGAACGAGAGCCGGGCATGAGAATGGTGTCGCCGGTGATTTCAAAGTTGGTGGAGTTTTTGCTTAACTCTACGGTGACCTGGAGCGACGTGTTGCGATAGGCCTGGGTGATGGCGGCGGTGGCCTTGTCATCGGGGATGCCGGCCAGGTGAAGGGGGCCGAGGGTGGGGAAGTTGGCGTTGCCGTCGGGGGTGATGGGGATGAAGTGGGTGATTCGGGCCAGGGGGTTGGCGGGGTTGATCAGGGTGAGTTTGACCATGTCGCCGGCAGAGAGGTGAGGAACTGTGGTATCGGGGATCAGGTCTTCGGGGAGGATGGAGGAAGGTTGTGTTGCGGGAGCGGATTTTTTGAGGGTGGCGGCGCGGGTGGGGCGTTGGGTGAAGTAGAGGCAGGAGGCTAGGCAGAGGAGGATGAGGAGGATGGCGGGGAGGGGGATGGGGCGGCGGGTGGGGGGAGTGAGGAGGCGTTGGATGCGGGAGAGGAGGGTTGGGCCGGTGATCGCGGGGGAGAGGGAGGAGTGGGCGGAGCAGCGGAGTTCTTCGAGGCGGGTGAGGGCGCGCGCGTAGAGTAGCCGGTCGGCGGTGAGGGAGACGGCGATGTCGTCGCAGCAGTTTTCGCGTTCGCGGCGGATTTGATGGGAGATCCACCAGATGGCGGGGTGGTAGAAGAAGAGAGTTTCGATCGCGATTTGCAGGAGGTTGACGAGATAGTCATGGCGGCGGATGTGGGCGAGTTCGTGGGCGAGGATGGATTGGAGCTGGGGGACGGTCAGCTCGCCGATGAGGGCGGCGGGGAGGAGGATGATGGGATGGAGATAGCTGATGACGGCGGGGGTGGAGATAAGAGTGGATTGGAGGAAGGTGATGGGGCGGCGGATGTTCAGGCGGGTGGCGAGGTGGTGGGCTTGGGTGAGCAGGTCGGGAGGGAGAGGGGTGGTTTGGGTGTGTTTGAGATGTTGGAGGTGGAACCAGCCGATGAGGTGGCGTAGGGCGAGGAGGGAGACGCCTAGGAGCCAGAGAAGGACGAGGGTGGAGAGCCAGGGGGTGA
>DASRRR010000147.1:0-34689 GCA_035656825.1 Tepidisphaeraceae bacterium | reverse complement strand
CGTACTTGAATATGGATTATGCCGGTGCGTAGCCGGCGTCTGCCGCGTGTGCCATAACTTGCCCTACGGGCTCGTCATGGCACACGCGGCAGAGCAAATCGAAGAGAACGGTGGAATTTACAGAAAATTAGTTGCACTACTCACGGCTGACTGTGCAGACTTCGCGTAACGTCATGCAGGATTGGATTTCGCCATCATCACCGTCCTTGGCATCAAATAGAATGCCATCATCGACACCAGATTTTTCTATCAAGTCTTCGAGTGAAAGACCGACAGCATCACAGGCGCGGAAAAGTTTTTCGCAAAGTATGCCGATGATTTACTCCTACATCTGATTTCTAGGAAAAATCCTTACTGGTTGTCAGCAACGAGTGCCACTTTAAATTATTTTCCCAGCCATTTTTCCCAGTTTTTGGCGAATTCGGCGGAGTTTTCTTTGGTGACTTTGGTCAGGGGGTCGATGACGCGTTTGGAGGGGGGGGCTTTGCCGTTGACGATTTGGTCGAGGAGCATTTCGACGGATTTATGGCCCCAGCCGTAGCAGTCTTGGGCAAGGAGGACCTGGACGTGGCCGTCTTCCAAGTAAGAGAGTTGCGGGGGGAGGGCGTCTACGGAGACGACTTTGACGGTGCCGGGATCCCATTTGAGGGCGTCGCGGGTGAAGAGGGGCCAGCCGCCTATCATGGCCCAGCCGGTGATTTCGGGGTGGGCGGCTTGTTCGCGCTGCACTTCGGCGGCGGCTTGCTCAGGGGTTTCGGGGTGGTAGTAAGTGTCGATGATTTTGATGTTGGGATATTTGGCGGCGGCTTCGTCGCGCACGGCTTGGGCGCGGGTGCGGAGGTTGGGGGCGGCCTGATTGCCGGCGAGGATCGCGATGACTCCCTTTTCGTCCATGACCTTGGCAAGTTCGTCCATGACGCGGATGCCGCAGGTTTTGTCGTCGGTGCCGTAATAGGCTAGACGCTTGGAACGCGGGGCGTCGGAGTCGAAGGTGATGACGACAGCGCCGGCGGCGACGGCTTTGTCAATCGCGGGGGTGACGGCGTTGGCGTCGGAGCAGGAGACGGCGATGCCATCGGCACCCTGGCGGGCGAGCTGTTCGATCGCATCGGCTTGTTTTTGCGCGTCTTCGCTGGAGGGGGTTTGGATGTTGACGGTGACGTCGACGTTGTATTTGTCGCCAAATTCTTTGGCGGCGTCGCGGGCACCTTGATGGGCGGCCTGGAAGACGGGGTTGGATTGTGATTTGGCAACGATGCCAATGGTGATGTGCTTTTTGTCGTCGGCGTGTGCGCCGGCAGCGAGAGTCAGGCAGGTCGCCGCTGTCAGGGCTGCTGTTAAAATCCACCGCATGTTGGTTCCTCCGCAGAAATGTGTGTGATGCGTTTAGTGGCGGGTGTGTTGTCGCGCCAGACGCCGGGTGTGAATGTATTCGCTCAGGCGGTCGACCGCCACGGCAAGGATAATCGCGACGCCGATAATGATTTGGGTGTATTCCTTGGAGACGCTGAAGGTCCAGTGGCCGATTTTGAACTGGCTGAGGACGGAGATGCCGTTGTCGATGAGTTGGATGATGAGCGTGCCGAGGACCGCGCCGAGGGCGGTGCCGCGACCGCCATTCAGGCTGGCCCCCCCTACTACTGCGGCGGCGACGACCATGAGTTCGTAACCCAGGCCGGTGTTGGTGGCGGCGGATTTGTAGAAGCCGCAGGAGACCATGCCGGCGGCACCTGCGCAGAGGCCGCTGATGATATAGGAGCGGATTTTGACCCAACCGACGTTGATGCCGCTGAAGCGGGCGGCTTCTTCATTGCCGCCGACAGCATAAGTTTCGCGGCCCCAGACCATGCGGCGGAGGTAAACCCAGCCGAGGATCATGATGGCGAGCATGATGAGCAGCGGGACGGGCTGGGCTTGTTGCCAGTGGATGGTCCAGGCGATGAAGTTGTCGGTGAACGCGTCGGGGAGGGAGCGGTCGCCGTAGGGGAGGGAACCTTCGCGGACGCTGACAAGGGAGATGCCGCGAAAGATGGAGAGGGTGCCGAGGGTGACGATGAAGGGGTGCATGCGGAGGAGGACGACGAGCAGGCCGTTGATCAGGCCGCAGATCAAGCCGATGCCAAGCGCGACACCAATGCCGATGGGGAGGATGATCCATGCGGAGGTGGCGGGGTCGTAATTTTGCAGGACGGCGGCAGTGCCGAGTGCGGCGAGACCCATGATGCTGCCGACGGAGATGTCGATCCCACCGCCGATGACGACAACGGTCATGCCGATGGACATGATGGCGATCCAGGACATGGTGGTGAAGACGCTGGGGATGAGGTTATTGAAGCGGAGGAAGCCGTTCTCGCCGCGGACGGTGGGGGCGAGCAGCGTTAGCACCAGGCCGATAAGGAGGATGACGAGGACCAACCCGCCTTCCTGCAAGCGCGGACGACGCCGGGGACGGCGGAGAGTTTCGCTGGTTGGTTCCTGCGGAGATGGGGCGGTTGTCATCAGAACGGGACGATACCAAAAATAAATTGAAGAGGAAGGAATCTCAGCAGAAGGGTGTTAATCTTAAGGAATGAGAATTTCTTTCAGATGGGCGATGGGCGTGATTCTGGCTTTGCTCATGTCTGTGTCTGTTTTTGGACAGGAGGGGAAGAATTTATGTGTGAATGGGGGATTTGAGCGGAGCATGGAGGCGGCGGCGAGTTCGATGCCGCAGGGATGGGGGCCGGTGCTGCGGGGGACGTCGGCGAAGATTGAACTGGTGAACGATGCTGCGGAAGGGAAGCATTCGCTGCGCATGGTCGCCAGCGGCGAAGACGCCGCGGGGATGAATGGGTCGGCGATGCCGGTGACGCAAGGCGTCGTGCGGTTTCAATACAAGGCCATCCGATCCGCAGTGGCGGGGAAAAATTTGGCGCTGTTTGTAATTGCGCTCGACGATGCCACCGGGGCGGAGCTCGGGCGAACAGGTTTTTCTCCAGCCGCGGCAGAAGTGGGTGATGGAAAATGGCATGCAGCGGAACTGGCGTTCGATTTTCATACGCTGACAGCAACCAATTGCATCCTGGCGCCGCGCGTCAATGAGAACTCGGTGACCGGAGACGGAGAATGGCTGCTCGATGACGTGCGCGTGGTGGCGGTGCGGACAAGGGGACAGTTGTCCGTGACGCAGGTCTGGGCGGATAAGCCGGCGGTGAATGTCGGGGATCACGTGCGGTTCAGCGCCTTTGTGGAAAACACCGGCGGAGCAGATGTGCCGGAGGCGACCGTAAGCTTGACCGATGAACCGGTGCGGAAAATCGGAATAGTGCCGGCGGGCGGTTATCAGCGCGTTGATTGGGAACTGACTCCCGCCAAGGCTGGGACGATGCCGCTTGTCGTCACTGCGTCAGCGGAGGGGATTAAGTCGGCAGTCAAAACATATAAGATTTTGGCGGTCGACCATCTGGATCGGCTATCGCGACAGGAGCTTTGCACGGATGAAGAGGGGTACTGGCGATTGCTCGATCGGCCGGTGACGCTGCAAAATGGAAACGCCGCGGCGTTGAAGGGGATTCAGCATAAAACGTCGGCGGAAATCGGGGATAATCCATATGGGATCTGTGTGCATTTGCCGCGATCGAAGGAGTATGAAGATCCGTTTAATGTCGCGCATTTGATTGATGACGATGCCGAGACGTGCTGGTCGAGCCAGCAGCGGCCGTCGAGTTTTCCGGGGAATCCGCCGGTGGTGGAGATGGATCTGGGGCGGAGCCAGACAATCAGCCAGGTGAATCTGGTGCCGTACTGGCGGAATACGGATTTCCCGCTCGGGGTGTCGATCTGGATCAGCGCGGATGGAGCGACCTGGCAGGAGGCGTTCGAGGCGCATTCCATCAAGTTTAATAAACGGACGACAGAGAAACGGGGAGACAAAAAAGTTCAGGTGTTGAAGCTGCCGCATGAATTTTCGGGCCGGTTTGTGCGCGTGAGTTTTGATCGGCTGCCGCTGTCGGGAGGAAATTTCGCGGAGGTGTCGCAGGGATATAAGGCCCGGCTCTCGGGGATCGAACTGATCGACGCCGCGGGAAAAAACGTGGCGCTGGCATCCGATGGAGTATCCATTAAAGCGAGCGATACGTTCACGGGGTGGCAGGATACGGTACAGACGATCGATCAGGCGTTTCCGAAGATTATGGAGATCGGAGCGAAGTGGGTGCGCGTCGGCCAATGGGGCGACCAGACCGAATGGGCGGCGGTGGAGCGCGAGAAGGGGAAGTTCGCCATGGACCCGGCGACCGACCGCGCCATTAATACGCTGGCGGAGAATCATGTGGGAATTCTCTACGGACTGAATTATGGAAACGCGCTATATGATGCGAATCCAAAACCTGCGGACATCGGGCCGATCTTTAAAGAGGGGCATCCCTTCTCGGCCAATTGGGGGCCGCGAACCGAGGCGGGGCGACAGGCGTTTGTGCGCTATGTCGATTGGGTGGTCCGCAAATATCAGGGGAAAATCACCTGGTGGGAATTGTGGAACGAGGAGAACGGCTGGTTTCCCGGGCATGAGCCGGATTTGTATGGCAAGCTGCTGTATGCCGTCGCCAAACATATTAAGGAGATCAATCCGGACATGAAGGTGATGTATGGCGGAACGGCGGCACCGGCCCCGGTCACGGCGGAGATTGCGTTGCGCCATGGGGCGGCTCCCTACCTCGACGCCTATGCGTTTCATCCTTACGGAATTGACATGCCGGAAGGGGGAATGGGGACGATGGAACAATATCAGGGCAAAAACGTCGCCCAATCGCGCGAGCAGCTTGGTTGGAACCATCTCGAAGACATCGTCGCCGGCGTGCGCAAACCATTCGCCCAGCACGGCAAACCGAACATCGGTGTCTGGCTCGACGAGTGGAGTCTAAATGTCTCGGGACTCGACTATACGTATAAGGCCGGCGTGGGTGAGTATGGTCTGGCGAAATATCTGACACGCTTTTACATCTACAACGGCTGGCTGGGTCAGCCGACGGCCTGGTGGGCGCTGCACACCATGAACAAGAGCCAGGACTGGGGAATTATTGACCCAGAGACGTTCGGCTTTCGGCCGATGTCCTACGCCATGCAAAATGTCTGCTCCGTCGTCAGCGATGTCGCGTCCGACCCGGTTCCTGCGTTTGACTATGCCGGCGCCGCCAAAGATCTGAAGGTCATCGCCTATCATGGCACGCGCGAGAAAAAGCAGATGGTCCTCGTCTGGTCGGCGGAATTGCATACGGAAAATGTCGAGGCGTATCCCGGGCGATTCAGCGTGGCGGTCGCGGCGCAGCCGAAGGAAGTCGTGCTGACCGATCTATACTGGGGCGTGGAGCAACCCGCCAAGTGGACCTACGAAAACGGGCGCATCGTGCTGCCCGATTTGATTGTTCGCGATTATCCCGTGGTGATTACGTTGCGCTGAGATGCCGTCATGTGGCGGAGCAGCTCGGAGAGTGATAAGATGAGGAACTCATGATTCACGAGAATTTATCTCAATCGATCGAAAACCTCTCATCCCGGATCATTGCCATCCGGGACTCTCTTTGACTTCCCCACTAAACTCGCGCGGAAAAAAGAGCTGGAAGAGAAAATGGGTCAGCCGGGCTTCTGGGATCACCAGGAGACGGCCAAGGGCGTTGTCGCGGAGATGAAGATCATCAAGGTGACCATCGAGCCCGTGCAGGCGCTGCTCAATGATATTCAGGACGTGCAGGCGATGGAGGAATTGGGCCGCGAGGCGCAGGATGCCGACACGCTGGCCGAGGCGGATCGCACGCTGGCCGATCTGGAGAAACGCGGGTCGAAGATTGAATTGCAATCGCTGCTCGATGGCAAAAACGACGCGCTGAACTGCTTCGTCACCATTCAATCCGGGGCCGGTGGGACCGAGGCGCAGGACTGGGCGGAAATGCTCACGCGCATGTATTTATATTTCTGGGAGAAGCGCGGGTGGGATGTCTCCGAAGTCGACCGCCAATATGGCGAGCAGGCGGGGATCAAGTCCGCGACGTTTCATGTGAAGGGGGAATACGCCTTCGGCTATATGCGCGCCGAAGCGGGCGTGCATCGTCTCGTCCGCCCTTCGCCTTTCAATGCCCAGAACAAGCGCCAAACCTCCTTCTGTTCGCTCACCGTCGTGCCTGAATTTGAAGTCGCCGAGACCGATGGGGAAATTCCCGAGGGGGATTTGGAAATCGTCGCCTTCGTCCGCGCCTCCGGCCCGGGCGGGCAAAACGTCAACAAAGTCGCCACCGCCGTCCGCATCGTTCACAAACCCACAGGCCTCGCCGTCACCTGCTCCGTCGAACGCTCGCAGATGCAAAACCGCCGCCTGGCGATGGCGATCCTCAAGAGCAAGCTCGAAGCGATCGAAGAGGCCAAACGCGACGAAGAACTCAAAGCCGTCGTCGGCGACCCCAAAGCCGTCAGCTTCGGCTCGCAGATCCGCTCCTACGTTCTGGACGACCGCCGCGTCAAAGACCACCGCACCAACGTGGAAACCCACGACGTCGAATCCGTCCTGGACGCTGGCGAACTGGATATTTTCATCGACGCCGAACTACGGCGCAAACGCCTGGCCAAGAAGTAACCCCCCTGCTGGAGCGCCGGGACCGGCGGCTCGCGGGTCCGATATCAGGAATCACCGCACGGGTTCCCGGGGAGTGATTTGGGTATACCGGCGAGACATTTGGGTATACCGGGAAGGCGCTTGGGTACACCGAAATAACTCTGGGGTATACCGGAATGTCTTTTGGGTATACCGGCGAGTCTTCCTGGTGTACCGGGAAGGCATCCGGGTACACCGGCAAGTCGGTTTGGTACACCGGGAAATCTTCCGGGTACACCGGGAAGCGACGCAGGATGCACCCGGTGCGCCGCATTTTCCCGGACCGGCGATTCCGGTCCCCGCGCGCCGCGATTTTATCGGATGGGAACCGGCGCGGGGCCCGGTGGTGATGGAGGAGGATCGGGCGCGGCCGCCTCATCGAGCCGCACCGCGAGCCTTGGCATCAGCACCGAAGGGCGGACGAAGAGCAGACCGATAACGCGCCGGCTCGTGTCTCCCTTCGGGAGAGGCGCGTCGGCATGCCCGATGGCGCGGCAGCGAACTGGGCGCGGGCTGCGGTGCCGGTACGATAGGGCAATGGGATGGCGACCGGCGAAGTTGAACCGTGGGCATCGCGCGGCGGTCATGCAGCATTTTTTGGCGCTCCCTGCGAAACAATGGCGGCAATTGCGCCGCCAGAATTTGCTGGCTTCTTCGCGCGACCGCCGGGTGAGGATCCTCTACATTGTCGGCGGGGTGTTTTTTATCAGCGGCCTGCTTGCCACGTATTTCATCGATCTCTCCCACCTGCGCGGCATGCCATGGTTCATAATTATCTCAGCGTATATCGCCGTTCTTCCCATAATCTTCGGTCTGGATACACATCAGCGCCTCTATTTACAGCGGTTGGCGGACAAATTCCCTTTCCTCTGCCGCATCTGCGGATATGACCTGCGCGCCACCTGCGACCGTTGCCCGGAATGCGGAACTCCGATCACGGACGCGCCGCACACGCAAACCCTCCCGTCGGAACGCCAGTAACGGCCGAACGTACCGCAGGTCTTCCCGAAAGTCGGCGGTGCGCGGACGATCCGTCTCTCTTCGGTTTCCCCGGCTCGGAGAATCCGCCGGAGACCGTGCCCGTGTGAGCAGCCGGCGCATCGGCGTGTTATCCTGATCGTTGCAATGCGACCCGTTGCCCGCCATCCCATTCTGCGCTGGATGCAAATCCTGTCGCTGATCCTCTTCGCCTGCGGAGCGATTCCCTGCATTGTTCCGCTCGGCTCGCGAGCCTTGCACCGGCTCCGCTATGAGCCTCTGGATCTGGCGGGGTGTACGTTCCCTTTCGACGAAGATCATGGCACGCTTCTGGACATCCCTGTATCGATCCGAAGGCTCAACGGTCGCCGCGTGACCATTGAGGGGGAGATGATCCCTATCACTCAAGGCGACAGATTTGTGAGATTTGTGTTAGAGGCGCAATTCATCGCTGACCCCCCGATTAAACAATACGTCGTTGTTTCAGTACCTGATGAAAGTCCGATCGGCTACATTCCCAATCGAATCCATGTTGACGGCGTACTGACCGTCGCGGTCAACAAGGACGACGGCTACATTGTCTCGATCTTCTCGCTTGCCGCTGATTCCGTCTATCCTGTTGTTCCTGCGCCGCCAATGAAGTCCAAATATGAATTGGCTGCGGCAGGACTGATCGGCTATCTGATTCTGTCTTTGTTCAATCTCTTCGTCCGTCCTCCCGCTGTCCCTGGGTTTTGCTTCGTCTGCAACTACGACCTGCGTGCAACTCCCGCGCTCTGTCCGGAATGCGGCACTGTTGTGAAGGTTTGATGGGGTTGCCGGCTCGCGTTGATCATCCTTCCCGCGTGCGAAGCTTTCATTTTCCCCGTTGGGCGTTGGACGTTCGACGTTGGATGTTGGACGTTCGTGTTTGTCTTCAACAGAGAATAAACGTCCAACATTCAACGCCCAACGCTCAACGTCCAACCCAAATCCGCCGCTCGTCTTTGACGCATTTGGCTCAGCGGATAGACTGCACGCATTCCTCATTGGCCTGCGCGGATCGCGGCAGGCCACGGGAGAAAGGCACGCTTGATCGTCGATTGTCACACGCATATCTGGCAGACCCCCGAGCAGCTCGGGCAGGCGGAGCTGGGCAATTCCATGCAGCCGCGCCGCGGCGCGGTGGGCGCCAATCGCGGGCTGGCCAATCGCGGAGCCGCCTGGCGCAATGTCCCGGCGGCGGACCCGGATTATCACATGGCGCAAGCGAGCGCCGCCGACAAAGTCATCGTCCTCGGATTCAAAAGCCGCTACATGAAGGCGGAGATTCCCAACCGCTTCGTGGCCGATTATGTCAACCGCTTTCCGCACAAGCTCATCGGCTTTGCCGGGATCGATCCGACCGAGCGCGGGGCGGACAAGGAAGTCGAGACGGCGCTGCTTGACCTGCGTCTGCGCGGAATCACGGTCTCCCCGGCCAATCAGGATTTTCATCCATCCGACTCGCGGGCGATGAACGTCTATGCCGAGGCGGAGCGGCTCAATATGCCGATGCTGGTCCATTCCGGGAATCAGTACACCGAGCATTCCAAACTGGAGTACGCGCGGCCGTATCTGTTCGACGAGGTGGCGCGGACGTTTCCCAAATTACGCATCATCATCGCACAGGTCGGCCAGCCGTGGGTGGAGGAGACCATCTGCCTCTTGGGCAAGCATCAGAATGTCTTTGCCGACATCAGCGGGCTGCTCACGCGGCAGTGGCAGGCGTACAACGCACTCGTGTCGGCCCATCAGGCGGGGGTGATGGAGAAGCTGCTGTTCGGGAGTGATTTCCCGTATCGCAGTATCACCGAGTGCATCGAGTCGCTCTACAACATCAATCAACTCGGGCAGGGGACGAACCTGCCGCTGGTGCCGCGCGAGGCGCTGCGCGGGATCATCGAACGGGATGCGCTCGGGCTGCTCGGGCTGGAGGCGAAGTGAATTTACGGATGATCATTGGGCTGGCGGGCGCGATGCTGGCGGCGGGATGCGCCCATATTCCCAGCGGCGTGAACGTGACCTCCATCGCCCATCCGCGGCAGGCGTATTCAGAAAAATTTCCGGCGGCGTTCATCAGCCGGGGAAGCGGCGGGGATTTTCACATCGTGCTGCTCAAGGATGATGCCGGGCGCGAGCCCAAGCATGATACCGGTGCGCCCATTCAGCCGCTGGCGCTGGGGGAAGTGCGTCAGGTGATGGACATTCATATTTTCTGGCAGCCGATGCGCGAGACCAAGCCGGACAATCCATCGGCGACCAATGCGGCGATTGACTGGTATCTGGTGCGCGCCGGGGAGGATGGAAAAATCACCGGACTGGCCGAATACAAAGGGGCCGGGCTGGTCACGGCCAGTCTGGCGGAGGATTCTGCGGGCGTGCTGATCCGCAGCGGCACGCTCCAGCCCACGCGCGTCGAAGGGGACATCAGCGACCCGATTGGGACGATGAAAATCACCGGACGATTTGATGTGGTGCATCGGCCCGTGGCGGTCACGGATGTGCTGAGGGAACTGGACAAGCTCAAAACCAGCGGCGTCGGCGGGCCGGTCGATGCGGTGAAACTGACCGAGCCGGCGGCGTCGGCGCGCGTGCCCTGATGAGGATGTAAGCATGAAAATCGGATACCTGACGTCGTTCTCCCAGGATGAAATCGCGCGAGCTGGAAAACTCGGGTTTGATTGCCTCGAGCCTCATTCGGGTAGCTGGGGCGGGGATGGCGTCTATGCGTCGAGCGAAGAGCGCCAGCGGATTCTCGATGATCTGAAAAAGGGGCGGGATGCGGGAATCGCCGTGACGGCGATCGCCCACTATGGACCGTCGCTTCATTTGAAAGGCAAAGAATTCATCGACTCGTTTTCCAAGGCCGTCCAGATCGCGCGCGGCTGCCAGGCCAACATCGTCACCGCGATTGCGGCGCGGGAGAATCCGGAAAAGACGGTGGCCGACAATATCCCCGCCTATAAAACGGTCTACAGCGAAGTCGCCAGGATCGCCGAAGGGGAAGGGGTCAAAGTCGCGTTTGAAAACTGGCCGGGCTTTCGCGGATATCCCCTCAAAGGGATCACGATGGCCTACAACCCGGATTCGTGGGAGCGGATGTTCGATGCGGTCCCGAGCGCGGCGCTGGGCCTGGAATTTGATCCCTCGCACTTATATTGGCAGGGGATTGATCACATCGCGGCGCTGAAGAAATTCGCCAACCGCGTCTTCCATGTCCACGCCAAGGACACGGAAATCTTTCGCGATCGGCGAAATGCGTTTGGAATCTACTCCGGCGAAGAATGGTGGACCTATCGCATCCCCGGCCTCGGGGAAATCGACTGGCGCGCCTTCATCGCCGAACTCCACACACTGAACTACGCCGGCGGCGTCTGCATCGAACACGAGGACTTTCGCTTTGACTGCCTGCGGAAAGAGGCGACTCCCGCCAAGTTTGAAGAGGGGCTTCGCATCGGCCTGGCGACGTTGCGGCCTTTGATCGGATGACGGTATGGCGACGCTGGCGATTCTTGCAGGCGGTGCGAGTTCGCGCATGGGAAGCCCGAAGGCGGAATTAAATATCGCGGGAAAACCCATCCTCCAGTATCTGCTGGAGCGGTTTGCGTGGACGGGGAAAACCGTGCTCATCACTGCGCCGGGGCGCGAAAAGCCCAAGGGGTGGGAATGTTTTGATCGGGAAGTCGTGGATGCGGTTGCCGGAGAAGGACCGCTGAGAGGGATTCTGACGGCCTTGGAAGCGGCGCACGAGATGGTCGTCGTGACGACAGTGGATATGCCGGCGTTGCGGGGAGAGCAGTTGCGCTGGCTGATGAAGCAGTTGGAGTCGCGGGCAGAGCAGGGAATGATGCTGCGGCATAACGGAAGGATCGAGCCCTTCCCATCGGTCTATCGTCAGCAAGCCACGGATGTGATCCGGGAGAGATTGCAATCAGGCCGCGCAGCGGTGCATGGATTAGCAGAGATGGACCAGTTTGCGGCGGTCGATGCGCCGGCGGATTGGCCGGAGGAGACGTGGGTGAATTTGAATCGGCCCGGGGATGTGGAAGCGTTCAGGAGGTTGAGACATGTCTGAGGCCAAAGCGGAACAGCGCGTGCGCGTCGTGAAATGGCGGGAGGGAGAAGGGGCCGAGGAGAGCGTGGATGTATTGGCGGCGGAAGAGCCGCTGGAAATTCGCGTCGAAGGCAAAGCTATCAGCGTGACAATGCGCACGCCGGGACGCGATGAAGAACTGGCGGCGGGGTTTTTGCTGTCGGAAGGATTGATCAAAAGTCGCCAGGAGATTGCCTCGGTCGGACCATGCGCCAAAGCCGGGGAGGGAAATGTCGTGGAGGTGCGCCTGCGCGCCGGTCTAGCCGTGGATGTCGCCCGGCTCACGCGGCATGTGTTTGCCTCGTCCAGTTGCGGCATCTGCGGAAAGGCGACCATTGATTCGGTCCGGCAGGGATTTGCGCCCATTCAATCCGCCGTGAAAATCAGCGCGGCCACGTTGCTGACGCTGCCGGGGAAATTGCGCGAGGCGCAAGCGACCTTTTCAAAAACCGGGGGACTTCATGCAGCGGGGATTTTCGATCGGAGCGGAAAAATACTGGTCCTGCGCGAAGATGTCGGTCGGCATAATGCGCTGGATAAAGTGCTAGGGTATGCGCTGCTGAACGGGATCTCACTGGACCAAGCCGTACTGCTGGTGAGCGGGCGAACGTCGTTTGAAATCATGCAGAAAGCGCTGGCGGGAAGGGTGCCGATCGTCGCGGCGATCTCCGCGCCATCCAGCCTGGCGGCGGAATTCGCCGAAGAAGCCGGGCAAACTCTCGTTGGCTTCCTGCGCGACGGGCGGTTCAACCTCTACGCCCATCCACAGCGAATTGCGCTGGACTGACACCCATCACCGATTGCCCGGCCCTTCGGCATTGTCGGCGATCATGACCGATCCCTTGGATTGGTTGTCGATCTGCGTCTTGCCCGTGAAAATGTTGCCGGTGATGACGGCTCGCGTCACTTTTTCCGACAGTGAGACCTGTGGGAGCGCTAGCTGAAATTCGCACCCGCGAACGATGAGAGAGCCGCCGGTGGCTTGGATGGCGGGGGTATTTTTGTGGTTGCCGTCCCACTGGCAGAACGTGCAGTCCGAGAATCCCGTCGTCCCGCCGGCGACCTGGGCAATCTGATGACACGGCCCCCAGAAGGCACAGTTGACGAAGCGAACCGTCCCGCGATTTTTCTCCGAGACGCGCACCATGGTCGGATTCGGCCCTTTGAACGCCGTGAACTCGCCATTGGTAATCAGCAGCGCCGTAAACGCACACTCATCGACTTGGACCGACGTATAGCAGTTGTCCGCGCCGATGCCGAGAAAATTCCCATTGGTGCCGCCGTTGGGCTTGCCGACGAAGTGATAGCCGGCGTTGTACCCGAAGCAGAAAGTATTGAAGACATATTCCCAATCCGATCGCATGAAGATGAACGCCTCCCCATGCTCCATTTCAAACTGCATCACCTTCGGCTTCATCGACCACCACGGATTAAAATGGACGTTTTCCAACCGGCCCACATCATAAATTTCATCGACAATCACTCCCCGGCGAAGCGGCTGTCCCTGGATATTCCGAATCAAATGCCGCTCGTTCAGCGTCGCGTCGATCGCGTTGTATGGGTTAAGCAATTCGCAATCGAGAATGGCGGGATTCTTCCCGCGCATCGCCACCGCATACGGATACGCCACCGGCGTCTCATCCGGCTTCTGCTCCGGATACCACACCACCACCCCCTTCAACGTGGAATTCGTATTCAACG
This sequence comes from Tepidisphaeraceae bacterium, assembly GCA_035656825.1. Classification (GTDB taxonomy): domain Bacteria; phylum Planctomycetota; class Phycisphaerae; order Tepidisphaerales; family Tepidisphaeraceae; genus DASRRR01. The sequence goes on along the minus strand of DASRRR010000147.1, from coordinate 21,274 downwards.
TCACAAACGGCGGCGATGACTCATCCCCCCTGCCTGCCGTCACCATAAAAGTCGTCCCATCCTCCCCCGGCTTGGGCAGCCCGGCGTCGCGAATTCCATTGTGTGCAGGAATCGACTGCCAAATCCCCGCCAGCGTCACGGCCGCCGGCACATTCAGCGTGCCTTTGAAAAAATACGACCCACGCGGTGCGACCACCGTCCCGCCCCCCGCCGATCCCATCGAATCAAGCGCATGTTGAAACGCGACAGTGTCGTCGGTGACACCATCTCCTTTCGCGCCAAAATCCCGCACGTCAACGCTCGCAGGTGCCGTTGATGGTGGAACCCCCTTCACAGTCAATGAAAATGCGAAGCTAAAAGCGAGAACGCCAAAAAGATAATCGCGGTTGAGCATGTTGGTTTTACTTTAGCCGAGAACCGGCGTTGTGCCACGCTCTCATTCCCCCGCAAGCGAAGTCAGCGCAATCACCGAAAGCGGCGGCATCGAAATATCAATCGAATGCTCCGAATCAGGCGTAATCGCAAACCAGGAATGCGAGAGCCCGCCATGAGTGTAATTATTGTAAATCCGCTCATGAAATTGCATATCCGCAGGCAGACCAGCGATGGAGAGGGATTTTGATTCCTCCGAACGATTCACCGCAAAAATCGTCAGCCGCCCATCCGGTGCGCGCATGGCGGCAACCGAGCGATAATCAGCCGCGCCGATCACCTTCAACGTCGACCATCCCGCCCCGGCCGACTGCGTGAAGAGCTTCAATGCATAATAACAAGGCTTCAGCGCAAACCCCGTACTAGGCGCCCCGATCACCCCATAATACATATGGCTGCGGTCATACAAGATATCCGCCAAATCCCATTGGCACGTCGCGACATACCCATGATTGATCGCCTCGATGACATGAAACGCCAACAACGTCCCCGTCATTGGCAAGTCATACAACGGTCGACCATCCAACGACAAACCCGGCTCCTCGTGAGGCTGACGCCGCCCGCGCACGCCAAACTCCATCAGATAAATCGGCTTCCGCGCCGCAGCCGGCAGCCCCGCCACAATCGCAGGCACATCCGCAATTCGCTGAACAATGTGAGCACTGTTCCAGTAATCGGAATACAAGTGAACCGAATACCCATCCAAAATCGTCGGCAGATCACGCGCGAGCATGTCAAACCAGGCCTGCTGATTGTTGGAAAGCAAATCCCCCGCGATGATTTTGATCTGATCGCGAATCCCGAGCCTGCGCAACTCCGCATCGAACGAGCGATACAGATCCGCATAAACCTTCTTATCCATATCAAAGCCATTCGGCTCATTCTGCAACGTCGCGTATTGAACGCATCTCAACTTCTGCTCTTTGATCAGAACACCAAAGACATCCGCTGTTCGCCGCCCCATTTCCTCGCCCGCGGCATGCACACCACCCCATAAAGTCAGATTCACGCTCGCCCCCACGCTCTGCATCAGCCGACAAACCCGCGTCACACTCTCAGCCCGGCTCGGATCTTTATCCCGATCCCACCAATCCGGCCGAATAAAAACCCGCACATGTTGTACCCCCAGATCACGAACCTTCTGCTCAAAATCAGGGATATTCCGCTCGCTGATCTCCCGATCATTGGGCTGGCAATACACAAACGGCGAAACATTGGCTCCAAACCCGACAAAACTCGGACTTAGAACCAGTTCAGTGATCTGAAAATCCGCCCCGTCGGCCCCGTTTCCTCCAACACCCCACAATATTATCACAACCATGAAAAAAACTATTTTCATCGATCTCGAACGATCGAATAGTATGAAATTGTTTCTTTCGTCTACATTAATTTTATTAAAATTCATATAAATCCATTATTTTAAATGACTTACAATAATGATAAAAGGCATATTTTGTAGTTGACCGTTACAAAATCCAAAGTCATAATTTTTTACAGACACTTCTAACCCGGGAGAGAACATGAAAACGACCGTCCTTGCCCTCGGTGCAATGTTATCTATCGCCGTAACACATGTTTCGGCCCAAATGGTTTACGAGGGATTCAACTATCCCGCAGGTTCCAGCCTCTCCAACTACAGCGGCACCGCCAATCAGGGCATGGTTAATCCCAATGGCTCCGTCTGGCAAACCGCCGGTCCCACCAATGCAACCGCCTTCATCTCCATCAATCCTCCTACCCTGACCGTCGGTGATGTAGGCGGCACGGGCAACGCCGTTCAGCTCTTCGGCAGCGCCGGTGACGCCTCCCGACTCCCCATCGGTCCTTTCTTCGGTCCTGCCACCGGCAGCAATACCGTCTATTACTCCACCGCCCTTCAAGTCACCAATTACGCCAACCTCTTCGATCAAACCTCCGGAACCACCGGGGCGGGTCCGGGCAATCGAGGCCTTGTCCTTGGCTTCAATACCGTCGGCCCGACACAGACCGGGATACCTTCCGTGGCTGGTACGAGACTTTATCTCCGCCAGGGAACCGCCCCCGATACCTTCCAGTTTGGTTTCTCCAAAAACTCCCTTAACGCCGGCCAATACGTTTTTGACACCACTGACTATCCTCTCTTTGACTCCAACAATAACCCTATCACCTACTTCGTGGTCGGCAGCTATACCCTCAATGGCGGCAGCGCCACCAATGACGACGCCGCCATGTGGATCAACCCCGACCCTTCCACTTTTTCCGTCGCCCCTCCTACTCCCACCTTCTCTACCGTCTCCCTCGGCACCGGCACCTATCAACCCGCCACCGACGGTGCTGACCTCTCCACCAACTCCATCCAATCTCTTCTCCTGATCAACAAAGGACAGACCGGGCAAACCAGCGGCTTTAGCGTCGACGAAATCCGCGTCGACTCCACCTGGGCCGGCGTTACCCCCGTCCCCGGTTCCACCTACACCGGCGGCACTACCGGCACCTGGTCCAGCGCAAACTGGTCCACCAGCTCAGACCCCTCCGCCTCCGGCGCAACCGTCAACTTCCCTCAGCAGTCCTCCGCCGCAACCGTCACACTTTCGTCCGCTGAAACCGTCGGCATCCTCAACCTCAACTCCTCCAATGGCTATACCCTCAACGGCGCGGGCCCTCTGACTCTCAGCGGTAGCCCCACCATCAATGTCACGGCCGGCTCCCATACCATTTCCACCTCTGTCTCCGTCACCTCCAACCTCGAAGTCAACACCAACACCGGTGCCACCCTCAACATCACCTCTGACACAACCTACGCCTCCGGCGTCACGCTCACCAAAACCGGCGGCGGCACACTCACCGTCAAAAACGTCCGTGCCGATGCCATTAATATCCTCGGCCAGGGCAGCACCCTTCAAATCGCCCCCAACGGCACCAACACCGGCGTGAGTGTCGTCAAGACTCTCGCCATCCCAACCATTACGTCTTCCGCAGCCAGCAACCCCCAACTCGCCCCCGTCTCTAAACTCGATCTCACCAACAACACCCTCATCTACGATTACACCGGCACCAGCCCCCTCGGCACCAGTTTGTCAGGCGGCGCTTCACCAGCAGTCCACGACTTGCTTGTCTATGGCTATGACGCCGGCCATTGGGACGGCACCGGCATCGTCTCCTCCACCGCCGCCGCCGATCCCCATCAGGTCACCACCATCGGCTACGCCGAATCCTCCGTCCTGCTTGGCGCATCCGGCGGTCAATTTGCCGGCCAAACCGTCGATTCCACCTCCCTCATCCTTAAGACCACCTACTACGGCGATATCAACCTCGACGGTAAAATCGATGGCGATGACTACGCCCTCCTCGACCGCTCCTTCGCCAAAGGAACCTTCGCCACGTCCGGCGCGAACTGGACCGACGGCGACTTCAATTACGACGGCAAGGTGGACTCCGCCGATTACGCCTTGATCGATAAAGCCTTCGGCGTTCAGCAAGGCGGCTTCAGCCCCGATTTCCTCTCCCAACGAGCCGCCGAATTCGGTGACGCCTATGTCTCCAACCTCCTCGCCTCCGTCCCAGAACCGACCTCTTTCGCCCTGCTGAGCTTGGTTGGCCTCGGTCTTTCGTCCCGCCGGCGGATGCGAAAATAATAAATAGATGACAAAAACACATTTGATCGATTACAATCGCTCGCACTAGAATGATCCATACGCTTTCATGGAGAATCCGATATGCGGCAAAAGTCTTGTCTGGCTGGCTTTACCTTGGTTGAACTGCTGGTGGTCATCGGGATTATCGCCCTGCTCATCTCTATCCTTCTCCCCGCTCTCAGCCGCGCTCGCGCTCAGGCAGTAAGCGTCCAATGCCTCTCCAATCTCAAGCAAATCGGCAACGCCGCCGTTATGTATGCCAACGACAATAATGGTTGGTTCCCCCCTGGTTGCGGCACCAACAAACCCAGTGGCACCCTCGAAAAATTCCTCGATTACACCAGCAGCCCTCAAGGCACCACCGGCCAAGATCGATACTCCGTCCGTATCGCCATGGCTCGATACGTCGGTGTGAAAAATCCCCAAGTCGTCGACAATAACACCATCCCCGTCAAAGTTTTCTTTTGCCCCGCAGACTCCATCCTTCCCGGCCCTTGGGAAGAAACCAATTTCCTCCAGGCCACCACCAACGGCGGCGGTCAGGACTCCGGCAAATTCCGCTACTGGTGGGTCGGCAACCCCTGGGGCAATGACGTCTCCGAAATGGTCACCAGCAAAGTCAACCCCGAAGTCGAATCCGCAATCACCTTCTACGATATTGACAACGACGGCATCACCAAGCCCGGCGTGGAATACGTCCGTAAAATCACCGACCACAATCAAGCCACCGTCGCCATCTGCGTCGATCGTTCACGCCAGTCCGCCGTCTCCGCCACCAATCCCCAAGGCACCTGGTTCTACGTCCACGGCACCAACTCCGGCGATAAACGTGGCTGGAAAAATGAACTCTTCGGCGACGGACACTGCGAAAGTCTCAAAGCCGGCGATCCCAACGATCTCACCCCCGGATTCAGCCCCGGTAAAATCCGCGCCCGCTGGGGTAAAAACACCAACAATCCCGCAGGCTGGTAATCTTCAGCCTTTCGCCGCAACCGCATCCGCATGAAGAAGCGGCGTCAATTCAGTGAGGATATCCTTCGTATCCAACCCCGCTGCTTGCAACGGCCCAAACGAAATCCGCCGCTTCCCATATGGACTGCTGCGCGTGCATTCAATCAGCTTCGCCAGATACGCCTTGAAATCCTCAGGCGTCGACGTGTCCTGCTGCAACCCCTCCCAGTTCGTCTGCTTCGGCCCGTAATACGTCGAATGCAACACCGCGAACTTGTGCTGCGCCACATTCCGCTGCGGCACCTTCCCGCTCTCGTCCAACCACTTGGCGATCGCAAACAAATGGTCCGTGATCTGCTCCGGCGTGTGCTCCGCAAGGAACTTTTTATTGTGGTAATGCTCCCCCACCACGATCACTGACGTGTCATCAATCGCCGCCCACAACTCATCGATCGCATCCCCCTTCCACGACTCCGGCACCAAATTCTCCTCCACTAAATAAAACACCGCCGGCAATTTCGGCCCCCCGTCATTCGCGTCATATAAATATCGCATCCACTTCGCGATCCGCCGCTGCAACCCAGGATTCGATTCCGCCCCCGTCGGCATCTCATTGAACGCAAAATAATCCGCAGGCCCCCCCTCCGGCAGCGCCTCCTTGCGAAACTCAATCGCCCACTGCCGAAGCTGGTCATCGCTCGCGTCCTGCCACCCCTTGTACTTCCAGATATCAATCGCCCGCGCATATTTAAAACTAGGCCCCAATTCTCGAACCGCATTGGCCGTATCCGGATGGGCATTATGCCCCGCGTGACTGGCGGAAAAAATATGCAAATACTCAGGCCCATTCGGTAAACCATCCGGCCCGGCAAACGCCTTCAGCGTGTCATGCCCCCACTGATAAAAACACGTCATGTACCGATCCACCGGCGTCCCCGCCACCCCATCCGCCGCCCGGCTAAACGACTCGAAAGGCAACGACAAACACGCCGCCGTCGCCGCCGCACCTTTGAGCAAATCCCGACGAGTGATCAATCCCATCGAACGTCCCTTTTGTTATATCAGCCCTAATCCGCACTGGCCGAATCAAAATCATCCGCCTGCCCGGTCGGAAAATTGGCGTAATACGTAAACGTCGTGCGGACATAGTCCACACAATCCATCTGCTGCAGCTCATGCACTTTGGCCTGTGCGATCGTTCCCTCGACCACGCTGTTGTCGTAGTCGACGCTATCGACCTGCATCCCGGCCTTCTTCATCAAATCCACCGCCTGGTCGGTCTTCGCGTCGTCGCTATAGCGATTGTCGAGAATAACAGTGATATCTGAAATGATCGATTCTGGCATGGCCGCGTAAGCATCACCTCCAGCACGGTTGACTGTCAACCTGGGTGTAGCTTAAGAAAATGCACAATGGCACATTTTTCTCACCTTTTAGGAACGAGAATTGCACTATGATGCCTCCTGTAGAGCCGGCAAATGCAGTCGGCATCATAATTTTTAGAACCTATTTTAGAGGTGCCCTAATGAAGAACACTCGCTATTTGCTTCTCGCAGCCACTCTTTCCGCCTTAACCCTTGCAGCAGGTTGCGCCACCGATGCCCCGGAAACACGAAGCGATGAATTGGCCCTGCATCACGATAGCCAGGCAGCAATGGAAAAAATGTACGATCGTGACAGCGGGCTTCGTGACTTTGTCCATAGCGGATATGCATATGCGATCTTTCCCTCTGTCGGTAAAGGAGGCTTGATCGCCGGCGGTGCAAGCGGCCGCGGCGAAGTCTTCGAACAAGGCCGAATGATCGGCTACACCGAATTAAATCAAATCACCGTCGGCGCGCAAATCGGCGGCCAGGAATATGCCGAGCTGCTTGTTTTCCAAACCAGTAACTCCCTGATGAATTTCGAAAACCAAGAAGCCTCTTTCTCCGCCAATGCCTCCGCCATCGCCCTCAAGGCCGGTGCGTCCAAGGAAGCCCATTTTGAAAACGGAATCGCCATATTCACCCTTCCCTCCGGCGGCTTAATGGCTGAAGCCAGCGTTGGCGGACAAAAATTCAAATATCAACCCGCTGCCAACAGCGACCTTCATATGTCCTCATCTGACGGAACCACCAACAACGACCGCACCTACCACCACACCACCGAAACTCAAACCCAAACCACCGAAACCCACACCAATCCCTAATCCCAGTTAACAACCTCACTTTGTCATGCACCGCATCCACGCCCACTTCTCCCGGGCGTGGATGTTTTTATTTACACTGAAGTCCTCCCCCCACACCGTCCGATAAATCGATGTGGCCCAATCCACCCTTCACGCTCCCCTCCTCAACGACGCCCGCTCCGCGGCCATGCGGAACTTCTCCGCCAACCTCGGCGCCCTCGCCGAACTGCAACCCGAATTGATCGGCATCATCCGCCGCCCCGCCGAAGAATGGACCTGGATCTACGGCCGAGACGGCGCGCTCACCGCCCTCTCCTCCGACAATCAATGGCTCAGCGACTGCTCCCTCCCCCGCCGCGCCGCCGAAGAGATGCTCAAAAACCTGAATCTATCAGGCCGAGTCTCCGCCCTCTTGGCTCCCGTACACGCCTGGCAGATTCGCCGCATGCTCGAACTGATGCCCCCCGACCAGGCCGTCATCGTCATCACCCCCGATGCCTCTTTCCTCCCCATGGCTCTCCACTGCGTTGATTTCTCCGAAGAACTATTCGCCCACCGCCTCTTCTTCGCCAGCGGCGAAAACTATGCCCAACAACTCACCAGCCTCTTCGACCAATACCCTGGCCTGCCCACCCCCTCCGTATTCATCCGCCCACCAACCACCCTCGAACACATCGCCCAACCCTTGATCGAATCCTCCACGCAAATCTTCACCAAAAGCAACGCCTCCCGCAGCGACCGCGCGCCAGTACATCAGCCCCGCGCCGACATCCAGCGCGTATGCGTCATCGCCCCCTCCATCTTCCGTCTCTGGCAAGATGCCGGGACCGTTCTCGCCGACGTGCTCGCCAGCTCCCCCGCCCTCGATTCCGTGAGTTTCGATCCCGATCGCCCGACCAGCGCATCCAATCTCGCCCTTGCGACTGCCATGCGCGATTGCGACGCTCTTGTCGCCGCCAATTACGCCCGCGCCCACGCCCCGGCAAAAATGCTCTCTCCCGAAACCCCCTGGATCACCTGGATCACTCTCCCCACTCTTCCCGATGGCTCCAAATCCGCCCCACACGACCGCATCATCCTCGCCGACCCCACCTGGGCCAAGCTCGCGCTCGACGCCGGCTGGACAAAAGAACAAATCTCCATCGCCGCCTGGCCCGCCGTCCAGCTCCCGCCCCCCCCTGCTGATAGCATCGGCCTCATCGCCGACACCCTTCCCATCCGCACCGACATCGACAGCGAAACCTTCAAATATTCCAGCCACATGGTCCTCTGGGAACTGATCGCCAACGAATTGCCAAACAACCCCCTACTCGCCGCCGAAAATGCCGAGGCATATCTTGACTCCCGAATGACCCAGCTCTCCATCAGCCCCGAAGGCTTCAATCGATCATTTTTCATCGAACACCTCATCATGCCCGCCGTCCATCAAGGCCTCGCCCGCTGGATAATGTCCGCCAAATTACCCTTGAAATTATTCGGCAACGGCTGGGATCTCCTCCCCGAATTTTCCGCTCATTCCTCCGGCCCCGTCGAATCCCGCCAATCCCTTCTCCACGCTGCCGCCTCCGTGCAGCGCCTGATCTCCCCCGCCCTGGACAACACCCTCCACCCCATCGACGCTTTCCGCCGCCCCTTAATCCGCCCCACTAAAGGCACAAAAGAAACCTTCCTCCGCACCCTCTCCAATCCCCCCCCGCCGCACCCCACCCGACCCATCCTCACCCCCGACCTATTGCAATCCCTCCTCCACCCCAAAATTTAAATGTAGCTTCAAAATCACCCAAAATTCGTTGCACGGGTTTTCAACCCGTGCCTTCCCCTTTCAAGATTGAATCCTACACTTCAGTGTCATGAAGAGATTCGCAGCGATTATTCTTCTCCTCCTCCCCGCAGCCTCTCAAGCCGTCAAACCCACCACCCGCCCCGAACCCAAAACCTTCGCCGAAGGAAAAGCCTTCGAACTCGCCGACCAGAAAAAGGATCTCATCGGCTTCCCCACCATCGGCCCCTACACACTCAAACAAGTCCTGCGCATCCGCATCGACGACCACAACCGCCTCGTCGCCTCCAGCCCCCTCGAATCATACGAAACCAAACACCTGATCAATCTCGGCCACCCCGACGACCTCGCCACCATCAAGTTCCATTCCATGTCCACCAGCTCCGCGCCGGATCAGCCCCGCTTCATCGACTTTTCCCGCTCCGACTTCCGCGACCCCAATTGCATCTATCGCCTCACCGAAGTCCTCGCCGAGCCCGGCCGCGTCCAAATTGCCGGCTCAGTCGAATTCCTCGGCGAATCCTCTTGCAGCGTCGACCTCATCGACACCGAAGACAGGCTCAACGACGCCGGCGGCAAAGATGACGCCCAAATCTCCTTTCACGTCCAGGCCAGTGATACCGACGGCAACGAAACCCACAAAATCGAATTGACCGCCACTGACCTTCGCACGCTACAGCGAAAATACCCCGCCGAAGTAAACGAATTCGTCCGCCCCATCCTGCGCGAACTCGACGCCGAATCACTCTTGCAGGTCGATCCCAAACTCGCCTGGGAGATTTTCGCCCCCGACTCCCACCCCGCCAAGGAGCTCACCGAAACCGTAAACGCTCTTTTGCCCAAACTCGACGCCACCGATTTTGCCCAGCGCGAGCAATCCGCCGAATCCCTGAAAAAACTAGGCCCTCCTGCAGCCGTAGTCTTATTCCAACTCGACCGCAACAAACTCACCCCCGAACAAAATTCCCGCATCGACGATATCCTCACGGACTACCCCCAACTGAAGCCGGAACAATTACAGCACATGGCCCAGGACCCCTCCTTCCTGCTCAACGCCATGGACTCTGATGAACTCGATCTGCGCCGCGTAGCGTTGCAACATCTAACCCAAATCCTGGGTCACTCGATTGCCTTCGACCCTGCCGCCCCCCCCGAAACCCGCCTGGAAATGCTCGACAAACTGCGCAAACAACTCACCCCGCCACCCGCCACCCGCGCCATAGAAAAATCCCCGCAATAAACAATCACACGCCGATGCCTGAGCGCCAGCGAAGACTCGGATTCTTTTCCCACCTGTTCCCGCTACAATCCTCTCCATGGGCCGAGTCAACGCACATATGCGCCGCACCTTCCTCGCCGGCGTCTTCGCCGCCGTCCCGATCGCCGTCACCGCCATCGTCATCTGGTACATCGAATCGCGCACCCGCGACGTCGTCGCCTCCATCACCGGCCGCAACATCCCCTTCCTCGGCGTCGGTCTCTCCATCGTCCTGATCTACCTCGCCGGCCTCTTAGTCACCTCCCTCGTCGGCCAATACATCCTCGGCTCCCTCGACCGCTTCCTCTCACGACTCCCAGGCCTCCGCGATCTCTACCGCATCTGGAAACAAGTCGCGCTCACCCCCGCCGGCACCCTCGGCATGTTCGCCAAAGTCATCCTCGTCCGCGACGAAACCGGCTCACTCTACTACCTCGGCTTCTCCTCCGGACACCCCATCCCCGGCGACGATAATACCTTCTGCGTCTTCGTCCCCAACTACCCCAACCCCATCGCCGGCCGCATCTACTTCGTCCCCGCCAACCTCTGCCTCACGCTCGACATGTCCGTCGACGAAGCCTTCAAAGCCATCGTCTCCGGCGGCAACTACCTTCCCGACATCATCGGCCAAGCCCTCACCACTAAACGGCTGACCAAAGAGAACGGAGCGAACGCCGCGTGAGGCGCTCGCCCCGTTCAGGGCAAGAAAGTTCCCGCTCGTCAGGCATTCACCGCCATTATTCGTTCTCGCTGGTCTCTTCGAGCATCCTCCGCAGATACCCGTTCTCCCGCCGCGTCGCCTCCAGATCAAACACCAGATACTTAATGCTCAATCGCAGATAATCCAGGCTCTCCTGAAGATTATTCACCGTCTTCCGCAGACGCTCATGTCTCTCCCGCGTCTCGTCGGCAAACTTCTCCAGTTTCGCCCGCTCCGCCGGCGGAAGCGTACTGATCTCGCCCATCAACTCCGCCAACTTCCCTTGAAATTCCGTTTCATTCATCGCGATTGCTCCACGGGCAGTATGAAAATGTGTATGGCGCGCCTCACGCTGGCAACGCCCACTTCCTGCCGACTGGCAAACATTGTTCCACCTTTCCCCCGCGCATATTTGCAGCACACTTCTTCCGATTTACCGAGGATTTCCACACACATCGCTTTGCACCGCCCACGCCGAACCTGCGGGATGTTGCACCCACGCATCATCCATGTACGCCCGCCTCCACAGCGCTCGCAACTCCGATCAATCGCATAAATCCCTGAATTCCATAGCTTTACCCCAATTTGACACCCCATTTCCACCCTTCTATGATCCATCAGTGGTTTAGAAGAAATGTGTCCGAAATCGCCCGAAGGGAGGCCCATCATGGCCGGCCAAAATGTAGTTGAATTCAACGATCAAAACTTCGAACAGGAAGTAATCAATTCCGAAACCCCCGTCCTCGTCGACTTCTGGGCCGAGTGGTGCATGCCCTGCCGCATGCTCGCCCCCACCATCGAAAAAATCGCCAAGGAATACGTCGGCAAAGTTAAAGTCGGCAAAATCGACACCGACGCCAACCGCGACGTCTCCATCAAATACGGCATCTCCGCCATCCCCACCGTCATCCTCTTCAAAGGCGGCCAGGTCGTCCAAAAATTCGTAGGCCTCCGCAAAGAAGGCGACTTCAAAGAAGCCCTCGACAACGCCCAGTAATCCCCCTGCGTTCAATCAAAACAAAACCGCCGACCCCTTCCAAGGGTCGGCGGTTTTCGTTAATTCATCCTGATCGAAACTTCATGTTCCGCCAGATACTTCTTCACCGCCCCGATCGAATACTCCCGAAAGTGAAAAATACTCGCCGCCAGCGCCGCATCCGCATGCCCCTCTTTCAGCACATCCAGCATATGCTTTGGCGACCCCGCCCCCCCGCTCGCTACCACCGGCACACTCACCGCATCCGACACCGCCGCCGTCATTTCAATGTCATACCCATCTTTCGTCCCATCCGCATTCATCACATTCAGCACAATCTCCCCCGCCCCCAGCGACTCCGCCCGCTTCACCCAATCCATCACCTTCACTCCCGTATTGACCCGCCCTCCATTCACAAACACATACCACCGCTCCACCCCATCACTATCCACCACTCGATTCGCATCCAATCCCAGCACCGTCGCGCAGCGCCCAAACTTCTGCGACACCTCCGCAATCAGTTCCGGCCTCTTCACCGCCGCCGAATTCAACGACACCTTCTCCGCCCCCGCCTGAATCAGCCGCGTCGCATCCTCCAGCGTCCGTATCCCCCCCCCCACCGTCAAAGGCATAAATATCTGCTCGACCACCTTCGACACCAAATCCGCCATGATCTCCCGCCCCTCATGGCTCGCGCTGATGTCATAAAACACCAGCTCATCCGCCCCATCCGCCTGATACTGCTTCGCCTGCTCCACCGGATCCCCCGCATCCACATGGTCAAAAAACTTAACCCCCTTCACCACCCGTCCCCGATCCACGTCCAAACAAGGAATAATCCGTTTTGTCAGCATAAAAAAGGGTCCAAGGCGAATATGCCCCGAACCCGTAGGGTGACCGACGGGATTTGAACCCGCGACGTCCAGGACCACAACCTGGCGCTCTACCGAACTGAGCTACGGCCACCGTTTCAATTGGAACGCCTATTGTTAGCCCCAATCCGCCCCCTGTCAACATCACGATTAACCCCTGCATCCGTAGTATGAATTACTGCTTTTTCTTGACCCGCCCGCAATTACACCGTAGGTTATATATTATCCAACCCCATGGTGCCCAAGTAAATGCCGCACCATCAGATGACGCGCTGAAGTCCGACACCTAGAATTGATTAATCATGGGTAGCAACGATTCCAACGCTCTTGGCATTAGCGCCAACCTGGATACGGAAGTCGGCAAAGTCGTCGTCGACCTCGGCCTGGCCACCAAAACCGAAGTCGAGTTCTGCAAAGAATCCCTTAAACAATCCTCCGACCCCAACCAGCGCTCCCTGGCCGATCTTCTGGTCGAAAACCAGTTCATCACTCCCAATCAAGCCAAGCGCATCCGCTCCCAGGTCGACGAGCGCAAAACCTCCGTCATCCCCGGCTATCAACTCCTCTCCAAGCTCGGCAAAGGCGCCATGGCCACGGTATACAAAGCCCGCCAGCTCTCCCTCGACCGCATCGTCGCCGTCAAAGTCCTCCCCGACCGGATGAGCGAAAATCCCGAGTTCGTCGAACGCTTCTACAAAGAAGGCAAAGCCGCCGCCCGCCTCTCCCACAACAACATCGTCCAAGCCATTGACGTCGGCGCCACCCCGCAAGGCCGGCACTACTTCGTCATGGAGTACATCGAGGGCAAAACCCTCTACGACGTCATGCAGCCCCCTCCCGTCGGCGAAGGTCGCTCCTTCTCCGAAGCCGAAGGTCTGGACATCATGATCCAGATCACCGAAGCCCTCGTCCACGCCCACGAACGAGGCCTGATCCACCGCGACATCAAACCCAAGAACATCCTCCTCACCCCCCAAGGCGTCGCCAAACTCACCGACCTGGGTTTAGCCCGCGCCGTCGACGACAAGGAAGCCGCCGAATCCGAAGCCGGCAAAGCCTACGGAACCCCCTACTACATCTCCCCCGAACAAATCCGCGGCGAAGTCGACATCGACTACCGCGCCGACATCTACTCCATGGGCGCGACCCTCTACCACATGGTCACCGGCCGCGTCCCCTTTGACGGCGAAACCCCTTCCGCCGTCATGCACAAACACCTCAAAGAACGTCTCATCCCCGCCGACCACCTCAACACCGCCCTCTCCGCTGGCATCGGCGAAATCGTCGACGTCTGCATGGCCAAAAAACGCGAAGAACGCTACGCCAACACCACTTACCTCCTCGAAGATCTCCGCGCCGTCCAGCGCCACGAACCCCCGGTCCATGCCCATCGCGTCGTAGATCTCGATTCCCTCGCCCAGGTCGAAGAATCCGGCAAAACCGTCGACCTCCTCCCCGGCCAAGGCGACGCCGTCAAATCCGTCTGGTCCGACCCCATCGTCCTGGCCATCCTCGCAGGACTGGTCATCTCCATCCTCGCCAACGTAATCCTGATGGTCACGATGCTGCTCAAGCACCATCAATAACCCCTAATAGCCGCAACGCCACGCGTGGCGCGTTTACCCCTCGCGCACATGCCGATGAAACGCCCCGATGAGTTGCTTCGTAATCGCACCAGGCATCCCGCTTCCAATCACCCGCCCATCAATCTTCGTCACCGGTATCACCTCCGCCGCGCTCCCCGTCAAAAAACACTCGTCGGCAATATACAAATCATGCCGCTGCAGCGTCTTCTCAATGCACTTAATCCCCTGCTTCCCGCACAGCTTGATAATCACATCCCGCGTAATCCCCTCCAGAATCCCATCCGCCGTGCCTGGAGTCGCGACCACTCCATCCCGCACAATAAAAATATTATCCGCTGTGCATTCCGCCACATTCCCCTGATGATTCAGCATGATCGCCTCCGGCACCCCCGCGTCATTCGCCTCGATCTTCGCCAGAATATTATTCAGATAATTCAAACTCTTCACCCGCGCCGGCACCGCATTCGGATGATTCCGAATCACCGTCGCCGTAATGATCGTCATCCCGTTGCGATATGTCTCTTCCGGATACATCGCAATCGTATCCGCAATGATAAACGCACACGCCCGCGGGCATTTCGTCGGCGACAACCCCAGATACCCCTCCCCGCGCGTCACCACCATCCGGATATAACAATCCGTAAAACTATTCGCCCGAAACGTCTGCTCGATCGCCGTCTTCATCTCCGCAGGCGTATACGGTATCTCCAGCCGGATCGCCTTGGCTGAGTCATACAACCGCCGGAGATGCGCATCAATCTCAAACACCTTTCCCGCATAGACCCGAATGCCTTCAAAGACCCCATCGCCGTATAACAATCCGTGGTCATAGACGCTGATTTTGGCTTCTTCTTTGAGGACGAGTTTGCCGTCGAGCCAGATCTTCAGAGACATCGCGGGATTTCCTTGCACTGATGAACGCTGATTGCCCCGCGCCGAATGCGGGACCCTGTATTATCGCTCATCCGCCCGCTCAAGTCGACCCTCGCGCAGCACCAATACCCGATCCGCCTTGCGGGCCACCGTCCGGTCATGCGTCACCATCACGATCGTCTGCCCCCGCGTTTTATGCAGATTCTCCAGCACCGCCATGATCTGCCCCCCCGTCTCCGTATCCAGATTCCCGGTCGGCTCATCGGCAAACAGCACCTTAGGCTCATTCATCAGCGCCCGCCCGATCGCCACCCGTTGCCGCTCCCCCCCCGACAACTGCGAAGGCCGATGCTTCAACCGATGATCCATCCCCAGTTGTTTTAATACCCCCACCGCCCTCTCCCGCAATTCCTTCTTCCTTGCCCGAAACCCCATCCACGAAAACTCAATCATCGGCGCCAACATCGCATTCTCCAGCACCGTCAATTCCGGCAACAGATGATAAAACTGAAACACAAACCCAAACTGCGTATTCCGCAGCTTGCTCCGCTCTGCCGACCCCAGCGCCGCAATATCCCGCCCCTCATATTCCACGATCCCCTCATCCGCCTCATCCAGCGCCCCCATCGTATGCAGCAGCGTACTCTTACCCGACCCCGACCTCCCTTCAATCGCCACAAACTCCCCCGCCCGAATCGCCAGATCCACATTCTTCAAAACCTGCACCACGCTCTCCCCCATCCGAAAGCTCTTCTTCAGCCCCCGCACCCGCATGATCTCTGTCTTGGTTCCATCATTCATCGTTCACCATTAAGCCAAACGTCACATCAAATCTCCCACCACCCGTGGCACGGGTTTTCAACCCGTGCGCCTTCATCCAACCAACCTCTTCTTTTCTCTTCTCCGTGCTCTCCGTGTCCTCCGTGGTGATCTCTCTTCACTCCCACCGCAACGACTCCACCGGATGCAGCCGCGCCGCCGCGATCGCCGGTATCACCGCCCCGAGCACCGACGCCAACACCGCCACAATTAAAATCACCGCGACCTCATGCGGATTCATCGTGTTCGGAATCGTATCAAACGCATACACCTGCGGGTCCCAGATCGGATGCCCGGTCAATTCCGAAAACTTCGTATGCAGGAAATTAATATTGCGAACGATCAAAAACCCTGCCAGAAACCCCAACCCCGCCCCGACGATGCCGATCGCCGCTCCATACCCCAAAAAGATCGCCGCCACTCCGCTGCTCGTCGCCCCCACGCTTTTGATGATCCCGATATCCTTCGTCTTCTCCATCACGATCATGTAAAAAATGCACAAAATCAGCATCACTGCCACCAGGCTGATGATCGAAAACAGCATCGTTACCAGCGTCTTCTCATTCTCAATCGCATTCAGATAAACTGCCTGGCTCTCCTCCCACGTCTCCACCCGAATCGGAAACCGGCTATCAATCCCCGCTGACTGCTCCACCTCCTGCACGCACGCCTCGATCTTCAACTTCGCCTGATTCAAATCCACCCCCGGCTTCACCTTGATCTGTATCTCCGTCGTCCGCGCCGGATCTCGTTTCTTCTGGTTCGTGTCCGGATCGGTATAAGGCAGCCCCTCATTCATACTCAAATCCTTTTGAAGCTGGTCAAACGGCACGTACACCGTCGCCGAATCCCGCTGATACACCTGTGTGCGGCTGTCATCTACGATCCAATAAATCGTGTTCCTCTGCTCTCCCCTCAAATTCACCACTGACGTATCCGGATCAACAGGTACCACCGTCAAACTCGCCCAAAGCTCATTAATAAAATCAGGCCGATGCAGCTTCCCATCCTTCTCCTTCCGCACATCCACAAGCCCCGACCCCGCAATCATCCCCGGCCGCGTCATCGGATTGTTAAACCCGTAATCTTTCGCAATCTCCTTGTAATCTATCCCCGGCACCAGCGCAAAGCTCGGCGCCGATGGATTCTTCAATTCCTTCTCCAACTTCCCCCGCTCCTCCTCCGATAGCCCCGGCTCCTTGAGCTCCTTCTCAATCATCTCCTTCCGCACGTCATACTGCCGATGCAGCGACTCCGGAAAATTATTCACCTCCCCGATCTTCTCAATCGGATACCCCACCACCTGCACTCCCTGCCGCCGCTGATTGACAATATTAATCAACCCAAACGTCTCAATCGTCGGCACCGCCGCCGACACCTCCGGCAGCTTCTCAATCTTATCGATCATCTCCTGATAATGCGGAAACCCCACCGCCACCGACTCCGCCCGCACGATCACATCCCCATCCAGCCCGTGAAACGACGACCGAAACATCCGCAGCCATCCCCCCATCACGCTAATCACAATCAGCACCATCGCCGTGCAAAGAGTCACCGCGACCAGCGACACCCACGCAATCCGCCGCTTGCGGAGATATTTCATGATCAGATGCAGCTTGTACATGAGAAACGATCCTTACGAACTGCCATGAATGGCGCAACCCCGTCCCGACGACGCATCCCACAAAATTGACGTCTGCTCTCCCAACGTCTCCCGATCCGTCCCCGTCCAATGATAAATCATCGGCTCCAGCACCGGCATCCGCGTCTTCCACCGATCCACAACACTCGCCCCAAACCGCGAAAATCCCCGATTCCACACGCTCCGCTGTGCCTTGCCCTCTTTCCCCGGCCTCAAGTCAATCTCAGGAGCCGCAACAAACTTCCTCGCCTCGATCAGTCGCTTGATCCCCTCCGCACTCGCCTGAAACTCAATCACCTCCAGATGCCTCCCCGTATCCGAAGCAATCAGTTCCTCAATATCCACACGCGAAACCCCCGCCGGTGGCCTCTCCCCAAACGCTGTCATAAACGCCGCATTCTTCTCACTCCGATAAAACAGTGCCACCCCCACTGCCGCCAAAACCACAATCGCCATCTGCGACACCCGCATATACCGCCCGATGACCGCCGCAAACCGATTCAACACCACATCCACCCCCCCCGCCAGCGCCCCCGTCAAAATCGCCCCCACCAGCACCGGCCAAAACGAATCCTGCCCAAACAAATACACCGTCACCGCCCCCACCACCATCCCCCCCGGCGCCACCACCAACCGCGGCCACCCCCGCGCAGCCTCACCCTGCTCTTGCTCAGACCCAACCGAACCCTTCTCCTGCTGCTGCGTCACATCACCCTCAATCCTGCGGCTTCATCAGCGGAAATAAAATCACATCCCGAATACTCTCCGCCCCCGTCAACATCATCACCAGCCGATCAATCCCCATCCCCATCCCCCCCGCCGGCGGCATCCCATACTTCAGCGCATTCAAAAAATCATGATCAATCTTCTGCTTCTCCGCCTCATCCCCCACCTGCGTCCCAAATTGCTTCGCCTGCACATCCGGATCATTGAGCTCCGTATACCCCGGCGAAATCTCCTGCCCATTAATCGCCAGCTCATACACATCCGCAAAAAACGGATCATCCCCCGCAGGCCGCGCCAACGGAATAATCACCGAAGGCACATGCGTCACAAAACACGGGTCCACCAGAGTATGCTCAATTATCTTCTCATACACCTCAACAAGCTGCTCCGCCGGCGATCCATTTAATTTTAAATCCTTCCCCGGATTCTTCCCCCGCAACTCTCCCTTCTGCGTTTCACTCAACAGCTGCTGGTTAAATTCCCACCCTGTCCGCTCTTTAACCAGTTCCGTCATTCTAACCCGCCGCCAAGGCCGTTGAAGGTTAATCACCTTCTCCGTGCTCTCCGTGCCCTCCGTGGTGACCTTCTTATGCACCACCCGAAGCCCCCCGAGCAGCTTCTCCGCCAAATGACAGATCATCCCCTCCACCATATCCGCCATCGTTTTCCACGATCCGTATGCTTCGTATGCTTCCAGCATAGTGAACTCCGGATTATGCCGCGGCGAAATCCCCTCATTCCTAAAATTCCGATTCAACTCAAAAATCTTACTAAACCCCCCCACCAATAGCCTCTTCAAATACAACTCCGGCGCTATCCGCATATACAACGGAATATCCAGTGCGTTGTGATGCGTCTCAAACGGCCGC
The DNA here is from genome assembly GCA_035656825.1 of Tepidisphaeraceae bacterium. Lineage (GTDB taxonomy): Bacteria > Planctomycetota > Phycisphaerae > Tepidisphaerales > Tepidisphaeraceae > DASRRR01. The sequence goes on along the minus strand of DASRRR010000147.1, from coordinate 2,009 downwards.
GCCGCCGCCCCACCCGCCAACGGCTGCATCATCGGCGTCTCCACCTCCACATACCCCAGCCCCTTCATATACGCCCGAATCTCCTCCACGATCTTCATCCGCATCTTCAATGTCTGCATCACCTCCGGATTCGCCCAGAGGTCCACATAACGCTGCCGATACCGCTGCTCCACATCCGACAACCCCTCATACTTCGCCGGCGGCGTCAACAGCGACTTGCTCGCCATCCCCACATGCGTACACCACACCGTCACCTCTCCCGTCTTCGTCGTCCCCAGCGGCCCCTCCGCCACCACAATATCCCCCAAATCCAATAAATCCCTCACCCCCCAATCCAATTCCGGCAGCCTCTTCGCATCCAGCGCAATCTGCAAATCCCCCGTCTCATCCCGCAGCGTCAAAAACGACAACTTCTTCCCAAAATCCCGCTTGAGCACCACCCGCCCCGCCACCTTCACCACCGGCCCGGCATCATGCCCCATCTCCGCGGTATACGACCCCTTCACCCCCGCCAGCGGCGCAATCCCCTCCGTCCGCTGCCCATAGGGATTCACCCCCAGCTCGCGCAGCTTCTCCAACTTCTGTCGCCGTTCCTGCTCATACGAATTAGTCGCTGTCGGTTCCTGCATAACTCCTTAAGCCATTTCTGAAAAGTCCGAAGATGATATCCCCACACCCGCCAAATAAAAAATACTCTCCTCACCCCCCCGCCGACGCCTCTTCCAACATCTTCAGAACCTCCCCATCCAATTTCAACTCCACCCCCGCCAATAGCTGATCCAACTGCTCCAGATTCGTCGCACTGGCGATCGGCGCCGCAATCGTCTTCCGCGTCAGCAGCCACGCCAGCGCCACCTGCCCCTGCGTCGCATTCACGCGCTTGGCCACCGCATCCAATCCCGCCAAAACCTTCATCCCGCGCGGGTTCAAATACTTCTTCCCAATCCCCGTCCCGCGCCAGCTTTTTCCAAGGTCCGCTTCCGACCGATACTTCCCCGTCAAAAACCCCGCCGCCAAAGAAAAGTACGGGATCACCGCCACCCCCTCCCGCTCACACACCGGCTGCAAATCCCTCTCAAACTCCCCCCGATCATACAAATTATACAACGGCTGCAACGTCTCATACCGCGGCAATTTCTTCTCCCCCGACACCTTCAGCGCCTCCGATAGCCTCTCCCCCGAATAATTCGAAGCCCCCACATGCCTCACTTTCCCCTGCTTGATGAGCTGCTCATACGCCCGTAGCGTCTCCTCCAAAGGCGTCTCCTTGTCATCCTGATGCGACTGATACAAATCAATATAATCCGTCTGCAACCGCCCCAGCGAATCTTCCGCCGCCCTTAAAATATACTCCTTCTTAAGCCCCTTCTTCCCCTCCCCCATATCCATCCCCACCTTCGTCGCGACAATCACCTTCCCCCGATTCTTCCTCTGCCGCATCCACTCCCCCAGCACCATTTCCGACTCACCCCCCTTATGTCCCGGTGCCCACCGCGAATACACATCCGCCGTATCCACAAAATTAAATCCGCGCGCCATCAGCCGATCCAGCAACTGAAAGCTCACCCCCGCATCCGCCGTCCACCCCAGCACATTCCCCCCAAAACACAACCGCGGAATCACCATTCCAGTCGATCCAAGCATATGCGTATTAGCCATGTGCCAAGTCTACGCACGCTCCCGGCCAACGTGAAGTCCTTTTTTAAACCGCCCCCGCCCGCTTCGACATCATCCGATCCTTCCCCGGCAGCTTAATATCCCAGGCCAGATCAAAAAACGCGAGCACCCGAATCACATAGTAACTCCCATCAATCTCCCACCACCGCAGCCCATGCCGCGCGCTCGTCGGAAACGCATGATGATTATTATGCCACCCCTCCCCAAGCCCGATCAGCCCAAACAAAAAATTGTTCCGGCTATGGTCATGCGACCGAAACGGCCTGGTCCCCCACAAATGACACACCGAATTGATCGACCAGGTCACATGATGCACCAGGAAAATCCGCGCC
>DASRRR010000146.1:0-53282 GCA_035656825.1 Tepidisphaeraceae bacterium | reverse complement strand
GGCGTTATTAACCTGGTCCACCAGTCTCGCCAACGCCGGCGCTACTTTCACCCAGAACGACGCCCTGACCATCCACGCCTTCGGGTCAGCTCCTCCCTATCCCTATGGCGGTTACACCACACGCAATCCCCTCGTTCCGGTCGGCGGCAGTGTCTTCGCCCAAGTCACGGTCAATAACGCCTTCACCCATAGCAGCCCTACCCTCACTCGATTTCACCTCACCACCGATCCCAGCGGTGCTGCTCGCACCGCCTCCACCTCCAGCAATGTCGAAATCTACGCCTCTTTTGAAGCCAACGGCCCTTTTATCGGTGTCTACGGCGGTGAACAGTCCATCGTTAATGGCTTCGAAACTGCCTACGGCGCTTCACCTCTTAGCCCCATTTCTCCCTCCTTCAGCACCCCCTTCGTCTGGCAGATCGAGCGCCTCACCAGCTCAAACATCCGCATCTCCCTCTTCTCCGAAGGCCCCTTCAATCCCAATGGCACCCGCCAAATCTCCCTCGTCGGCTCGGGGATCCAATCTAACTTCACCACCTCCGACCCCATGTACATCTTCCTCGAATCCATAGGCACCGACACTACCTTCGACGACGTCACCATCAATTCCCCCATTCCCCTGAACGCCACCTCCGTCTTCGTCCCCGAACCCATGCTTTCCGTCTTTCTTTTGATTGCCTTCGCAACACTTCCTACTCTTTCCCGCCGCCGATCGCAGAGTATGAAATCGCCGGTCCTCTAAAAAATTGCGATACTGCAAATCTCCAGAGAATAGAAACGGGCCATCTCTCTCTATTCTCCTCCAGCATTTCATCCCCGCTTAATTTTCTTTAAGCATCATATCTCCACTTGCTTCATCAAAGCTTACCCCGTGTCCCAGGCAATTCAGTCCAACCTCCTCCCGTCGCGTCACCTTTCCCTCCCCCGCGCCCCCACCCTCTCGTTCGCTTCCTTCAACAACAAATACGCCTCTGACTCCTGCTATATCATCGGTCGCGGCCAAACCACCTACGATTACCAAAACCTCTCCTCCCTCCACGACCCCATTTTCTTCATCAACGACGCCGTCTGCCTCGAATCCGTCACCCGCTCCGAAACCTTCTTCTTCGCCCATGACCCCCAAATGCTCCCTTGGCTCGACGGCTCCCTCCACTCCACCGCCGTCCTCCCGATCAACGGAAAACTCTTCACGACCGCCACGACCACCTTCCCCCACACCACCCCCACCCTCTTCTACCACTGGCCGCGCAAAAACAAAGAATCCCTCCTCCAACTCTCCCGCGACCAGCTCGCAGAAACCCAGCAACTCTACACCCACACCGGCACCATCCACTCCCTCCTCCACTTCGTCTGGTTCTGTGGCTTCTCCCACGCCACCCTCATCGGCTGCGACGGCATCAGCTCCACCTCCCGCTCCCCCACCCAAGGCCTCTACGACCCCCGCCTGCAAAACAAATCCCAATCCACCCCCGCCTGGCAATACGCCACCATCCGCCAGGCCCAGGACCTCCTCGCCATCCACCTAAACCTCAAAACCACCTACCAAGGCACCCCAAAATAAGGGGGACACTGCTGCTTATTCCTCCCCACTCTCTTCGTCTCATTACATCATCGCGGCCCGATTTATCCTCTGCTCCTCCCCTTCGCATACGTCGCCGTCACTGTCCCCGCCGTCCCTCCGCGTACCGCAAACTCTCCCACCACCGTCATCTTCCGCGGCCCCAGTGCCTCTACCAGATCATCCAATATCTGATTCGTCACCGCCTCATAAAAAATCCCCTTATTCCGAAACGCAAAAAAATACAGCTTCAGCGACTTCATCTCCACACAATACTCCCCCGGCACATACGTTATCGTCATCGTCGCAAAGTCCGGCTGCCCCGTCACCGGACACACGCTCGTAAACTCCGGAAACACAAACCGAATCTCATAATCTCGATCCTTCCGCGGGTTGGGAAACACCTCCAATATCGTCGCCGGATCGGCAATCTGCGCATCCGGAATCGCCGAATGCTTACCCAATTGAGTCAATTTCTTCGCAAGTTTCGCAGCTTTGGCCATGATTCCCCGATTATAGCGCCAATTCCCTCGGATTCGTAGCGATGGAATCGCGTGACATTGCGGTTATGATCCTGCTCGTATGACCCCTCATTTCACCGTCCAGACCATCGATAAGGCCACCATCGTCGAATTCCGCACCCCTTCGCTGATGGACCAACTCGACCTTCAAAATATTTCCGAGCACCTTTACCAGCTCGTCGACGAGCAGGACAAACGCCAGCTCATCCTCGACTTTGAAAAAGTCCAATACCTCTCCTCCCAGGCCATCGGCATCGTCCTCAATCTCAATAAAAAACTGGGCGCCCTCAAAAATTCCAAACTCATCCTCTGCGGCGTCGGCCCCCGCCTCATGGAACTCGTCCGCATCACCCGCCTCGACCGCGTCCTCACCATCAAGCCCACCCAGAAGGAAGCCCTCTCCACCATCAACGGCTACTAACCATGCCGACCACCACCCAAACCCAGTTCAGCGTCTTCCTCATGAATAAACCCGGCGCTCTCGCCGCCGTCCTCAGTGCCCTCGCGGCAGGGGGGTCCAATCTCCTCGCCGTCACACTCGTCGACTCTCAGGAGCACGGCGTCCTCCGCATCGTCGCCGAAGACCACGCCAAGGCCCGCGCCCTCCTCGCCCCCCTCAACCTCCCCATCAGCGAAACCGACGTCCTCTGCGTCCAGCTCGACCACCGCCCCGGCGCGCTCGCCTCCCTCGCCAGCGCCCTCGGCGAAAATCACGTCAACATCAATTACGTCTATTGCACCAGTCCCGCCGCGGGCGATCGTGCCGTTGCCATACTCAAAGTGGCCGACCCCGCCAAAGCCATGAAACTGCTTGCCTGACAGGAGCTATTTATGAGAGTCGCATTCGGTCTGCTCGGCCTGCTCGTCACCATCGGCGTCATCGTCCTCATCCTCCACTTTGCCGTCCTCCCCTACGATAAAACCGTCATCGAAAAAGGCCGCGACGCCCAAAACCAGGCCGAACAAATGGCCGGCCAAAAAGATGGCATGCGCACCACTGACTCCATCAAGCTCGAACCCCAATCCAACGCCGCCGGTAAACCCGTCAGCCTCCTCGTCACCAGCATCGTCGACGGCGGACCGATGGAGTCCTACTTCGGCCTCAAACGCAATGACACCATCACCGAAATCAACGGCATGAAAGTCCGCGACGAAAACGACGGCGAACTCGCCGTCTCCCTCGCCCTCGAAGCCTATCAGCGCAAACAACCCCTCACCGTCGTCCGCGACGGCAAAACCCTCACCCTCCCAGCCCCGATTACCCCCTCCGCCGCCAACCCCGCCAACCCCAAACCCACCGGCGGCCTGCAAGGCCAACTCGACGCCATCCAAAACGCCGGCGGAGCACGCTAAGCTTGACCCCGCGCTTTGCCCTCTGGATCGCCGTCGCCCTCTCTCTGCTCATCCTCCAACTCCCCCCGATGACCCTCCCGCGCCTGGTCATCGGCGAATTCCTCATCCTCTTGATGGCCCTCCTGCTCGCCACCACCCCGCCCGGCGCCCTCCGTCTTCATCGCCCGGTCAGCGAACTGCTGATTCTCTCAGGAACGATCCTCCTTCAGACCATTCATCCTTTTAGCCATCGCGTCATCGTCATACTCCTCTGCCTCCTCCTGCTCGCCATGACACGCTATTCCCACCGCTCCCCCTGGTGGACGGCTCTGATTGCCTGGAATCCCCTGTTGCTTATCGCCAGCATCCTTGCGATTCACCCTCCCGGATGACAGAGTATGATCCCACACCTTTGGCTATGCCTCGATGAAGGAGACCCGCAATGAATCTTTTAGCCATCATCATGCTGACCTTCCTGTCAGCCATCGTCACGCCGACTAAATCCTGGTTCGCCCCGTCACAGCCCTGGACCGTCCAGGTCAAAGGCGCTCAGCCCGGCACACGCCTGGTCATGGCCAACTTCATCGGCAAATATGTCACCACCCCCGGCTCCACCAACATCACCGGCGACCAGCTCGTCGACCTCAAAAAACTCTTCCCCGCCATCGGCCTAACGCCCGACACCTACCTCCTCTACACCGTCAAAGATGGTGGCAAAGACGCCTCCCACTTCATTGGCACCCCCCTCGTCATCGATGTTCGCGAAGACGACCGCCGCCCCGGTTCCGGCCCGATGGTCATGCGCGTCCGCCCCCTCGAATATGCCGTCATCAACATGGACGCCGGCCCCATGATGGCCCTCTTCTATTACGACGTCGCCCCCCGCACCGTCGATAACTTCATCTCCCTCGCACGCTCCGGTTTCTACGACGGCCTGACCTTCCATCGCATCGTCCCCGGCTTCATTATCCAAGGCGGCGACCCCACCGGCACCGGCACCGGTGGCCCCGGTTACCACGTCGAAGCCGAATTCAACGACCGCAACCACCTCCCCGGCGTCCTCTCCATGGCCCGCTCCCCAGACCCCAACGAAGCCGCCGGCGCCCTGCCCCGCGCCGAATTCGCCGATAGCGCCGGCTCCCAATTCTTTATCTGCCTCGACTACACCCACACCCGCACCCTCGACCACCGCTATACCACCTTCGCCCGCATCATCGATGGCATGGAAGTCGTCGACTCCCTCGCCAAACTCCCCATTGCCTCTCCCGCCACCGGCCGCCCCGTCAACCCCCCCATCATCCGCTCCATCCTGATCCTCCCCGTCACCGCAGACCACAACCCCTACGCCTCCCTCGTCAAAATGGAAAACGTCCCCACCACTGCCCCCATCTCCGCCGACGCCAAAGCCCAGGCCGAAGCCGCCACCAAACCCACCACCGAAGTCCCCATCAACGCCCCCAAACGCGAACCCGTACCCAAAACCCCCTGATCCCTCAGTTGCACACTCCCTCCCAACCTGATATCCCTACACCTCTGGTCGCCGTGACAAGCGGCCGGGTCCGATGCAAGGGTCGGCTGTGAACCGGGTCAGGTCCGAAAGGAAGCAGCCCTAAACAGACCCGGTTCTGTGCCGTCGTGTCCCCGGCCGCTTATCGCGGCGACTTTTTTATTTGCCCTGGGTCGGGCATCGCCCGCGCTAAAAATCCCTCCACCGCCTCCATCATCTCCTCCCCTCCCACCTCATACAAATCATTATGCCCCGCCCCCTGCACCGGATACATCGTCACGGGCGCCGTCGTCGCCTTGGCCAGCGCCGCCGCCGTATCAAACGGGATCAGCCCATCCTTCGTCCCATGCGCGATAAACACCGGGCAATGCACATCCTTCATCCGCCCCAGGTTATCCATCCGATGCCGAATGAATAACGACACCGGAAACAGATGATGAACCGTATTCCCCGCGATTTCCGTCAGCGACCGAAATGCGCTGAGCGTCACCAGCGCCCCGATCGGCTCCTTCGCCGCCAGATAAATCGCCGGCCCGCCTCCGATCGACCTCCCGATCACCCCAATCCGCCCCGGCGGCACATGCTCCGTCCCCGTCAAATACGCATAACACGCATCCGCCGACGCATAAATCCCCGTCGCCGACGGCTTCCCCGGCGACATTCCAAACCCCGGATAATCCGGTATCAGCACATTATACCCCATCTTCCCCAGCTCTTTCGCCAGCCCCAGATTAAACCGCGCACACTCCCCATTCCCATAAAACACAATCACCACCGGCCGATCCGCATTCCGTGCCCCCGACCAATACGCCTCGATCGACCCGCCTTTCTCCAGCGGCAGCGTCAATATCTCCGCCCCCGCCGCCACATTAATCCGCGCCTCTTCCGTCCCCTGAAACCGCGCCCCCGGAAAAATCATGTACTCCTGCACAAAAAAGAGCAGCGTCGCCAATCCCAAATAGAAAATCGCCAGCGTTACAGCAATCATGCGTACAAACCGCCGCCCCCGCCCGCCAACACGACGCGACTTGGTCTGTTCTTCCGTCATCGGCTTGATCTACTATTCTTCAATATCGTAAAGCACCGGGATTGACACTCCACGCGGTGTCGGCACCGCCGCCGCCGCATCAATCATCGGCACATCTTCCAACACCCGCACCACCGCGATCTCATCGCACCCGTCCCGCTTCGGACACCTCACACAATCCGACCACACCTTCAGCGGCAACGTATCCTTCTCCACAATCCCAAAACCCATCCGCCCGAAAAACCCCTCCTCATACGTCAGCGCAAACACCCGCCGGATTTGCAACCGCCGCGCCTCCTCGATCGTCCATTGTACGAGCTGCTTTCCGATCCCCCGCCCCATCGCCTCCCGCTCCACCGCCAGCGACCGCACCTCTGCCAGGTCCGCCCACACAATCGTCAGCCCCACGCACCCCTGTATCTTCCCACCCTCTTCATACACCGCGAAGTCGCGCAGATCCTCATACAACTGCGCATAACTCTTAAACAGCATCCGCCCCAACTCGGCATGCGAGTTGATTATCTCCGAAATGCGCGGCACATCATGAACTGTAGCGGCTCGTATCATCGTACGTCTGGATAACCTCCGACTCCATCATAGCCACGCAAAACCCAAATGACGAAGCCCGCGTCAATTCGCGCAGCCTACTTCTCACCATCAGGCTTCGACTTCCCCGCCTCACCCGTCCCCGGCGGCTCCGTCCCATGATGCGTATCATCATTCAACTCAATCCCCGACGGCTTAATAATCCCCCGCTCCTTCTGCAATATATGTTTCCCCAGTTCCAACCGGTTAATCAGCGCATCCATATCCGCCGGCCGCTTGCGCGGCAGCGTCGCCACGCAATCCATAATCAAATTCGACACCGCCACCGGTATCTTCGGATTCAATTGCTGCGGCGTATCAATCCGTGCATCCAGCAAAAACGAATGCTCACCCTTCTTCTTCACCGTATATAACGTCGGTATGTGCTTCCCGCAGATCGCCCAGTACAGCGTCGCACCCAGATTGAACACATCCGTCTGAATCGTCACCGGCTTACGATCCACCTGCTCCGGCGCAATAAAGTCCGGCGTCCCCTGAATCCGTTCCTTCACTGTCCCAATCTTGCACGACTGCCCAAAATCGATGACCTTCACCACCCCCGAATCCGACCGCAAAATGTTGTTCGGCTTAATGTCGCAGTGTACATACCCCAACTGATGCATCGCCCGCAGCCCCTGCGCCGCCTGGATGAACGCATCCACCAGCTCAATCATGTCTTGCGGCAGCCGCGCGTCCAGCGGCCTCCCCTCCACCCACTCCATCACCAGAAACGCCTCTTGCACCTTCAGCAGCAGCGTCCGGTTCACCTTCAGCTCATAGCTCTTACGCAAATTCGGATGATTAAATTGCCGAGATATCTCAAATTCCTGCTCCATCTGCTCAATGAAGCGGATATCCTTCTGGTCATCCCGAACCACATGCTTCAGCGCAAACTTCTGGCGCGTCGTCGGGTCCTGCACAAGGTAGATCGTGCTTCGCGCACCCTCTCCAACGTGTTCAAGCACTTCGTAGTGAAGCAGTTTTTGCGGCATGAAAGCTCATTCCACTCAGAATGCTCCTCTAACTTCCCTGTTTGAGTGGAAAACAGGTTAGTCCGATGCCGCTAGCCGATAAAATTACGATAATGACGAGCCGGCGGCCACCGAGGGAACATCCCTCACATCCAGATTATCTTACGCAGGAAATCAGTATAACGTCCCGAAGGAACCTGTCATCCTCCGTGTGTAGGGCCATTGATGCCAGACAATGAAGCAAGCGCAAACCCAATAAGGCATGCAAACTACAACAATAATTTAGATTAATGCCCCGTACACCGCAAGTAGCCCCCCATTTCCCCACATCCGTCATATCTTATTGCAGTAGCTGACTCCGAAAATCCGCCTTCGGAAATTGCTTCCCAATCGACCCCATGCTCCCCGGCTGATCCAGCATAATCACACAATGATTCGACATGTGAAATTGACTCTGTAACGAATCAATCAACTGCACCACCCGATGATGCTGCCCCGCGGTCGGGGGGGCCTGGTCAAAATCCCCCACCACGCAAATCGAGATACACCCCGGATCAATTGACCCATTCCCCGTCGGCGAAGACGCCGGCCTCTGCAAATTCCATAACGCCGTCTTCTCCACGCGCCCATTGGCATCCACTATAAAATGGTCCGTCGCCCCCTCCCCCCGCGCCGGCGCATAAGCCGACATCGAATGATGCACATAGACATACTGCCATCTCCCCGCCAGCGTCGTCCCCGACACACCCGCCAATGGATCGATCTCACCCTCCACCGTCGCCGACAACGAAACTCCTCCCTCCGGCCTCAGCGGCTGCGGCGAAATCGCCACTAGCAACCCCCCCGTCATCGTCAGCGCCGCCGCCAGCGTCGTAAACACATAAAATCCCCGCCGAGACTTCTCTTGCTTCTTCGTCGCTTTTTTCTTGCTCACAAACCACTTCCCTGTGGAACCCAACCTACCTCACCCGCGCGCATTCCATTACGCACCGACAGCGGCCCGTATTCACCGGACACCCCCTAAATCGTCCATTCCCCCTCCTCCGTTCCACAAAATTTTCACAACTCAATCAACCAGGCTCCCACAAAAAGTAAAACCCGCTCGGCAAAAACGCATGTGCCCCCGGCAAATCCAAATTGAAATTCGTTGTACTCCCCGCCTGCGGTACACCCACTTCCGACGAGGCATAAATCGACCCCGTATACCCATAAGGTCGTTTATAAAGAATCACCTCCGCCTTAGGCGTCTTGGCCATCTTCCTCACCAGATCAATCGCATCCGACAACAACCCCTCCTGATCCGCCAATCCCAACTCCACCGCCCGATGCCCCGAAAACACCCGCCCATCCGCCACCATATTCAATTTCTCCCCCTCCTTGATCGGCCGATTGGCCGTCACCACCCCCTTAAACCGCGCATAATACTCATCCACAATCCCCTGCATAATCGCCCGCTCATCCGCCGTGCTAGGCCTGAACGGCGATCCAATATCCTTAAAAATCCCCGATTTGATCGCCTCCGACCTCAGCCCGATCTTCTGCATCGTCCCCGATGCATCAAATGTCATGAAGATCACCCCGATCGACCCCACCACGCTCGTCGGCGACGCCACGATCTTGTCCGCCGCACACGCTACGTAATATCCCCCGCTCGCCGTCACCTCCTGCGTCGACGCCACCACCGGCTTGTGCGTCTCCTCCTTAAACTTCTTCAGCAACGTATACATCGTATCCGTACACGTCACCGTCCCCCCCGGCGAATTGATCCTCAACACCACACCCTTCACCGAAGAATCCTTCGCCGCCCGATCCAACTCCTGCACAAACAACGACAACTTATTCTCCGTCGGCTGCAAAAAACCTCCCCCCTTTGCATTGGCCAGCATCCCCTCAATATCAATAATCGCGATCTTCCCACTCCCCGACCCCTCCTCCACCACCGACTCCTCCAACTTACTCGTATTCTCCACCGGCGTAATCAAAAAGCTCGGCATCCCGCACCCACCCGCCACCATCATCACCATCCCCATCACGCAGCTCAGTCGAAAGCGAGTTGTCATAGTCCTAGAATAGATACCACATGCCCTACCCAGTCAGCAAAGCGCGATTCGCCGACCTCGTCCAGTCCGCCATCGCCGAACTCCCCGAACCCTTCGCCCGCCTCCTCGAAGAAATCCCCATCGAAATCGAAGACCACCCCTCCCAGCGCCTCCTCCGCGAACTCGGCCTCCAATCCAACGAGCTCCTCCTCGGTCTCTACCAAGGCCGACCCCTCAACGAACGCAGCGTCGAAGACTCCGGCCGACTCCCCGACCGCATCGTTATCTTCCAAAAAGATATCGAAGAAGTCTGCGATTCTGATTCAGATCTCATCCGCCAGGTCCGAATTACTGTACTACACGAGATCGGCCATTTCTTTGGTATGGACGAAGACGATTTGGACCAGCTCGGTTATGGCTGAGCCTCCCAATGGCCGATAAACCGTTATTGGACCGTCGATTGCCCCGAACCGTCACGCCCTATAAGCCGTAACGGTCGTAACATTATCCCCGCAATTGGCGTCCAATTTCGTCGGCCCGCTAACTGGAAAGCCAGACAGGGGGAGAATTTAACGATGTCCCAACCGTTGACAACACAACGATTCTAAAAGAAATTCATCCGTTGGCTTGGTTGGCGTCGTATCGATCAGACTACAAGGAGTTCACCGCATGCACCTTCGCTCTCTCATCCCCTCCGTCACCTTGGCGGTCCTCCTCGCCGGCCTCCCGGCGCACGCTCAATACGCGCAGCCGCAATCCTCCTCCGCCGACAAGTCCGATCTTGTCGTCATCGCCATCACCCAACCCTCCGACCGACGCCAACTCTCCTTTGAACAGCGCGGCCTGATCCGCGAAGAATCCGTCAAAGAAGGTCAATCCGTCAAAAAAGACCAAAAACTCCTCGTCCAGGATGACCGCTCCGACCGCGCCCAGTGGCAATCCCTCAAACTCCAGGGAGACTCCACCCTCGAAGTCGAATACGCCCAGAAAGACCAGGCCGTCAAAGAGTCCACCCTCAAACGCATCGAAGGGATGGCCCAGCAGAACGCCGCCCCTATCTCCGAAGTCGAAGAAGCCCGCCTCGCCGCAGAACGCTCCGCCACCCAGGTCAAACTCGCCGCCCAGGAAAAAGAACAGAAAAAAGATGAAGCCGCCGCCAAAGGCTTCCTCGTCGAAAACATGACCCTCGTCAGCCCCATCGACGGCGTCGTCGAAAAAATCCTCAACCGCGTCGGCGAAACCACCAACCCCGAACCCGACCATCCCTCCATCATCGTCGTCCAGAACGACCCGCTCTGGGTCATCATGTATCTCCCCAACCGCCAGGTCGACCAGATCAAACCCGACGATTCCTTCGCCATCCGCTACAACGACAAACAGCCCTGGAAGTCCGCCAAAGTCCAGTTCATCTCCCCGACCGCCGACGCCAAAAGCTTCACGCGTCTGGTCCGTCTCGAAGTCCCCAATCCCGAAATGGTCGCCGGCGGCCACGAAGTCCAGGTCCGTCTCCCGCAGCAACTGGCCCAGCAAGCCGCCGACCCCGGCGTCGCCAGCGCCCTCAAGTAACTAAGCCGTCCCCCGTCCGCAGTGAATCAGACATTTACGAGCAGGTGAGCAAGTGTCATCAGGAATCGTCGAAACACAACAAGGTTCATCCTCCGAGTCCACCAAAGAAGGACAATCCTCCTCCCGCTCGCGCCTCGTCCAGCGCCTCATGGCGGCCACCAGCAACCTCCCCCAGTTCCTCCACGACCTCTTGATGGCCCAGGCCGTCCACGTCGCCGGCACCGAAGCCGCCTGCTTCATGATCGAGCCTGGTCAAAAAGAGCAGGAAGCCATCCTCCGCCTCGTCGACCACATCCGCCCCGACAACTCCCCCAACGACATCAAACAACAAGCCATCCAGGCCTTCCAGGAAATCGTCAAACCCTGCGTCATCCAAGGCAAAGACGGTGCCATCGAAATCGGCCCCGCCGGGGTCGACGCCGGCGGCGAAATGCAATTCTGCCTCGTCACCCTCCTCCGCTCCGAAGGCAACACCGTCGCCGTCTCCGCCGTCATCACCCGCTGCCTCGACGGCGAACGCGCCAAACAGCGCCTCATGTCCATGCAGCTCGTCGCCGGCTATTTCGACCTCTTCATGCTCAAACGCGCCAGCGAGCAGGCCAAGTCCGTGGCCGAGAGCCACCAGGACGTCCTCCAACTCGCCACCGCCGCCGCCGGCAGCGACGGCTTCGAAAACGCCGCCAAAAACCTCTGCAACGAACTCGCCACCCGCACCGGCGCCGTCCGCGTCGCCCTCGGCTGGGAAAAAGGCACGAACATCAAAGTCGTCGCCATGTCCCACACCGAAAAGTTCGACAAAAAACAAGAACTCATCATCCAGCTCCAGCAGGTGATGGAAGAATGCGCCGACCAGGATTCCGTCATCCAATACCGCCCCAACGGCGAATCCTCCCAGAACGTTACCCGCGAAGCTCAAATGCTCTCCCGCGCCCAAGGCGGTAACGGCGTCCTCGCCCTCCCCCTCCGCCGCAAAGATGAAGTCGTCGGCGTCATCGTCCTCGAATTCCTCCCCCAGCAGGAAATGCCCGAACAGGCCGCCACCGGCCTCGCAGTCGCCATCGACCTCGTCGCCCCCCAGCTCTGGGACCGTCACGCCAACGACCGCTGGCTCATCACTAAGGCCGGTCTGAGCCTCAAATTCCTCGCCGAAGAAACCATCGGCCCCCGACAGATGCTCGCCAAAGGCATCGTCTTCCTCTCCATCATTGCCTTCCTCGTCCTCTTCGTCTTCAGCCCCATGTACCACGTCAAGGCCGCCTTCAATTTCATCGCCCCCGAAAAGCGCGTCGTCTCCGCACCCTTCGAAGGCTACATCTCCAAGGTCTACGTCCTCCCCGGCGACACCGTCAAAGCCGGCCAGCCCCTCCTCGATCTCGACACCTTCGAACTCCAACTCAAAAAATCCGAAGCCATGGCCGAAACCAGCCGCGCCTACCAGACCTTCATCAAAGCCCGCGGCGAAGGAAAAAGCGATGAAATGGGCATCGCCGATGCCGAACGCCGCCAACACCAGGCCGACGTCGACCTTCTCGATCACGAAATCGCCAAGTCCCACATCGTTGCCCCCATCGACGGCAAAATCCTCTCCGGCGACCTCAAAGACAAAACCGGCAGCGCCATCAAAGTCGGCGAACAACTCTTCGAAGTCGCCCAGCTCGATCACCTCCAGGCCGAACTCAGCGTCGAAGACCGCGACATGCAGGACGTCATGAAAGTCATCCAGGTCGGCAAAGGCAAACTCGCCACCACCGCCCTCCCCTGGGACAAACACTCCTTCACCATCGACCACGTCGTCCCCCAGGGAGAACCCAAAGAAGGCTCCAACATCTTCAAAGTTTACTGCAACATGACCGACACCAACCCCACCTGGCTCCCCGGCCAGACCGGCGAAGCCCGCATCGATATCGAAAAACGCCCCCTCATCCAACACTGGACCGGCCGCCTCATCGACTTCCTCCGCCTCAAACTCTGGATGTGATCCGCGCAGTCTTCCCTGAACCCTGATAACTGAACCCTGAAAACTACCACCATGATCGAAGCCCGCCCAACATTCTCCGAATCCTGGTACCGCGTCGCCGCCCTCAAGGTCCGCCTCCGCGCCGGTGCCCAGATCTCCCGCCAGTTCTACCGCGGCGACCGCTGGTACGTCGTCCGTGATCCCGCCGGCAACCAATACCACCGCCTCTCCGACGCCGCCTACCGCTTCGTCGGTCTCCTCGACGGCACCCGCACCGTCGCCGAAGCCTGGGACCTCGTCGGCGGCCAACTCGCCGACGACGCCCCCACCCAGCCCGAAGTCATCCAAATCCTCTCCCAGCTCCATACCGCCAACCTCATCGAAACCAACGTCACCCCCGACGCCATGGTCCTCCTCCGCCGCCATAAGGAAATGCAGAAGCGCCAGATGCAGGGCCGCCTGATGAACCTGCTCTTCCCGCGCATCCCCCTCTGGGACCCCGACCGCTTCCTCCGCCGCTGGATGCCCGTCATGGGCCTCGTCCTCAGCAAACTCGGCGGCCTCATCTGGATCATCACCGTCATCGCCGGCCTCTCCACGGTCATGTCCAACTTCCAGGAATTCAAAGACGCCACCAGCAATTCCATCAACCCCAGCAACTGGCTCTACCTCTGGCTCGTCTTCGTCTCCATCAAATTCATCCACGAACTCGGCCACGCCTTCTCCTGCCGCCGCTTCGGCGGCGAATGTCACGAACTCGGCATCATGTTCCTCGTCTTCATCCCTACCCCCTACGTCGACGCATCCTCCGCCTGGGCCTTCCCCAATAAATGGCACCGCATGTTCGTCGGCGCCGCCGGCATGGTCTTCGAACTCTTCGTCGCCTCCATCTGCGCCTTCATCTGGGCCAACACCAGCCCCTCACACCTCATCAACCAGCTCGCCTTCAACGCGATGCTCATCGCCTCCGTCACTACCATCCTCTTCAACGCCAACCCCCTCCTCCGCTACGACGGCTACTACATGCTGTCCGACTGGCTCGAAATCCCCAACCTCCAGAATAAATCCACCGAATACGCTTTCGGCCTCATCAAACGCCACATCTTCCGCCTCAAAGCCCGCTCACCCCTCCCCCCGCCCCTCCAGCGCGCCTGGCTCTTCGTCTACTCCATCCTCTCCGGTGCCTACCGCGCTTTCGTCGGCGTTGCCATCATCCTCATCGTCGCCTGGAAAGTCCCCGTCCTCGGCATCCTCATGGCCATCTCCGGCATGTTCATCTGGATGGTCCTCCCCATCCTCAAACTTGCCAAATACCTCCTCCTCGACCCCGAACTCCACCGCAAACGCACCCGCGCCACCGCCTTCTCCCTCGCCGTCGCCGCCGCTGTCATCGTCACCGTCGGCATCATCCCCTTCTGGGTCCACTACTACGCCGAAGGCATCGTCGAACCCGAAAACCACCAGGTCATCGCCACCTTCGTCCCCGGCTTCGTCTCTCAAATCCCCGTCCACGACGGCCAGATCCTCCATAAAGGCGACCCCATCCTCGTCATGCAGGACGACCAGCTCGACGCCGACATCGCCCGCACCCGCGCCGCCCTCCTCGAACAACTCCAGCGTCGCGCCCAATCCCGCGTCGAAGACCAGAACCGCGAGCAAAGCGATCTCGTCGCCATCGCCGCCCTCAAGACCAAACTCGACGACTCCCTCCGCAAATACAGCGACCTCACCCTCCGCGCCCCCATCGACGGCCGCCTCATCGCCCCCCACCTCCGCGAACTCCCCGGCCGCTATCTCCCCCGCGGCGTCGAAGTCGGGCTCGTCGCCTCCTCCGACCGCCTTGTCATCAAAGCCCTCGTCGACCAATCCGATGCCCAGCTCAAAGCCATGCCCAACGCCAAGGACGTCCAGGTCCGCTTCATCGGCGCTCTGGCCGACAAGCCCCTCACCAGCACTTCCGCCATCCTCGTCCCCGGCTCCCAATCCGAACTCCCACACCCCTCCCTCGGCGTCCAAGGCGGTGGTGAAATCATGACCAGCCCCCGCGACCCCACCAAACCCCAGATCGCCCAATTCGAAATCCGCGTCACCGTCGACAACCCCAGCGACGAATACCTCCCCGGCCAACGCGCCTACATCCGCATGACCCTCAACGAAAAACGCCCCCTCGTCTGGCAATGGTACCGCCGCCTCCTACAACTCATCGAAACCAAGAGCGCCAAGAGCGAATGGACGTAAAAAAGGAATGATGAATGATGAATGATAAAGGATGAAAAAGAGAGTCAGTTTCTTATTCATCATTCATCATTCACCATTCATCCTTATTCTCCATGACCCAGATCGCCACCAACGAACTCTTCCACATCTTCGACGCCCGTCGCGTCAAAGCCCCGGAACTCCGTGGCCTCGATTCCTTCGTCAACGGCATCGTCGGTTACGCCAAAAACCGCCGCCCCATCCTCTCCTCCCTCCGCGAACAAGCCGCCCGCGTCAGCGCCCTCGAACCCGAAATCAAACTCCTATCCTCTTCCCGCTTCCGCGAAGAAGTCGACCGCCTCCGCGACCTCGCCCGCGTCAACCGCCTCCAAGGCCCCGAATACGACCGCGCCTTCGCCGTCGCCCGCGAAGCCGTACTCCGCGCTATCGGCCTGCGCCCCTATGACGTCCAGATCATGGGCGCCATGGCCATGTGTACCGGCGCCGTCTCCGAAATGGCCACCGGCGAAGGTAAAACCATCACCGCCGCTATGGCCGGCGCCGTCTGGTCCTGGTACGGCCGCCCCGTCCACGTCATCACCGTCAACGACTACCTCGTCAAACGCGACGCCGAGGAAATGACCCCCATCTACAAAATGATGGGTGCCACCTGCGGCCACGTCATCCACGAAACCACCCCCCAGGAACGCATCGACCACTACCGCCGCGGCATCGTCTACTGCACCTCCAAAGAACTCGTCGCCGACTTCCTCCGCGACCAGCTCGCCCTCGGCAACCTCCGCTCCGCCGGCCAAACCGCCACCGGCATGCTCATGACCGGCCCGCGCCAGATGCAGCTCATGATCCCCGGCCTCTTCCGTGTCATCGTCGACGAAGCCGACTCCCTACTCATCGACGAAGCCGTCACCCCCCTCATCATCTCCAACTCCCCCGACGATGAGCCCAACGCCGACCTCTACAAAGCCGCCTGGGACCTCGCCCAGGTCATGACCCCCGACAAAGATTTCATCATCGATAAAACCGTCCGCTCCGTTGACCTCCTCCCCCGCGGCCAGGACCGTCTCGACGAACTCTCCGCCGACTCCGGCTTCTGGCGCGGCAAACGCCGCCGCGAAGAACTCGTCACCCAGGCCCTCACCGCCAAATACTGCTTCATCCGCGACGAACAATACCTCGTCGACGAAGAAGGCAAAGTCCAGATCATCGACGAATTCACCGGCCGTATCATGGCCGACCGCTCCTGGCGCCACGGCCTCCATCAGGCTATCGAAGTCAAAGAATCCGTCCCCTGCACCGCCGACAAGGAAAACCTCGCCCGACTCTCCTTCCAACGCTTCTTCCGCCAATTCCCCATCATGGGCGGCATGACCGGCACCGCCTGGGAAGCCGGTGCCGAGCTCTGGCAAATCTACCAGCGCCCCGTCATCCGCATCCCCACCAACAAACCCTGCATCCGCATCCAGCTCCCCACCCGTATGTTCGACACCATGAATGAAAAATGGGAAGCCGTCGTCGAACGTGTCATCGAACTCAACGACAAAGGCGCCCCCGTCCTCATCGGCACCCGCTCCGTTCTCGCCTCCGAAGAAGTCAGCCGCCGTCTCTCCGGCGCTCGCCGTGCCCACCGCGTCCTCAACGCCACCCAATCCAAAGTCGAAGCCGAAATCGTCTCCCAGGCCGGCCAAAAAGCCCAGATCACCGTCGCCACCAACATGGCCGGCCGCGGCACCGATATCAAACTCCCCAAAGGCGTCGTCGACGTCGGCGGCCTCCATGTCATCTCCACCGAACCCCACGGCTCATACCGCGTCGACCGCCAGCTCTTCGGCCGCGCCGCCCGCCAGGGTGACCCAGGCTCCGCCCAGATGTTCACCTGCGCCGAAGACGACCTCTATCTCCGCCACGCCCCCAAACTCCGCCACACCTGGCGCACCCTCGGCCCCAACCGCCTCATGAAAATCGCCCAGGCCCACGCCGAACGCCTCGCCCGTTTCAACCGCAAACAAGTCCTCAAAGCCGACGACTGGATGGACCAGTCCATGCCCTTCTAATAAGGGGGACACTGCTGCTTATTTTGGTTCGCCAGCCACCATTTACTTCTTCTTCGGTCTCCAAGGCTCCCTCATCGTCCCCTCCAACCCAAACTTCCTCACCACCCTCTCAACCCACCCTGCCTCTCCAAACGGCCTCCCTCGCCTCACACTCATCTGTATCCGCTCCACCGCCTTCTCCTCCATCTCCCGATTCACAATCCCCTTCCATCCTCCCGGCCGATCCACCGGCCACTCCGCCAGCTCCACTCCCCCAGTCCCTTCATCCAAACTTGACCATCGCCACTCTTCCGCCCGCTTGACGATCCCCGCTCTCAGCGCATTCCCCTCCACATACCGCATCACCATCAAAAAATGTCGATCCTCCTGCACCAGAAAACTCTTAAACCTCCCCTGATACAAATGCCCTTCCCCGACATTTCCCCGATGTTCCCGCCAACGCCGCACATGTGTCGTGCAAACCCACCCAATAAACTTCGACAAATCCTCCCCCTTCCGCGGCCACAATACCAGATGCCAATGATTCCCCATCAAGCAATACCCAAGTATCCGCATCCCATACCGCTTGCGCCCCTCCTCCAGCAACTTCAAAAATGCCGCAAAATCCCCCTCCTTCCCAAAAATTTCCATCTTACAATTCCCCCGATTCAACACATGATAAACCCCTCCATCCACCGCCTTCCGCGCTTGTCTAGCCATCCTGTCATGTTAAAAATATAAAACCTGAGTCAATAAGGAGCAGTGTCCCCCTTTTTGTTTACTTTGCACTATGTGTATAGGTAACCTCCAAAATTTTCATCTGGCTTTAGTATTAATCAGCATTTCCACTCGGCCATGGCCGGGCATCTGGTTGTCCTTATAGTCATGGCAACAGGCATAGCGATGTGCTCTCCGATTCTGATAGACGGACTAAAAAATGGACAAATGTGGATTGGAAGAGGTGGAGCAAAAAGATCCTGCTCCCCACTTCTAATTTTTATCTTGAACTTCAACTTCAATCATGTGCTACTTCCGCAAAATTTCCCCCGCATATTTTTTTGGTCCTAACCCACCGTAGTTGCTGTCTTGTCTACCAGTACGATCGCTTTCCCGAACACCACCAAAAAAATAAGGGGGACACTGCTACTTACCAGCTACTTTAGCACAATGATAATATTGAATATATTTATATTGTTTAATGCCATTTGAAGGTGCAATATTCGATATCAACTTCTGACTTTTAAAAACCTCTCACTACTTCCCCGCCCCACCAGCCTGTCCTGCCCCATCCGCCACTCCAATCCAAAATTTCTCGTTATTTTTCTACCACTTTCCCGCCAAATCCGTCGACTTTCCCACGCCTTCCGTACGAATCCCCCCAGCCCCCGTATAACTTTTTCGACCTACCCCACCGCTGCCGCCGTCTTCCCCAGCAACTCGATCGCCTTCCCAAACACCATCCCAGGAGTCACCCCCGTCATGCACCGATGATCCAGCGGACACACCTTCTTCTGACAAGGCCCGCAAAATACCTTGATCGCCACCTTGCGCTCCCGCGCAAAATTGATCTCCGTCCATTCCATATGCGTCGGCCCAAATATAGTCACCACCGGGACTTCGAACGCCGCCGCGATATGTCTCGGCCCTGTATCGTTCGTCACCATCAAATCGCACCGTCTCACAATTTCCTTCACCGCCCCCAGCGTCAATCCCTCCTTCGATAAGTCCAGCGCCGGCCTCTTCATCCGCCCCAAGATCCCATCCACTATCCCGCGCTCCCGCGCCGTCCCGCTGATCACCACTGTCGCCCCCAGCTCACTCATCAGCCGATCCCCAAGTTCCGCAAAGTTCTCCACCGGCCAACACTTAGCCGCCCCATACTGCGCCCCAGGATTCAACAGCACTAGCGGCTTGCCCCCTTTCGCCCCGGGCCGATCCATCTTCTCCGGCTCCAGCCCGGCCCGCCTCATCCCCTCCTCCGCCTCACAGCGTTCCGCATCGGTCACCCACAATTGCAGCCTCATATCTCCATGCTGAGAACCAAGATAACGGGCCAGCCCCATATACGTCCCCACGATCGGCACCGGCACAAATTTCCCCTTTTCCTTCACCGGCAACAGCCGATCCGTCAGCAGAAAACTCCTCCCATCGCGCTCATACCCCACCACCCGCGGAATCCCCGCCATCTTGCAGAGCAGCGCGCTCTTAAACGAGTTGGGCAAAAGGATTGCAAGCTCAAACTTCCCCGCCCGCAATCGCGCCGCCAGATCAAACATCCCCTTCCCTGCAATCCCCTTACTCTTGCCCGTGCGATACGTTATGAGCTGGTCGGGCCAGGGCATCCCCATATATAACGGCTTCACATACCGCCGCATCAAATAACTAATGTGCGAGTTCGGATATAACTCACGCACCGCCCGAAGCATCGGCGTCGCCATCACGGCGTCGCCCACCCAATTAGGCTGCACGATCAATATCTTTGACGCTTCCACCATTCCGATCCGGAGTATACCGCGCTATTTGGGAATCGACACATTCCTCATCGGCTGATCCGCGCGCAAATTGCGGTCATGCCTCGCGATACGCCCCGCCTTCATCCGCACAAAAATTCCCAGCCAAAACGTGCTCCTCATCCCCTTCTTAACGCCATACTTCTCCAAATAGTCCCAGAAAACCGCATCCGAAATCCCTATTTCCCTCATGCTATGAAGGAGTTGCGCCAAATCCTTCACCACCCAACGCCAGGCCGTCAATTTCCCCGGCAACTTCTTCACCCGCCCCGCATCAATCAGCCGTAACTCCAGGCCGGCATTGACGAAAAAGTGGCACAAATACAAATCCCGATGATGCAACCCCGCCCTGTGCAGTTTTCCCACCATCTCCGCCAATCCCGGGGTTAATTGTTGTATTTGAAGCCCCTCGCTAACTGCTTTATCGGCCGCTTGATAGCCGGCCAAATCCTCCGACACAATCACACTCCGCCCGTCCGCCAACCTCCCATGTCCCACCAGCGGCACCGTCGGAATCCCCGCCTGCTGCAATAGCCGAATCCCTTCCGCCTCCATCTCCGCCGGCGACTTCTTCCCCGTGACCGCCCGGTACCTCTTGATATGCAAGCGGATAGCCGACCCATCTCCCCGAACCGCATCCAACGTCGCATTTTCGCGTTCGGTGATTGACCGCCAGATGCGAATGTCCGGATGCGTAAAAAATGTTTCAGCATCTAATCCGAGTTCGCGCAGCAGCGACGAATATGCTGAAGTGACGTGAAAGTTATCGCGCATCGACATGGAAGGATTGTAAGTGACCAATCCCTTATTAGTCAGCATCAGCGGTCGCTTCTTCGGCATCGATTTGGCCGATGGTTTGATCGCCTTCCTGGCGGCCGGGCCAGAGGGGGGCCATGAGTTGGCTGGCCCACTTGTCGTATTTGGTTTTCAGGGATTGGGCGATGTCGGGTTTGGCGGTAAAGAGGTCGGTGGTTTCGGTGGGGTCTTTGGAGAGGTCATAAAGGCGAGTGACGTGGTCGCGAGCGGTTTCAAGTTTGTAGTGGCCGTCGCGGATGGCCCATTGGGGTTCGAAGCGCCAGTAGAGGGTGGGGTGGATGTTGGGTTGGGGTTTTCCTTCGAGGAGGGGGAGGATGTTGACGCCGTCGAGTTGGAGTTTGGGGTCGGGAGTTGCGCCGGCGGCGGCGAGGAAAGTCGGGAAGAGGTCGAGGGAGATGACGGGCTGGTCGATGGTTTTGCCGGCGGGGATATGGCCGGGCCATTTGGCCATGAAGGGGACGCGGAGGCCGCCTTCCCAGACTTGGCCTTTGAAGCCTCGGAAGGGGGCGTTGCGGGAGGCGTTTTCGGCGGTGGGGCCGCCGTTGTCGGAGAGGAAGATGACGAGGGTGTTATTTTCGAGGTGGGTGTCGTGGAGTTTGGAGAGGATGTCGCCGACGCCATCGTCTTCGGCGGCGAGCATGGCGAGCATGATTTTTCGTTTGGGGTCAGTGATGTCGGAGAAGCGTTTGAGGTAACGCGGGGGGGCTTGTTGGGGGACGTGGGGGGCGTTGTAGGCGACGTAGAGGAAGAAGGGTTGTGATTGGTGGCGATCGATGAAGGAGAGGGCTTCGCGCGTGATGGCGTCGGTGAGGTATTCTTTTTCGGTGACGGGGTCGTTGCCGCGGCGGATGACGTTGAAGCCGTCCTGGGCAGCGGTGCGGTTGGCGTTGAAGTAGGCGTGCATGCCGCCGGCGAAGCCGAAGAATTCATCGAAGCCGCGTTGGAGGGGCCAGTAGGGTTGGGTATCCCCTTCGTGCCATTTGCCTAAGGCGCCGGTGGCGTAGTTGATGCGGTGGAATTCGTTGGAGAGGAGGGTTTGGTTGAGAGGGAGGCCCCATTTTTGGTCGAAGGCGGCGACGGGGTTGGATTCGTGGCCGAAGCGTTCCTGATAGCGGCCGGTGAGAATGCCGGCGCGGGAGGGGGAGCAGACGGGGCAGGAGACGTAGGCGGTGGTGAAGCGGACGCCGTCGTGGGCGATGGAGTCGATGTGAGGGGTTTTGACGTCGGGTTCGACGGCTTGGACGCCGATGTCGGCGTAGCCGAGATCGTCGGCGAGGATGAGGATGATGTTGGGGTGGGAAGGTTGGGAGGTTGGTTGGGCGGAAGAGAGCGTGGTCAGGCTGAGCAGGAAGAAAACGGCCATCCATAATCGAGCAGAAGAAGGAATGAGAGTAAACATCAGATCAATCCTTTTGATGGTCGTTACTGAAGTTCGATAGCACTCCGTGATCCGGCAGCTACGCTGCGGCGTGGCGCGATTCAAGATGGGCGTTCGGTGGTGAGGAAGCGGGACATGCCGGGTTTGAAGATGACTTTGCCTTCGACGACGACGAGTTCTTCGTTGAGGTGGAGGCGGACGGCTTCGGAGAGGGTTTTGGCTTCGAGGCTTAGGCCGTTTTCTTTGATGGTGTCGAGGCTATCGACGCCGACGTTGATGTGGAAGACGTCCTGGAGGATGACGGGGCCTTCGTCGAGTTGTTCGGTGACGAAGTGTGCGGTGCAGCCGTGGACGCGGACGCCGGATTCGTAGGCTTGTTTGTAGGGGGCGGCACCGGGGAAGTAGGGGAGTAATGACGGGTGGATGTTGATGATTTTGTAGCGGTAGGCGTTGATGATTTCGGGGGGGAGGATGCGCATGTAGCGGGCGAGGACGACGAGGTCGATGTTGTGCTGATTGAGCTGGGTGAGGAGCCAGGCGAAGTGGGCGGCGAGGTCGGTGTGGGGGTGCCAGGCGAATTTGAAGCCGGCGGCGGTGGCGATGGGTTCGAGGTCGGGGTGGTTGCCGAGGATGACGGTGAACTGGCCGTTGAGGTGTTTGGCTTTGTGCTGGGCGATGAGGTGTTCGAGGCAGTGGGGTTCTTTGGAGACGAGGATGGCGGTGCGTTTGGGTTTGCGTTCGGAGTGGAGGTGGACGCGGACTTCCATGTCAAGGGTTTTGCCGAGGGAGATCAGGCCGGTGATGATTTCGGAGAGGTCAACGGAGAGGTCGGCGAGGTTGACGAGCATGTCCATGACGAAGAAGCCGCGGACGACGCGTTGTTCGATGTCCTGGATGTTGATGCCGCGGTCGGCCATGTAGGTGGCGAACTGGGCGACGACGCCTTTCTGGTCTTTGCCGAGGACGCTGACGACAGCGAGGACGGGTTGTGGGGACATGGGGATGCTCCTGATGTATAGGGGGGGATAGTGTATGCGCAGGGGGGCGGGGGGCAAATGGAAGAGGCATCGGCGAGACGCCGATGCGACGAAATCAACGGATGGAGCGGCGGCGATGGAGGAGGAAGAGGGAGGTAAAGGCGGATAGGGCGAACGTTGTGGGTTCGGGGATGGCGGTGAGGGTAATGCGTAGGCGAGGGGAGGAGGGGGAGCCGTAGTCGGCGGAGTATTGGAGGCCGGTGTCGGAGGTGAGGGAGAAGGAGCCGGTTTGGGAGCCGGTCCAGGTGGCGATGTCGAAGGAGTCGCCGATCTGGGGGGTGAAGCCGCCGGCGAGGTTGACGTCGAGGGTGCCGGCGAAGGAGGCGTTGTTGCCGATGGCGAGGTGGTCGTAGGTGGTGGTGCCGGAGAGGGAGATGAGGAAGGTGGCGGCGGGGTCTTGCTGGTAGTCGGAGGTGATAGTGAGGAGGTGGGGGGAGAGGATGCCGGCGGCGTTTTCGACGGAGGTGTGAATGGTGCCGCTGCCGGTGAGGGTGCCGCCGCTGACGAGGAGGGTGGGGGAGTAGAGGAGGTCGCCGTCGACGGAGATGGAGCCGGCGGATTGGTTGAGAGAGGCGGCGATGGAGAGGGTCGCGCCGGCGGAGACGGAAATGGAGCCGGTGTTGTGGAGGAAGGAGTTGCTGATGGAGAGTGTTTGTCCGGGGACGTCGGCGGCGATGGTGCCGGAGTTGTTGAGGACGCCGCCGCCGAAGTTGTTGTAGGTTTGCCCGAAGCCGCGGAGTGAGCCGGTGAGATTGAGGAGGGTATTGCCGTCGTGGAATTGGATACCGTTGGAGGTACTGGCGAGGTGGATGGCGCCGGAGATGGTGTTGGAGTTGTAGAGCTGGACGTAGCCGTCGGAGGGGATGGTGATGTCATTGGCGAGGGAGGCGGAGGAGATGGCGTTGTTGCCGTTGGAGGAGAGAGTGAGTCCTGAGCCGGTGGAGGAGAGGATGGTGCCGGAGATGGTGCCGCCGGCTAGGAGGATAGCGCTGCCGGGGGAGTTGTCGACGGTGAGAGTGGCATTGTTGGCGGAGAGGGAGGTGGCGATGGAGAGGACGCCGCCGTTGCCGGCGTCGAAATTGCCGGAGCCGGTGGTGTTGGAGTGGGCGAGGAGGAGGGTTTGGCCGGGGGTGTCGGCGGAGATGGAGCCGTTGTTGATGAGGGTGCCGCCGCCGAAGTTGTTATAGGTGGTGCCATAGCCGCGGAGGAGGGCGGAGGAGCCGATGGTGAGGAAGGCGTTGCCGTCGTGGAGTTGGATGCCGTTGGAGGTGCCGGCCATGTTCAATGTGCCGTTGACGGTGTTGGTGTTGAAGATTTGGGCGTAGCCGTCGGCGGCGACGGTGAGGTTGCCGTTGATGGTGGCGAAGGAGAGGGAGTTGCTGCCATTGGAGGAGAAGTTGATGCCGTTGCCGGTGGAGGCGGCGAAGGTGCCGGTGACGGAGCCGCCGTTAATGATGACGGAGCCAGTGTCGGAGTGGATGGTGGCGGCGTTGCCGGTGAGAAGGCCACCGATGGAGAGGATGCCGCCGTTAACGGCCTGGAAGACGCCGGCGCCGGTGATATTGGAGTTATTGAGGGAGAGGGTTTGGGCGGAGACGTCGGCGGAGATGGTGCCGTTGTTGGCGAGGGTGCCGCCGCCGAAATTGTTGTAGGTGACGCCGTAGCCGCGGAGGGTTGCGCCGGGGGAGAGAGTGAGGAGGGCGTTGCCGTCGTGGAATTGGATGCCGTTGGAGGTGGAGGAGAGGGAGATGGTGCCGCCGACGGTGTTGGAGGAATATATTTGGGTGTAGGCGTTTTGGGGGAGGGTGAGGTTGCCGGTGATGGAGGCGGAGGAGATGGCGTTGTTGCCGCTGGAGGAGAAGGTCATGCCGGTGCCGGTGGAGGAGGCGAAGGAGCCGGTGACAGTTGCGCCGTCGATGAGGACGGTGCCGGCGGTGGCGGTGATGCTGGCGGCAGAGCCGTTGAGGGTAGCGCCGCCGCTGATGGAGAGAGTGCCGCCGTTTTCGGCGGTGAAGAGACCAGAGCCGGTGAGGTTGGAGTTTTGCAGGTAGAGGGTTTGGGAGGGGATGTCGGCGGAGATGGTGCCGTTGTTGGTGAGGATGCCGCCGCCGAAGTTGTTGTAGGTGATGCCATAGCCGCGGAGGGAGGCGGCAGCGGCGATGGTGAGGGAGGCGTTGCCGTCGTGGAACTGGATGCCGTTGGCGGTGCTGCTGATGCGGATTAGGCCGCTGGTGAGGGTGTTGCTGCTATAGAGCTGGGCGTAGGCGTTTTGGTCGAAGGTGAGGGTGCCGGCGACGGAGGCGGAGGAGATGTAGTTGTTGCCGCTGGAGGAGAAGGAGAGCCCGGTGCCGGTGGTGGAGGAGATGGAGCCGGTGAGACCGCCGCCGTCGATTTGGACGCGGCTGGTGGAGTCGACGGTGACGGAGGCGTTGTTGCCGTTGAGCAGGCCGCCGATGGAGAGGGTAGCGCCGTTGCGGGCGTCGAAGGCGCCCGAGCCGGTGAGGTTGGAGTTGTTGAGCGCGAGAGTGGCAGAGGCGACATCGGCGGAGACGAGGCCGTTGTTGGTGAGGGTTCCGCCACCGAAGTTGTTGTAGGTTTGCCCTTGGCCGTGGAGAGTGCCGGTGGAGGAGATAGTGAGGGAGGCGTTGCCGTCGTGGAATTGGATGCCGTTGCCGCCGCCGTTGAGATTAATGGAGCCATTGAGGGTATTGGCGTTGTAGAGTTGGAGGTAGGCACCGATGTCAGCGGAGAGGGAGGCGTTGAAGATGACGTTGGCGAAGGCGTTGCTGCCGTTACCGGAGAGGGAGACGGAGGAGGCGGCGGAGAGGGTGAGGTTGGCGAGCTGGCCGCCGTCGATGGAGAGGGGGGCGGCGAGGATGGTGCTGGCGGCGCTGGATTGGCTGCCGGAGAGGGTGCCGCTCTGGAGGAGGAGGGGGGCGTTGCCGGAGAAGCTGTTGATGGTGGCGTTCGTGTTGAAGAGGATGGAGGTGCCGAGGGTGTTGATAGCGTCGTCGGCGGATTGGGGCAGGCCGGCGGACCAGTTGCCGGGGTCGTTCCATTGCTGGCTATTCTGGCCGGTCCAGAAATCGGCGGCTTGGGTTATGGTGGGGATGAAGACGGCAGCGGCGGCGATGAAAAGCCGGACTGCGTGCGCACGCTTTGTATGATTGAACATGTAAGCTCCCTCCAGAGAGACGTCTGAGTTCTTGTCATATAATAGCGGAACGAGAAGGAATAGCATCAAATTTGTGGGTGGATTCGCATGGATGGCACATTTGGTTTTCAGAAGCGTTCGAGCGGGGTTTTGCTGCATTTGACGTCGTTGCCGTCGGGGTATGGGGCGGGGGATTTGGGGGAGGGGGCGTATGGGTTTGCGGATTTTCTGGCGGCGGCGGGGCAGCGGTGGTGGCAGATGTTGCCGATCACGCCTTCGGGTGGGGGGGATAGTCCGTATTCGTCGTATTCGGCATTTGCGGGGAATCCTTGGTTGATCAGTCTGGATATGCTGATGGAGGAGGGTTTGCTGACCAAGGGAGATGTGCAGCGGGCGCAGAGCATGGAGCGGGGGAAGGGGACGGATGTAGATTTTAAGGCGGTGACGGCGTCGCGGTCGGAGATGTTGCGGAAGGCGTATGCGGCGTTTGGAGAGAAGAAGGATCGTGGGCTGGCGATGTTTTGTCAGGAGAATGAGGGGTGGTTGGATGACTTGGCGTTGTATTCGGCGCTGCATGATGCGAATGGGGGGAAGGCTTGGAATGAATGGGAGCGGGATTTGAGGTTGCGTGAGCCGGGGGCGATGAAGGAGGCGATGCAGCAGTATCAGGCGGAGGTGCGGTTTCATCGGTGGATGCAATATGAATTTGATCGGCAGTGGCGGCGGTTTCGGGCGCATTGTCATGAGCGAGGGGTGGAGTTGATCGGAGATCTGCCGATCTTTGTGGCGTATGATTCGAGTGATGTGTGGGCGCATCAGGAGTTGTTTCGGTTGGATCGGCAGGGAAGACCGACGGTATTGACGGGGGCTCCGCCGGATGCGTTTACGGCGGACGGGCAATTGTGGGGGCATCCGCATTATCGGTGGGAGGCGCATCGCGCGGAGGGGTATAAATGGTGGGGGGATCGGTTTACGGCGATGGCGCGGCGGTTTGATGCGGTGCGGATCGATCATTTTCTGGGGTTTTATCGAGCGTGGACGGTTGCGGCGGATGCGAAGACGGCGAAAGAGGGGAAATGGACGCCTGGGCCGAGGGAGGAATTTTTTGAGGCGATGCGGCAGCGGATCGGGAAGTTTCCGGTGATTGCGGAGGATTTGGGAATCGTTACGCCGGGGGCGGTGACGTTGCGAGAGGAGTTTGGGTTTCCGGGGATGCGGGTGTTGCAAATGGCGTTTGATCGGGATCACGAGATGCACCGGCCGCATGAATATGTGCGGAAGTGTGTGGCGTATACGGGGACGCATGACAACCACACGGCGGCGGGGTGGTTTCATTCCTTGGACGAAGAGAAAAAGCGGATGGCGCTGGAGTATTTCGGAGGGACTCAGGCAACGATTTCACGGGAGATGGTTCGAGTGGTAATGACCAGCGTGGCGGATACGGCAATTATCCCGATGCAGGATTGGCTGGGTCTGGGGGATGAAGCACGGATGAACGTGCCGGGGGTGGTGGGGGGGAATTGGGGGTGGAGGATGGAGGCGAGGGAGGTTACGGCGGCGTTGGCGGCAGAAATGCGGCAAATCACGGAAATCTGCGGGCGAAGTTCGGACACGCGTGATTAGATGTTGCGGTTTTTGGGGAATCGCTTTGTTTGTAATTGAAAAGATGGCTGTGCAGGGTAGTCTTCCGGGTTCGTCATCCATTGGGCGGATGGATGTTCACTTTTTATTTTTTTGGAGAGGGATCATGAATAAGCGTTATCTTTTGGCATTGGCCGGCGCGTTGCTAGTGACGGGTTTTTCCACCGGAGCCAAGGCTGCGAGTTATGCCTGGAGTGAAGACAATGATTTGGCCAGCACATTAGGCGGTACGGCCGGCTACTCGGTTTCGGGCAATGTCGCGACTGTGTCTTATACCAATCAGACCTTTACAAATAACGGCTCGGCACAAAGCGATGTCGGGATGTATTTTGGATGGAACTGGATTGGCAAACTGGCAGTCACCAATGATGCCGATTACAGCGGGTACGAATCGCTGAATTGGAATGATGGACTTCAGGCGTTTTATGAGGCGAACTTCGCGGGGACCGGAAGCAGCGTAGCGATGACGATTACGGCGAGCGTGCCCGAGAGTGATCTGCCGTTGTCGACGGTCGGGAATTCGACACTGACCGGGCCGGGCTGGACGGGGACGCCTTATTCATTTGACGGGGCGCCCGCGATTACGACTAATTCGTCGATGAGCGTGCCGTTTTTTGATTTTGGCGCTATGTCGGCTGGTGAAGTGAAGACGTACGATATCAATTTCGTTTTTACATTTTCAGATTCAGCCGGGTTGGATCAGTTCGGTGATTTCTACGTCTCGGCCCAGGGCGTCAGCGCTGTACCGGTGCCGGCGTCGGTGTGGGGAGGCGCTGGCTTGCTTGGACTGCTGGCGGCATGGAAGGGGCTGTCGAAGAAGTCGATGGCGTGAGCTTCCTGAATTTGCTCAAGCTTTAATAAGATGAAAGGCTCGACGGAAATGTCGAGCCTTTCAGTTTTTCCAGCGGAATTAATGTGTTCGGCGCCGGAAGCAGGCGATAGCGCCAAACGCGAGGAAGGAGAGGCAGGTGGGTTCCGGGAGGTTAGCCAGGCCGAGGGCGAAGGGGGAGAAGCCCTCGGATTGGAAGGAGATAGTGTGGTTGAGGGTATCGACGATTTCGTTGTCGGGGAGGATCCACTGGCCGTGTTCGTAGTGGTAGATGCGGAGGTCGGACGGGTCGGTGCCGGCGGGGAGAAGAGAGGGATCGTAGGTGAAGGAGACGGGGATGTAGTAGTCGTTGAGGTTACCTTGGAAGAGAAGGTACCAGGATTGGATGGAGGAGTCGGTGGAGGGGACGTTGAAATCAAGGGGGCCGCTGGTGGAGATGAGGGAGGAGATGGATTGGGGGGTGTAGTAGGCGGAGAAGATGCCGGAGGAGATGTTGAAGGTAGCCGAGACGCCGCCTGGGGTGGAGGAGCCGCCGTTGACGGTGACGACGACGGGGTTGCCGTCGATATCGCCGGTGACGGGGGCGGAGGAGATGGTGTTGGGGCTGAGGATGAAGGATTCGGTGGTGGTGCCGGCGGTGCCGGTGACGAGGATCTGGCCGTTGTTATTGATGGAGCGGGCGTCGGAGAGGACGAAGCCGGTTGGGACGTTGGCGACGGTGTTGAGGTCGGTCATGAGACCGGTGGAGGAGTTATAGATGTAGGCGTGGTTGGCGGAGCCGTCGTAGGAGGCACCGACGATCTGGCTGTTGGAGTTGATGGAATTGGCGGTGGTGGAGAAGCCGCCGATGGAGTTGCCGAGGATGGAGGCTTGTCCGGTGACGGTGGAGTAGACGTAGGCGTAGTTGATGGCGTTGGCAAGATCGCCGGGGGTGCCGACGGTGGCGATGCCGACAACGGAGGAGTCGTTAAGGGAGCCGGGGGAGTCGTTGAGGAGTTGATGGGAAGCGCCGGACAATCCCAGGTTGGTCAGGGCGCTACCGACTTGGGCGCTGACGTTGGTCATGGAGGAGGAGGAAGGGTCGTAGAGGAAGGAGCGCTGGTTGGAGCCGCCGACGGTGGCGACGGAGACGCCGGCGACCAGGCCTTGGTCATTGATGGCGCGGGCGGCACTGACCTGGTCGGAGTCGAGGGTGCCGATGTCGGACATGGATTGGGTGGAGGGGTCGTAGATGAAGGCGTGTTCCTGGAAGGTGGTATTGGAGACGTAAGAGGAGCCGACGATGGTGCCGGAGTTATTGATGTCGTCGGCGGCGCTGAATCCGCCGAGGTAGGTGCCGCCGAGGGTGCCGAGGGAAGTGGTGACGCCTGTTTGAGAGTTGTAGGCGTAAGCGAGGGGGGTGTTGGTGGAACCGGGACTGGCCGAGCCAACGACGATGCCGGCGTTGTTGATGGCGTTGGCGGTGCTGTAGTTGTTGTCGTTGATGAGGGGTTGAAGGTTGGTGAGCTGGCCGTTGCTGAAGAGGATGGCGTGGGGGCTGCCTTCCTGGCCGCTGAAAGTGCTGGAGCCGACCATTTGGCCGAGGTCATTGAGGTCGCTGGCGAGATTGAGGTCGCCGCCGAGGCTGTAGACGAGGGAGATGTTGTAGGTGGGGGAGGGGTTGGCGACGATGGCGCGGGTGATGGCGGTAGGCAAAGCGGCTGTGATGGCGAGCATGAAAATGGAACGTGTGCGCGTGAGTGAATTCATGATGTTCCTTTGGCTAAAACTGGTCTAGACGAGGCAAGTGATAATAAGACGGCGGAGATAATTGCTACAAGCCTTTTTCTGGCGGGAATTCAGTTTATTTGTAGCGGAAACCGTGGTGAATCTGGGTGATTGGGGCGGTTTGTAGCGATGAGATGGGGCCAGAACCGGGGATCAGGCCAATGTATGATATTTTTGGAGTGAAGCTGAAATTTCTGACGGAATAGCTACAATATCACGTTCCGCGCCGGCGAGCCTTGAGGGTTCGATGGTTAAGTATTGACGCCCGGCAGACTTGTAAAACAAGACACGAGTTATGAACAAGCCGTACCAATCCAGCGTGAGTGGTCTCCCCTCGTCTCAGGGACTCTATGACCCGGCATTTGAGCATGACGCCTGCGGCGTCGGGTTCATCTGTCATATCAAGGGTAAAGGGTCCAATAAGATCGTCAGTGATTCGCTGACGATGCTGGAGAACATGAACCACCGCGGGGCGTGTGGTTGCGAGAGCAATAGCGGGGACGGGGCGGGGATTCTGGTGTCGATGCCGGATAAGTTCTTTCGGCGCGAGGCGGAGCGGCTGGGGTTCAAGCTGCCGAAGCTCGGGGAATATGGCGCGGGGATGATCTTCATGCCGAAGGATTTGACGGCGCGGCGGGAGTGCCAGCAGATATTCGAGAAGGTTGTGCGCGGGTATGGGATGGTGGTGCTCGGGTGGCGGGATGTGCCGACGGATGCGAAGAAGGCGGACATTGGACCGACGCCGCTGGCGAAAGAGCCGCGGGTGATGCAGGTGTTCGTTGGGATGGGGGAGACGTTCTATAACCGCACGGATTTCAATCGGCGAATGTATTTGGTGCGCCAGCGGACGGAAAATCTGATCGAGTTCGGCGAAGGGATCAGCGACGCGGCGCGGGAGTTCTTTTATATCTGCATCCTGTCGACAAACCGGATGGTTTATAAGGGGATGCTCTCGGCGGATCAGTTGCGGGCGTATTACCCGGATCTGGCAGATGCGGATTTCCAGAGCCATCTGGCGATCGTTCACTCGCGATTTTCCACCAACACATTCCCAGCATGGCGGCTGGCGCATCCGTATCGCTACATCGCGCATAACGGCGAGATCAATACGCTGCGCGGCAACCGGAACTGGATGCGGGCGCGCACAGGCTCTTTGCAATCGGAAGTGTTTGGCGATGAGTTGTCGAAAATGTTCCCGCTGCTGACCGAGACCGGGTCGGACTCGGCGACGTTTGATAATGCGCTGCAATTTTTGGCGGTGAACGGGCGGTCGCTGCCGCATTCGGTGCTGATGATGGTGCCGGAGGCTTGGCAGAATAATCAGTTGATGGATGCGGATTTGAAGGCGTTTTATGAGTATCACGCCTGCTTGATGGAGCCATGGGATGGGCCGGCTTCGATTGTGTTCACGAATGGTGAACTGGTTGGGGCGGTGCTGGATCGCAATGGGTTGCGGCCGAGCCGGTATTACGTGACGAAGGATGATTTGGTCATCATGGCGTCGGAAGTGGGGACGATCCCGGTGAAGGCCGAGGACGTGGTGAAGAAGTGGCGCTTGCAGCCGGGGAAGATTTTCCTGATTGATACGAAGAAGGGGCGCATCATTGATGATGCGGAGATCAAGCAGGAACTGGTGGATAAGCGGCCGTGGCGGCGCTGGTTGGAAGAACAACTGATCGACATCGAGCAGATGCCGAACCCGTCGAACGTGCATCAGCCGGACCATGATACGCTGCTGCATCGGCAGCATGCGTTTGGATATACGAATGAGGATTTGAAGCTGATTTTGTCGCCGATGATGGTGACGGGTCAGGAGGCGATCGGGTCGATGGGGACGGACACGCCGCTGGCGTGTTTGAGTGAGAAGCCGCAGTTGTTGTATGCATATTTCAAGCAGTTATTTGCGCAGGTGACCAATCCGCCGCTGGATGCGTTGCGGGAGGAATTGGTTACGTCGCTGTATACGTATCTCGGGCGTGAGGGGAATCTGCTGGAAGAGACGCCGAAGCATGCGCATCTGATCAAGCTAAAGTATCCGGTGATCAGCAATGTGGATCTGGAGAAGCTGCGGCAGGTGTCGGTGGCGGAGATGAAGTCGGTGACGTTGCCGATGATCTTCAACGTGACCGGCGGGCCGGGGACGATGGAGAAGGCGCTTGAGCAGTTGATGGTTGATGCTGCTGCCGCGGTGCGCGATGGGGCGACGATCGTGATCCTGTCGGATCGCGGAGTGGATAAAGAGAAAGCGCCGATTCCGTCGCTGCTGGCGACCAGCGCGGTGCATCATCATTTGATTCGCGAGGGGATTCGCACGCAGTGCGGGCTGGTGATCGAGACGGGTGAAGCGCGGGAAGCGCATCACTTCTGTCTGCTGATTGGATATGGTGCCGGGGCGATCAATCCCTATCTGGCGTTTGAGACGATTGCGGACCTGCATAAGGAAGGGCTTCTTCCGCCGGGGCTGGAATATGAGCACGCGAAGAAGAATTACATCAAGGCCGCCAACAAGGCGATTTTGAAAGTCGCGTCGAAGATGGGGATATCGACGGTGCAGTCGTACCGCGGGGCGCAGATTTTCGAGGCGATCGGGATTGCGAAGGATGTGGTGGATCGGTATTTCACCAAGACGTCGAGCCGGATCAATGGCGTGTCGCTGGATATCATTGCGCTGGAGACTTTGGCGCGGCATCGGCATGCGTTTCCGCCGATTGAGATCAGCACGCAGATCGCGGTGCTACCGATGGGCGGGCAGTATCAGTGGCGAAAAGAGGGGGAATATCACATGTGGAACCCGGAGACGGTTGCCAAGTTGCAACATGCCGTCCGGGTAGAGAATTACAAGACGTTCAAGGAATACACGCAGTTACTGAATGATGAGGCGACGCATCGCTGCACGCTGCGGGGGCTGTTGAAGTTTAAGAAGGGGATGCAGGCGCCCGTGCCGATCGAGGAAGTGGAGCCGGCCAAGGAGATCGTCAAGCGGTTTGTGACCGGGGCGATGTCGCTGGGGTCGATTTCGACCGAGGCGCACGAAAACCTGGCGATGGCGATGAATAAGATCGGCGGGAAGTCCAATACCGGTGAGGGTGGGGAAGATCCGCGGCGGTTTAAGCCGGATGCGGATGGGACGATGCGCCGGTCGGCGATCAAGCAGGTGGCGTCGGGGCGGTTTGGCGTCACGATTGAATATTTGTCCAATGCGGATGAATTGCAGATCAAGATGGCGCAAGGCGCTAAGCCGGGCGAGGGTGGGGCGTTGTCCGGGACGAAGATTGATGAATATATCGGGAAGATCAGGCATTCGACGCCGGGGGTTTCGCTGATTTCGCCGCCGCCGCACCATGATATTTATTCGATTGAGGATTTGGCGCAACTGATTCATGATTTGAAGAATTCTAACCCGGCGGCGCGCGTCAGCGTGAAGCTGGTGGCGGAAGTGGGCGTCGGCACGGTCGCGGCAGGCGTCGCCAAAGCAAAGGCGGATCATATTCTGATCTCCGGCGATTCGGGCGGGACGGGAAACAGCCCGCTGACGTCGCTGAAGTATGCAGGCATTCCGTGGGAACTGGGATTGGCAGAAGCCAATCAGGTTCTGACGATGAATGGTTTGCGCGGGCGGGTCTATCTGCAGACGGATGGGCAGATCAAGACCGGGCGCGATGTGGCGATTGCGGCGCTATTGGGCGCTGAGGAATTCGGCATGGCGACCGCGCCGCTGATTGCGTCGGGCTGCATCATGATGCGGGTGTGTCATTTGAATACTTGCCCGGTGGGGGTGGCGACGCAAGATCCGGAGCTCAGGCGGAAGTTTGTGGGGAAACCGGAGCATGTGATCAATTTCATGTTTTTCGTGGCAGAGGAGCTGCGCGAGATCATGGCGGAACTGGGATTCCGCAAGCTGACGGATATGGTCGGCAAGTGTGATTTCCTGGAGTTCCAGGATATTTCCAATCACTGGAAGGCGAAGAATCTGGATTTGTCGGTGCTGTTGTACAAGCCGGAATTGCGGCAGGGGGATACGCCTTACCGGATGAGCAAGCAGGATCATGAGCTGGAGAAATCGCTGGACCAGACGAAGCTGATCCCGCTGGCGCAGCCGGCACTTGAGCGCGGGGAAAAGGTGCGGGCGGATCTGGATATCATCAATGTGAATCGGACGGTCGGGACGACGCTGTCGGGGATGATCGCCAAGAAGTATGGGCAGGCGGGTCTGCCGGACGATACGATCCACTTTAAGTTTAAAGGGTCGGCGGGTCAGTCTTTTGGGTGCTTTGGCGCTAAGGGATTGACGTTGGAGTTAGAGGGGGATGCCAACGATTATGTGGGTAAGGGGTTGTCGGGTGCGCGGATTATTGTGTATCCGCCGAAGGAGGCGCGGTTCAAGGCCGGGGAGAATATCCTGGCGGGGAACGTGATCTGCTATGGCGCGATTGCGGGAGAGGTGTATATCCGCGGCGTAGTTGGGGAACGGTTCTGCGTGCGAAATTCGGGCGTGGAAGCGGTCGTCGAAGGGGTTGGCGATCATGGCTGCGAATACATGACCGGCGGCAAGGTCGTGGTGATCGGGCCGACTGGGCGCAACTTCGCAGCAGGAATGTCGGGCGGGATCGCATATGTGTACGACGACGCGGGGACGTTCCCGGAACTATGCAATATGGAATTGGTTGAGCCGCTGAATGAGCAATTGAGCGAAGAAGACCTTGGCAACATCAAGCGGATGCTTGAGAGCCATCTGAAGTATACGGGTTCGACCAAGGCCAAAGAGATTCTCGACAACTGGGAAAAGGAACAACGATACTTCGTGAGGGTGCTTCCGACGGATTATCGGAGGGTGCTGGAAAATCGTGCTGAGATGGAAGAACGCGCCCGGCAGTTGTCTGAGCGTCAGACGGCTCCGTCGAAATAAGATAGCCAAGAGTGAGATCACTGACTTTTGTTGGAAGAAGACCAATGGGTAAGCCGACTGGATTCAAGGAAATCGCCCGCGAGATGCCGAAGCGTAAGGCGGTTCATTTGCGCATCACGGACTGGAACGAGATTTATGAGCCAATGACGGAGCAGAAGCTTCGGGATCAGGGCGCACGCTGCATGGATTGCGGGATTCCGTTTTGTCATGGGAACACCGGGTGTCCGCTGGGGAATATCATTCCGGAGTGGAATGATCTGGTCTATCGCGGGCGGTGGCATGAAGCATTGGACATGCTGCTGAAGACGAATAATTTCCCGGAGTTTACCGGGCGGATTTGCCCGGCACCCTGTGAAGAAGCGTGTACGCTGAATTTGACGGTGGAGAAGCCGGTCACGATCAAGTTGATCGAGCAGAATATTATTGATCATGCGTTTGCCAATGGGTGGATCACGCCCAAGCCGCCGGCGAAGCGGACGGGGAAGAAGGTGGCGGTGGTGGGGTCGGGCCCATCGGGGCTCGGAGCGGCGGCGCAGCTGAATATGGCGGGACATCTGGTCACGGTGTTTGAACGGGCGGATCGCATCGGCGGTTTGCTGATGTATGGGATTCCCAATTTCAAGCTGGAGAAATCCGTCGTTGATCGGCGCGTTAAGTTGATGGAAGCCGAGGGGATCAAGTTTGTCACGAATGCGAATGTTGGGGTGAACATCAAGGTAGAAGACCTGCGGCGGGATTATGATGCGATTGTATTCTGCGGCGGGGCGACGGCGGCGCGGGATTTGAAGGTGCCGGGGCGGGAGATGAAGGGGGTTTATTATGCGATGGAGTTTTTGCCGCAGCAGAACAAGGTGAATCAAGGGGATCAGGTCAAGGATCAGATCAACGCCAAGGGGAAGCACGTCATCATCATTGGCGGCGGGGATACTGGCGCGGACTGTTTGGGGACGTCGATTCGGCAGGGGTGCAAATCGGTGCGGCAGTTTGAATTGCTCCCGAAGCCATCGGAATCGCGGCAGGGGGCGGGGGTTGCGCCGTGGCCGAATTGGCCGATGATTTATCGCACGTCGTCGGCGCACGAAGAGGCGGCGGGATTGACTGGCGCGGATATCCGCGACTTTGCTGTGGGCACGAAGTCATTCAGCAGCGACGACAAGGGGAACATTACGAAGCTGCACGGGATTAAGTTGGAATGGTCGAAAGGGGCGGATGGTCGACCGGCGATGAAAGAAGTGGCGGGTTCGGAATTTGAGATGGATTGCGATTTGTGTTTCCTGGCAATGGGTTTTGTCGGGCCGGAGTCGACTGGGGCAATTTCGCAACTGGGATTGAAGCTGGATGCGCGCGGGAACGTGCAGGTGAATGAGAAGTACGAGACGAGCATACCGGGGGTGTTTGCCGCGGGAGATATGCGGCGTGGGCAGTCGCTGGTGGTCTGGGCGATCAGCGAAGGGCGGCAGGCGGCACGGGCGGTGGATGAGTTTTTGATGGGTCGGTCGGATCTGCCGTATTTGAAGCTGTTTTGAACAAAAGCGAGTTATTGGTCATTCCTGAGAAGGTTCTGAGAACCCGGTTGAAATG
The DNA here is from genome assembly GCA_035656825.1 of Tepidisphaeraceae bacterium. GTDB lineage: Bacteria > Planctomycetota > Phycisphaerae > Tepidisphaerales > Tepidisphaeraceae > DASRRR01. The sequence continues at coordinate 16,353 of DASRRR010000146.1, read as the reverse complement.
ATGTGGAATTAGAAGATGAGCCGATAGGAACAGGGAATACTATCTGGCGGCAGGAGATTTCAGGAATGACTCAGGGAATATACCGTTCATTGTTTTGGGGGGTTGCGAAGATTGGACGGCCGTTTGGCGGGATACCGCCGCGCCGTGTTACGCATTGGTTGGCGACGCGAGGATTTGGCCGCCTGGATCAAGCGAATTATCGGTGGCAACAGGATGAATGGGGCAGCGAACTGCGATTGAACCCCTATTATTATCTGGACCGAAATATACTCGCATTTGGATCATACTCAGCAAACATACAGCATTTTATTGTTGATCGAGTAAAGCCGGGGATGATCTGCATGGATGTGGGGGCAAACATTGGAGAGATGGCACTGCATTTAGGCCGGAGGGTCGGGCCAACCGGGCGGGTTTATGCTTTCGAACCGGTCCCGCACGTTCGGGCGCGGTTGGAGGCGCATGTTGCGCGCAATGGGCTGAGCGAAATCATCAAGGTTTGCGGAGTTGCGCTGTCCGATCGGATTGGATCAGTGGAGATGGCGGTTGCCCCCGAGGAGACCCAGAATCAAGGGATGGGGTCGATCGTGAATAATGCTCAGTCAATTTTGTCGAATCGGTTTACCGTTCCGACGACGACGCTGGATGCATTTGTGGAGTCCGAGAAGATCAGCCGGATAGACGTGATGAAAATCGATATTCAAGGTGCCGAGCCTTTGCTGTTGGATGGCGGCAAAGAAGTTTTTAAGCGGATGGCGATCGATTTTGTGATGGAGATCTCCGAAGAAGATCTGGCCGGCATGGGGCGGACGGGGAAAGATTTGATGGCGCAGGTAGAGGGGTATGGATATAGCGTTTATGAATTGCTGGAAAATGGCAAAGCGGGGCGGCGGGTGCGGGCTGCGGATGTCGGCAAAGTGAGTACTCTTGATAATGTCATATGCACTAAATCGCAGCCATCAGTCTAGAGTTTATGCATCGGCGCAAGGTCTATGGGATTGGTTTGAACGCCGACGATTGGTGACTCTTTGATGGGTTCTTGGCTACTGTAGCCTCAATGATTAAATCCCATGCCCCAGCGTGCCCAACGTGGCAGGTAGTGGTGATCGGGATCGACGGAGAGCGCAACGCCCACAGCTCGGCCGACGATTTGGTCGCGCGCAACGCAGCCGATGTAGCGGGAGTCTTTGGAGTTGTCGCGGTTGTCGCCGAGGAAGAGATAGTGGTCGGCGGGGACGCTGATCGGGCCGAAGGATCGCATGGCGGGCAAGTGCGGAGTCGACATGACGGGATGCTTGATGAGAGGGGAGAATGATTCCCAAGCGAAGTCATTGCCGATTTGTTGTTCGAGGGGGATGGAGGCGGTGACGTTCGACGCGAGGGGGGCATAGGAGGCGGGCTGGTTATTAATCCAGAGGCGTTCGTTGCGAAGTTCGACGAGATCGCCGGGCAGGCCGATAACACGTTTGACCAGACGGGTGCCGTCTTCGGGGGAGTAGAAGATGATGATGTCATTGCGCTGCGGGTCGGCCCATTTGGCGAGGTGCATGGTTGTGAAGGGGATTTTGAGATCGTAAGCAAGTTTGTTTACGAAGATGCGGTCCCCTTCGAGGATGGTGGGCCGCATGGAGCCGGAGGGAACATCGTTCCAGTCCGCTACTGCGGAACGAACCGCGGTGAGGATCAACACGACGATGAGAAATCCGCGGAGCCGGCGCAGGCGGCTGATTAATCGGCGATGAAGCATAAGGGTGTCTCCTTGATGTATTCATGCGGCAAAATCGAGAAAGTTGCACTGTGGAATTTTCAACGAGGTATTGGGCCGGTCAGTAGCATTAAATGAACGCTGACAAGAATTTCGTATACATATTACTCAAGTACTTTTTTGTCTGATGAGACTGTGATAATCATATCAGTCCATAATTCTGGAACTCAGGTCCACACACACACGTCCAAAGGAAAATCAGAATGATGAACCGATCTTGCTTCGCAATCGCGCTGGCGGTTTTGGGAGTCGTGCAGGTGTCATTGCAGGCAGCACCGGCGGTGGACCCGTTCGGGGAGAATATCAGGCCGACTGATGCGCTGAGTCCGCAGGAGGAGCAGAAGGCGTTTCATCTGCCGCCGGGGTTTGAGATTGAGTTGGTGGCGTCGGAGCCGCAGATCGGCAAGCCGATGAATATTGCGTTTGATGACAAGGGGCGGTTGTGGGTGTCGTGTACGACGGAATATCCGTTTCCGTCTTTGCCGCTGGACAAGCCCGGGAAGGATAAGATCCAGATCATTACGTTTAATGATGATGGATCGACCAAGTCAATCGAGCCGTTTGCGACGGGGTTGAATATTCCGGTGGGGATGTATCCGTATAAGAACGGGTGCTTTGCCTATTCGATTCCGATGATTTCGTTTTATCAGGATACGGATGGGGATGGGAAGGCGGACAAGGTTTCGCCGTATTACGGTCCTTTTGATTTCTCGCAGGATACGCATGGGATGAGTTCGAATTTCGTGCGCGGGTTTGACGGATGGATTTACGGGTGTCATGGCTGGGCGAATACATCGACGGTGCATGGATTGGATGGGCAGTCGATCACGATGCCGCAGGGACATACCTATCGCTACAAGACCGATGGTTCGCATATCGAGATTTACACACATGGGCAGACCAACCCATTCGGTTTGTGTCTGGATCCGTTGGGAAATCTTTATTCGGCGGACTCGCATTCGAAGCCGATTTATTCGCTGTTGCGGGGTGGGTATTACGAATCGCTGCGCCCGCGAACGGATGGTCTTGGGTATGCACCGCCAATGATGAATCACCTGCACGGGTCGACGGCGATTGCGGCGGTGATGTACTACGGGGCGGAGCAATGGCCGGCGGAATATCGAGGGAATATGTTCGTCGGGAACGTGGTGACGAGCCGGATTAATCGGGATTCGATCACGTATTCAGGATCGAGTCCGACGGCACATGAAGAGCCGGATTTTGTCACGACGGACGATCCGTGGTTCCGGCCGAATCAGATCAAAGTCGGGCCGGATGGGGCGGTGTATGTGTCGGACTTTTACAACAAGATCATCGGACACTATGAGGTGCCGCTGGATAATCCGTTGCGGGATTATACGAAGGGGAGGATTTGGCGGATCACGTATAAAGGGACCGAGCCGCACGCCGAGCGGGGGAAGCTGCCGAACTTTACGACGCAGTCGGTGCAGCAGTTGATTGATGCACTGAGCGATCAGAATCTGGCGGTACGGATGCTGGCGACGGATGAGTTATCCGATCGCGTGGGGGAGGCGGCGATTGAGCCGTTGCAGAAATTTTTGGAAGGGACCGTATCGCCATTTGCCGGGCGGCATGCGCTTTGGGCGCTCTATCGATTGAATGGGCTCGGCGATGGCACGCTGCTTGAGAAGATGAACAAGAGTGAGGATGCGGGGACGCGCGTGCAGGTCGTGCGAATTCTGGGAGAGACAAAGGATTGGACGCCGGCCCAGAAGCAGATCGTAATGGCGGGGCTCAAGGATGCCGATGGCATGGTACGCCGCTCAGCGGCGGATGCGCTGGGGCAACATCCGAATGCCAGCAATGTGGCGCCATTGCTTGAGTTGCTGGCGAGTACGGACAAAGCGGATACCCATTTGATTTATGTGTTGCGGATGTCACTGCGCGATCAACTGAAGGCTGACGGAGCGTTTAAGGCCGCTGAAGACATGAAGCTGGGCGATGATCAGATGCACACGATCGTGGATATCGCGCTGGCGGTGCCGACGGCGGAATCGGCGGCGTTTTTGACCCGGCATATCGACCAGGTCGCCGATAAGGCGGATACGGGGCGCGTGCTGAAGCAGGCGGCGCAAAATGTCACCGGAGCGGATCTGGATTCATTGATCGCGGTGGTGCGGAAGCATTTTGCTAATGATGTGGATTTTCAATTAGATCTGCTGAATTCGATTCGTGATGGGCTGGTGCAACGTGGTACGGGGCCGACGCCGGCGCTGCGGGCGTGGGGCGTGGATCTGGCGGGGCAGGCGTTAAAAGCCAAGAACGTGGATATGGCGTGGTCGAATGGTCCAGTGAAGAAAATAGTAAGCGAGAATCCGTGGACCTATGAACCGCGACAATGCGAAGACGGGACCGAAGCGCAGCTTCTGTCGAGCCGCCCGCGCGGGGAGCAGTTGACGGGTGTGCTAACGTCCAAGCCGTTTGAAATTCCACCGACGTTGAGCTTTTACTTGGCGGGTCATATGGGCGATCCGGGGTCTGCGCCGAATCATGAGAACAAGATTCGATTGATGACGGTGAATAAGAAGAAAGTGGTTGCGCGGGCATTTCCGCCGCGGAACGATGTGGCAAAACATATCACCTGGGATACCAAAGAATACGCCGGGCAGATGGGATATCTAGAAATCACCGATGCGGATCAGGGCGGGGCGTATGCGTGGATCGCATTTGGCCGGTTGAATCCATCGGTTGTGCCGATGCCGCTGGGGAGTCCGTCGGATTCGCAGAAGCGAAAGCAGGTTGCATGCGGGATTGTCGGTTCGTTGAAATTGACGGAGTTGCTGCCGGACGTGACGGCATTGTTGAATGCGGAAGATTCAACCGTGGAGTCGAAGACCGCGGCGGCGCTGGCGCTGGCGGTGTGCGGATCGGATGACGGAATGCCGGCACTGGCCGAGGTGATGGCGAACCCGGGACGGCCGGAAGAAATGCGGCAGCAGATTGCGACTACGCTGGCACCGGCGGCGGAGAAATCCGAAGGCGCGCGGGCGGCGATCATCGGCGGTTTTAAGGGTGCGTCCAATGGTTTGCAATTGGCTCTGGCGACGTCGCTGAGTTCGTCGAAGGCAGGCGCTGAAGCATTTTTGGATGCGGTTGGAAAAGGAACCGCACCGGCGGCGCTGTTGTTCAATCCTTCGGTGACGGACCGGTTGACCGCGGTCGGCGTGGAGGATGTGAAAGGGAAGGTCAAGCAACTGACGCGCGGGCTGCCGGCGCCGGATGATCGGATCAGGCAATTGATTACTGAACGAGCGGGGACTTGGCGGTTTTTGAGGCCTAACGCCAAGCACGGGGGAGAAATATTCTCCAAGAACTGCATGGTCTGCCATTCCATTGATGGACATGGCGCGACCGTCGGGCCGCAGCTTGATGGTATTGGTAACCGCGGGCTGGAACGCGTGATGGAAGACGTGCTGGACCCGAACCGCAACGTCGATCCGGCGTTCCGTTATTCCAATCTGTTCCTGAAAGACGGCACGGTGCTGACGGGTCTGCAGCGCCGAGACAATGGCGATACGCTGACGTTCACAGATTCACGCGGTAAGGAAGTGACCGTGAATAAGGATCAGATTCAGAAGCGGTCTGAGAGCAAGTCGTCGCTGATGCCGGCGAATTTTTCCGAGGTGCTTCCGGCGAGCGATTTCTATGATCTGATCGCGTTCCTTATGGAACACAAGCCGGCAAAGTAGAAGTGTTGGTGATTGCTACGTACTTCCGTGCCGGCGCGATCCGAGCCGATCCTTGAGTCGAAGAAACGGCATCTCGATGATGAAATAGGAAGCAATGGCTGCGACCATCGCCAGGAGAATGCTCCATGGTGGCCGGCAGACGAGCCATGTGCAGTTTGGAAAAAGGAACAATTGTTGCCACAGATAGAGGCTGTAAGAAAGAATTCCAACCGCGGCAAACGGCTTGGAATTCAGCATGCGGAAAAGCATCCCATGTTGGAGATTGACCGCTGCCCAAATCAGCGATCCAATCGCCAGTGCATCGATGGTCCGACCGATGAGCAACATGTATGGCGGTGCGATCAACCCGGCCACCAATGAGGAGCAGAGTACGATTGCTGAAGCCAGAAAAGTCAGGTTCGGCGCCTTGCGTAATCGCTCAAGCCAGCCTTTGGCATGGATGCCATGAAACACCGCCATTGCGAGCAGACATCCGACTGCCATTGAATCCATGCATGCCGGCGCACTGGTGTACCGAAGCAGAAAATAATCTGGAAACGCGATTTTTGCTGCCAATCGAAACAGCGGGGCCGCGACAAGATAGCCGACAAGTAATCGCCGCAATTGGCGGCCGGAAATCCATAGGAAAAGCGAAGGCCAGAAGAGATAGAACTGTTCTTCCAGCGAGAGTGTCCAGGTATGACCAAGCACCCATTGGACATCTTTATATGCCCAATTTGTTGTATATGTCAGGACGTAAGCCCATTCTTGCCAGCGTATATTGAGCAGACCGGCCATGGCCAAACCTGCAATTGCGGCAAGATATCCGACATACGCCGGAATGATTCGGAGTATCCGACGGAGATAAAAACCTCGGATAGAGATGGATCCTGTTCGCATTCGTTCGCGGAACAGCAGTATCGTGATGAGAAATCCACTGATTCCAAAAAATATTTGGACTCCCAGCGTTCCAGCGACGCCCGTGATATATGGGATCCAATAACGACTGTAATTTGTCTTGGCCATGGCGTGAGTGAAAATCACACCAGCAATTGCAATGGCGCGTAATCCATCGAGTGACGGTATCCGGCCGCCAGCCAATCGACTCGCTTGAATAAGTGGCGCCTCTTGCTTCATTTCCCGATCAATGATTGATCTTGGTCTGGTCATCATGTCATGCGCCTGCCGAGTTGTTTTCGACAACTTCAGCGTGGGCCTGACGGAAGGCGTCGCCGATGTAGACGGCGTCTTCTTCGGTGTATTTCACGCCGATCGGCAGAGCGATGAAGCGGTAGACGAGGGATTCGGTGCGCGGGAAGTCTTGCGGGCGGTAGCCCTTGGCGGGCATCTGGATGTCGTGGAAGGGGGAGGCAGTGGGGGAATGGGCGTGGCCGTTTTGGCCGTACTCGCGGGCGTAGTGATTGTAGGTGCCGGTGATTTTGTTGCAGTTGACGTTGGCGGCGTCGAGCTTGTGGCGGATGGCGTCGGCGGTGGCTTTGTCCGGGAGGTAGACATACATCTCAAAGCCAAGATCGCCGGTCGGATCCGGGACGGGCCGAATCGATACGCCTTTCAATCCCTGCAATTTCTCCAGGATGATCGACTGAATTTTTCGGCATTTGCTTTTGAGCTCGCCGAGTTTGCGGAGCTGGGCCAATCCCATGGCAGCGGAAAGTTCGTTCATGCGGAACTGATCGCCGGCGAATGCGGGGACCTGGGTTTTGCCGCCGAGGATTTGGGCGTGATAGGGGCGGACCTGTCCGAGGTCGTGCATGCGGACGGCGCGTTCGTAGAGGATGGGATCGTTGCACATCACCAAGCCACCTTCGCCGCTGGTGATGACTTTGTTGTATTGGAGCGAGTAGCAGGCGACGTCGGCGAAGGAGCCGACGTATTTTCCTTTGTAGGTGACGCCAGCGGCTTCGGCGCAGTCTTCGATGAGTTTGATGCCGGCGGCTTTGCATTCAGGGACGATTTTATCCATGTCGGCGGCAACGCCTTGGAAGTGAATGACCATGGCGGCTTTGGTGCGCAAGGTTTTCAGGCGGGTGATTTCGCCGGGGGCCAGGCAGAGGTTTTCGTCTATCTCCGCCAGTACGGGTGTTGCGCCGACGCGGATGATGGCGGTCCAGCAGCTAATCCAACTCCAGGCGGGGAGGATGACTTCGTCGCCGGGGCCGATCGCCAGTGCGCCTAGCGCTGTTTCCAGTGCGGCGGTGCCGCTGGTGACGGCCAGTGCGTATTTTCCGCCCATCATGGCGGCCCATTCTTTTTCGAGATTCGCCGCCATGGAAGGGGGGTTCTTGGTGTCCGTTCCGTAATAACGGAAGGGCTGACGGCTGCGGACGACCTGGAGGACCAGGTCTTCTTCCTCTTGGCCGATCATCTGATAACCAAGGCCGACGGCCGGGCGGGGGCGAAGGGCGATTTTTTGTGGGGCATTGGCGAGCGTAGTCATGATGCATTCTCCTGCTGCAAGGGTGGGCTTTACCGGGTCCACCAGAATAAGGAAGGTACCTTCAACTGATCCCCCGGGCCAACATTGACCAGCCAAGCATCTTGGTTTGTGGGGAGGGATTGATCTTTTACCGGCTCGGTGAGCTGAATTTTGCCGGGAGAGACTTCTTTGACGCGGCCGACGGGATTTAAGCTGGCGTCGGTGAGCAATGTGCCTGGATAGATGGTCGTGATGGGGAGCGGGGTTTGCGTCAGAACAGTGGAGCCGATTGTTTTGGTGACATGGATGCGGCCGACGAAGAGGTCGTCCTGAGTGGTGAGCACGAGATCGTTGTCATCGATGCGGGCGGCGGTGATCGGGTGTGCGGTGCGATGAAGGTCGTTTTCAAAATGCACTACTCGGCCAACGAGCGTGGCGGGATCGATTGAGCTGGAGATTTTGACCCGAACCTGGGTGTTTTGCGGATCGGTGGAAGTGACGGTGCCGGTCAGCGCATTGGCGGTGTAGGATTTTCCACCTACTTTCAAAAACGAGCCGCCGGCGAAAAAGACGCGGGTGGCTTCGCCGGCTTTATTGAAGGTGACGACGGCAGCCTGGGCGTCGGTTTCTACGCCGTCGATATTCTTGTCAGTGCCGGCAGGGTCGTAGATGAGTAAGTCGCGATCTTTATCGCGCTTTACTTCAACCGCTGAGACGGACCCTGTCATGATCTGAGTGGCAGAATCGATGATGGGTGTCGAGCCGTAGGGTTCGATGATGCTGACGAATCGGCTGGTGAGGTTTTCGCCGGTTCGCCGGGCGATGAGGTAATGAAGGATTTGTGGATATTTCACCGGGGAGACGCGGGCCTCGGCCAGCAGGAGGGTTTGGCCCTCTTGCGGAAGGACGCGAATGCGCAGGTGTGCGCGGTGTTTCTTTTCGTACTGCCATTCGGCGACGGGTTCGCCGGATTGGAGGGTGCGGACGTGGGTGAGGTGTTGGAAGCCGGAGCCGGTGTAGTCGTGGTAGCCGGTTTTGGCGTTCAGGCTGGGTTGGTCGTAGATAGCGCCGAGGGGTACGTCTTTGCCGGCGAGTGTGCCAGGCTGGGGGTCAGACCAAGTTCCGCCGGTGCTGGAGAATGCGCCGGGGGGACCGTGTAGGCTGTAGTCGTGCTCGTGGCCGCCGGCGACGGTGAAGAAATCGACGAAATAGCTGTCGGCGGCGCCGGTGTCGACCATCAGCATGGCACGCCGATAGGAGGAACATTGCGGGTAGGTTTCTTTGGCTTCGACATCGATGATGCGAGCGAAGGGGGAGTTGGCGAAGAGTTCGACCGTGCCGGGGACATTGGCGGTCTGGCGGTGGGCGTCGACGACGACGCAATTGTGGGAGATGGTGTTTTTGGACCAGGTGTAGATGCCCGGGACGAAATCGTTCATTTCGTCGGGGTATCCCAAGTCGGGCATGAGTGGCACGCCTTGGGCAAATAGTTCAAAACCCAGGCGGTCGAAATGTCCGTGGCCGGCGCGCCAGCCGTAATACATGGAGTCGGCGATGGAGTCGGCGGGGTTGTTGAGGATACCCAGGCCATAACCATCCAGCAGGCGCGATGGCTGGGTGGGGCGCGTCGTTGCGGTGGACATGATGGGTGGGGAAAGGAGCGATTCGAAGGTTTTGAATCCTTTTTCGCCAGCGGCTCCGAGTGAGCCGAGGAAGTCGGCAAAGCGCTGATCTTTATAGGCGTGAAAAGCAGCAGCGGGGATGGTGGGGGCTGTCGTTGCCAGGCCGCCCCAGACGGTTCCGGAGTCGCCGAGGTCGGCGTTGAAATTACGGGCGATGATTTGTTCGAGATACGCGTCGTAGAGGCGGTGGGTTTTGGGGAGTGCGAAGACGTCGTAGCCGGCGCGCTGAAGCAGAGGGGCGTAGGAGGAGATGGCGCGGATCCAGATGAAGTTGTACTCCGGCGAAGTTTCACTGGGGACGCCGTCGCGGAAGACGCGGTCATAGAGAGCGTACTCCAGGCCGAGGTTGTCGGGGCTGCTGGTGTTGCGGGTGATCATCCCGCCGAGCCATTTGTCGTGATCGCCGTATTGGCGGGCCAACGCGAGGGTGGTCATGGCTTCCTGGTGCATGCCGAAGTTGCCTTGGATTTTTCCGTCGAGGACGGAATCGATGGCGTCTTCGAGGAGGTTGGCTTCGATGAAGGAGCGGATTTGCGGGCCGGTCTTGGCGAGGGATTTTTGCAGGTCAGCGTCGGAGTCGAGGGTTTCCCAGACGGCGTCGTAGGACTGGGCGAGGCTGGTGACCAGGCCGCACTCCCAGATGTGGTTGACGATTTTGCCGGGGTAGTGGGAGCCGATGGCTTTCATCATTTCGCCGTAGCGTGATTGGTTTTCGTAGTCCATCGCGGGATAGACTTCGGCGATACGTTCGAGGGCGACGGCGGCTTTGTGGGCATAGTGTTTGTCGCCGGTGAGGAGGTAAGCCTTGGACATGGCGTTGATGCCGGGGACGAGGTTGCGGAGGTACATCCAGTGGTTGTAGAAGGCGACGAACCAGTATTTTTCGCCGGTTTTAGGGTCTTTCCAGCCCCAGCCGTCATCGACGTATGGGGTGTCCCAGCCTTTTTTGTCTTTGAAGCCGCTGTTGTAATAGGAAGAGTAGTCGTTGGAAGGGTAGACCGAGCCGCAGTTGGGGCATTTGACTTTGAAGGGGTGTTCGGGGTCGATGATCCAGCCGTACTGGCCGGCTTTTTCGAAGATGGCGTGGCCGCAGTGGGGGCAGCCGGCGGTGGAGACATCGAAGGCGCGGGGGACCTTGGAGGAAGTGAGGAGGCTGCGGAGCTGGTCGTCGCTCATGTCCGCCCAGCGGTCGGCGGTGTGGAGGAGTTCGTCGGAGACCTTTTTGGCGGATTTGTATTTGGCGACGTTCTGGCGCGCGGTGGCGATCTCGGCGTCGGTGTAGATCATGCGCTGGGTTTTGAGGGGGTATTGGGGCTCGCGGGTGGGAGTGTCCTGGGCGCGGGTGGTTGGAGTGGCGATGGAGAGAAGGAGGACGATGAAGGAGAGGAGTTTCATAGTTGGACCGATTTGCCGGCGACTAAGTCGACGGTGGTGACGGAGAAGTTGAAGCCCCAGCGGGTGACGGTGGGGCCGGTGGTGCCGTTGAGGTGGAGGATGGTGGCGGCGGGGAGGTTGGCGGAGGCGCGGAGGGAGTGATCGGATTGCCACTGGACGGTTCGGCGGGCGCGTTCCCAGGAGTTTAGCTGGCGGCCGGTCCACCATTCGAGGCCGGCGGATTTGGCTTTGGCGGCGGAACGGACGAGGGAGCCGCCGACGTCGTCGCGGGAGGTGTGGGCGGGGTGGTAGAGGAGGTGGAGGACGCCGTGGTGGCGGAGGGCGACTTGCAGGAGTGAGTCGAAGAGTTCTTCTTTGGCGAAGACGTGGAGGTCCTGGGTGGGGGTGGCGAGTTCGAGGACGTCGACGGTGTCGCCATTGAAGCGGACGGGGAAGTAGGGGTGGCAGGTGCCGAAGTTGTAGCCGGCTTCGCCGGTTTTGGAGGCACCTTTGGATTGGTCTAACTGGATGCCGTGCTTGAGGCACCAGTCGAAGACGTCCATGTCGCCTTCCCAGCGGAGGTAGTGGTTTTTGTTGGTGACGGGGCGGGGGGTGTCTGGGCCGAAGGCGGCGATGAGTTCGGTGATCTGGCGATCCCACTGGGCGGAGCAGAAGTCGAGACCTGTGGTCATGGAGTCGTAGTGGGTGGCGAGTTCGTGGCCGGCGAGGCGGATGCTGGTGAGGAGATCGTTATCGTAGGCGGGGAGGATGACGCACCAGGTGGTGTGGATGTCGGCTTCGGCGAGGAGTTCGAGGAGGCGGTGGCCTTTGACGGGGTCGGAGCCGTCGGTGTCGTGGGACATGTGGGCGACGGCGGGGAGGCTGCGCGGCCAGTACCAGAGGACGGGGAGGTTGATCTTGGCGAGGGAGGCACAGTGGAAGATGGTGCGGAGGAGGAGGTCGCGCCAGAGGTCGGCGACGGGGCGGAGGAAGGCGGGGGTGCCGGTGCCGGGGGCTTCGTCGCGGTCGAAGAGCCAGTCGAGGACTGCGCCGTCGCCGGATTTGAGGACGCCGTCGGAGACGGGGGCGGTACCGTCGGGGGCGGGGACGCCGTCGCGGGTGACGGAGCGACCTTGCTGGACGTGGACGATGGTGCCGGTGAGGTCGATGGAGAAGGTGATGACGCGACCAGCGCCGACGGGGTGTTCGAAGAGGACGGGGGAGTTTGTGGGGCGGCCGTGGACGTCGAGGGAGGAGGCGAGGGGGGTGGCGGTGGTGGATTCGAGGGCTAGGCCGTTGAAGAAGTGGAGGGGTTTTTGGAGGGGGGAGGTGATGGGGTGGGAAGAGGAGGATAGAGGATGGAGGATAGAGGATAGAGAAGAGGGGGGGAGGGGGATGAGGTAGCCTTCGCCGAGGGTGCGGGCGCCGGCGCCGAAGCCTTGGTAGGAGGGGGCGGGGCGTAGGCCGAGGAGGTCGTGGAGGTCGAAGAGGCCGGCGAGGTTGATCCAGGAGCCGCCGGTGTGGAGGAAGGTTTGGAGTTGGGATTGGAGGGAGGGGTCGAGGGCAGCGTCGCCGAGGGTGAGGAGGAGTTTGGTGTGGGGGAGTTGGGCGGGGAGGTCGGCGGGGGAGAGGGTTTGGTAGGGGATGCCGGCGTGGGAGAGGATTTCGTGGATGTAGCTCGGGTAGGTGAGGGTGCGCGGGCGGTTGAGGGGAGGCTCGGGGAAGATGCAAAGGGTCAACATGAGGGCAAGAGGGTAGCGGTGAGGGGGGGAGACGCAAGTGGAAAAAAGAAGAGGTCTGGTTGATACAGAAAGATGATAAAGCTTAGGAAGCGAGCTATTTTTTTGATCTATGCTGAAAGGGGGGAGAGCGAAATATGTGGGCTGTGTGAATGGGTTTGTTTGGGTGTGGCGGGGAAAAATCAGGGTGATTTCTTAAGTTGTTTTAGAAAATGGAGATGTGATTTTGAGGGGTTGAAAAAGCGCCCCCAAAGCGCCCCCCGTTCGACCCCAAAGCGCCTCCCGGAGGACATTTTTCAGCGCCGGAAGATCGCCAATTGGGTATGGATGCGCCTCCCGAGCGACGGGTGGATGCTATTCAATTTTCAAAGATTCACCTGGGTTCAGGTTTACACATTCTGCAACGGGATAGTGTATCAAGCGGTCGCTGGATGTCAATTGAAAAGTTAGGTTTTTTATAAACATTGATCTTCAGGCGAAGTGGAAATCCAACCACGATGACACGATGGCGCGAAGGAAGACACGAAGAAGTGCATGGACAGGGGAGGTTGAGGTGGAGGGGGCTTAAAGCTTATTTGGGGGGAGAAAAACCTTGTGATGGCGTGGAAGTTTGTATACAATTCTTTCCGCAGACATTTCTGGGCTTGTGACAAGGAGAGTTTAATGAAAGTTTCATATCGCGGGGTGCGGGGATTTACTCTGGTGGAATTGTTGGTGGTGATCGGCATTATTGCGTTGCTGATTTCGATATTGCTGCCGGCGTTGAATAAGGCGCGGGAGCAGGCGAAGCGTGCGCAGTGTCTGGCGAATCTGCATCAGATTTCGCAGTTCATCAATATGTATGCGAATGCGAATCATCAGCAGGTGCCGCTGGGGTGCTGGGCGGGGGGTGCGGTGGGACGCGATGTGGTTGAGGCGAACAATTATAATTTGACGTATGGTCCGAGCGTACCGGCTGATCCTGATCCGCCGGCGAAGGTTCGTTATGTGTGTCTGGGTCTGATCGTCAAGGCGGGGTTTATCAAAGAGGATTCGCGCGGAGGGAGCGAACAGATTTTCTTCTGTCCGTCGCTGGCGGGGGATTTGTATCACGGGTTTGATGCGGTCAACAATGTGTGGCCGCCGTCGGCGAACAATGTGCGCGCGAGCTATAGCTGCCGGGCGAGCATTATCGACACCAATCCGGTTCCGGGAGGTCAGATCAGTGAGGTGGTGGCGTGGGGGGTGGGTGCGGCAGCGGGGCCGTTTACTCCACTGAGTGTTTCGGCGGGCCTGGTGACGGGGGGTAATGGAACGATGTTTCGTCTGCCGAAGCTGAAAAATCATGCGATTTGCGCGGATGTTTTTGGAGCGGCGAGCCGGGTGCAGCCGGGGCATAAGACGGGGGTGAATGTTCTTTATGCGGACGGGAGCGCGCGCTGGGCGGATCAGGGGTTGTTCAATAAGCAATTCAAGGTGGGGACGGATATGTTCAGCCTGGCGGGTAACTATCTGACTCGGCAGATCTGGAATAATTTCGACGCGGGTCAGCAGCTTTATTAGGTCGGGGAATTCTGCGTGCTGTCTTTGATATCTGGAAGAGGCCATCAATACGCTGTCGGGGCAAGTGAATAAGCAGCAGTGTCCCCCTTATTTATTACGGACGGTACGCAGTCGGCGAAGAAGTTTCTCCTCGGATTCGATGCTGACGGAGCCTTCAAGGTCATCGAGCTTCATCTGCTGCATATATACAAATTTTAGCAGACGTCGCGGGCGATGGTAGTAACCGTAAACATGCCCATTTCCTTGTCGCCGGCGAATGTCGTGTGATATCACTTTCCGGCATTGATCCATCTGGAAGACATAGAGAAGGACATCATTGATTTCTTATATTCTTCTTGAGATGGAAGAGGGTGTTGTTCTCTCGGCGGGGCTGGCGGGGGAGAACGAGAGAGGAAGAGGTGGGCACCAAAGGGGGAAAAGGTTGATAAGAGCACCAAGAAGATAAACTGATTGATTAAAAATGGTTGTTATTAATATACATGAATTTCATGATGTTGTGTGGAAAAGCAGCAGTGTCCCCCTTATCCATCCCGGTGGGAGTGATTGGGGGGAGTGTTGATCGGCATGCCGACATTATGCTTTGGGAGTGGAGATGGCAAAGTTGAAAATGAAGTGAACCTGACCCCCTTAATTTTTCCGAATGAAGGGTGACATTAGGCGATACGCCGGAGCCGCGGTGCGATTGCGGGGCCAGTGAGGCAAAGCAAGGAAAGCACAACAAGCCCGGGGGACTTGTAACGGATCAACGAGCCAAGGAACTGCAACCAGTTAGAGGGCAAGTACAGATGGCCGTGATGCCAATTGGAGGGTCCGAGCATGTCAAAGACGTAGGCGGACGCCAGCATGGCGAGATAGGCGGCCATGAACGCGGCGACGAAGGATGTAGTTCGGCGTTGTGGTGCGATTAAACCTACGAAAGTGGCAGTGAGAACGCCAATGAGGATTACCGCCGTCAGGAACGCGATATCTTGCATAGGATGGCTCCTCTATGACACCGAATAGTATTCTTCGTACCAATGCAGGAAGAACATTAAGGCATTGCACGATGAAAGGCTTTTGTAATGTATTGTCTTAGGGAAAGATGTGTCAAAGGAATTTTGAGCGAGGGCTATTTTGAGGGATAGGGAAGCTCGTTCGAGACGGGTGGGAGTGTGGGTTAGCGGGCGTGGTGTTGGAGGGCGTGCATTAGGTGGTCGGGGTTGAAGGGTTTGGTGAGGTAGGCGGAGATGCCGCAGGATTGGGCTTTTTGGCGTTCTTCGTCGCCTTCCAGGGCGGTGAGCATGAGGACGGGGATGTGGCGGGTTTGGGGGTCGTGTTTGAGTTGGCGGCAGACTTCGAAGCCGTCGGTGTCGGGGAGCATTAGGTCCAGGACGATGAGGGTGGGGGGGGTGGCGTGGGCTTGCTCGAGGGCGGAGGCACCGGTGGAGGCGTGCTGGTAGTCGAAGCCGGCGATTTGGCAGTAGGCACCGACGAGTTCGTTGATTTCGGGGTCATCCTCGACGACGAGCACGGAGCGGTTTTCCGTCATGTTTTGTACCTTCGTTGGAGAGCGGTTCGAGCGTATTGTAACGGTGGAGGAACGGATTGTGAGCGTTGAATTGCCGAGTGATGAGATAATTTTTCGGGCGATCCGGATTTATCTGGGGCGGGCGTATGGGGAGGGGGGTGTGCCTAAGGGGGTGGAGGGGAAAGTGGAGGAGCTGGGGAGGGGGGATGTGTTTACAAATAAAGTGGTGGAGCAGGGGAAGGGGAGGTATTGGATTCGGCTGGGGAATCGGTGGTATCCGCATATGAAGGTGTGCATGGAGGAGAGGCCGGATGGGAGGGGGTATTTGTTTCGGGCGGATACGCATGATCGGCATGTGAGGCCGGCGGAGGGGTCGAAGGAGGCGGGAATGTTTCGGGAGTTGGTGGAGAAGAATGCGGCGTTGTCGAAAGAGATCGAAGGGGCGTGGGCGGAAGAGGGGATACCGACGTTTCGGACGTATTGGGTCTGCCCAATTTTCCGGGAGGGCTAAATCAGGCACATAAGTTATTATGGCTGCGGAAGATTGGTGTTTTCGGGGCTGTGATTTAACTCCGGGCGATAGGAGCGTGGCTCATGGAAGGGCCCAATCAAGTTACTTTG
>DASRRR010000145.1:0-39157 GCA_035656825.1 Tepidisphaeraceae bacterium | reverse complement strand
TCCGGCGTCAGCAACCAATGCATCCCCACATACTGCGCATCCGATTCCCCCACAAACCACGTCCTCCCCGTCTCCGCCAATAACGACCCCTGCGCAAAATACCCATTATCATCCGGCTCCGACAACGCCGGCACAAACATCGCCCCCATCCACACCGCATACGCCAATATCCAAACCCCCACCGCCACCCCCGCCCACATCCCCCGCATCCGCCCAAACCCCAACCTCGCCCCCCCAACCTCCTCCGCCGCTTTCACCGTAACCACAGTCATAACGCAGCTCCCAAAACCTATCAGTCGCGCAACCCCTCAATATTCTTCCCTCCCCTCAGTGCCCAAACCCCCTCAATCGTTTATTCCCAACCCCCCATCTTTCTTCGTGTCCTCCTTCACGCCCATCGTGTCATCGTGGTTGCATTTTCTAGTATCTCTCCAAAAAACCAAAAAATTTATTGACATAAGTTCGTATTATGTTATGATCCTCCCAAGCGCGAAAAAAACCGCGCCCACGACAATCCGGGGGGATTCAAAAACCAGCAGGGGGGCTCCATCCAAATCCCCCACGCTGATCGCGGACCGTTCCGCCCCCCCCAGCTTGCCGCGTTTTCAACCAATAGGGGAGGCTCACATGCACGACTCAATTTCTCAAACCAATTCCATCACCCCCACACCCCCTCAATTGCAACAAAATGCGCCAAAATGCAACCTGCCCGACCAATCCCTCTCGCCCATCTTAGCCCCCATTCCCCCTTCCCCACTTCCCCAATCTCTCTCCCCCCGCCAACTCACCGCCATCACCCTCCTCTGCACAGGCCTCTCCCTCGAACTCACCGCCGCTCGCCTCCACATCAACCGCGCTACCCTCTACCGCTGGCGAACCACCCACCCCTCCTTCCAGGCCGAACTCGCCCGCCGCCAGCGCGACCTCCACGACACCTCCATCCGTCGCTTCCGCCTCATTCTCCTCAACGCCCTCAAACTCATCGACAACGGCATCTCTAGTTCCCATTGCGACGAGGACCGTCTCAAAAACGCTTTCTCTCTCCTGCGCCATGTCGATCTCCCCTCACTCCTCGCCACCCCTCAGGACCCCCTCACCACCGATCAATGCCTCGACAACCTCATCCAAACCGACCGCGCCTCGCGCAACCTCGACCCTACCCTCCCGATCACCGACCAGGACCGCGAAGAATACCTCTCCTCCCTCGAATTCCCCGAACCCCCCACCTCCTCCTCCACCCACCTCCGCCTAGCCGGCTCCCCCACCACCACCCCCTCACCCTACCCCCTCCCCTAATTCGTCATTCCCTATAACTCCCATAAGACCGTGCGATTTCCAATCCCCTTCGCTACATTGCAAAAATGATCAAACTCACCCTCACCATCCTCCTCCTCCCCACCCTCCTCCTCGCCCAATCCAAGGACCGCACCCAAGAGCCCGGCTACGCCGAATCCCAATCCAAATCCTCCACCGAACTCCTCACCACGTTCACCCACCCCACCTCCGAAGTCCGAGGCGTCTGGTTCGCCCGCGACGACATGGAAGGCTTCTCCCGCGATCAGCTCCTCCAAAAACTCGACGCCCTCCACCACGCCAACTTCAACACCATCATGCTCGACTCCTGGTTCCAAGGATACGTTCCCTACGCCGGCTCCGCCTTCGTCCCCCAATATCCCAAATTCGCCTCCCAACCCGACGACCTCCTCTCCTTCCTCATCAAAGAATCCCACGCCCGAGGCCTCCGCGTCGAACTCTGGCCCTCCTATGGCTTCTACGGCTACTTCACCAAAGACCGCACCAAAGACCCCTCCAAAGGTGCCCTTCTCGACGCCCACCCCGACCTCATCGCCGTCGACTCCGACGGCAACAACTTCCTCCACCGCACCGTCGGCGACTTCTACTCCCTCTGCCCCTCCAATCCCAAATCCCACCAACTCCTCGCCCAACTCTACGCCGAACAAGTCCAGCGCTACCCCGTCCAAGGCCTCTGCCTTGACCGCATCCGCTACCCCGAAGAAAACTTCTGCTTCTGCAACTATTGCAAAACCCACTTCAAACAAGACACCGGCCTGGACCTCAAACCCTTCCCCGCCGGCTCCCGCGAAGCCAAAACCTTCCTCGACTGGCGCCGCCAGCAAACCGCCAAAGCCGTCGCCACCATCCGCGCCGCCGTCCTCAAAGTCCGCCCCGATCTCACCCTCACCGCCTACGTCCTCAACCCCATGGACATGGACACCAAAGCCCAGGGCTGGGACCTCTGGATGAAACAAGGCCTCCTCGACGCCATCTCCGTCTCCATGTACGGCCCAGACCCCGAACCCACCATCTCCCGCGCCCTACAACTCCTCGATAACCACCCGGAAAAACTAATCTGCGCCCTAAACGCCGAACTCCCCGCCCCCAACTACACCTCCAACATCCAGCGCGCCCGCAACCATCACACCCTGGGCCAATACACCTGGTACACCGCCCCCGTCCTAAAATCCCTCGACGCATTGGAGAATGGCCCCTATAGCCAGCCCGCCACCTCCCCCCTCAAATCAACTTCCCCGGATTCCCCGTAGTCAATATTGCAAACGTATCATCATCAACTAAACTCCTCACCCTCTCCAGCCCCGCCATCCTCTGCTCCAACCCCCCCATCCCATGCGTATCCGACCCCACCATCCAATACCTCCCCTCCCGTAAATACCGCTCCGCCGTCCTCCTCGTAGGTGCCCCCTCCCGATCCTCAAAACACTGCAAATTCCCCTGAAGCAGCAACCCCAGCTCCCCAAAATAATCCGCCAGCCCCGGCTCATCCTGCACCGCCCGCATCCGCTCCGGATGCGCCAGAATCACCGTAATCCCCAGCCCCTGCATCCACCTGACCGTAGGCTCAAAAAACTTAGGCAGCCGATCCGCCCACAAATCCACCAGCGCATACTTCCCCTTCATCCCATACGTCACCACAAACCCAGGCATCACCTCCGCCAGCCCCGCCCGCAAACTCATCTCCCCCCCGCCCATCAGCTTCAATCCCACCGCCGCCCGATCGATCTCCCCTTGCAATCTCTCCACCATCACCGGAATGCTCCCCACATTATTCCCCGCCAGATTCGCCCAGATATGAGGCGTACAAAACACATGCGTATACCCCGCCTCCGCCATCACCCGCGCGCACGCCACCGACTCCTCCACCGACTTACACCCATCATCCACCCCCGGCAATAAATGCGAATGTGTATCAATCATCGTCGTGCCACCACCGTCGCATCCCCATCCAGATAATCATCGAGCAGATCAAAATCCAGAGTCAACGTCCCCATCAATCTCTCCACATCCTCCCGCCGATGCCAGCTCAAATGCTCCGCCCCCGCCAGCCGCTCCGAACATAAAAAATTAAACACCAGCATCTCCGTCGCCGCCTCAAACCCCGTCTTGATCGTCCGCTCAAATTCCGCCAGTCCCAGCGTATTGAGCGACCCGCTGAATACCACAATATCCGCCCCCACAAACAATCGCACCGGCTCCTTCACAAAATCCCCCCGCACAATCATCGCCCGCTCCCGCGTATGCCTCTCCTCCGCCGCCGCCGCCAGAGCCTCCACCGCCTCCAGCCCCACATAATGCTCAGGCCCATCCCCCGACTCCTCCAAAAAATCCAGCAAATCCCCGCGCCCGCACCCCGCGTCCAAAACCATCTTCCCCTTAAATCGGCACGCCCGCGTCAGCGCCCGAAACCGCGTTGCCTGCGACTTCGGACTCGCCCACAACAGCGACCCGAACCCTCCCCCATGCTTCCCCGCCGCCTGCAGGTAAGGCTCCAGATACGCCGGATTCGACGATCCACTCTCACTCACACCCAGATTGTAGAACAAGCTGCCTCTTCCGACTACCATCTATCCCATGCGCTTCCTCCTGCTAGGCTCAACACTGACCCCCGCCGTCGCCGCTGCCCTCCAGCGTCACGAGCACACCGCCACCCTCCCCGCCGAGATCTCCCTCGATCCCAGCGCCTCCTCCGCCAAAATCGTCGAAGCTGCCCGCACCAGGCAGCTCGACATCATCACCACTGACCACGCCCTCATCGACCACATCTACACCGCCGACCTCTGGTTCAGCCGCGTCATCGTCTACCTGCAACTCCCCGGCCAGGACATCGAACAGGACGACGCCATCGACCGCCTCTTCAAACGCTACAAACGCCTCACCCCCGGCCGCCTCTACTCCGTCACCGAATCCCGCGTCAAAATCCGCCAGCTCCCCTCCAAAGGCAAACTCTCCAAGCCCGGCAACCTAATCCGCGAGATCGACGAGCCGGAATAAATCCCCGTCGAATAACCCCCGATCGCTCATCTTCAGCGACGGGATCACCAGCAGCGCCATAAACGACAACGTCATAAACGGCGCCCGCAAACCAGTCCCCATCCCCTTCACCATCTCCTCCAATTCCCCATACCGCTGCGCCACTACATACCCATCCTCATTGCTCATAATCCCCGCCACCGGCAACCCCAACACCTCCACCCGCCTGCCATCCACCGCCGCCAGCCCCCCGCGCTCCCTGATCACCGCATTCACCGCCTCACTCAACTCCTCATCCGTCACCCCCACCGCCACGATGTTATGAGAATCATGCGCCACTGAAGAAGCCATCGCCCCGCGCTTGAGCCCAAACCCTCGAATAAACCCCACGGCCGGCTTCGCCTCCCTCTCATACCGATTCACCACCGCGATCTTCAGCACATCCCCCTCAATCCCAATTTCCTCCCTCGCCACTCTTAAACTCCGCGTAATCAACTCCCCATCCATCGCCTCAATCACTCTCACATGCGTCCCCCCACTCGGCGTCGCAAAATCCCCCTCCTCCTTAACCCCCGCCTCAAACCGATTCACCACCCGCGCCTTCCCCGGGATAAGCAATGACCTCCTCCTCTCCGCCACCAGCCCCCCATCAATCCAAGTCCTCCTCACCCGCAACTCCTTCAAATCCCCCACCTCAATAAAATCCGCCGCATCCCCTACCCGCAGCAATCCCACCTTGAGCCCATAGTGTTCCACCGCATTCACACACCCCACCCGCAGCACATTCATCACGTCCATCCCCAATCCAATCGCCCGCGCCGCCAGCCGATCAATATGCCCCCGCACCAGCGTATCCGGATGCATATCATCCGTCGCAAACATGCACCGGTCCGGAAACCGATCAATCAGCCGATAAAGCGCCTCAAAATTCCGCGCCGCCGACCCCTCGCGAATGAGAATTTTGCATCCCAGCGCCAGCTTTTCTTCCGCCTCCTCCTGCGTAAAACATTCATGATCCGTCTCAATCCCCGCCGCCAGATATTTCCTGCACATCTCCCCGCGCAGCCCCGGCGCATGCCCGTCCACCCGTTTCCCCACGCGCTTCGCCGCCGCGATCTTCGCCAGCATATCCACATCCCCATTAATCACCCCCGGAAAATTCATCACCTCACTCAAATACCCCACCTCCGGCCTACTCAACAACTCCTCCACCTCTCCCGGCCCGATCACCGCCCCCGCCGTCTCAAACCCCGTCGCCGGTACACACGCCGGCGCGCCAAAACAAAACTTGAACGGCACCGTCTTCCCCACCTCAATCATATATTCCACCCCCGCCACCCCCAGCACATTCCCAATCTCATGCGGATCCGAAACCGTCGCAACCGTCCCATGCACCACCGCCAGCCGCGCAAACTCCGACGGCACCAGCATCGAACTCTCCACATGCACATGCCCATCCACAAACCCAGGCATCAAGTAGGTCTCGTACCTCTTCCCATCCTCCTCAATCCTCTCAATCTTCCCTCCCGCCACAAACACCGTCCCCCCAAACACCCGCTGGCGTAAAACATCCACAATATTCCCCGAAACCGAAAAACTCATAATTCCCCCCGCTGATAAATCCGCTTCCCGCCAACCACCACCTGCCGAACCTTCTTATCTAACTTCGCCACACTCTCCTGCACATCCTCCGCCAGCGCATCCATCTCCGCCGGCGACTGCAATCCCCCCTCCGCCAGCTTCCTCCGGAGTTCCCCATGCGGCACCCCATCGTCCATCTCCAATAAATTCTTCCGTATCACTCCCTCCACTGAATCTTCATCCTCCCCTGAAGATTCCACCTCAATAAACGACATAGGCATCCCCACCTCCAACACCCCCACCTCCCGATCCAACCCCAATATTTCCGCCGGTGCTAACGTCGACCGATATACCGCCTCTTCCCCTGTCGCCGTCGGATGCACCCGCAAAAACTCCGCCATCTCACACAACATCGAAGTCGTCGGCGACGCCCCGACATCCGTACAAATCGCATAAGGAATCCCCCGCCGCTTCACCTCCGCCAGCCGCATTACTCCCGACCCCAAGAGAGAATTCGATGTCGGACAATGCGCCACCACTGCCCCCGCATCGCGCAACATTCCCCATTCGTCATCCCCCATCCAAATACAATGAGCCATGATCCCCTGATGAGCGAGTAAGCCATCATCCCGATACACTCCTGTGTATGTCTTGTCGGGATAAATCGTCTGTTCAACAAACCGCTTCTCCGTCTGCTGCTCGTTGAGATGCGTCTGCATGCGCAATCCCATTTCCCCCGCCAGCTGCGCGGCTTTTCTTCTCAACTCCGAATTCACCGCCACCGCAAATCGATCCGTCACGATCGAGCGTCGGCCAAACGCCTTCCCCAACGCCCGAATATCCCGCTCCACATTCTCTTCATCCGTGCGCAGATATTCCGGGCAATTCTGATTCATCAACACCATCCCCACCGACCACATCGGATTCAGTTCGCGCAGCGCAATCTCCGCCGCCTGTGCATGCACCGTCATATACGCCGCCCCGCCCACCACCCCGCGCGCCAGCGTATCCTCCCGAAACTGCCTCACGCACTCCGTCGTATATCCCGGCTCAGCGCACATCGCCTCGGTCGGAAACACATTCCGCTTCAACCCCGCCAGCAACCTCCCCCCCTCGGCATTCTCCTCCACCCCCTCGGCAAACTTCCCCCGAATCGGAAACTGCGGAATATGAATATGCCCATCCAAAAACGGCGGCATCACAATCCCCCCTAGCCTCTGCACCCTTTCTTCCCCACCCTTAAATTCCTTCCACTCCCCCACAAAAGCAATCCGCCCCTGCTCATCCCCCGCAATCACCCCATCCCGAATAAAGCGAACCCGTCCACCCCGCTCCGGACTCAAAATCTTGGCACGAAAAATATCCTGAATCACATCCACCCAGCATAGATCGCCTCACTTCATTTGTCGATATAAACCCTCATCCCGCGTACAATCCCGCTCTTTAATTGGTGGCACGGGTTTTCAACCCGTGCAGCACGGCTTACAAAGCCGTGCCACTGTAATAGGCCCTACAATCTCCCGTTCAACTATGCGAACCGACCGCCCAATCCGCCCCGAGCTTCTCGCCCCCGCCGGGGATTTTGACGCCATGCGCGCCGCCGTCGCCAACGGTGCCGACGCCGTCTACTTCGGCCTGCCCAACTTCAACGCCCGCCACCGCGCCACGAATTTCACCCTTGAACAACTTCCCGAAGTGATGGCCTACCTCCACGGCCACAACGTCCGTGGCTATGTCACCTTCAATACGCTTATCTTCTCCGACGAACTCCCGGAAGCCGTCGAATTCATTAAATCTATCGCCGCCGCCGGTGTCGACGCGGTCATCGTCCAGGACCTCGGCCTTGCAAACCTCATCCACCAACTCGCCCCCACCCTCCATGTCCACGGCTCAACCCAGATGACCCTCACCGAACCGCGCGGCGTCGAATTCGTCCGCCAGCTCGGCGTCTCCCGCGTCATCCTCGCCCGCGAACTCTCCGCCACCGACATCCAAGCCATCACCTCCGCCACCGACCTCCCTGTCGAAATTTTCATCCACGGCGCTCTCTGCATCAGTTATTCCGGGCAGTGTCTGACCAGCGAAGCGCTCGGCGGCCGCTCCGCCAATCGCGGCCAGTGCGCCCAGGCCTGCCGGCTCCCCTACGACCTCCTCGTCGACGGCCAGCTCAAAGACCTTGGCGACAAAGCCTACCTCGTCTCCCCGCAGGACCTCGCCGCCCACGATCTCATCGGCGACCTCGTCCACCTCGGCGTCTGCTCTTTCAAAATCGAAGGCCGGCTCAAAAGCGCCCACTACGTCGCCGCCACCACGCAGACCTACCGCTCCGCCCTCGATGCCGCCATCGCCAGCCGACCATTCCTAATCGCCCCCCAACAAAAACTCGACCTCGCCCAATCCTTTTCCCGCGGTTTCAGTCACGGATTCCTCTCCGGCGTCAACCACCAGACCCTCGTCCCGGCGCGCTTCCCCAAATCCCGTGGCATCCGCGCCGGCACCGTCTCTTCCATCTCCGATCACTCCGTTACCGTCCAGTTAGAAAACCACCCCGCGAGCTTCCTCAAACCCGGCGACGGCATCGTCTTCGACGAAGGCCACCCCGATCAGGACGAGCAGGGGGGTCGCATTTTCCACTCCCGTATCGCCAATAATCCCAAGTTGATCGAACTCACCTTCGGCCACGGCGCTCTCAACTTCGCCGCGCTCTCTCCCGGCGCGATCGTCTGGAAGACCGACGACCCCGCCGTCCGCAAACGCCTGGAACAATCCTTTTCCCGCGATACCGTCACCCGCCGCGAACCGCTCACCGCGCACCTCACCGCCCGCGTCGGCCAGCATCTTTCCATCACCTTCACGGACGCCGCCAACCGCTCCGCTACTGCTACTTGGGATCGCCCGCTCGAACTCGCGCAAAACCGCCCGATCACCAGCGAAGTCGCTAAAGAACAACTTTCTCGCCTGGGCGACACTCCCTACGAGCTCGCCGATGTCACTCTCGACGTCGATCCGGTGATGATTCCCAAAAGCGTCCTCAACGACCTCCGCCGCCAGGCCATCGACCAGCTTCTCAAGGAGTGCCAACGAAGTCATGCAATCGCCGACCCCGACACTCTTTCGCGCCAGCGCAGCGAAATTAAATCCCAGTCCTCATCTCCTTCGCGTGATTTCTTCGCGTCCTCCCTTCGCGGCCTTCGCGATCTCTCCTCTTCAACTGTCCCCACGCAACCGGCAACCCCTTCCCTCTACATCCTGACCCGTACTCTTGACCAACTCCAGGCAGTCCTCAACTGGACCCCCGCCGTCGGCGACCGCCCCTCCATGGTCTACTGCGACTTCGAAGACGTCCGCCGCTACAAGGACGCCGTCCCCCTCGCCCGCGCCGCCGGCATCCCCATCGCGCTGGCGACCATGCGCATCGTCAAACCCCACGAAGACGGCTTTCTCCAGATCCTCGCCGACTGTAACCCCGACGCCATCCTCGTCCGCAACCTCGCCGCCATCGCCTTCTTTTCCGAACTTCGTCCCGATCTCCCCTTGATCGGCGACTACGCCCTCAACGTCGCCAACGAGCTCACCGCCGACCTGTTCCATCGCGCCAACGTCCGCCGAATGGTCCCCAGTTACGATCTCAACTGGCAGCAGCTCGCCGCCATGCTCTCCCACACCGACCCCGGCCTGTTCGAAACCGTCATCCATCAGCACATTCCCATGTTCCACATGGAGCACTGCGTCTTCGCCGCCACGCTCTCCACCGGCAAAGACTTCCGCGACTGCGGCCGCCCCTGCGAAAAGCACTCGGTCGATTTAAAGGATCGCGAAGGCCAACCCCATCCTCTCATCCCCGACGCCGGCTGCCGCAACACTCTCTTCAACGCCGCCGCCCAATCCGCCGCCGAATACGTCCCGCGCATGAAACAGCTGGGCCTGCGCCACTTCCGCATCGAACTCCTCCGCGAAACCCCCGATGAAGCCATCGCCCTCCTCAACAAATACGCCAGCGTCCTCGCCGGTCTCGACGACGGCCACAACACCTGGCGCCAACTCCGCGTCCTCAACCAACTCGGCGTCACCCGCGGCACGCTCGAAAACGAATAAAACTCCGGATCGACTTCGGTTATATTCGCCGACGTGTCCAAGCCGAACTACTTGACCATTCTTTCTGCCTGGCTATGGCTTTTTGCAATCGCCGGCCCGTTTATTATGACCAATCCCGCACCTGCATCGGATCGCGAAATCGCTTCTCGCCTCGATTCTATCGTGCAATCCCTCGGTGTCCCCGACGGGCCCGGCGGCGCGGTCATCTTCATCAAAGACGGCAAAGCCATTTATAAAGGCGCCGTTGGCTACGCAGACGTCGAGCACAAAACTCCCATCACGCCTGCCACCAATTTCCGCCTCGCCTCGTGTACCAAACAGTTCACAGCTGCCGCCGTGCTCTGTCTCATCGACGACGGAAAACTCAAGCTCGACACGCCTCTCAACGACTGCTTCCCCGGCTTGCCGAGTTACACCCACGGCATTCTCATCCGCCACCTCCTCACCCACACCTCCGGCCTGCCCGATTACGAAGACCACCTGCCCGCCGGCATCACCGTCCCCCTCAAAGACGCCGACGTCCTCGCTATCCTCGCCGGCCAATCTCAACTCTACTTCCCCCCCGGCACACAATACCGCTACTCCAACTCCGCCTACGCACTCCTCTCGCTGATCGTCGAGAAATATTCCGGCCAGCGCTTCCCTGATTTCCTCCACACCCGCATCTTCCACCCCCTCGGCATGAACAACACCGTCGCCTACGAACCCGGCATCTCCGCCGTCTCCAATCGCGCCTACGGCTACTCCCCGGCAGCAGGGGGGTACACCCGCACCGATCAATCCCTTACCAGCGCCGTCCTTGGCGACGGCGGTGTCTACTCCTCCGTCGAAGACCTCGCCAAATGGGACGCCGCTCTCTACGACTCCAAAATTCTCCGCCCCGAAACCCAACGCCTCGCGTTCACCACCACGATCCTCCCCGACGGCCACGACATCCACTACGGCTTCGGCTGGCGCGTCGACTCCTACCGCGACCACGCATTTGTCGGTCACGGCGGCGACACCATCGGCTTCCGCACTCACATCGAACGTTACCCCGCCGACCACTTCAGCGTCATTCTCCTCTCCAACCGCAACGACATCGACCCGCACGCTTTCCTGCGCCGCATCGTTGACGCCGTCCTTTTTGATGGCCGTTAATTACTGGCGCGGCTGACCAAATTTTCCCGTGAATATAAATTCCATCAGCGGCTTGCGTGTCCGCGCCGCCATCTCGCGCTCTTTCAACTTCTCATCCGGCAACATCGACACCTCTCCCGGATACCCCACCGCCAGCGCCGCCACCGGCTCATGATTGTCCGGCAGCGCAAACCCAATCTTGATCTTCCCCAGCTCAATCCCCCCCATCTGATGCACAAACAATCCCAGCGTCATCGCCTCCGCGGTCAATTGCGCCGACGCCGCCCCCACGTCGTGCATCGCCACCCGATTCGGCGTGCCATTACGGCTGAAAATCGTCTTCACCACGCTGATCATCAGCACCGGCGCATGTTTCGCCCAGATCTGATTCCCCGGCACCAGGCAATCCACCATCTTCGCAAACTCCGCTGGCTGATCCGCCGTCGCCACAATATATGACCAAGGCTGCTCATTGCTGCTCGACGCCGCCCAGCGCGCTGCCTCCAGGATCGACAGCAATTTCTCCCGCTCCACCGGCTTATTGGCAAACGCCCGCGGGCTCCAGCGCCGGCGCAAAATCTCTGCGATCTCATGATCTGTCTGGGCTGGTTTTTCCATCTCAATGCTCCTTTATGCGTGCAGATTGCCACATACCATAGCTGCACCCTTGCCCGCCGGGCAATTGTGCTCATACTCTCGCGGACCTTGAACACGACCCCGCCGCTCGTTTTTGACAGATTCGCCGCCGACCCGACTTCCCACGCGCGCCTCGGCCGGATCACCACGCGCCACGGCTCGTTCGATACCCCCGCGTTCATGAACGTCGGTACGCAGGGCACCGTCAAAGGCATTCTCCCCCGCGACTTGGCCGAATGCGGCGCTCAGTGCATCCTTGGCAATACCTACCACCTCATGCTCCGCCCAGGCCCGGACGCGGTCGCCGCGCTCGGCGATCTGCATCGCTTCATGTCCTGGCCCGGTCCGATCCTCACCGACTCCGGCGGCTTCCAAGTCTTCAGCCTCTCCGACGTCAACAAAATCACCGACCAAGGCGTCACCTTCAAATCCCACATCGACGGCCGAATGGAGCATCTGACCCCCGAACGCTCCATCTCCATCCAAAACTCGTTGGGTGCCGACATTATCATGTGCTTCGACGAATGCCCGCCTGCCGACGCCCCGCGCGAGTATCACATTCAAGCCATCAACCGCACCCTCCGCTGGGCCGGCCAATCCCAAGCCGCCCATGCCCGCCCGAATGACCAATCCCTCTTCGGCATCGTCCAGGGAGGCACCGACCCCGACCTCCGCCGCCAGAGCGCCGAAGCGTTGATCGCCATGAACTTCCCCGGATACGCCATTGGCGGCTTAGCCGTCGGGGAAGGGTTCGAAGCGATGGTTAAAACTCTTTCCTATACCACCCCCATGCTCCCGCAGGACAAGCCCCGCTACCTGATGGGGGTCGGTTTTCCAAAGGACATCGTCGCCGCCGTCGCTTCGGGGGTGGATATGTTCGATTGCGTCATGCCCACCCGCAACGGCCGCAACGCCTACGCCTTCACCGCCGCCGGCGCCATCCGCATCCGAAACGCCAAATACACCCGCGATCCTGGCCCAATAGAAGAAGGTTGCGATTGCTACGCCTGCCGGGCTTTTACCCGCGGCGCTATCCGCCACTTTTTTTTCGCTGCCGAGATGCTTGGACCGATCCTCGTTTCCCTGCATAATATTCGATTCTTTCAACGTCTGATGACGGACATCCGTCAGGCTCTCCGCGACGGAACCTTCGAACAGTTCCGAGCGACAGACCCACGGTGTCACCTCGGCCCCGCCGGTTCACAGGATCACCGGGCCGGCCTGTTATAAGAGCCTCTATCCCCAGCAGGAGTAATGGTTTTGAGTACTTTTCAGTTTCTCGCCCAGGTCACGACCCACGCTACCAGTCAGCCCATCGGCAACGTCGACCCGCCGATCTGGGCCAACCCGTGGTTTCCCGCCGTCCTCGGCATCGCCGTCTTTTATTTCATCCTCATCCGTCCAAAAAAGAACCAGGACAAAGCCCGCACCAGCATGTTGTCGACCCTCAAACGCGGCGACCGCGTCCAAACCATCGGCGGTGTCCTTGGCACCGTCGTCGAAGCCCGCGAAGACGAAGTCGTCGTCAAAGTCGACGAATCCAACAACACCAAGATGAAATTCACCCGCAGCGCCATCCATAAGGTCATCCCCGATGGAGAAAAGCCTGCCTCCGACGAAAAGTGATCGCGTCCGATGAAGTCTCCTTTATCCTTTTGCTCATACCTGATTTCCTATGCCTAAGAACTACACCGGCCGCATTTCTCTGATCCTTCTGGTCCTGGCTCTAGCGCTCTGGGCGATCTTCCCCAAGGGAGATTTCAAACACCCGAACCTGCGCCCGGGCATCGACATGGTCGGCGGTACCAGCCTGCTCTACCAGATCAAACCTCCCGCCGCAGGGGCTGTTCCACCCGACCTGGCTGTCCAGGTCATGGAGTCGCTGAAGAAGCGCGTCGACCCGCAAGGCGTGCGTAATCTCATCTGGCGTCCGCAGGGGAACACCCGCATCGAAATCCAGATGCCGATGAACAAGCACAACGAAAAAGCCTCGCAAATCCGCGAGGACTTCGGCCAGGCCCAGCGCCAGCTCGACGAAACCAACGTCCGCCCCGCCGCCGTCGTTGATGCCATCGAAAATCTCAAAGGGGACGCCCGCACCAAACGCCTGAATGATCTGGCGATGGGCAGCGCCAATCGCCTCAAGCTCTTCCAGGAATTGACCTCAACCTATGACGCATTGGCCGCCGCCCGCGCGGCCAAGAACGTCGAGCAGGACGTGCAGCTTTCGCAGAAGTATGAGGACCTGCAAGGCAAGATCGAAGACACCAATGTTTCGATCCGCAATCTCCAGGACGACCTCGACCTCAAGCCCGAATCGCGCGACCCCAAGATCGCTGCCATTAAGGCTGAAGGCGCGGGTTTTCCCGCCCGCCTGACCGCCATCGACAACTTTGACCAGAAATACGTCGCCTACGCTCAGGTCAAGAATTCCATCGACGACGCCGCCGAACTCAAACGTCTCCTCAAAGGCTCCGGCGTTCTCGAATTCCACATCCTCGTCGAAGATTACACGTCGCCAGAAGCGCAGATGATGGTGCATCGTCTGGCCAAGTCCGGCCCGGTTGTCCAGTCCGGCGACAACATGCACTGGTATCAGATCGACCACCCCGAAGACTGGCACCAACAGCAATTCGCCTACAACGACAAGCAATACGCCCTCGCCTACACCACCCCCGGCAAATCGATGGTCAATGGACCCGGCATCACCCGCTGGTCCCTGCAAAAATCCTACCCCACCCAGGACCAGAACGGCGGACAATCCGTCGGCTTCGAATTCGACCCCGTCGGAGCCATGTATTTCAGCGAGCTGACCGGCAACAACATCAACCACCCGCTCGCCTCCATCCTTGACGACCGCATCATCACCGCCCCTAACATCAATAGCCGCATCGGCGCCAGCGGGATCATCACCGGCAATTTCAGTAGTGATGAACTCCGCTACATGATCTCCACCCTCAACGCCGGCTCACTCCCCGCCCAGCTCTCTGAAGAACCCATCTCCGAACGGACCGTCGGCCCGCAGCTCGGTGCCGAAAACCTGCGTTACGGCCTCTACTCCTGCTTATTCGGCCTTCTCGTGGTCGCCGTCTTCCTCGCGATCTACTACCACCTGTCCGGCCTGGTCGCTCTCGTTGCCCTTATCATCAACATCGTCCTGATCCTCGGGGTCATGTCGATGCTCGAAGCCACCTGGACCCTCCCCGCGGTCGCAGGCATTGTGCTAACCATTGGTATCGCCGTCGACGCCAACGTGCTGATCTTCGAACGCCTCCGTGAAGAAATTCACCGCGGCCTCTCCCTCCCCATGGCGATGCGCAACGCCTACGATCGCGCGTTCTCCGCCATCATCGATTCCAACGTCACCACCGCGATCACCTGCGTCGTGCTCATCATGCTCGGCTCCGAAGAAGTCAAAGGCTTCGGTCTGACCCTCCTCCTGGGTCTGGTCTCCTCACTCTTCACCGCCCTTTACGTCACCAAAACCATATTCGGCATCTGGATTGAATACTTCGGCCTCAAACACCTCGGCTCGCTCCCGCAAACCCTCCCCGCACTCGAACGCGCCCTCAAGCCCCACATCGACTGGATGGGCAAAGTCTGGATGTTCGTCACGCTCTCGGTTGTGTTGCTCGTCCTCGGCATGGCGGCGCTGGTCGCCAAGACCAGGCAAGGCGAAATGTTCGACATCGAATTCGCCAGTGGCACCAGTGTGCAGTTTGAACTCATCAAACCCCTTCCCCAGCCTGAAGTGGAAAAGGAAATGCAGTCCATCGACGAAGCGACCCTCCCGAGCCCGTCGGTCGTCTCTGTCGGGACCGAAAGCCGCGAATACGAAGTTGTTACTCCCAACCCCAACGCCGCCCAGGTCCGTCAGGCGATCATCAACAAATTTGGCGACCGTCTGAAGATCGAGCGTCCCTCCACCTTTGAAGCTGCCGGGCAGACCATCGAACAAGCCCTCGACGCCAACGTCGTCATTCCCATTCCCGACGACGGCAAACTCCCCACCGGCGTCGGTGCCCCCGCCGATATTGCCAGCTATCACGGCGGTGTCGCCATCGTCCTGAAAAATATTTCCCCCCCCCTCGCCCCTGATGAAATCAAACGGCGCATCGACCGGCAGCAGCTCCAACCCGCCGCCGGCGGCCAGACTCCGCGCTACCGCGACTTTGAAGTCTACTCCACCGCCGGCGAAGACCGCCCGACAACCACCGCCACCATCGTTCTCTCTGATCCCGCCGTGATCTATAGTGCCGATGCACTGAAATGGCGCGAAGAACTCTCCGGCCCGATGTGGCGCCTCATCAACGAAGCCATCGGACGCCCGCCGTCTCTCCAAAAGGTCACCAACTTCGACGCCCAGGTCGCCGGCGACGCCCAGCGCGACGCCCTCACCGCCCTCATCCTCGCCAATCTCATCATCATGGCGTATATCTGGCTCCGCTTCGGCACGCTCAAATATGGAGCAGCCACCGTCGTCGCCATGATCCACGATACCCTCATGGTCCTTGGCTTCATCGCCCTCTCCCACTACGTCGGTAAAACCGCCATCGGCCACGCTCTGCTGGTTGAACCGTTCCGCATCAACCTTACTCTCGTCGCCGCGGTGCTGACGATCATGGGCTATTCCATGGTCGACACCATCGTCGTCTTTGACCGCATCCGCGAAAATCGCGGCAAGGTCGGGCACCTCTCCCGCCGAATCGTCAATGACTCGATCAACCAGACTCTTTCCCGAACTCTCCTCACCGCCGGCGCTACTCTTTTGACGACCACCACCATGTACATCGCCGGCGGACCGGCCATTCACGGATTTGCTTTCGTTTTGCTCACGGGTATATTGATCGGCACCTATTCGTCCATCGCTATTGCCGCCCCGTTGATTCTTGTCGGCGGCGACGTCAAAAGCGATGGAAATGAGCGAGGGTTATCTCGGGCAAATCCTTCGGCCGTCTAATCGGCATCAAATGAACATTCGCCTGGCTGGTTTCGTAAGGCAATCGGGAAAGGAGTCCCTGTTATGCGCAAGGACTTGAAGTTAGTTGTGGCCGTCGCCTCTCTTCTGCTGGTAGGCCTTCTCTCATATGTTCTCTTCGCCCCGTCTCACAAGAAGGGCGCTGTCCTCGACGAGACTACCGCCACTGATTCCAGCGGGAATACTACATCGACTTCCGCGATTCCCACGCAGCCGCCGGCCATCGCTGCCGCTCCGGCCACCCAGCCCGCTGTTACCGTCAGCCTCACCCCCGCGACCCAGCCCGTGGTTGTCTCTGGCCCGGTCGTCCCCTCGGTTGACTCCAACGTCGCAGTCGCCGGCGGTCCGACTGATTGGGACAAAACGCTCAACACCGGTTCCGTCTCCACCTCCAGCGGCTCTCATCTCCCCACCAACACCCTCATCGCCGCCACCGATACCACCCCTATGATCTCCTCCTCCGCTGGCCCGTCGACCCGCCCGTCATCCCTCGCGATGGCTGGTTCGAAAACCCATAAAGTCGTCTCCGGCGAAACCCTCTCCTCCATCGCCGCCGAGGTGTATGGCAACCGCGCCAACTACACCAAAATCGTTGCCGCCAACCCCGGCATAAACCCCAACCGCCTGAAAGTAGGCACCATTCTCAACATCCCCGACCTCTCCTCTTCCACCAGCACCGAAAAACCCGAACTTGGCATGACTTCCGCCAACTCCTACACCGTCAAGCCCGGCGACAGCCTGCAACGCATCGCCACCAAACTTTACGGATCCTCCGACAAGTGGGAAAAGATCTACGAACTCAATCGCGCCTCCATCGGCGGCGATCCCCATCGCCTCAAAGCCGGCGCCGTCCTCAAACTCCCCGAAGCGCCTAAAGCTGCTTCGACCGCCACTCACTAATCTCATCCAATAAAATGTTTCGCAGCGGGCACGTTACTGGGAAGGAACGTGCCCGCTGCTTTTTCTCAAGACCACAACCCTGCCTCGATCCTCTGGTGCAATCGGCAACGAGCACTCGCCCGATCCCACAGCTTCCGACTCTCCCCATCCAAACCATCCTCATTCGTCTCAAACCAGTTCACCGCATCAAAAAAGCGCACGGCCAAACGAAACTCCGCAAACTCCGCCAACTGAAACAGCACAAAACCCGACGCATACGCATCCTCAGACATCCGCCGGATCGGCCCCTTCGGCCATATCCCCTCCGCCTTCTGCAACCCCGCCAGATACTCCAGCCCACTCTGCACCGCCGTCCCCGCCCCGCGCCCCAGCAGCAGAGAGCGCACGCACAGCGCCGTCGTCATCGGATCTCCCCATCCTCCATCCGCCTGCTGCCCCGCCAGCACCGCCTTCAGCAGTGTCCGATAAATCTCTGTATGCTCCTGACTCAGTTCATACAGCCGCACGACCCCCATCGCCGCGGTCGCCATCGGCTGACCCAATTCCATCTGCGCCCGCAGCGTCCCCTCTGGTCGAGCCGCGATCAAATCCCGAAACAACCGCTCATACTGTTTCCCGCCCCACATCCGCTCAATTTGTCGAATGGTAATCATACTCGGCTCCCGGTTCGGTTTGTTTGTTAGGTTGATTGTAACCTAACTATACCCGTCCAGTCAAATAGAATCCGGGAAAAATTAGGTATACCCCTTGAATACGCCGATTGTTGATATAATCCCTCAGTCGCAAGCTGCAGCATGATCAAATTTGCCTGCCGATGCTCGCACCCTTTCGCCGTCGATGACGACCAAGCCGGCGCTTCGCTCCAATGCCCCAAATGCGGCCTGCTCGTCGATGTCCCCACCCTTAGCGACGCCGCCCACCTCACCCCCGAAGGCTTCTTCACGATCTCGGAAGATCCCCAGGTCGTTGAACGCAACCGCCTCAACAAACTCTATCGCACTTTCACCCGCGATAGTGTCGACCCGAACACCGGCGAAGAGATTGACCTCCGCCTGCAACCCGCAGACGTCGCCTCCGACCGCATCGTTGACCCGATGCACATCAAGGGCGAGCCGCGCGACCTGCGCCCCAAGTACGACCCGATTACAGGCGAATTGGTCCGCCCGATCGACGTAGCCGGTGAGGAACGCAATCCTGCCATCAACACCGCCAATATCCCCAAGTCTTCCCGCACCGTCACTTATGCCTCGCGCGCCACCTCTACCTCCGCGCAATCCATCCCCGGCTTTTTCTCGTTGGCGGTGATGCTGCTTCAGCCGATCAATATCGTCGTCATGTTCTTCACCGCGCTGGCCTATCTCGCCGGCCAATTTTTTCTCGCCACGGTTTTCCTTTTCTTCGTCGACCTTCCCATCGCTGCGTTTCTTCTCTCCCACTACGGCAACGTCATCGACGAGATCGGCCCGGAAATGCGCGACGAACTCCCGCGCCCCCTCCGCCATGTCGAACTTGGTCCCGATCTCTGGTGGCCTTTCTTCGCCATGTTCGTTTCCATCGTGATCTGCTATTCCCCCTCGATCTCCATTCTGATCCAGCGTCTCCCCTGGCCGTTCGCCGTCGCTGCTGCTATCGCCGGCTCGTTCGTCCTCCCGGCCGTCATGCTTACCATGACCACCTCCGGCACCATCCTCAATATGCGCCCCGACCGCGTCTTCAATCTCATCGCCATCACCGGCTTCCGCTACTTCGTCGCCGTTGCGATCTGGATCGTCGCGCTGGCGTTCCATCTCTGGACCTGGATCGGCGTCCGCATCCTCGCCGACGAGTTACAACACAACGCCATCAGTCGCCGCTGGGCCATTCTCGACAACTCATTGGTCGTCTATCCCATGATCGCGGTCGCCATCTACTTCATGCATTTATACTGTTCCTATCTGGGCATGCTCTACCGCCGTCATCACGATGAATTCCCCTGGGTTCTCCAGCAACACAACCGAGGCGTTACCTCCACCGGCTATCCCCGCCGCACCGGCTTTACCGTCATCCGCCCCGCCCCCGCCGCTGGCCGCGTTCCGCAAAACACCCAAATATAACCCCACCTCTTCATGCGCATTGCACTAGCCCAGATGAACCCCCGCATCGGCGATTTCACCAACAACGTGAACCGAGCTGCCGACTTCCTCACTCGCGCCGCTGCCGACCGCGCCGACCTCGTCGTCTTCCCCGAATTTACCCTCATTGGTTACCCGCCCAAAGACCTCCTCCTCCGTCCTGATTTCATCGCCGCCAGCCTGCGCGCCTTGGACGATCTCGCCAAACTCACCAAGCACATTCACGCCATCGTCGGCTACGCCGAACCCAACCCCGGCCCCTCAGGCAAACCCCTCTGCAATGCCTTGGCCGTCCTTGCGAGTGGCTCCATCCAATCCCGCCACTACAAGCAGCTCCTCCCCACTTACGACGTTTTTGACGAATACCGCTACTTCGAACCGCGTCTCCCTGAAAACGCCTCCAACATCGCCACCATCGCCGGCCGCCCGGTCGGCATCACCATCTGCGAAGACCTCTGGTGTGACCCCAACGAATTCCCACTCTATCACACCGATCCTGTGCAAAACCTCGTCGGCAAGCCCATCGACTTCGTCGTCAATATCAGCGCCTCCCCCTACGCCATCGGCAAACCCCAATCCCGCCCCAAGCTCTACGCCCGCCAGGCTCGCCGCCTTGCCCGCCCGCTCATCGTCGTCAACCAGGTCGGCGCGCATGATGATCTCATCTTCGACGGCAACAGCTGCGCCTTTGATTCTGCCGGCAATCTCCTGGCCCACTGCAAAGAATTCGAAGAAGACCTCCTCATTTTTGACCTCACTCACCCAGGCCGAATCGAAACCCCCGCTGCCGACATGCCATGCCTCTATCGCGCCCTCCTCTTCGGCATTCGCGAATACGTCATCAAATCCAACCACTCCTCCGTCCTCGTCGGTCTCTCCGGCGGGATCGACT
Source organism: Tepidisphaeraceae bacterium (assembly GCA_035656825.1). Classification (GTDB taxonomy): domain Bacteria; phylum Planctomycetota; class Phycisphaerae; order Tepidisphaerales; family Tepidisphaeraceae; genus DASRRR01. The sequence goes on along the minus strand of DASRRR010000145.1, from coordinate 18,558 downwards.
CCGCACTCGTCGCCACCCTCGCTGTCCAAGCCCTCGGCCCTTCAAACGTCCTCGGCGTCGCCATGCCCGGCCGGCACTCCTCCACCCATTCTCTCGAAGATGCGATCGATCTCGCCCACCGCCTCGGCATCTTTCTCCGCACCATTCCCATCACCATCCTCCATGACGCCTACTCCCAAACCCTCCCCGAAGAACTCACCGGCCTCGCCGACGAAAACATCCAGGCCCGCATCCGCGGCAACCTCCTCATGGCCCTCTCCAACCGCCACCATCACCTCGTCCTCTCCACCGCCAACAAATCCGAACTCGCCCTCGGCTACGGCACCCTCTACGGCGATATGATCGGCGCTCTCGCGCCCCTCGCCGATCTCACCAAAACCCGCGTCCGCCAACTCGCCAACTGGATCAACGCCCACTTCAATTCCCCCATCCCCGAGCGCACCCTCACCAAGCCCCCCTCCGCCGAACTCTCCCCCGACCAAACCGACGAAGCCCACCTCGGCCCATACGCTCAACTCGACCAGCTCATCATCCAATCCATCGAGCATAATCTCCCTCCCAACCAACTCTCCATCCCAGGCCTCGACCGCCCCGCCATCGATCGCCTCCTGGCGCGTATCGACTCCGCCGAATTCAAACGACGCCAAGCCCCCCTCGGATTAAAAGTCACCCCCCGCGCCTTCGGCACAGGCCGGCCCATGCCCATCGTCCGCTAATGTGAATTTACAACCGGTGCCGTGTCATCACCACAAACGCCAGCACCGTGATCGAAAACAATAATGTGGCCAGCGCCACCTTCCCCATCAAATCCATCGCCTGTTCACTGAACGACGCAAATGGCGCATTAATCCAAATCAACGGCTTCACATACCAAGGCACCGGCCCTGCCTCCGTCTGCTCTAAGCCCTCCTCCGCAATTGTCCCCTCTGCAGATTCCGCCAGCAGCGCCGCCCGTTCGTTCTTCGCCTCCACCACCGGCGCTGCCTCCGCCACTGGCGCGTCGACCGTTGTCATCGCCTCCTCTGGCGCTGCCGTCGGCAACAATTCCTGCGCCAGCTTCTCCAACTGCGTATCAAGCTCACTTGCCCCCGGTGCAACCGGCGCCGTTGCATCCGCCGTGGGCGTTTCGCTTGCCGCCGCTGTCGAGTTCTCCTCGATTGGCTTCTGTAACTCGTTGAAAACTTCATTCAACTGCGCCGCCAGCGCCGGATCTTCCGCCGACGTTGCCGCAGTCGTCTCTTCTACGACCGGCGCCACTTCCGCCGGCGTCTCTAATCCCTCAACATGCTCCACCTTTGGCGCAGCAGCCGATTCCACCTCCGCTTCGGCCAGCATCCGATCGATCTCATCCCCCGCCAACTGCGACAACAGATCATCCGTCCCGCCCGCATTCGCGGCCGGTTTCTCCAACGGATCGGGCAACTCTGTTCGGCCCATGACCTGCGACTCCCTTCGCATTCCACCTTGCTGAGCCGGGCCGTCCTCGGCCCGTATCTTTACAGAATATCGTTCCCTTTGCCCATTCGCAAACACAATTGCCTTGCCATCCGCGCCTCTGACCGACCATAATCCCCCCGTGATCCGACGCGTCCATGTCACCCGCCTCACTCCCGGCCAGTTCCCGCTCGACCCTGCACAAGCCCACCACATCCGGACTGTATTGCGCCTCACACCCGGTTCTCCCGTCGAACTCTTCGACGACGCCGGGGCGACCAGTGCCGCCACCGTCGTCATGGTCACCCCCTCCGAAGTCGTCGTCGACGCCGGCATTATCACCCCCGCCTCCGACCACCTCGCCGTGCGCTGGACGGTCGCCTCCGCTGTCCCCAAGGCCGCCCGCGCCGACTGGATGATCGAAAAACTCAGCGAACTCGGCACCGACCTCTTCATCCCCCTTCAAACCGCTCGCAGCGTCGTCCACCCCGAAGGCAAAAATAAACTCGACCGCTGGCGCCGTCTTGCCCTCGAATCCGCCAAGCAATCCCGCCGTCCCGGCGTCATGCGCATCGAAGAAATGCAACCCGTCGAATCCCTCATCCGTTCCCTCACCCACTCACGCGAACACGCCTGGTATCTCTCCACCGAAAAAAATGCGATCCCCATCCCCGCCGCGATCACCCACTCCGGCCCGCGCAACCTCACCCTCCTCATCGGCCCCGAAGGCGGCTGGACCAACGAAGAAATCGCCCTCTTCGAAGCGAGCGCCCTCACCGCCATCTCCCTCACGTCCACCATCCTCCGCACCGAAACCGCCGCCATCACCACCGCCGCCATCATCGCCTGCAATTTCAGTCGAGTCGTGGCTAAATAATCTTTTCTTCAAGAAAGCATCCGTGACCCAACCTCCATTCTCTCCATATCAGCCTCCCGCACTCACTCTTCCGCCCAGGGGCGCACCCACCATCCGCCGCGCCGGCATCCTCCTTTTTATCCTCGGCGGCGTTGCTCTTCTCGGCGGCTGCTGCGGCGCACTCGTCGGCGGCGTCCTCCCTCGCCTGATCGCCGAACATCCCGAACTCGCCGCCGATTTCCCCCACGACCTCCCCGTCAATCAAATTCAGCAGAACCTATTCATCCACTCTGCTCTTATCCTCGCCACCGCATTCATCCTGATGATCTTCGGCTTCTTCGTCCTCCGCGGCAGCAGGCGCATCCTCCTTCCCTCCCTTATCCTCTCCGTCCTCCTGACATTCTACCTGCTTCTCAACCTAGTAGGCACCCTCGTCATCGGCCTCCAACAAGGCCCTGCCCCCGCACTCTTCGGCAGTTGCTTCGTCCTCATTCCGCTCATCCTCTTCATCCTCCTCTTCGTCTGGCTACTCCAGGCCTACCGCAACCCCACTCTCACCCTCAACTACCAGCAGCAATACGCCCAAGCCTATCAATACTATCTCTGGCAACAACAGCAGTACCAACAACAAAATCCACCCGCCCCTCCCAGCGGAGGATCGCATGATCCAACCAACCTCCAGTGAACTGGCGATCCTCTCCCGTGCTGCTATTCCCCGCCCTTGGGATGATCAAACCCGTACCAACAGCCGCTGCCTCGACCGCGCGGCCGCTTCTTGCCGAACTCTCGGCGGTTGCTTCGCCCTCGTCGGCTCATTCCCACTGCTTTTAGTCGCTTTTCTAAAATTAAATGGCATGAATGGGCCCGCCGACATCGAATCGCAAATTTTGGGCTTCGTGGATACTCTGATTCTCGTCGGCCCGGGCGTCTGGTACTTCATCGCCGCCACACTTCTGCGCCGTTGTCATCTCTCCGCTTCCAACTGGACGCTCTATGTTGCCGTCAGCCAGCTCGCGCTCATCTTCCTATTCGTGGCATTTAGCTTGTCCGTCGCTCATGCGGGCTTCGTCCTTCTCCCCGTAATACTATCGCTCTTCTTCCTCCCCGCCCTTATCGCATTGATCTATGAGCTTTATCGCGCCCGCCGTGCGATCATCGTGTTATCCCCCGTCACCAGCGCCTTCTCCCCCATTTTGCTCAACCCACAATCACCTTCCGCGGAAAATAATCCTGCTTCATCGCCTTCTTCGCCATCGCCAGCGTCTCCTCTGCCACCAGATTCGCCCGCGCCGTCCCCGCCTTCAATACTTCCAGCACCTCTTCCGGCTTCTGCTCATACACCTTCCGCCTCTCCCGGATCGGCCCAATAATCGTATTCAGCACCTCCACCAGCTTCTTCTTAATCACCACATCCCCCACCTTCCCCTCCCGATACATCTGCTGATGCTCCGCCACCCACGCCGCATCCGGATTAAACGTCTCATGAAACGCCCACAACGGATTTTTCGCCGGATCGGTTTCCCCTGGGTCCGTCGCGCGCAGCCGCTTCGGATCCGTATACATCCCCATCACTTTCTTCTGCACAACATCCGCATCGTCCGACAAAAAAATCGCATTATTCAGCGACTTGCTCATCTTGAGCAATTGCCCCGTCTCCGCCGACGGCGCCCCTAGCCCGACCAATCGCTTCACCCGCCCCAGCTTCGGCTGAATCACCGGGAAAACCCCACCCGCCTTCACATAATCCTTATCCTCAACATGCGGATCCACCCCGCAATACATCTGATCAAACCGCCGCGCCACCTCGCGCGACAATTCCAAATGCGGCAACTGATCCTCTCCCACCGGCACCAGTTCCGGCCGAAACGCCAGGATGTCCGCGCACTGCCCCACCGCATACATCGGAAACCCAAACGGATACTCATCCCCGAGCCCTTTGTCCCGAATCTCATCCTTGAGCGTCGGATTCCGCATCACCCGGTTAAACGGAATCAGCATCGCAAAGAAAAACGTCAGCTCATCAATCGCCGGCACTTCCGACTGAATGAACATCGTCGACTTATTCGGATCAATTCCCGCCGCCAGATAATCCGTCGCGATTTCAATCACGCTCTGCCGAATCTCCGCCGGCCGATCCGCCCGCGTCGTAAACGCATGTTTATTGGCGATGATAAAATAACAATCATACTCATCCTGCAGCGCCAGCCGATTCTCCACGCTCCCGACATAGTGCCCCAAATGCAATTTCCCCGTCGGCGTATCACCCGTCAAAATCCGCTTTTTCGTTGTGCTCATGCGACCCGCAGTTATACCCGCCGATCGCACCGTTGGCGATGCTTACGGAGTCGCCGCCGCATGAAGTTCGTGCAGCACCGTCGTGACAATCGAAGGGATGATGTCCTTCTGCCGCGCATGATGCGTCGTAAACGTCGCCAGAATAAATTTCGTCTTCCCATCCGGCGATTCGATATACGCCGCATCATGCCGATCCGAATTACTCCACCCCGCCTTCGAATAAAGCGTGTAATCCGGCGTCAGCGCCCGCGCCGAAAAATCATGCGCCTGATCGTCCGGCCCTTCCGATTTGCTCGACATGTCGCGCTTCAACAACCCTAACATGTCGTCACACGCCGCCGGCGAAACAATCTGATGCGTCGCGATCTGACACAGCAACAACGCCGTCGCATTCGTGCTCAGCGCATTACGATTCTCAAAGTGCGGCCCAAGGAAAATCCGCTCCCGCCCAAACGGCCCAAACGAATATGGACACTGGCAAACATTAATATGCGGATACCCCAGCGACGCAAAATAACGGTTGACCGCATTCCGCTTGTAAGACCATTCCGCCATCTCCTTCGGCGCAAGCTCCGCCCCGTTCGGCGCATCCGTCACCGAATACAAAATGTACGCCGTCGCATCATTGTCCGAATTAACAATCATCGCATTGAGCCCCCGGCGCAGCTCCGGCGTATCCTGCAACTCATGCGTCGCCAAAAGATGCTCCGTGTCCGCCAGATAAAACAGCTTCACAACCGACGCCGGATAAATCAAAGCATCCCCCCGAAAACTCCCCTCCGCGGGTACACCCGAAGAAAGATCAATCAGCGTGACCGCGATATCCTCATCCTTCAGGTTGTAATCAGGGTGAGCCGCCTGAATCGAATGAACTGCACCCGCTACAAGATCGCTCAAATGCTGCGAAGCCGCCGGCTGCGTCGCCGGCGCGGCCCAGGTATATGTGCTGAGCAATCCAGAAAAAACCAACGAACGCACGAGATTGTTTCTCTGAAATGATTTCATCCCACCATTCTCTAACACATGCACCAAACACTCAATCCACGTGCCGGACAGGGAAAGTCCGCTTCGCCATTCTCATCCGTCGTCACCGGCTGTTGCCAGTGCCCCGTCAGATCCCGGAACGTGCATTGCCCGTGATAAGTCTTCATGCGTTTAACCCCCGGGTCATGCCCCGTATTCAGCACAACCGCAAGTGAACCCGGATGTTCCGCATCCCCGGACCAGACCCACCCCACGCAGGTCGGGTGATCGAAATAATCATGCTGGTCGCCATAGGTGAATTTCGCGCGGGCCTGTAGAAAGTCGTCGATGAGCTTGCGATGGGCCGTCAAAGGAGTGTTTGGATCCGGATTCCCAAAATAATCCCCATAAAACAGGCACGGATACCCATCCTGCCGAAGAAGAATCAGCGCATACGCCAGTGGCTTAAACCAATCTTCAATAAACGATTCCAGCCCTTGCCCCGGCTGGGAATCATGATTGTCAACAAACGTAACCGCCATCAGCGGATTGTCTTTGACGAACGTGCCGTCGAATATTTTAGACAGGTCATATGGACCCTTCGATGCGTTGTAAAAATTGAAATGCAGCGGCACATCGAATAGCCGCATGATGCCCCCGACCACCGACAGATAGTGATGTAGCTGCCCAACATCGCCGGTCCAGTATTCTCCGACCGCGAAGATCTCCCGATCCGGAAATTGCTTGCGCAGATACTCAAACCAATCCTTGAAAAAATGCGACGGGATATGCTTGATCGCATCCAGGCGGAACCCATTGACGTTGAATGTTTCCAGATACCATTTCCCCCAGCGAAAAAGATCCTCGCGCACTTCCGGATGATACACATCCACATCCGCCCCCATCAGATAGTCAAAATTGCCCATCTCGAAAGAGACATCCCCCGAAAACGATTTGTTATGAATGCGGAAAATCTTGCGTTCATTCGGCGCATCCGCATTCGATCCAAAGGCGTTGAAATGCTGCCAGTGCAATTTCAGCGGAGAATATTGATCCCCGCGCCCCTGAAATTTGAAATGTGACCACGCATGGATCTTGTAAGGCGGCGTCGCAACGATATTGCGGTCGTTCTGATCAATCTCCTCGATCTCCACTTCCTCGGTTTCGTCCCCCCCCATGCGGTGATTGAAGACCACATCCGCATAAACATGCATGCCCGCGTCTTGGACCGCTTTCACCGCCGCCAGATATTGCTCGCGCGTGCCATACTTGGTTCGCACCGACCCCTTCTGGTCAAACTCCCCCACGTCATACAGGTCATACACCCCATACCCCGTCCCGCCGCCCCCATCCATCGACTTATACGCCGGCGGCATCCACACCGCGGTAATGCCCAGATTGCTAATCTCAATGGCATGCTCGGCAAGATGCGTCCAAAGTGTTCCGTCCTTGGGTAAGTTCCATTCAAAGTATTGCGCCATCACGCCGCGATTCATGAAGACCTTTCGTTGTGGATCGTCAATGTAGTGGCTTGGGACATCCTTGCGGAAGGGGTATTCTTTCACACATGCGCGAATCGATGGATTCAGCGGAAAATCTGCACCACCAGGCCCGGCTCGCCTACGCCGCCGGCCACCTTTCCCAGGCAATTTCCCTCCTGCAACAAGCCGCCCAGCATGACCCCAATCGCGTAGAAATATGGAATGACCTGGGCTTGCTCCTCCGGCAGTCCGGTCAAGTAAACGATGGAATCGAAGCCCTGAAAAAAGCCGTCGCCATCGGCCCCTCTACCCCCGAGCCTTATGCAAACCTTGGCAACGCTCTGCGATCCCTCGGCCAATTGGACGACGCCATCGATTCCTATCAACAATCCCTGAACATCCAACCCCGCAATGCCGTGACATTGAATAACCTCGCCGCATCCCTCCTCGACACGGGAAAAGTCGATCAAGCCATCGACCTGGGAAGAAAAGCAATCCAGATCGATCCCCACTCCGCGCAACTGCACAGCAACCTCCTGTATGCCCTGCATTTTTCTCCCAATTCCACCCCCGCCTCAGTCTTAAAAGAGCATCAAAAATGGGCCCAAATCCACGCCCCTCTGCCACCCAAAGCCGAACGAAAAAACAGCCTCAGGAAAAAAATCCGCGTCGGTTACCTCTCACCCGATTTTTATCACCACGTCATCGGCCGATTTCTGCTCCCCATCCTGCAAAATCACAACCGCGATAAATTCGAAATCTTTGCCTATTCCAACCTCGCCACCCCGCCGGATGAAATGACCGACGCCCTTCGCCGCTCCTGTGACCATTGGCGGGACATCGCACCTCTCTCCGACGAGAAAGCCGCCAACCAGATTCGTGAAGATGAAATCGATTTGCTGATCGATCTAACTATGCACATGGCGCGAAACCGCCTCGGCGTTTTTGCCCAACACCCCGCCGCCGTGCAGGCAACCTACCTCGCCTACCCCAGCACAACCGGCATGCCGCAAATCGACTATCGCCTGACCGATCCCCATTTAGACCCGCCAGGCACAGATGCCCACTACGTCGAACGGTCCCTTCGATTAGACACCTACTGGTGCTACAAACCTCCCCCACAAGCAGAGCAACCTGTTCACCTTCGTTCCGGCCACATCGTCTTCGGCTGCCTAAATAACTTCCGCAAAGTATCCCCCGATGTTCTGGAAACCTGGCACAAAATCCTCCAGCAATTGCCCAACTCAAGAATGATTCTTCACTGTGCAGAAGGCTCGCATCGGCAAACCCTCGCCGAAAAACTATGCCCGCAAAAAGTCCAATTCGCCGGCCCGATGTCCCTCACCGACTACTTCCAAACCTACTCTGCCATCGACATCGCCCTCGACCCCTTCCCCTACGCTGGCGGCACAACCACATTAGACGCCGCCTACAGCGGTGTCCCCACCGTCACCCTCGCCGGCACAACCGCCGTTGGCAGGGGGGGCGTCTCCATCAATATGAATCTGGCCCTGCCGGATTTAGTCGCGCACTCGCCCGAAGAGTACATAAAAATTGCACTGAAATTCGCGACTGACCGCGACCAGCTCACGGACCTGCGAAAAACTCTCCGCCAGCGAATGCGCGATTCCCTGCTCATGAACCAAAATCGCTTCATTCAAAATCTGGAAGAGCGCTACGAAGAAATGCTACTGGGAACACTCGGATTCGAACCGAGAACCAAGGAATTATGAGTTCCCTGCTCTAACCGTTGAGCTATGCTCCCGACCCCGAACAGTCTATCGGCTCACACCGATGTCGTGAAGCGCCGCCGCGGCCGCAGAACCATCCCCGCTATTACCAGCACCGGCATCGCCACCATCGGTTCCGGCACGACATCGAGATTCACATTCCCGATCACAAAATTCGCGATCAAATCCGATCGGCTCCCCATGAATTCATCCAGATCCACATTCCCCGTCGTGCTCCCCGCCAGCCGCCCGGTTCCCGTATATTGCCAAAAAGCATAGCTCCCCTTCCAAGGCCCCGTCACCGAAGGGTTCGTCGCCGGGTCTGTATGATCGTAGCTCGCGATCCACAGCGGATATGCCGTGACGGTTGAATTCAAACCCGACGCAAAACTCGGATACGTATAAATAATCGGCTGAACCCCCGTCTTGGCAAAAATCTCCTGACACCATGCCACCGCCCACGCCGACAACGATGCCGCCCCCACATGCGCCGTCGAACTTCCTTCTTCAAAATCCAGCACCGGCCGCAAATGCCCCGCCGAAAACGCCCCAAATTGCTTGGCGTAATTGTAATAATAATCCGCCTCTACTGCCGGCGCATACTCCCCCGGCTGCGCAAAGTCATATGCCCCGATATACACCCCCGCCGCCGTTCCCTTGCTCTCGTTATTCGAAAGCTGACTATCTTCGTAATACGTCCCCTCCGTCGCCTTCACAAACGCAAACGATTTCCCGCTCCCGCGAATTTCCGTCCAGTTCATCGTCCCATTGCCCGCATAAACATCCAGCCCATAAAGAATGGTTGCCGACGACGAACGCGCCAATAGCGAGACAACCAAAGCCGACGCAAAACCAATATAAAGAAGGCGGGACATTTCTTCCTCCATTAGCGACAACACCCCAATAATAGCGAAAAATCCCGAAAAATAACATCACAATCCAATGAATTGCACGATTGCTATGGCAATACATTTTGCTTGCCATTAGCGAGCCTCGCTGGTCTGATAGCGATCCATCGGGAGAAAAAATGCCTGCCATCAGAAACACCGGAATAATTTGCGTCCTCGCCGCTCTGTCCACCGCGGCCCACGCCCAGCTCGTCGCCGACGGCTTCACCATCGGTGCCGGCCACTACACCGCCGGCTCCCTCTACAACGGCGCCACCGGCCAAAACCCCTTCGTCCCCTCTTTCACCTCCCCCTGGAACCTCGGCACCGGTTCGACCACCTTCCAGGCCGCCACCGGCTCTCTCACCTACTCCGCCGCACCCTACGTCACCGGCGGAAAAATCAACGCCGTCGGCACCACCACCACCATCGGCACCCTCGCCCGCTCCTTCACCCATACCTCCTCCACCTCCTACTACATGAGCGTCCTCTGCAACCGCGGCAACGTCACCACCATCGTTCCCGGCGCCTACTCCCTCCTCGGCTGGGGCAATGCCACCACTCCCAACCTCGGCACTTCTACCACCAACCTCGCCGGCGTTTACATCGGTTTCTCCGAAGTCGGCGCCGTCAGCTCCGGCGGCACCCTCGACGACTTCGGCAACCTCGTCATCCGCACCGAACAACAAATCACCTCCACCACCAAAGGCACCGTCGACACTGTCCTCGTCGACGGCCAAGCCACCTCCACCTATCAACAAACCTACCTCGTCGTCGCCAAATTAAACGTCAATGACCTCGCCGGCGGCGCCGACTCACTCACTTATTGGGTCAACCCCACCAGCCTCTCCTCCGAAGCCGCCATGACCTCCAGCGCCCTCATCACCGACACGATTCCCACGCTGGCGATCACCACCGCAACCGACATCTCCCGCCTCGAATTCGCCCAGGATGATTTCGACGGCACCGCTTCCTTCGACGAATCCCGCTTCGGCACCTCCCTCGCCAATCTAACCGCCGTCACCCCCACCCCCGAACCCACCAGCCTCCTCCTGCTTGCCATAGCAGGGGGGTTCCTCCGCCGCCAACCGCGCCGCTGAAAATTTTCCTTCCTTCAAAAATCCTTTACCATTCCGCCATGCAATCCAATCCCTTCACGTCCACCGCCCCAATGCTCCTTCCCTCGATCCTCTCCGCCAACTTTGCGAAACTCGCCGCCGAGTGTGACGAAGTCCTCCGCGCCGGCGCCGACTTCCTCCACCTCGACATCATGGACGGCCACTTCGTCCCCAACATCTCCTTCGGCCCAGCCATCATCAAATCCCTTCGCCCCACCACGGCCGCCTTCTTCGACGCCCACCTGATGATCTCCGACCCGCTCAAATACGCCCCTGCCTTCGCCGCCGCCGGCTGCAACGCCCTGACCTTCCACGTCGAAACCGTCTCCGACCCCATCCACGTCGCCAAAGAAATCCGCAAACTCAACCTACACCCCGGCATCACGCTCAACCCCGCCACCCCCGTCGAATCCCTCTACCCCGTCCTCGATCACGTCGACCATGTCCTGATCATGTCCGTCGTCCCCGGCTTCTCCGGCCAAAAATTCATGCCCGAAGTCCTCCCCAAATGTCAGGCGATCAAAAAACGCCTCCGCAATGACCAACGCCTCCAAATCGATGGCGGCATCAACCCCGACACCATCACCTCCGCCAAAAACGCCGGCGTAGACTGGTTCGTCGTCGCCAGCGCCATCTTCGACCAATCCAACCGCCCCGCCGCCATCTCCCAACTCCGCCAACTCCTCAGCCCCCCATCCTCGCAAAGGTGAGCCGGGTCGTCCTCGACCCGTCTTCTTCCCCTTCCCTCGCACCCTCTTTCCCGCGATAATACCCCCGTCATGACCCAAATCCCCAACGACGCCACCCCCCCCAAGGAAAAGCAGTCCATCATTCCCGAAGGCCTCTGGCTCCGCTGCCCCGAATGCGGCGAAATGCTCTTCCGCAAAGTCGTCGAAGACGCCCTCAACGTCTGCCCCGCCTGCGAATACCACTTCCGCGTCTCCGCCCGCACCCGCGTCGACCAGCTCGTCGACCCCGGCTCATTCGAAGAACTCTTCACCGATATCGAACCGACCGACCCCCTCAAATTCATCGACAAAAAAGCCTACAAAGACCGCATCAAATCCGAGCAAGCCAAGTCCGGTAATCCCGACGCCGTCGTCTGCGGCAAAGGCTTCATCAAAGGTCGCCCCATCCTTATCGCCGTCATGGACCCCACTTTCATGATGGGCTCCATGGGTTCCGTCGTGGGCGAAAAAATCACCCGCACCATCGAAGCCGCCGCCGCCGAAAAACTCCCCCTCCTCATCGTCTCCTGCTCGGGAGGCGCCCGCATGCAGGAATCCACGCTCTCCCTCATGCAGATGGCCAAAACCTCCGCCGCCCTCGCCCGTCTCGACGACGCCGGCGGACTCTTCATTTCCCTCCTCGCCGACCCCACTACCGGCGGCGTCACCGCCTCCTTCGCCATGCTCGGCGATTTCATCATCGCCGAACCCAAAGCCCTTATCGGCTTCGCCGGCCCTCGCACTATCTGGAACACCATCAAAGTCGAACTCCCCGAAGGCTTCCAACGCTCCGAATTCCTCGAAGAACACGGCTTCCTAGACTTCGTCGTCCACCGCAAAAACCTCCGCTCCGAAATCGCCCGCCTTGTCGACTTCTGCGGAAAATAATTTCACTCAACTACTCAATATTATTTGCTGGCCGAGTCTGCAGTTCCTGCATACGGAGACTTTCCCGAAACCGTCGGCCCCAGCGAAGACCCATCCCCACCCCGCCCATCCGTACTCGTCGCCCCACCCGCACTACTCGTATTCGACCCCGGCGCTGGTGCCGGATTCTTCGCCGCCGAATTCGCATCATTTCCCTTCGTCACCGAATTATCCACCCGCTGTCCCGGCGTTACATTTCCCTGATTCACCGGCGCATTGTTGATCGGCCCATTATTAATCGGTCCTCCATTCACCGGCCCCGCCGGCGCAGCCGTATTCACCCGATTCGCATCCTGCGCTTCCGCCGTAGGCCGATCACACCCTGCGACCCAAATCATCCCCGCCAACAGCGCCGCAGTTCCTAGATGTCGCATAAATAACTCCCATCACATAAAACGATCTACTTCCCCGTACCAGCGGGCCCGCCCAATATCCCCGAAGAATTCGATCCCGACCCCGCGCCATTTCCAAACAACCCACTCCCCGACGATTCCGACCCACTCCCCGTCGCCCGGCTCCCCGACCCCGTATTCGGCCCAGTAATCGCCGCATTCGAACTGTCAAAACTCGACCCCGACGAAGACGACGAAGTTCCGTTGCTATTCATACTCCCCGGCTGCATCGTCCCATTATTTGCTCGATTTGCATTATATGCCCCGCTCCCGCTCATCTCGCGCGAATTTCCCACCGCATTCATATCCCCATTGGCCGCATTATTTCTCAACCCCCCATTATCCGGCTGCACAATTCCCGCCGTATCATCCCCTGTATCTGTATTCCAGCTCTCACACCCGATCACCCCCATCGCCAAAACACCCATAACAACCCAGCCGTATTGACGCATGATCCACCTCATTTCGTTTGCTTTAACAACGATCCCGCCATTAGTGAAGAAATCAAATGAATTAACGCAAACCAGAGGCCACACATTCCCAACTTCAGCTCGCTTGTTCCACTCCCTTAATATCCACCTGACCATTCCGCGCCAGTTCCGCCAGCGTCTGCTTCCCCATCACCGCCTTCATCTGCACCCGCCCCTCCACAAACTCCCGGCTATGCACCCGCGTATGCGATTCAATAAACGATATTAATTTTCCATTCGTCACATCCGCTTCCATCGTCACATCCACCTGCTGCCCGCGCACAATCTGATACACCGCCTCACTCAACTCCGCGAGCCCGCGCCCCGTCTTCGCACTGATCGCAATCGCCCCCGGATGCAACGTCCGCCACTCCGCGTACCGTTCCTCCCCCTCCGGCGTATCAATCTTATTCAGCAGCAATAGCTCCTCCTGATCCTTCGCCCCGATCTCCTTCAAAACCGCATGCACGCTCTTGAACTGCTGCTCCGCATGCGGATGTCCCACATCCAAAACATGCAGCAGCAGATCCGCGTGAATCGCCTCTTCCAGCGTCGCCTTAAAACTCGCCACCAGTCCATGCGGCAAATCGCGCACAAACCCCACCGTATCCGACAACAAAACCTCCGTCCCCCGCTCCAATTTCCACGCCCGCGTCTTGGTATCCAGCGTCGCGAACAACTTATCATCCGCATACGTCCCCGCCCCTGTCAGCGTATTGAACAGCGTGCTCTTTCCCGCATTCGTATACCCCACCACGCAGACCGTGAAATGCACCCGGTTCCGCTCCGCCACCATGCGCGTCTTGCGCTCCTGCACGCGCTCGATCCCCGCCTTCAAATCCGAAATCCGCTTCCGCACAATTCGCCGATCCGTCTCAAGCTGCGTCTCCCCCGGCCCGCGCGTCCCGATCCCCATCCCCGCCCCGCTCCCCGCGATTCGTTCCAGGTGACTCCACATTCGCGCCAGCCGCGGATACGTATATTGCAGCTGCGCCAGTTCCACCTGCAATTTCGCCTCATGCGTCTGCGCCCGCGTCGCGAAGATATCCAGGATCAATTCCGACCGATCCAGAATCTTCACTCCCTTTCCATTCCCCGATCGAATCACCTCATTAATAATCTTCTCCAGCGACCCGATCTGCGCCGGCGACAAATCATTATCAAAAATTACCACATCCGCCTTCTCCGCCCCCGTCAGCTTGGCGATCTCCTCCGCCTTCCCCGACCCGATATACGTCCCGGCATCCGGCTTATGCCGGCGCTGAATGATCGTCCCCACCACCTTCGCCCCCGCCGTCTTTGCCAGCGACGCCAGTTCCCCCAATAAATCGCGCGGATCCGCCGTCGACCCCGGCAGAATCACCGCCACCAGAACCGCCCGCTCCTGCCTGACCGACAATTCCGTCCGCTTCAGTTCCGCCATTTACTTCTCAATCCTCTCCCGCCCGTTCAAATACCCCCGCAGCACTTCGGGAATCGTCACGCTCCCATCCTGATTCTGATAGTTCTCCAAAATCGGAATAAGTATGCGCGGGCTCGCCGCCACCGTGTTGTTCAGCGTATGCACGAACCGAATCTTCCCCTCTTTATCCTTGTACCGCAGATTCAGCCGCCGCGCCTGGAACTCATACAATCGCGATGCAGAGTGCGTCTCCCCATACCCACTCTCCGAATTCCCCGCCTGCTCCCGCGATGGCATCCACGTCTCAATATCCATCATCGAAGCATTCTTCACCCCGATATCCCCCGTGCAGCACTGAATCACCCGATAAGGAAGTCCCAACCGCTGCAACAGCAACTCGCTGTACCCTAGCATCTCCTTATGCCATTGCTTCGATTCTTCAATGTCGTTCTTACAAATCACCACCTGCTCGCACTTATCGAACTGGTGCACGCGGTACAGCCCCGCCGTATCCTTCCCATACGTCCCCGCCTCGCGCCGGAAGCAGGTGCTCACTGCCGTATACTTCAGCGGCAACTTCGCCTCATCCAGCACTTCATCCATGTGAAACGCCGTCAGCGAAACTTCCGCCGTCCCCGTCAAAAACCGCTCCTCTTCCCCCACTTCGCTCACTTCCCCCACCCGATACGCCTGCTCGCGCCCCGCCGGGAAAAACCCCGTCCCGCGCATCGCGCTTTCCCGCACCATCACCGGCACAATCAACTGCGTAAACCCCTTCTCTTTGACCATGATATCCATCGCCAGCCGCAGCACCGCGCTGTGCAACTCCGCCCCGAGCCCCTTCAGAAAATAAGACCGCGACCCCGCTAGCCGCACCCCTCGCTCAAAATCGAGCAGCCCCAACGCCTCCCCGATTTCAATATGATTCTTCAGCTTAAACGTAAACTTCTTCGGCTCCCCCCAGCGATACAACACCACATTGTCCGCCGCATCCTTCCCCACCGGCACATCCTCATCCGGCGGTTGCGGCACCTTGAGCAGCAGCGGCAGCAATTCCCCCTCCAACGCCTTCGCCCGACCCTCCGCTTCCTTCACCTTATCTCTCACTTCTCCCATGCGCGCGATTGCCGCTTTCTTCTCATTGGCATCTTTGAGCCGCCCAATTTCCTGCGACGCTTTATTCTGCTCGCTGCGCAGCTGCTCAAACTCCTGCTGTGCTTCAAGCCGCTGTTGGTCGGCACGCAGGATCGCGTCAATGTCGACGGTGATGTTCTTGAGCTTCGCCCCTTTACGATACTTCTCCGGATTGTCGCGCAGGTCTTTAATATCGATCATGGTGAAACGATCCGTCGTTTGAAAAATGCGAGTAAAAAGAAAGCCCACGAAACGCAAGTTCCGTGGGCTGGATAGATTACACTGAAATCCTTACCAAGCGAAGTGCGCGAACGCCTTGTTGGAGTCCGCCATGCGGTGGGTGTTTTCGCGGGTCGTCATCGCTTTGCCTTCCTTGCGATACGCCGCCATCAACTCATCCGCCAGCCGTTCCGACATCGGCCGGCCGCCCGAATCACGGCAGGCTTCCAGAATCCAGCGAAACGCCAGCGACTGCTGACGACGCTTGTTCACCTGCATCGGAACCTGGTAGTTCGCCCCGCCGACGCGCTTCGAGCGGACTTCAACGAACGGCTTGACGTTGTTGATCGCCGTCTCAAACAGCTCCAGCGGCTGAACTTCCTTGTTCTTCTTCGTCACCGCATCCATTGCATCGTAGAAGATCTTCTGCGCGACGGCCTTCTTGCCGTCGTACATCAGGCAGTTGATGAACTTGCTGACCAGCTTGCTGTTGTAGCGGCCGTCCGGCTTGAGCATCGTTTCGCTAGCGGTGAATTTCTTGAACGCCATAATTTCCTAACCTTTTCTCAGCCACCAGATCGCAACTCCGAGCATCGACAGCAGGAAAACGCCGCAGAAGACGAGGTTGCCTTGGTTTTCTCTTAAATCCTTTGCCGTCGTTTCGGCGGCAAGGAATAAAAACGTCATGATTTACTTGCCCGACTTAGTGCCATACTTGCTGCGGCTGCGCTTGCGGCCGTCAACGCCGAGCGCGTCCAGCGTGCCGCGGACGATGTGGTAGCGCACGCCCGGGAGATCGCGAACGCGGCCGCCGCGGACCAGCACGATGCTGTGTTCCTGTAAGTTGTGCTCTTCACCAGGGATATAAGCCGTAACTTCCTTGCCGTTGCTCAGACGCACGCGGGCGATCTTGCGGAGCGCGGAGTTGGGCTTCTTGGGGGTCATGGTCTTGACTTGGAGGCAGACGCCGCGCTTTTGCGGGCTGGCTTCGAGGTCTTTGACCTTATTGATGCGACCCAGTGCCCGGCGGGGCTTCTTAATCAGCTGATTGATCGTCGGCATGTTCGTCCTTCGCAAACCCTGTGGGCAGAAAACGTAAGGCCATTCCTCGGACTCAATCCGAAGATGGAGGGGGGCAGAGTATATGGGAAGTAGACCACCGTGGCAAGGGGGCGACAGTTATGATACCTTCCTTGGCCTTATAAAACATGGAAAGGCCAAGAGTCATGATGATTCGTACGATAATCGCGGTGTTGGTGATGGCGTCGGCGGGGCTGGCGCAGACGACGCAGCCGGGGCGCGCGCCGGCGGCGATTGCGCAGGATATCCAGAGTGCCTCTAAGGAGTTACGATCGTATGCTTCGTCGCCGCGGGACTTGATTGATCCGGCGAAGCGGGCGGAGATTGCGCCGAAGATGCTGCCGGTGTTGACGAAGATGGAGGGGTTGATGACGGAGCTTGGGGAGGCAGTACCTAACCTCAAGCCGCAACTGGAGAAGAGCCGGTATCAATTGCTTTCGATGAAGGGGTTGCTGGGGGATTCGGCGGCGCAGGGGCAACTGGAAGAGGCGGCTAAATCGACGGATGCGATGAAGGCAGGGGCGGCGAAGGGGGCGATCCTGGTGGCGGATTGGGTGCGGACGGCGCAGGATGCAGCCGCGCAGGGCAAGGTATTGGACCGGACGGAGGAGATTGTAAAAGCTTCGCCGGCCGATGGTAATGTGGCGATGCTGGTGTTGAGCTTTACGCAATTCGGGGCGGCATCCGAAGAGAATCGGCAACGCGCGATCAAGATGGCAGGCGAGCTCCAAGGCGTCTGGGGCGAGCGTGTGAAGGCGGAGCTGGCGAAGGCGGCGACCCGCCCGGCCGTAGGATAAGCAGCGGTAGGTTGGGCAGGGGAGGCGAGTTGGGCGAGGGTGCGCGCTTGTAAAAACTATACGGGGGCCAGCGGAAAACTGACGAAACCTATAGGAAAGTATTGAAAAGCTCATGAAAATTAGACAAGAATCAGCGCGTTTTTGGCTGGCGGGAAGGACGGATTGATAGAGGGATTGTGCAGAGGAGCAAAGCGAGCGCGGCGGGTTCGGGGAGGGCGGGGGTGTAGATCAGGTCTAGTTCGGTGGGGGAGGATTGCTGGATGGACCAGGTGCCGGTGTAGGGGGTGATGAATTGGGAGAGGTCGAAGGCGAAGTCGGCGGGGTTGAAGTTGAGGATGGAGGAGGCCTGGATGAAGGGGAAGGTGTAGGGCTGGGTGGGGTCGAAGTCGATGTAAGTATTTAAGTTGCCGTAGGCGTCGACGGATTGGGGGATGATGAGGATGGGGTTGGAGGAGGCATTGGGGTTGATGGTGAGGGGGCCGTTGACGGAGAATTGGGACCAAGGGAGGTTGGTATCGGAGAAGAAGTAGGAGGAGGTGGCGGAGACGAGTTGCCACTGGATGGATGAGCCGGGTAGGAGGGTGGTGTTGGCGTTGACCTGGAGGTTTTGGGAGGCGAGGGTGCCGGCGATGGTGAGTTGGTTGG
>DASRRR010000144.1:0-38004 GCA_035656825.1 Tepidisphaeraceae bacterium | reverse complement strand
AGGGGGACCGGTCGCTAGCGACCGGGCTAACGGGGGAGGGGTTTCCTGCGCCGTCGGTCGTGCGGACTTCGTAGTTGGCGGCGAGGTCGGCGCCGGCGGAGTGGTCGAAGTAGTAGGTGCCTTTGGCGACTTTGTCGATGGATTTTCCGTCGCGGAAAATTTCGTAGTAGGAGATCCAGTTGTTGTCGGTGGCGGGGGACCAGGTGAGTTCTATGCCGGGGAAGCCCATGTTGATGGCGCGTTGGAGGTGGAGGTTGGTGGGGGGAGTGGGGGGGTCGTGATCGAGTTTGGAGCCGGGGTGGAGGGGGAGGTTGAGGTAGATTAATTCGCCGGGGGGCATTTTTGGGAGGGTGATGCCGGTGGACATGAGGTCGGCGCCGGTGCGGGATTGGGTGGCGTCGGATTCCTGGTAGGTGACTTGGTAGGTTTCGGTGGGAAGGAGGCCTTTGGGGCGGATTGTGATGAGGGCGGGGGCGGTGTGTTTGGGGATGATGATGCCGCGTTTGGAGTCGCGGCTGAGGCGCTCAAAATACATGGTGGGGTCGTCGCCGGTGATGATTGGGCGGTAGACGTGGACCCATTTGCCGACGACGCCTTGGTGGAGGAGGTAGTGGTAGATGTCGTTAAGCTGGCGGATGCCTTCGAGTTTATCGGGGTTGATGGTGTCGCCGGTGGTGTCGTAGTTGATGCAGAGGAGGCCGCGCCAGGTGGATTTGTCGTATTGGTCGGGGTTGTAGGCGTCGGGAATGTCGCTGGTTTTGTCGGGGGGGAAGAGGAGGGAGGCGTAGTAGTTGCGGATCGGGCCTACTGCGCCGTCGCTGAAGGAGAAGGTGGAGGCGTAGGAGACGTAGTCGTAGCCGCCATAGTTACCGCCGCCGTTGACGGCCTGGAAGGCGCTGGCGGGGTGTTTGGTGAGGAAGTGCTGGAGGATTTGACGGAAGCCTTGGTCCTGGGCGAGGAGGGGGGTGTCGTCGCCATTTTTGGGGGCGGTGAAGAAGCTGTCGTTGCGCCATTCGAAGTCGCCCCAGCGATCGACGAAGGAGTCGAGTTGGGATTCGATGAAGGAGACCACGGGGGGGAGGGACATGTCGAGGGTGTCGCCGATGAGCCATTCGGGGTGGGCGCGGCCGACTTTGGAGTCGTGGGAGACGGTGTAGAGGAAGGCGTAGATTAGCTCGCCCATATTGGATTTGTGGAGGTATTGGTTGGTGGCGCGGAAGTCGGGGCCGTTCCAATCGCCGGCGGTGTCCCACCAGCCCCAGTCGCGGTGGTAGACGTCGACGCCGGTGTAGCGCATGTAGTCGGCGGTGCGGAAGACTTTGCGGAAGGTGGAGGTGAGGTCTGGGTTTCCGCCAAGCCAACCGACGCCGGGTTTGCCCCAGCCGGTGCCTTTGAACCAGAAGCCTAGGGTGCGGAGGGCGGGGAACCAAGGGTAAGAGCCGTCGGCACCGTCGCGGGTGAAATCCCAGGCGTAGGCGTATTGCCAGTCGAGGAGTTCGTTGCCGGCGTTGTCGAGGTCGTCGTGGTAGAGGCCAGTGAAGGATCGGGGGGTGGTGAGGGACTGGCCGGGGGAGAGGGTTTGATGATGTCCGGCGACCTGGAGGTCGACAGCGACGGAGCCGTCGGGGGCGGAGTGGAAGGAGGAGGCCCAGTGGCCGAAATAGTCGAAGCCGATGAAGATGCCCTGGTGGGTGGCGCGGTCGTAGAGGGAGTACCAGGGGGCGTAGTCGGCGGTGCCGGGTTTGAAACCGGCGCCGCTGACGGCGTTGCTCGGGCTATTGCCGGTATTGCATACGGAGGAGGTGATGCGGATTTGGCCGGGCTTGGGGGCGATCCAGACGCGGACGGCGTCTTCGCTGACGTCGGGGTGTTGGGTGGAGGCGGAGATGAAGGGGATGCCGAGGGGATTGTCTTTTTCTTTACGCCATTGATTTTTGTCGGGGTAGTAATGGAGGTCGATGAAGTGGTCGGATTCGAGATATTGGTAGCGCCAGTTGTTTTTGCCTTGTTCGGTGGAGAATTCTTTACTGGCGGTGTGGGATTCGCCGTCTGAGTAGGTGATGGTGGGATCGAAGGTCGTGGTGTCCCAGCCGACGTTGTCGTGCATGTTGACGCGGAAGACGAGGCGGTCGCCGGCGACGACGGTGGTGGTGAGTTCGACAGGGACGGTGATCGTGGCGTCGTGAATGAATTGCCACTTACTATTGGCGGGCCAGATGGGTTTGGAGTTGAGGAGGATTTGGGCGTTAACGCCATCGCCGGGGAAGGAGGTGGCGGAGTCGCCGGCGGGGAAGCTGCTGTAGGAGTCGAAGGTGCGCGCGAGGGAGGGTTTGAGGGGTTCGGTGCGGAGGCGCCAGGAGAAGGGGTTATTTTCGCCGCCGGTCATCCAGAGGAAGTCGAGGGAGTCAGCGGATGCGCCGATGGCGGGGGAGATGTGCAGGAAGCTGGGGAGGTCGATGGGGAACGGGGAAGAGCCGACGTTGGTGAAGGTGGTCCATTCGTGGATGATGCTGGAGTCGGGGGAGAGGAGGTAATTTTTGGAGACTTGCAGGTCGTCGCGGCGGAGGGTGATGGTGAGTTGGTGCTGGCCGTGGGGGAGGGGGGCGTCGGCGGAGGTGACGAGGGACCAGCCGGGGGAGGAACTGGTGAGGGTTTGGTTGTGCTGCTGGAAGGAGAATTCGTCGCAGGGGTGTGTGATGAGTTCGCGGTTGGTTTGGATGTCGCGGAGGGATTGGGTGAGGAGGTGGCCGTTGATGAAGGTGATTTGGCGTTCGATGCGGTCGTTGGCGAGGGTCCAAGACGTGGGAGTGGTGCGGATGGAGGCGGTGTCGGCGGCGGCGAGGGCTGAGGCCAGGATTGGGAGCAGGAAAAAGAGCCGATGGGGTTTTGGCATGTTGGTTCTCTGTTCGAGCTAAGGGCTGGAGATTTCGATCAGGCAATTTTCCCGGGCGGGGGTTTGGACGGAGAGCCGCACGGGGAGGAAGCGCTGGATGATAGCAATATTGGTGGTGGTGTGGAGGGTAGGGAGGGAGGTAAGGAATGAGCCGGCACCAGCGAGGGAGAGGGGGAGGAGGAGCTGGTCGGCCAGGTGTGGGCCGACGGGGACGTTGGCGGCAAGGTAGTTGCGGACGGGGGTGATGGCTTGTTCGGCGACGGCTTCGGCGGAGACGCCTTTGAGGCCGAAGCCGGTGAAGAGTTCGGTGATTTGCTCGCTTTGGATTTCAAGGGTGAGGATATTGCCCGGGCCTTGGGAGGAGGGGAGTTGGCGGATTTGGAGCTGGTCGCCGGTCCAGCCGAGGCGCTGTTCGACTTTTTCGAGTTCGCGTTTGGCGATCGCCCCGGGGAGGGCGGCGACGGAGGCGGTGGCGAGCTTGCGGACGGATTGGCCGCGCTCCAGGAGATGGAGGGGGGAGAGTTTGGTGCAGGGGATGACGTGGGCGGTGAAGCGCCCGCCGCCGGCGGGGTAGAAGCCGGCGCGGTCGAGGGAGAGCGTGACGGTTGGGCCCATGCGGTTGATGAGGGGGAGGAAGGCGCGGTCGAGGAAGTCGAAGGGGGGGGCGTGGGGGTTGTGGGTGCCGCCTTCGAGGGTGATGACGGAGGGGGCGCCGGCGAGGAGGCGGGCGGGGAGGATGGTCTGGAGGACGAGGGTGGTGGAACCGGCCGAGCCGATGGAGAAGGTGTAGTTGCCGGGGGTGACCGGGCCGGGGGAGAAGGTGAGGGATTGCGAGCCGATGGAAGCGCCGTCGAGGGCAGCGGAGGAGATGGCGGCGGCGGCGTTGACGGCGGTGAGGTGCTGGCGGAGGAGGCCGGGCTTAGCGCGGCCGGCGCGGATGCTCGTGATGCGGAAGGGCTGGCCGGTGACCATGGAGAGGGCGAGAGAGGTGCGGAGGATTTGGCCACCGCCTTCGCCGAGGGAGCCGTCGATGAGGATCATGACAATCTCGTGTTTATAAAGCAGAACTAGTGCGCGAGACCTCGCGCCAGATGCCTTATTTGGCATGAGTATTCAACTGTACTTCTAATGCATCATAGAGCGACCGATCGCCCTGCAGACCAATGCGAAATAGGAGGTCCAGGTTAAGTAGACGGCCAGGAACGATATCGCTTTCTTTTGTGTTGGGATCGATATCTTCCATATTCATAATCCACCAAATTTCGATTTTTCGCATCAACGAGATTAGTTGCCCAAGGCGCTGTTCGAAATCGGTCGGTAAGCCCGAGGAACACACTACGGTGAACAATTCGTGTGCAAGCTTGTTTCTACAGGATTTAATATCATCAAATGCAAGGATGTCATCCGCATCGATTGCACCTTGCTCTCGCAGCCAATCGAGACTCGCATACACGGGGCTCGAACGCCGGTTCAGTACTTCGCTTTCGTAACGCGGATCAAAGTTATCGCCACCTTCATTGAAGCCTCGCCAGAAGATCCCGCGAGCACGCTCAATGATAGCGTCTTTAAGGGATTCAAAAACGGCAATGAAAATTGACGAGGAGAGCAAGCGAAATCGTTGAACCTCGGGATTCAAATAATTCTTCCATGCTTCGTTAACAGTGTCATTCATAGCGCGCTGCTCCTAACTTCGATCACTATCAGTGGCGTTGGTAACTGTAACTAATCGTCCGCCTTGTCGCCGTCTTTTAGTACAAATCGGGCCTTCAGTTTAGCAACCGGCTTCGCCAGTCCAGCCTGTTCGACGGAGCGTAGCACCTCGGCAAAGTCCTTGTAGGCGTCGGGGGCTTCGTCTTTGGGGTATTGGCGGCAGTTGCTGAGGATATCGCATTGGTCGAGTTCATGGTCGATGGTGGATTGGTCTAGTTCGCGTATGGCGTGTCTGCGGCCCATGCGGCGGCCGGCGCCGTGGTTGACGCTGTAGCGGGATTTTTGGGCACCTTCGGTGGCGACCATGACGACGGAGCCGTCGCGGGGGTTGCCGGGGAGGAGGATGGGGTGGCCGGTGTGGTAGAAGGGGGTGTCTTTGAGGGCGTGGTGGTTGGCGGGGAAGGCGCGGGTGGAACCTTTGCGGTGGACCCAGGAGAGTTGGTTGTCGACGACCTCGCGGCGGGCGATGTTGTGGCTTATGAAGTAGACGAGGTGGCCGGTGGTGCCGGGGAGGATTTCCTGGAAGGCTTCTAGGACTAGAGAGTTGATCAACAGATGGTTGACGGTTGCGAAGTTGGCACCGAGGGACATGTCGTCGATGTAGTCGTCGGCGTGTTGGGTGCCGAGGGGGGCGTAGACGAGTTCGCGGTCGTTGCCGGGGAGGGGGATGGACCAGGTGGAGAAGTGGGATTGGAGGGAGCGGAACTGGTGGGCGGCGAGGTTGTGACCGAGGCCGCGGGAGCCGCAGTGGGAGAGGAAGGCGACGTGGTTGTCGCGTAGGCCGAAGGTTTCGGGGAGGGAGGGGGACGGGGCGGGACGCCCCGGCTCTCCTGGGGAGGGGGATTCGTGGAGGAGTTCTACGACTTCGCATTCGCCGAAGTGGTTGCCGCCGCCGTAGGAGCCTAGTTGGCGGATTTTGGTGTCGAAGTCGCCGAGGGCGCGGGCGGCGAGGAGTTTTTCGAGGCGCAGGGAGAGAGCGTCCTGTGTGTCGTTGTGGCCGAGGTGGAAGCTGTCTTCGCAGCGGGTGGCCCATTCGGGGGGGATGCCGAGGGAGGTGCAGACTTCCTGGCTAGCGCCTTGGGTGACGGCTTTGGTGCCGAGGGCGCGGTCGACCCAGCGGCTCTTTTTGACGGAGCGCTGGCCGCGGCCGGCGCCGGTGGGGATGCGCTGGGCGATGGCGTCAATGAGGGCGCGGCGGACGGCGCGGTCGGCGACGGCGTCGGCGGGGAGGTTCATTTGTAGGAGGGACATGGAGCACTTGATGTCGACGCCGACGGGGCCGGGGTAGATGTGGGTGGGGGAGACCATGACGCAGCCGACGGGAGCGCCGTAGCCGACGTGGGAATCGGGGTTGAGGACCAGGTCGGTGACGCCGGGCGCGAGGCGGGAGTTGACGGCCTGGCGGAGGCAGCCGGCGTCGAAGGTGGCGCGGATGGCGTCGGTGCCGATGACGGTGATGGGGGTGCGGCCGGGCACTGGGAGGATGCCGGTGGCGGCGTCGGTGGGGATGATTGGAGAGGGGATGGCTTGCGTGTCCTGATTCATGGGAGACTCCGGTTCGTAAAAGTACTGGTGCGACCAATTGGGATTGAAACGGACTGCTCTACCAACTGAGCTACGGCCCCGAGGTCAGCGCGTCGAATGGAGCCGGCGGGACTCGAACCCGCGACATGTAGTTTCAAAGGCATTCGCACCAGGATTCATTTAAAAGAAAAAGAATGGCGACAATCGTTGGAGGAACATTTTCGTTGCTCTGTCCAGTTGAGCTACCGTTCGTGTTGCCACGCGCGGGCAGGACTCGAACCTGCAACACACGAGTTAATGTAGTTTCTCCGGCATTCGCCATTCTTTGTTCCAGCACGGCGGCGACAATTGGTGGAGAGAGATTCCTGTGCAATAGGCTTGCGCCTTTTGCACTGGGCGGGGTTCGAACCCGCTCAGGCTTTCGCCTGTGACCATGTACTCTGCTCCGGCATTCGCCTGCCGATGGTTTCTGACAACAAGCCGGGCCGACTAGATCCTCTTTTGAACGAGACGCGACATGTGACAGATGTAGTCTCGAACAGCATTCGGCCCGGCTTTTTTTCGTCAATCCGCGGGCGCGATTTTCATCACGCCGGCGGGGTAAAGGTTTTAGATGGACATTTGCTCGATCAGGCCAACCCAGTGGTTGGAGTTGAGGGAGCCTTTGGAGAATTCGGCGATGACGTCAAAGACGGTATCGCTGAAGCCGCCGATGTTGAGGACGTCCGAGCGGCCGGTTTCGGCGGCCTGGGTGGTGGCGTGTGGTTGGAGGTCGATGCAGACGAGCTTGGCGGCGGGGTTGCGCGCTTTGAAGATCGTCCACTGTTCCATGGTCGCGGTGCCACGACCCCGGGCTTGGTCGACCCAGGATTCGTTGTCGGAGACGAAGACAACGAGGTCGCCTTTGGCCTGGCGGGTGTTGAGCCAGGCGAGGGGTGCCGAGCAATTGGTGCCGCCGGGCGGGATGGCGGTCATTTTGGAAGAGTTGGTCATGATGCTGTCTCGCGGGTTAAGGGTAAGGTCTTTGATGACGGCTTCCTTGAACGGGATGGCTTCGGCAGTGGGGTTGGTGCGGAGGAAGGTGGCGGCGACGAGGGCGGCGACGTCGACGCAGCGGACGGCGGAGGTTGCGCCGCTGCGGTGGCCGGTGATCGGTGAGTGCATGGAGCCGGAGACGTCGGGACAGATGTAAATCTGGCCGTCGATCTTGGGGACGTTGCGGGTGGCGATTTCCATGGCGTCCTGGAGTGCTTCGCGCACCTGGGGCGGGACGTCGTTGCCGGTCTGGATGTAGGCCATTAAGAGCTGGTACGGGAAGACGCGTGCCTGCGTGATGGCCTGCGGGTCGCGGAGCCGGTCGGCGATGAGTTGGATCATGGCAGGGTCTCCTTCGAAGACGCCGTGACGGACAAAGGTGTTGAGGTTCATGCGGGTCATTTGCCAAGGGGCGTTTTTGGCGATCTGCTTCCAGTGCTCGGGTTTGAGATCGAGGCTGGTGAGCATTTGGAACGGGACATTGGGGACTTCGATGGTCTGGCCGGCTTTGAAGGATTCGAACTGCTTGACGATCTCGGGGAGCGCGGAGGCGTCGTGGGGCTGGCCGATGAGGTAGCCGTAGAGGGCGGCGCGGGACGGAGTTTGGGGTTTGGGGTGGACCATGCGGATCACGTCCACGAGGCTGGGGTCATTGCCGACGGAGGCGCGGAAGATCTGTTCATCGGTGCGCTGGGAGAACCAGGACTGGACGAGGCGTTTTGGGAGGGTGCCGAGGGATTTACGACCGACGACGCCGGAGCGCATGATCTGGACGAAGTTCCGGAGCATGCGACCATCGTCGATGACGCGGTCGAAGACTTCAGCGAGCAGGCCGGGGGAGGAGACGGAGAGGACAGCGCAGAGGAGGGCGGGGGTGTCCTTCATGTGGCCTTTGGTGCGGGTGTAGAGAGCGAGGCGGGCGATGAACTCGGGTTCGATCTCCGGGTGAGAGCAGAGGGAGAGGATGGATTGGAGCTGGGTTTCGGCCGAGGCGTAGAAGGTGGTGGAGAGGCAGCCGGTGGCGGCGTACTGGGCGAGGGCGGCTTTGGGTGAGAGCTGGTAGGCGACGCCGCCGGCTTCGTTGGTGGTGGTGGCGGGGGGAATGAATTTGCCGAGGAACGATTGGAAGAGAGTTTTGTTTGCCATAGTCATTTCCTTTGTTGGAGCGATGAGGGGAGTAAAGCAGGGAATATGCCAAGGATTTTTGATGGGATTGGAATGGTGATTAAGTCTATTAATAACAAGCAATAATGAATTTTTATTCAGGGCGGTGGAATGGGTATGAAAACGGCAGTGTTTATCTTTTAAGATAAGTATTTAGATTAATAGAGATGGAGCAGAAGCGATTGGTGATCATCGGGTTACTTGGGCCATCGTTGGATAATGGAAAGGGGCCGGAGAGATGGGAGCGGTGGAGGCCGAGCGTGTCGTTGTGCCAGCATGATGATTTGCTGGTGCATCGGTTTGAGCTATTGCATGACCGGAAGTTTGGTGCGCTGAGCAAGGTGGTGCGCGAGGATATTGCGTCGGTGAGCCCGGAGACGACGGTGTGCGTGCATGAGGTGGGGTTTGATGATGCGTGGGATTTTGAGGGGGTATACGGGGCGCTGCTGGATTTCGCGCGGGGGTATCCGTTTAAGCCGGAGGAGGAAGAGTATCTGATTCACATTACGACGGGATCGCATGTGGCGCAGATCTGTTTGTTTCTGCTGACGGAGTCACGGTATTTGCCGGCGCGGCTGATTCAAACGGCGCCGCCGAATAAGCATCGCGGGGATGCGGGGTCTTATGCGATCGTCGATTTGGACTTGTCGAAATATGATCGGCTGGCGGCGCGGTTTGGGGAGGAGAGTAAAGAGAGCACGTCGTTTTTGAAGAGCGGGATAGAGACGCGGAATAAGGCGTTTAATCGGTTGATCGAACAGATTGAGCAGGTGGCGGTCGGGTCGAAGGCGCCGATTTTGTTGATGGGGCCGACGGGGGCGGGGAAATCGCAATTGGCTAGGCGGATATATGAATTGAAGAAGCAGAGGCGGCAGATCGAGGGGAAGTTTGTCGAAGTGAATTGCGCGACGGTGCGCGGGGATGGGGCGATGAGCACTTTGTTCGGGCATGTGCGCGGGGCGTTTACAGGGGCGGTGGGGGAAAGGCCGGGGTTGTTGCGGGCGGCGGATGGGGGGTTGTTGTTTTTGGATGAAGTGGGGGAACTGGGGCTTGATGAGCAGGCGATGTTATTGCGGGCGATTGAGGAGCGGAGGTTTTTGCCGGTGGGGTCGGATAAGGAGGTGAAGAGTGATTTTCAGTTGATCGCGGGGACGAATTGCGATTTGCAGTCGGCGGTGGGGGCGGGGCGCTTTCGGGAGGATCTATTGGCGCGGATGAATTTGTGGACGTTCCGGCTGCCGGCGCTGCGAGAGAGGCGGGAGGATATTGAGCCTAACCTGGATTATGAGCTGGAGCAGTTCGCGCGGAATCATGGGATGAAGGTGACGTTCAACAAGGAGGCACGGGAGCGGTTTGTGCGGTTTGCAATGGAGGGGGAGGCGGCGTGGAATGGAAATTTCCGGGATTTGAATGCGGCGGTGATTCGGATGGCGACCTTTGCCGCGGGAGGGCGGGTGAGCGTGGAGATTGTGGATGGGGAGATTGAGCGTTTGCGGGCGTCGTGGTCGGCGACGGGGGGTGGGGTGGCGACTGTGGATTTGGAAACGGTTTGTGATGAAGAGAAGCTGGCGGGGATTGATCCGTTTGATCGGGTGCAGTTGGCGGAGGTGGTGCGAGTGTGTCAGGGGAGCCGGAACCTTTCGGAGGCGGGACGGAAGTTGTTTGCGGTTTCGCGGATGAAAAAGGGGACGTCGAATGATGCGGATCGGCTGCGAAAGTATCTGGGGCGGTTTGGGCTGGACTGGGGTAAATTGCAGGTGGGAAAGGATTAAGGGCCGATTTGGCGATCAGGAAGGGGGATATTCGTGAATCTATTCACATAAGTTGAGATCGCTCAGCCATTTGAGAGTATTCACCTTGACCGGGGGGATGTGCCGATCGATAATTATACCAATGGCCAAGTTTCGCTTGGACATGATCGCAGAGCTTGCGCGGCAGATGGGGTTTACGCCGCATGAGACTCGGTCTGCGCAGTTGACGAGCGCGGAGACGTTGCTGCATGAGTTGGATACGGCCAAGGCGTATCCGTATGACTTTGTGCTGTTTCGGATAACGGGGTATCACCCGAAGTCGGTGCCAGCGGATTTGTTGACGGGGATGGCGCTGCAGCACGATCTGGGGCTGTTGATTGAGACGGTGTCGAATACGCTGGATGTGCATACGGCGGAAATAGCCGAGCCGGTGCTGTCGATTGAAGATGTGACGGAGCGGTTTAACGTCACGAGCAAGACGATTCAGCGGTGGCGGCGGAAGGGGCTGCCGGCGCGAAGGTTTTTGTTTCCGGATGGGAAGCGGCGGGTGGGGTTTCTGCTGTCGAGCGTGGAGCGGTTTGTTCGGGCCCACACGGATCAGGTGGCGGAAGCAGCGAACTTTACCCATGTCGATGAGGCGGAGCGCGAACAGATTCTGCGGCGGGCGCGCAGGCTGGCGACGCAATGTGGGTGCTGTCAGCATGAGATTTCGCGGCGGATCGGGAGGCGGCTGCGCCGGTCGCCGTTGACGATTTTGCATACGATCCGGAAGCATGATGCGGAGAATCCGGGGGAGGCGATTTTTCCGTTGGCGGCTGAGCCGATCACGGAGTCGCAGCGCGTGCAGATTTCACGATGGAATCGGCGGGGCGTTGCGCTGCCGCGGATTGCGCGGAAGTTGTGCCGGCCATCGACGGCGATTTATCGGATATTGATTGAAGAGCGCGTGGCGCGGCTGAATAAGAAGAAGATCAAGTTCGTGGATGATGCGATGTATCATCAGGCGGACGCGGAGCAGGCGATTGAGGAGATTATCGCGCAGGAGATGATCGGGGCGGGGGGGAGTACGGAGGAGCAGCGAGTCCCGCGGGATTTGCCGCCATATTTGCAGGAGCTTTATCGTACGCCGCTGCTGAGTCCTTCGCGGGAGCGGGGATTGTTTTTGAAGTTTAATTATCGCAAATATCAGTTTGTGGCGGCGCGGCGGGAGATTGAACAGCAGACGGTTAGGGCGCGGGATCTGAATCATCTGGAGATGCTGCTGAAGCGGGTGACGGAGACGAAGAATGAGATTGTGCGGGCGAATCTGCGGCTGGTGGTGAGCATTGCGCGGAAGCATCTGCGGCCGGGATTGTCGTTGATGGAATTGATTTCGGATGGGAATTTGTCGCTGATGCGCGCGGTGGATTCGTTTGATACGCATAAGGGGAATCGGTTTAGCACATATGCGACTTATGCGCTGATGACGGGGTTTGCGCGGAGCGTGCCGACGATGTTGGCGGAGGTCGGGAGAGTTACGGCGGCTCCGGCGGGGGTGGGGAGATTGGCGGAATTGGCGGATCCGAAGCCGCAGGGGCGGACGGAGGAATTTGTGGCGCGGGAAGAGGTCGCGACGCTGGTTTCGAAGTTGTCGGATCGGGAGCGGACGATTTTGCTGGCGCATTATGGGATCGGTGCGGCAGGGCAGGAGGGGGAGACGTATGGGGAGTTGGCGAGGAAGTTGAAGATTTCTTCGCATCGGATTCGGCAGATTGAGCAGCAGGCGATTGCGAAACTTCGTGCTACAGCTTTAAGTTGAGCCGATGCTTGCGGGGGTTATTTCATGTTGGCTTTGACCCAGGCGGTCATGAGCTGGTTTTCGTCTTTGCCCCAGGCGTTTTGGTATTCGTGGCGGATGACGTCTTGCCAGTGAGGGGTAGGTTTTTTATCGTCGCTCAGGACGGCGGTGTCGCCGGTGAAGGCGGTCCACATTTCCGGGGAGGTGCTTTGGATGCGGGCGTAGCGGAAGACGCGGATGACTTTGCCGGTGAGGGAGGATTGGATTTGGGCGGGGGTGAGGGGTGCAGTGCCGCGGTGGGGGACGCCTTCGATTTCGACGGTGACGCCGTCGCGGAAGCAGTAGATTTCGTTGACGCCGTCGGCGGGGATGATGTCTTCGTAGACAATGCCGGTGACGGGGAATTGGCCGCCGGATTGTTCGAGGATGTGGTGGAAGATTTTTCGGCCGTCGGCGGGGTCGTAGGAGCCTTTGACTTCGGTGAGAGAGTGGACGATCCAGCGGGAGATTTGTTCGGCCGAGGGGTCGAGCAGGACGACGTCGGCGGATTTGATGGCGCCGTCGTGGTCGTGGACAGAGTAGGTGTAGCGGAGAGTGGGGAAACCTTCCCAGCCGGGGATGGTGACGGGGGTGGCCGGGCCGGATTCCATGTAGCGGGCATTTTTGAGGAGTGGGGCGAATTCGCTGGCGAGGTCGGAGGCGGGGCCCGCGGGGGCTGCGGCACAACAAAATGTGATCATCACCGGTAGAAGGGCGAGATGGAACCATTTGAGGCGATCAGGCATTGAGGATCCTTTTGAGGTTGATACACATTCGGTTGGGGTCTGCTTACAATACACGCGACGATGCCCCAGACCATTGAGATAACTTCGCCGGTGCGCCGTGGGAGGCGTAAGCTCTGGTGGATCACAGCTTTACCGGCGGTTTTGGCGCTATTTGTGCTGGGGTGGTATCTGGGGGTGCGGTTTGTCTGGTTTAATGTGCATGAGGTGGTGGCGGGGGAGGTGTATCGGTCTTCGCAGCCTAGTCCGGCGTTTTTGGCGCGGACGGTGCGGGAGAAGAATATTCATTCGATATTGAAGTTGAACCCGGCGAAGGAGTCGGATTGGAGCCGGGAGGAAGCGGGCGAGGCGAAGGAGCTGGGGGTGAAGTTGATCAATGTGACGATGGGGGTGAGTCGACTCCCGACGCGGGAGGAACTGGTGGCGCTGGTTGAGGCGGTGGATACGGCGCCGCGGCCGATGCTGGTGCATTGTAAGATCGGGGCAGATCGGACGGGGGTGGCGTCGATGTTGGTTGCGATGCGGGCGGGAGAGAGTTTTGAAGAGGCGGCGGGGTCGCAGCTTAATTGGCGTTTCATGCACATTGGGCATTTTGGTCCGGCTGTGGAAGACATTGTGCCGAGATATCGGGAGTATTGTGCCCAGGCGGGAAAGTCAACGGGAGGGTGGGCGGAGTTCGTGGACTTTACCCGGAACCATTATGATCCTGTGCTGAAGCAGGTCGCGGACGCTAAACCTCATTCGGGAAATTGATTATTTCTGTGTTTCGTCAAAACCAAGATTCTACTGTTTCGTTGACATCGCCGTGGATTGCGTGGCTGACGCCTTGGCGTTGCCGGGCGATATTTGCGGCGCTGTTGGCGTTTGGGTTTTATTCAAACTGGAATTACCTGCATTATAACTGCCCGCTGGATCTGGCGGGGGATGAGGCGCATTACTGGGATTGGTCGAGGCAGCTTGATTTGAGTTATTACTCAAAGGGGCCGGTTGTCGCGTATTTGATTCGGGCGAGCTGTGCGATTTTCGGCGACACGATGCCGGCGGTGCGATTTCCGGCGATGGTGCTGGCGCTGGGGACGGGGATTGTGACGTACTGGTTGATTGTGCGGCTGTTTCGGTCGGATCGGATGGCGCTGGGGGCGGCGATTTTGAGCGGGTCGGTGCCGGCGTTTATGGCGGGAAGTCTGCTGATGACGATTGATCCGCCTTTCTTTTTTATGTGGGGGGTGGTGACGTGCCTGGCGGTGTTGGCGGTGCTGGAGGATCGGAAATGGGCTTGGCCGCTATTGGGGCTGGCGCTGGGGGTGGGGTTTCTGGCGAAGTACACGATATTTCTTTGGATGATCGGGTTCCTGGTTTTTCTGGTGATTGATAAGCCTTCGCGGAAGTATCTCAAATCGCCTTGGTTTTATCTGGCGATCGTCATTGCACTGGCATGTACGACGCCGGTGGTGGTTTGGAATGCGCAGCATGGGTGGGTGTCGGAGAAGCATGTGGCGGCGGATACGGCGACGGCGTTTAAGTTAGGAAGCCCGTTTGAGATGATCGGCAGCCAGGCGGCGATCCTGGGGCTGAGTTTATTTATGATCATGGTCGGTGCGTCGGCGTATGTGTTTCGCCGCGAGGCGAAGTCGGACCCGCATTTTCGGGCGATTAAATATCTGGCGTGTATTGGGCTGACGTATTTTGGGATTGTGTTTTTGCAGTCGCTGCGGTCGCGGATTCAGCCGAATTGGCCGGCGCCGGCGTATTTTACGCTGATGGTGTTGTCGGTCTATTTTTTGTCGGTGCGGCTGAAGCAGAAGAACAAGTGGCGTCCGTGGTGGGCGGGGAATTTGATCATGACGGTGGTGACGGGGATTGTGCTGACGCCGGTGGCGCATGATCCGTCGTTGATCTATCGTTTCTTGCCGAAAATCAATTGGGTGGTGACGAAGTTTCGGGACAAGCCGATGACAGCGCGGGATTTGGATCCGACGGCGCGGCTGCGCGGGTGGGAGAAGTTGGGGAAACATGTGGGGGATGAGCTTGCGAAACTGGGGCCGGGGGCTTTTGTGATGACGGAGGATTATCAGCGGAGTTCAGAGATGGCGTTTTATGTGCCGGGGCAGCCAAAGACGTATTGCTGTGCATCTTATTTGAATCCGCCGCGGCGCGCGAGTCAGTTTGATATTTGGCCGGATCGGTCGCTGGATCCGAGTGAGAATCCTTCGCTGGTGGGGAAGGATTGTGTGTTTGTAGGGTTTATGAACAAATGGCCGAGCAGCAAGCTGGCGTTTGGACAGCCGCCGGTGAAGTTGCCAGATTTGATTATCAAGGCGGGGGGGGAACAGATCGCGGGGTTTCAGGTTTGGTTGTGTCGGGATTTCCGGGGGATGAAGAAGACGGTGGAAGCTGAGGGGAATTACTGATGGCTGATGTTGATGGTGATTGTCAGCACGTATGCTATCGACGCCGGGCGTATTGGGTTGTCGGGTGGTTGGCGCTGATCGCGTTGGCGACGACATTGGATCGCTGGGCGGCGTCGCTGGGGGAGGGGATCAGTTATCCGTTGAAAGACAGTTTGCTTGCGCAAATCGCCAAGATGCCTGGCCAGTTTTATTTCACATTGACGGTGGCGGCAGTGGTGCTGTTTATCCATCCGTGGAAATGGCGTGCGGGGGGGCTGATTTGTCTGTCGGTGGCGGTGGGAGGGTTGATTTATACGATTCTTAAATGGTGTGTGGGCAGGCGAAGGCCGACGTTGAATATTCCGTTTGAATTTTCCCCGTTTATTGGCGGGTGGCGCGGGCTATTCGTTGCTGAGCATAATTTATCGTTTCCTTCGGGACATGCGACGTGTGCTTTTGCGACGGCGGCGGCATTGTCGGTGTTATATCCGCGCGGGCGATGGTTTTTTTATGCCGTTGCGGCCATAACCGGTCTGGAGCGGGTGGCCGAGCGGGCGCATTATCTCAGCGATGTCGTTGCGGCGGCGGGGGTGGGGATCATCAGTGTTCACATCAGTATTTATCTGGCGGATAAATTCATCAACAAGCCTCAGGAGCTGGTTGTAATTCGTGAGGAAGTCGTGCAAGCTGAGCCCGTTCGAAGGGCACCTACCGAATGAATGAGTCTCCATATTTGTCGCTGATTATTCCTTGCTATAACGAGCAGGAGAATGTGCCTACGCTTTTGCAGCGGGTGGGGGATGCGCTGGGGAAAGTGGGGAGACCGTTTGAGGTGATCGTAGTAGATGATGGGTCGACGGATCAGACGCCGGCGCTGCTCAAGGCGGGGATGGCGCAATATCCTTGGCTGCGCGTGATTCGTATGGCGAAAAACAGTGGGCAGAGCGCGGCGTTTGAAGCGGGGTTTGAAATGGGGCGCGGGGAGATTCTTGCGACGATTGATGCGGATTTGCAGAATGATCCGGAGGAGATACCGCGACTTTTGCCGCTGCTGGATGAGCGGCGGGTGGACATGATTACCGGGTGGCGCAAGGATCGGCAGGATACGCGGTTTCGCAAATGGCAGAGCCGGCAGGCGAATCGGATTCGGAATTGGATCACGCAGGAGACGGTGCATGATTCGGCGAGCAGTTTGAAGATTTATCGCGCGCCGGTGATGAAAGGGGTGAAGTTGTTTAAGGGGGCGCATCGATATTTCCCGACGCTGGCGAAGATGCGCGGGTATACGGTGTACGAGACGCCGGTGAAACATTCGCAACGATTTGCCGGGACAGCGAAATATGGGTTTCGCAACCGGGCGTTTGTGGGGATTTTCGATTTATTCGGGGTGCGGTGGATGAAGAATCGATATTTGCGATATCAGGCGGCTGAGGTGGCGCGGCCGATGTCGCAATAGCCAGCTTGGGAGACTTGGCTTACTATATTGTCATGCGGATTCATGGACATGACATTGGTGTGTGTAGCTGGTCGCTTCAGACGAAGGAGGCGGGGGAGCTCGTGGGGAAAATCAAGGAGTTGGGGCTGGCGCATGTGCAATTGGCGATGGGGAAGCTCACGGATGAGCAGTTGCGGGCGAATGTCGGGGAGATTCGCGCAGCGGGTATTGAGATAACGGCGGGGATGATCGGGTTTGCGGGGGAGGATTATGCTTCGATTGCGATTATTCGAAAGACGGGGGGGTATTTGCCGGATGAATTGTGGCCGGAGCGGCAGAAGGAATCCGAACGGGTAGCACGACTGGGGAAGGAGCTGGGGATCCAGAAGATTTCGACGCATATCGGGTTTGTTCCGCCGTCGAGTGATCCGCGATATAAGGTGATGGTTGAGCGGGTGGGGCAGGTGGCTGATGCGTTTGGGCAGGAGGGGGTGGAGCTATTAATGGAGACGGGGCAGGAACAGGCGCCGGAGTTGTTGCAGTTTTTGAATGATCTTTCGCGGCGGAATGTGTGCATCAATTTTGATCCAGCGAACATGATTCTGTATGGGGCGGGGGATCCGATTGAGGCGATTCATACGCTGGGGAGGCATATCGGGCATGTGCATGTGAAGGATGCGACGTTGTCGTCGCAGCCGGCGGTGACGTGGGGGGCGGAGGTTCCGTTTGGGACGGGGGCGGTGCCGCATGGGGCGTTTTTGGAGGCGCTGGCAGAGGTGAAGTATGGCGGGCCGCTGGTGATTGAGCGCGAGGCGGGGCAGTCGCGGATGGCGGATGTCAAAGTGGCGATTGAGACGCTGGAGCGGATTGGGACAGAAGCGTTATAGCTCCGAGGCGTAGGTGGCGAGAGTGGAGGCGAAGTCGGCGGGTTCCCAGGAGAAGTCCTGGCGGAATTTCGTCAGGTCGCAAGTATTGTCTTCCTGGCTCATGAGGACTTGGTCGCGGTTGAAAGGGAGGACAGAGCCAGGCATGAAGCGGGTGAGGAGTTTTGCGAACCAGGCGGGGAGGGGGACGGCGGGGCGGGTGTGGCCAACGATCAGGCGGGAGGCGATGTGGTGCATTTCCGGCCAGGTGAGGATGCGTGAGCCTGCGATGTCGTAGGTTTGATGGTGGGCAGTGTGATTGTCGATCGCGTCGGCGAAGGCGCGGGCGAGGTCGCGGATGTAGATGGGTTGGATTTTGCCTGAGCCTGAGAAGCCGAGGAGGCCGGCACCGAAGTAGGGCATGAAGAGGTAGGGAGGTGATTTATGGCGTGCCCAGTTGGATTCCATTTGCATGAAGTCGCCGCGCGGGCCGTGGATGAGGGAGGGGCGGAAGATGGTCCAATTGGTGTTGCTGGCCCGGACGAGTTCTTCGGCTTGAAATTTGGTGCGGTGGTAGGTGCTGGGGGCGTCGGGACGCGCGCCGAGGGCGGAGATGTGGAGGTACCGACGGATGCCGGCGGATTGGATGAGAGAGAGAATTTGGCGGGTGGTGTCGACGTGGACTTTTTGGAAGGTGACGCCGTCGCGGGGGTGCTCGGCGATGATGCCGACGAGGTGGATGGCGGCGGAACACGTGGAGAGAAGCGAATGATTGTTATGGTCGGGGATGGGGGTGATACGCGCGTCAAGCGGATGATGGTGGGGGATGGCGAAGAGGGTGTGGCCGCGATGGAGCAGTTCCTGGGTGATCGCGGAGCCGACGAAGCCGGTGCTGCCGGTGAGGAAGATGCTTGCCATGGGGTCAAATCCGTTTTCTGGGGTCCGATAACGGGGAGAACTGGTGGTAAATGGGATCGTATAATGAGTATGCGGCAAAAAGGTCTGTTCTTGGAACAGGGTTTTTGTTTGACCTTCGATTCCAACATCATCTAGGATGAGGTTGGTTTTGGAGGGTTGAGCGCTTGAAAGAAGTGATTCCTGTGGAAACCGTCCGCAATAAGGTATTGGTGCTGGCAGGTCAGGCGACGACCAACGCTCACGTTGTCGATGCTCTTCGCGAGCGATACGACATTACTGAGACCAGCAGCATCGATCAGGCGATCGAGGCGCTGCGGTCGGATCACTATGATGCGATCTTTTCCGACTCGGCGGATTTTTTGCCGCTGGAGCGGGCGCTGGTCAGCCAGCAGGCGAATCTGATTTTGAATACGATCGGGGAGGGGGTGTGTATTGTCGATGGGGAGGCGCGATGCGCGTGGATGAACAAGAAGATGTCCGCGTGGCCGGGACATGTGCATGAAAAGATCAGGCGGACGTGTCAGGAGGCGTTTGAGCTGTTCAGCAAGCAGGTGTCGCCGCAGCATGCGGATACGCCGGCGTTTTCGCGGGCTAAGCGCTATGCGCTGAACGTGGATGACCAGCAGTTTCTGGAGATGATTGCCAGCCCGGTGATCAGTCCGAGCGGGTCGGTGGTGCAGGTAGTAGCGGTGGTGTGGGACGCGACCAGCACACGGCGCTTGCAACAGAAGATCGATGCGATTGACAAGGCGGGGCGCGAACTTGTGCGGCTGGAATCGGATGCGATCTGTAAGATGAATGTCGCGCAGCGGCTGAAAGTGCTGGAAGACAAGATCATCAGTTTTACGCGCGAGCTGATGCACTTTGATCATTTTGCGATTCGGCTATTGGATCGGAAGACGAAGAAATTGGAATTGGTGATCGGGGTGGGTTTGCCGAATGATGCGCTGGATATTGAATTGAATGCACTGGCAGAGGGGAATGGGATTTCGGGATATGTCGCTGCGACGGAGCGGTCGTATATCTGCCCGGATGTGGAGCGCGATCCGCGGTATGTGATGGGGCTGGATTCGGCGAAGTCTTCGTTGACGGTGCCGCTGCGGCTGCATGACAAGGTGATCGGGGTATTTAATATCGAGTCGCGGCAACGGGCGGCGTTTAATGAGGATGATCGGCAGTTTGCAGAGATTTTCGGGCGGTATGTGGCGATTGCGCTGAACATTCTGGACCTGATGGTGGTGGAGCGCGCGAGTACGAGCCATAAAGTGGCGGATGATGTCTGTGCGCTGGTGGCTGGGCCGCTGAATGATATTGCGACGAGCGTGCAGGCGCTGATGTCGGATTACATTGGGAATGATGATCTGGGGGCGAAGTTGCAGCAGATCATTGATAATGTGGGATCGATTCGGAAGGGGTTGCAGCAGGCGGCGGATGGGCCGAATACGATCATCGGGGCGGATCAGATACAGGAGGCGAGCGATCCGGTGTTTGCGGGACGGGAGGTGCTGGTGGCGGATGATGAGCCGAACATTCGCACGACGATTCGGGATATTTTGCGGAAGTATAAAGTAAACGTAACGGTGGCGGCGAATGGGTCGGAGGCGGTGGAGTATATTAATTCGCAGCACTTTGATTTGATTGTCAGTGACATCAAGATGCCGGATAAGACGGGGTATGATATTTTTGCGGTGGCGCGGAAGAAAGATCCTGCGCCGCCGGTGATATTGATGACGGGGTTTGGGTATGACC
Source organism: Tepidisphaeraceae bacterium (assembly GCA_035656825.1). Classification (GTDB taxonomy): domain Bacteria; phylum Planctomycetota; class Phycisphaerae; order Tepidisphaerales; family Tepidisphaeraceae; genus DASRRR01. The sequence goes on along the minus strand of DASRRR010000144.1, from coordinate 18,013 downwards.
CGAATCACTCGATCGTGCGGGCGAGTCAGGAGGGGTTGCAGGCGGTGCTGTTTAAGCCGTTTAAGGTGGATCAGTTGTTGGCGGAGGTGAGGAAGGGGTTGGCGGCTCGGGGTGTGTGAGGGGGACCGCGCACGCATTGCGTGCGGGCTATTGAGTGTGGGTTAGCGGCCCAAGCCACGGCCGGTGATGGCGCGGGCGATGGCGGCAGCGGAGTTGGGGGCGGCGCCGCCGGAGGTGTTGTTGTTCATGGCGTGGTTGGGTTCGAGGATTTGGGCGCTGAGGCGGCGGTTTCCTTCGACGGGTTCTTTGCCGATGATGGCGGCGATCTGGTTGACTTCGGCTTGTTTGCCGGCGAGTTGCTTTTCGAGTTCGTCGAGTTGGCCTTCGATGCGGCGGTATTCGGCGAGGGCGCCGTCGTAGAGCATTTGGCCTTCGTTGAGCCAGTCTTGGAATGATTTGGACATGGGCGGAACCTCCGGAAAGACCTTAGGGGCTGTTTGGGTGCTGAGTATTCTAACGCATGAGCCCGTGTAAAGGACACGGAATAAATGATGAGAGTAAGTGCGTCTGACTAATTTATCGGCTTTTTTAGGGAGAGAATGAAGAAACACGGACTGGGAACGGCTTGGCTCTCCTGGTTGTGAGGGGGGGTGGGAGGGGTTATCTTTGGGGGAGGTCTTTTAAAAGATGGAGATGCTACGTCATGGTGAATGGTAAGCTGATTGCGAGAGTGGCGGGGTTGGGGGTGATGGTTGGGTGCATGATGGGGGCCGATAATGCTGCGACCAAGCCGGTTGCGACGACGCAGCCGACGGAGGGGTTAAAGATTGCGGTGGTGACGCCGGGGGAAGGGGGGGCGAAAGCGGGGGATATTGTGTTTGTGCTCTATACGGGAAAATTGAAGGATGGGAAGGTGTTTGATGCGACTGCGAATCATGGGGGAAGTCCGTTTAAGTTTACGCTGGGGGAAGGGAAGGTAATTAAGGGGTGGGATAAAGGGTTGCTGGGGATGACAGTGGGGGAGAAGCGGACGCTGACGATTCCGCCGGAACTGGCGTATGGGGCGGCGGGGTCGCCGCCGACGATACCGGCGAATGCGACCTTGACGTTTGATGTGGAGTTGATCGGGTTGATTCGACTACCAGGGGCGACGACGGGGAAATGATCAGTCGTTGGGCAGCGGGTTGGTGGCGAAGCAGAGGTCGGGGACGATGCGGCTGGCGATGAGGTGTTCCTGGATGATGCGTTCGAGGTTGGCGGGGGTGGCATTGTGGTACCAGGTGCCTTCGGGGTAGACGACGGCGATAGGGCCTTGGGCGCAGATGCGCAGGCAGTTGCATTTGGTGCGGTAGAACGGGCCGGTGGAACCGGTGAGGTTGAGTTCTTTGAGACGGCGTTTGAGGAAGTCCCAGGATTCGGCGCCCAGCGCGGGGTCGACACAGGTCGGGCCGGGGCAGAGGAAGATGTGGCGGGTGAGGTGGCCGATGCCGAAGTTGGCGGCCATGGTTTCGGGGGGGAGGTTTTCGGGGTTGGCCATGAGGACGGTTTATACCACTTTTCGGATGCTAAGCCGCAGGCGGAATGGGAAAATGGCATGAGGAGAAGCTATAAGAAGAGGTTATGGTGAGGCGGCTTTGGGATTGGCAGTGGTGGGGGAAGATGAGTGAGGAGGAGCGGCTTCGGCCGGATTGGCGGAGGGCTGTGCGCTTGACGGTGGGGTTGATGGTGCCGCTGGGGCTGGCGGCGGCGGGGTGGATGCCGTTGGAGACGACGTTTGTGGTAATCGCGGCGAATGGGATGTCGCTGGTGGATGTGCGCGGGGCGTATCGGGTGCGGTTTGGGTTTCTGCTGGTGATGGTGGTTGTGTTGTCGGGGACGACGGGTCTGGGGATGTTGATGCGCGAGCATGTTTGGATGGCGGTGCTTGGGGCGGGGGTGGTGGCGGTGAATGGCGGGGTGTGGAGGCAGTTGACGCCGGAGTATGGACCATCGCTGGCGACGCCGGCGGCGCTGTTGTATTTCATCGCGGTGATGTCGGTGTCGGGGAGGAATCATCTGGCGGGGGTGGTGGCGGGAGGGGTGTGGGGATTACTGGTGCAGGTGGGGATGTGGCCGGTGCGGAAGGAACACCCGCTGAGACGCGTGGTGTCGGAGTCGTGGGTGGCGGCGGGGGAGTTATTTGGGGTGATGGGATTGGGCGCGGAGGAAGAGGCGGAAAAGATTGCGGGGAAGGAGTCGGAGTTGCGCGGGGTGCTGGACCGGGGGTATAAAATGCTGGAGGGGGCGCAGGGATCGCGCGCGGGGGCGATGGTGGGAAAATTGGAGAAGCTGCACATGCTGGCGGCGCGGCTGGTGACGGATGTGGGGGCGCTGAATACGGCGATCGGATCGATGGGTGAGCAGGGGGAAAAATTGCAGGCGGCGTGGGATGCGGCGGCGCGGTCGCTGGGGAATGCGGCGCGGTCGCTGGCGCTGGCGGTGGTGTCGAGGCAGCCGGCGCATGTGGCGATGTGCGAAGTGGGGTTGCGGCGGGTGATGAGTTTGCTGGAGCCGGTGCGGGCGGACGCGAAGGAGGAGAGTTTTGTGGAGGCGATCGTGGGGCAGGTAGAGAAGCGGTTGAAAGAGGTCGGGGCGGCGCTGCGGGATGCTGTGGATGGGGTGGGGGAGCGGGGGATTTTTTCGCTGGAGCTGTTGGAGGTGAATACGTGGACACTGAAGCCGCTGGGGGCGGTATTGAATTTGTCGGGGAGGCCGGACCCGGCGATTGTGCGGTATACGTTGCGGTTGACGGCGGTGACGATGATCGCGATGTGGGCGGGGATGTGGGCGGCGCGCGTGTGGGGTGTGCCGCATGGGTATTGGCTGCCGTTTACAGTGGTGGTGGTGTTGCAGGCGGATTACGGAGCGACGCGCGTGCGAGCGGTGCAGCGGTTGCTCGGGACATTGGTGGGCGGATTGCTGGGGAGCGGCGTGATGTTGCTGAAATTGCCGCGGGAGGTGGTCTTGCCGGCGGTGGGGGTGATGGGGTTGTTGTATTCGTTTTTTCTAAGACGGAATTATGCCGTGGCGGTGGTGTTTGTGACGTTGTTTGTCGTGTTGCTGACGGAGGTCAGCCGGCCGGTGACCCTAGCGCTGACGATGGAGCGGTTGGGGATGACGGCGGCGGGGGGTGTGCTGGCGATGGCGGCGGCGGTTTTGTTTTGGCCGATGTGGGAGCGGGAGCGATTTCCAAAGTTGCTGGTGGCGGCAATGCGGAGGAATCGGGAGTATCTGGGGGTGATCGCCGAGGGACTGGAGAATGGGAGCCAGGATCGCGAAGATCGCGTGGCGGCCAAGCGTTTGGCGGAGCGGGCGAATCGGGAGATGTTTGGATCGCTGGAAAGATGGTTTGCCGATCCGACAGGGCGGCGCGAAGGGGCAGATTTGATGGCGGTGGCGGCGAATGGGAATCAGCGGCTGACAAGAGAACTGAATTTGATCTCAGTGCAAATGGGCGTGGGGGCGGGAATGGGGAAAGAGGTGGCGGGGAAGGCGCGGGGGTTGATGGCGGAGATTGAGGGTGTGGCTGAAGAGGTGGGAGGGACGATTGAAGAGCGGAAGAAGGGAGATTCTGGAGAGGTTAAGGGATTGTCGCGCGCGGCGGCGGAAGTCGCGGCGATGCGCGAGGCGGTGTTGAGATGGCGCAGAGTTTAGTGGAGAAGGATGCTCAGGATGCCGAGGGTGGCGAGTAGGCAGGAGATGAGGCCGTTGATGGTGAAGAATGCCAGGTTGAGTTTGGAGAGGTCGGTGGGGGAGACGAGGGAGTGTTCGTAGAGAAGGAGGAGACAAGCGATTGTGGCGCCGGTGAGGTAGATCGGGCCGAGCAGGGGAGAGGTGAAGGTGAGAGCGAGGAGGAGGGCGGCGCTGGTGGTGTGGGTGAGGCGGGAGATGAGCAGGGCGTTTTTGATGCCTAGCTTGGAGGGGATGGAGTGCAGGCCTTGTGCGAGGTCGCAGGCGTAGTCTTGGCAGGCGTAGAGGATGTCGAAGCCGGCGGTCCAGGTCAGGACCGCGGCGGCCATGATGAAGGGGGGGAGCGCGAGGTGTTTGGTGACGGCGATCCAGGCGCAGATCGGGGCGAGAGCGAGGGCGGCACCTAGATAGTAGTGGCAGAGGCGGGTGAAGCGTTTGAGATAGGGGTAGGCGCTGAGGAACGCGAGGACGGGGATGGAGAGGAGCAGGGGGATAGGGTTGGAATAGAGGAAAAAGAAGGATGAAGTCAGAAGGATGAAGGATGAAGCGGAGAGAAAAAGCATGGTGTAGTAGAAGGTGGGGGAGAGTGTGCCGGCGGGGAGGGCGCGGCGGGAGGTGCGGGGGTTGAGGGAGTCGACGTGGGCGTCGAGGATGCGGTTGGCGGACATGGCGACGGTGCGGGCGGTGATCATGCAGCCGAGGATAAGCAGGAGGATGGTGGGGGAGGGGAGGCCGCCGGCGGCGAGGAACGTGGAGAAGAACGCGAACGGGAGGGCGAAGATCGTGTGGGCGATTTTGATGTCGGCGGCGAAGAGGGAGAGCTTTTGGGGGAGAGAGGTCATAATTAGAAAGGGGGATAACACTCAACACACAACATTGAACGCTCAACACTCAATATAAACGGGGGGAGAACGTTGAACATTCAACATCGAACGTCCAACGTCCAACGGGGAGGGAGTCAGGGGGTGGCGAGGGCTTTTTGGAGTTCGGGGCGGAGTTGGTCGAGGGCGGCGCGGCCGGAGGGGGAGGTGAGCATAGCGTGGGCGAGGGCGTGGCCGAGGATTCGGCCGGCGAGGACGTCGGAGGGGTAGTGGACGCCGGCGATTTCGCGGCCGAAGCCGATTTCCTGGCCGCGTCGGATAAGGGCGTCGCGTTTTTCTGGGAAGAGGTAGGCGAGGAGTTCGGAGAAGAAGGTGGCGCGGGTGGAGTGGCCGGAGGGGTAGGAGAAGCCGCCTTGGGGCATGACGGGGACGACGCCGGGTTCGGCGGTGGGGCGGGGGCGTTTGTAGTGGGTTTTGCCGACGCGGGCGAAGAAGCCTTCGTCGATTTCGGCGATGTCGAAGAAGCGGGCGGTTTTGGGGCAACGCTCGGGGGTGAAGCCTGGGCCGAGGATGTTGGCGAAATTGAAGACGGAGAGATCGTTGTCGATGCGGACTTGGGCGATCTGGGCGGGAGTGCGGTCGCGCTGGAGTTTGAGGATGAGCTGAATTTCCTGGAGATGTTCTGCGGAGGTCGGGCTGGGGGGAGGGGGGAGGAGCGTGAGGGTGTCTATGGCGTGGGGAGTGAGGAACGGTGGGGCGGCGTAGCGGTCGGCGGGTTTGGTGGTGGTGGTGGCAAGCGGGCGCGAGGCGCAGGAGGTGGCGGCAAGCAGAAATATGACCGGGAGGATACGGCGAAACATCATGGGCGGGATATTATTATGAACTTTGGTTAGAGGATAGGGCCTTGATCGCGGAAGGCGGTGTAGGCGAGCGTGAGGTCGGAGGAGTCGATGATGCCGTCGTAGTTGGAATCCCCGGCGAGCCAGGTGGAGAGGTGTTTGGCCACGCCGCGGTCGATGCGGGCAAGATCGTCGGCGTCAACTTTGCCGTCGAGATTGGTGTCGCCGTTGTAGGTGTATTTGATGAGGAGGGACGGGGAGGAGAGGGATTGGCCGGCGAAGGAGGTGACGCCGAGGTCGGAGGAGAGGGCGTAGCCCAGGGCGGTGGTGTGGAGGTGATTGAAGGCAGCGGAGGAAGAGAAGAGCGAGCCGGTGAGGAGGTATTGGCGGATCGTGTCGGGGGTGGTGGAGGTGAGGATCATGTCGTTGTCGGCGACGTCGAGGGAGGAGGAGTCGGCAAGAGAGAGGGAACCAGCGACGATGAGGTTATTTCCGCCGGCGGCGAGAGAGGCGGTGGCGGTATCGGAGAGGTTGAGAGCGGCGAGGTGCTGGGCAGAGGAGAAGAAGGCGGAAGCGCCGGCGCCTAGGTTGAGGGTAAGGTTGGACGTGGTGAGAGAGGCGTCGGTGGGGAAAGAGATAGAGCGGCTCGTGACGGTGAGAGAATCGGAGCCTGCGCCGCCGGCGAAGGAGAAGGTGGCGGGTTGACCGGCGGAGAAGGTGATGGGGAGGGAGTTGAAGATGGCACCGTTGCTGGAGATGGAAACAGAGTCGTTAAATGAGGAGCCAATGAAGGAGATGGCGTCGGTGGATTTGGCGGCGATGGTCATGCCAACATCGAAGAAGGGAGTGCCGTTGGAGAAATCGAAAGTGACGGAGTCGGGATTGGATCCGATGTTGAGGTTGAGATAGAGCTGACCTAAACCTGTGAGACTGAGGGAGTAGGAGTTGCCATTCAATGTGACGGTCATTTGTGAGGGGGTGGAACCGCGTGCCAGCACGAGAGCGTCAGAAGCGGGGGTGGTGTTTATGGTGTTCATCAGCCAAGAGACGGAGGGAGCGGCAGCCAGGGAGTTGCCGGCCAAGTCAGTAATGCCTGTGGTGAAGAGTGAGAGGGCGTAATGGCCGGCGTTGCTGGTGGAGGAAGAGAGGTTGGAGAGCGTGAAGGAAGAACCGGAGCCGGCGAGAGTGGAACCAGACGTATCGACTGCAGAGCCGTCGCGCGTGAGGGAGAAGAGTGGGGCGGAAAGGCCAGCGATGGATTCGGAAAAGGTAATGGCTTCGGAAGAGATCGAACTGGTTTTTGGAGAAGAGATAGATGTAAAGGTTGCGGTGGGGGCAGTGGTGTCGATCGTGATGGAGAGGGAAGGGGAAGCGGCAGATTCGAGGGAGCCGGTCTGGGTTTGGGTGGCGGTGAGGGTGTGGAGGCCGTCGGCGAGGGTCGCGGTGCCGTTGGTGGTGAGCGTGAGGGAGCCGCCGTTGCCAGTGCCTTGGCCGATGATCGTGGTGCCGTCGTAGAGTTTGACGGTCGCGCCGGAGAGTGTGGAGGGGATGATGAATTGGAGGGTTTTGCCCGGGGCGTTGTTGAGGCGGGTGATGCGGTCAGAGGAAGAGGAGCCGGTGTCGCTGGCCGCGGTGAGGGCGGGCGTGCCGGGGGCGGCGGTGGCGGTGACGGCGAAATAATTCATGACGGCCGCGATGAGGGCGTTTCGGCTGGATTGGGTGTAGATGGATTCGATGGGGAAGCCGAGATAGACGAGTTTGGAATTGCCGGAGGACCATTGGATGGCGGCGGCTTTAGTGCCGCCGGCGTAGTACATGGCGACCTGAGCGCCGGTGCCCGCGCCCAGGACATCGGGGTAGTCGACGTCGTAGGTGCCGTGCGTGCCGTCGTCGAATGCGCCGGCGGAAACGCCCGCGAGCGCGGTGCCGGTGAGGCCGGCGTTGTAGTTGTAGGTTGCCGCGTCATCGGCGACATAGGTGGCGTGGAGGGTATTGGCGAGAAAGGTCGGACCATTGTTTTGCGCGCCGAGGTCCCACGCGATTTCCGAGCCGGAGACAAAGAGTTTTCCGCCGGCGTTGAGATAATTGGTGACGGCGGTGGCGGCAGCGCCGCGGAACGTGCCGGTGTCGCCGGTGGATTCTTCGCCGCTCATCCAGATAACGGCGGAGTAGTTGGAGAGATTGACTTGACCGAGGGCGATCGATTCGTCGGTGGCGGATTCGATGTCGAGCGAGGAGTTGTAGGCGGAGAGGCTGCTGGCGGCCTGGATGACGTAGTCGTAGGCGTTGTTATAACGGGCGCGGGCGCGAGCGAGCATGTATGCGGTGGTCCCGACGTATTTGGTTTCAATCTGGTCGGAAGCGCCGTCCATGCGATCGAAATTGTTGACGATGAGGATCGGGGCGGGGCGGCCGAGCTGGGGTTTGGCGACGACGACGTAGGATTCTTCAGATTCGCCGCCGGAGTTGATGGCGGTGACCATGAAATAGGTGGGGGCGGATGTGGAGAGGCCGGAGATGGTGAGGGAGGTTCCGGTGGTGACGACGCCGCCATCGAAGCCGTAACCGTTGGAAGAGGTGTGTACGCGGTAGGAGGTGGCGGCATTGCCGTAAGGACCAGTCAGACCGGTGGAGGATGCACCGGGGTCCCAGGAGATGATGACGTTGCCGCTGGCGTCGGTAGTGGCGCGGACGTGGATGGGAGCTTCGGGGAGGACGGTGGTGTTGGTCAGTGAGTCGAAGGTTTGGAAATATTTGACGGCGGTGTGGTAGGCCGAGCGCCCGACGGCGTCGCGGACGGCGGGGTTTTTGAGCAGGGCGTTGTCGGTGGCGTTGTCGTGGTAAGCGACTTCGATAATGGTCGCATCGAACTCGCCATTGATGTAGCTGGAGCTGTTGGAGATTTCGGAGTATCCGCCGACGAAGACGTTGTCGTCGGTGGTCGCGGCGTTGCCGTCGTCTTTGGAAGCCCAGTTAAACCCGGCGGCGAGCATGTCCTGCTGGACGCCATAGCCGGCGGTTTCGGCGAGCCATTCCTGGTTGGGAGTGGTCGGCCCGTCGTTGACTAGGCCGTAAGTTCCACGACCCGTGCCGCCCGTGCCGGCGTCGCCGGAGGCGTTGGAGTGGAAGGAGATCCAGAGGCGGTCGGTGGATTTGCCGATGGCGGAATTGTTCATGTAGGCGGCGTAGCGATCGCAGGCGAAGAAGTTGAGGTTTTCATCGGCGTAACCGAAATTCGCGTCGACGACGGAGGTCGAGACGCGGTTGCTCGCGCCGTTCCAACCGCGGGAGTCGTAGCACCAGTAGAGAGCGCATTCGTCTTCGCGCGGGTAACCCGAGATGGGATGGGTGCCGGCGGTGGTTCCCGCGCCGGTCCAGTCCCCCATGCCGTTGCCGAAGCGGATGCCATCGGCGACGGCGTATTTGCCGGAAGTGGAGCCGGAGGTTTTGTTGGAGACTTCGACGTTGGCGGCGGTGACGCCCTGGGCGAAGTAGTAGGAGCCGAGATAGACCCAGCCGTTGCCGACTTTGTCGGCGGCGACTTTGACTTCGGTCGAGCCGCCGGTGTAGTTGATGCGGTAGGTCTGGTCGTCGAGGCGGTCGTTGGATGAGTTGTTTTGGCCGGGGTTGGTCCATTCGTAGATGGGGTAATAGCCGGCGACGGGGATGTTGGGCGTATAACGCGCAACGGCGGTTTCAGTGGCCGAGGCGGAGGCGAAGACCCAGTGAGCGGTGTCGTTGCCGTTGTTGACGGACCAGTAAGGAACGGTGGAGGTATTGGCGGTCCATGTGCCGGAGATAATTTGGAATCCGCCCGTGGAGGCGGAGTATCCCATGGCGTTGTCCATGACGAATTCATTGACCTGATGATCGACCGGGCGCATGGCGACGATGGTCGCGCCGGAGCGGAGAGCGTAATCGGCGTAGGGGGTGATCTGGTCCTGGTTGCCGGTGTCTTCGATGAAGTTATATCCGTAGGTGCGCATGAAGCCCCAATAGCCTGGGGTAACCGACCCGTCGGAGTTGGTGACGGCGGGTCGCCAGACATAGCCGTGACCGCCGGAGGTGAAGAGGACTTTGCCTGCCAGGGCGCCGGTGATGATGTCCGGCGCAGAACTGGCAGGGGAGGCGGCGGCGGGTGTAGCCGTGGGGGCCGTGGAGGTCTTGGTCGCCGTTTTCGTGGAAGTGATCGTCAGCGTTGTTTTCTTGACGGTGGTGGTTTTGGGAGGGGTGAGCTTGATAGTTGGAGCGGGCATGCTCATTGCGAGAATGACGCCGGGGGAGCGTTTAAGGACCGGAATAGGATTACGGGATAGCGATAGCTTGGTGAGCAGGGGGGCCGGAGCGGGGATGTTGTTTCTGGTGTCGACGGGAGAAGCGGTAGACAGAAGCAGGCGCGATTCGAGCTGTTCAGAAATATAGAATGAGCGGAGAGCGTCCGATAACCGGTTTTCCGGATGGCGGTGGCTGGGCATGCGCGATTTCCTTCGGGTGGAGTACAGATCCACAATGTACACGGGGATTTAATGGAAAAGGGGAGGAAATTATCGGGAAGAGATATCCGCAGCTATTTATCACGAATAGTAAGGTTCTCAGGTGATTGGGAGCAGGGGAGTATGCCGATGGAACATAAGAGCTGATATTGTCGATGGATATGGCATGACTTGCATTTTGAAGTTAAGTCCATTTTTTGCAGTGACTTGCAACGATTGGACGGTCTTTGCCTGTACTTTGGGTTGGTGGGATGCCAGAATGAAGGTAAGGCTCTATAATTACCAGACGAACCAAACGGAAAAAAAGAAATAAAGGGGAGAGAATTTCGCGGCGTCAATGGGGACGCGATGCGAAAGGCTCCCACAACGACATTTTGAAGACAACAGTATGGATGCTTTCGACTTTGTTAATCGTGCTAATGCCGACTACGTCGACCAGCTTTATCAGCAATACCTGAAGGACCCGCGGGAAGTCGAGCCGCAGTGGCAGGCGTTCTTCGCCGGGTTTGATATGGGAACCTCCAAGGCGGCGGGAGTGACGCCGGGAAGCGCCGGGCAGGCGGCGGTGCAGCAGGCGGCTGGGACAACCGCCAACGAAGTGCTGCAAATTGAAATTGCCGATCTGGTTCACTCGTATCGTGAGCTGGGGCATTACATTGCGACGCTGGACCCGCTCGGGCACCATCGGCCGGCGCATCCGCTTTTGGAATTGTCGGAGTTTGGTCTGTCGATGGCGGATCTGGATCGGCAGGTGGGGGCGGATGGATTTCTACACGCGACGGATGGGACGCTGCGGGATTTGCTCGAGAAACTGCGCGAAGCGTACTGCGCGAATTTTGGCGCAGAGTATATGTCGATTTCGGACAAGACGCAGCGCGAATGGTTGCAGCAGCGGATGGAGCCGAATTTGAATCGGCCTCCTTGCGGGGCGGATGAATGTAAGAATCTGTTGAAACAGATCGTCGATTCGCAGGGGTTTGAGGAATTTTTGGGTACAAAATATGTGGGTCAGAAGCGGTTTTCATTGGAAGGGGCCGAGGCGCTGATTCCGCTGCTCAATGCGATCGTGGAAGATGGGGCGGACCTCGGGGCCGAGGAGATGATCTTTGGGATGGCGCATCGCGGGCGGTTGAATGTGCTGGCGAATGTGATTGAGAAGCCGTTTGAGCTGATTTTGAGCGAGTTTGAAGGGACGGGGTATAAGGCCGAAGAGGGGGATGGGGATGTGAAGTATCACCAGGGGTATTCCAAGGACCGCGTGACCAAGAGCGGGAAGCGCGTGCATCTGGCGCTGTCGTTTAACCCGTCGCATCTGGAACTGGTGAATCCGGTGGTTGAGGGGATCGTGCGGGCCAAGCAATATTATCTTGGGGACAATGAGCGCACGCGCGTGGTGCCGATCTTGATTCACGGGGATGCGGCGTTTGTCGGGCAGGGGATCGTCCAGGAGACGTTATCGCTGTCGGAAATGCCGTACTGGCGAACGGGCGGGACGATCCATGTGATCGTGAATAACCAGATCGGGTTTACGACGATGCCGAAGCAGGGGCGGTTCACGCCGTATCCCAGCGATGTGGCGAAGATGATTCAAGCGCCGGTCTTTCATGTGAACGGGGATGACCCCGAAGCGTGCGCACATGCGGCTCGCCTGGCGATTGCGTTCCGGCAGAAATTCCACCAGGACGTCATCATTGATATGTGGTGCTATCGCCGGCATGGGCATAACGAGGCGGATGAGCCTTCGTTCACGCAGCCGCTGATGTATAAAGAAATTGATGCGCATGCGCGGCCGCGCGAAGTGTATAGCAAGCGGCTCGTGGATTCGGGGCGTGTGACGGCAGATGAATTTGAGAAGATGAAGACCGATCTGCGCCAGAAATTGGATGCGGCGCAGGTCGTGGCGAAAGAACCGACCCCGCGCAATGGGGCGGCGATGAGCATGGGCGGGGTCTGGCAGGGGTTGCAGCGTCATGGCGAGATGAGCGTGCGTACGGCGATCTCCCCCGAGACGATTCGGAAGGTTGGGGCGGCGGCGACGAATCCGCCGGCGGATTTCAATGTCCATCCCAAGCTCAAGCGTCTGCTGCAAAGCCGGCGTGAGATGAGTGAAGGAAAAGCATCGGTTGATTGGGGGACGGCAGAGATGTTCGCGCTGGGGTCGATGGTCCTGGAAGGGACGCCGGTGCGGTTTGTCGGGCAGGATGTGCAGCGCGGGACGTTTTCGCATCGGCATGCCTGTCTGCACGATTATGAGAATGGAAAGAAGTGGTATCCGCTGGCGGGGATAACGCCAGAGCAGGCGCCGATTATTTTCGTCAATACGATGTTGTCGGAACTGGCGGTGCTGGGATTTGAATATGGATTCAGCTCGGCCGACCCGCGAAATCTGGTGATCTGGGAAGCGCAGTTCGGCGATTTCGTCAACGGGGCGCAGGCGATCATCGATCAGTTCATCGCGGCGGGGGAGAGCAAATGGCAGAAGATGTGCGGGCTGGTGATGTTGCTGCCGCACGGGTATGAGGGGGCGGGGCCGGAGCATTCGAATGCGTATTTGGAGCGGTGGTTGCAGTTGTGTGCTGAAGAGAATATGCAGGTGATTTATCCGAGCATGCCGGCACAATATTTTCATGCGTTGCGTCGGCAGATGAAGCGGAATTTCCGCAAGCCGCTGATTGCGATGATGCCGAAGTATTTGCTGCGCAGCGAACAGTCGGCGTCGACGCTGGATGAATTCGTCAACGGATCGTTCCAACTGGTGATTGACGATCCGGCCAATCCGCCGCGCGAGCGCGTGAAGCGGTTAGTGCTGTGCAGTGGGAAGGTTTATTTCCTTCTGAACGCCGAGCGGATCAAGCAGAAGATCGAAGACGTGGCGATTGTGCGCGTGGAGCAGTTGTATCCGTTCCCGCAGAAGGAAGTGCAGGCGATCCTGGCGAAGTATCGCAATGCCGGGGAGATTTGCTGGGTGCAGGAAGAGCCGCGGAATCGCGGGGCGTGGGATTTCATGCGTGATCAGTTGAGCGGCATGCTGCCGGAGACGGCGGTGCTGACCTATTGCGGTCGCGATGAAGCAGCCAGCCCGGCGACCGGAGCCAAGAAGACCAGCGATCTGGAAGAGAAGGAGCTGGTGGGGCATGCGCTGGATCTATCGCCGGCGGAGCGACTCAAGGATTCGGGGGTGTCGCGCGTGCCGGTGGCGGAAGTCGCGCCGCGCAGGCGCGTGGTGGCGTCAGCGCAGAAGTAGTTGAAACTGGCGTGAGGGGCGGGCTCTCCTTTAAAAAGGGTGAGCAGTCGCGCGCTACCAACGATGGTAAGTGTGGTTACAATAGGTGATCTATGGCAACAGACGTGAAAGTTCCGGCGATGGGCGAATCCGTTACTCAGGCGATTTTGCTCAAGTGGCATAAGAAGGACGGGGATCGCGTGGCGGTCGATGAGCCGCTCGTGGAGATGGAGACCGATAAGGCCAACGCCGATATCAACGCCGAGGTTGCCGGGGTGATTCGGCATGTGCGCAAGGAGGGCGAGACCGTGTCCGTGGGCGATGTCATCGCCCGCATTGATGGGGCCGGAGCACCGGTAACTGCGCCGGCGACAAGTGTTCCCGCGACAACGGCAAAGGCCGAGGCGAATGAGCTCAGCCCGGCGGTGCAGCGGATGATAACGGAGAATCGCCTGGACCCGGCAACGATCAAAGCCACCGGGCCCGGGGGGCGATTGACGAAAGAAGATGTGACCAATCATCTGGAAGCGAAAAAAGCGGCTCCCGTCGCGGCGCGACCGGCGCCCGAGCAGGTGCAACCGATGCCGCAGGAGCGCGAGAAGCCGATCAGCGGGAAAACGGCCGCGCCGATGGGAGCCACGCCGTCCAAGAAGCCGGCGACGATGGATTTCGACGGCAGCGGCGTTCATCGCGAGCCCATGACCAAGCTGCGCAAACGCATCGCCGAAAATCTGATCCGTGCCCAGGATACCGCGGCGATTCTGACGACGTTCAACGAAGTGGATATGTCGGCCGTGTTCGACCTGCGCGCAAAATACAAAGATCGCTTCAACGAAGTGCATGGCATCGGGCTGGGTCTGATGAGTTTCTTCGTCCGGGCTTGTGTTTTGGCGCTGAAGGAATTCCCCCGGGTAAATGCGTTTATCGAAGGGGACGACGTTGTTTTCCATAACTATGTGCATATGGGGATTGCCGTCAGCACCGAGCGCGGGCTGGCGGTCCCGGTGATGCGCAATGCGCAGGATATGTCGTTTGCCCGGATCGAGGCGGAGATTAAACGCCTGGCGACAGCGACGCGGGATGGGAAGCTCGGGATTGATGAGCTGTCCGGCGGCACATTTACGATCACCAATGGCGGAGTATTCGGGTCTTTGCTATCGACCCCGATCATCAATCCGCCGCAGTCGGGGATCCTCGGGATGCATTCAATCCAGAAACGCCCGGTCGCGATCGGGGATAAAGTCGAGATCAGGCCTATGATGTATGTGGCGCTGAGCTACGACCATCGGCTAGTGGACGGCCGGGATTCGGTGTCGTTCCTGGTGAGGCTTAAACAACTCGTGGAAGACCCGGCGCGACTGATGCTTGAGGTGTGATCGGAATAAAAGAAATGCCCGGCGGATTTTGAGGTCAGCCGGGCAATCTGGTTTTCAGGAAAGGCCGTGGAGTTACCGGCTTTTGCGCCGACGAATGATCGACAGAGCGCCAAGGCCCAGCAGCGAGAGGGTCGAAGGCTCCGGGACCACATCGGCAAAGGTGGTTCCAACCTTGAGATTGTCAATCGTAATCGAGGAGTTCCCTGTCGCAGACGACTGACGGAACGCGTAAGCGCCCACGGCGTCGCTGAAGCCGGAGTCGGTGGTCGTTCCCAGCGGGGCACTGGATGTGTCGACGGGGTTGAGCCAGAGCGACCCGTTCTTATTGGTATAGTCGTAGCTGGTGGCGATGGTGTAGGTGGTGCCAAAAGCAAGATCAGCCGTCAAGATAACGCCAGCGGCGGTTGTACTGCTGCCCTGACTCAAGGCGATGCGATAACCATCACCAGCGGTCGCGGGAGCAGCAATCGATACGCGCGAGGTGAAGTTGCTGGTCCCATTGAGGAACATTCCGAAGTAGACCGGGGCCAGCGTGCCAGTGGGCGCCGAGACGTTGACCGTGTACGAGGAGTAGAGGACGCTGCCTGTGGTCGCAGTGACTCCGCCGGCGAAGGTGGAATTGTCATCCTGTACGCCGGTCGCTTCATTGACGACGGCGGCGCCGCTGACGACCTGGATGTCATTGGTCGTGCCGCTATGGGCCGCCCACTTACCGCCGGTCGTCGGGGTGTTGCCGGCAAGACTGCCGTTGGTGTAATCAAAAGTGTCAGAAATCAGAAGCGCTGCATGAGCGGTGCTTCCGATTGTTAACGCCAAGGCCGCAATGGCCAACAACGAGACGGACTTACGATTCATAGCATTTCTCCCGCCCTGCAGGGCAATTGGTAAAGCAACGAGTTGGTTAAGTGGTATTGACGGTCGGCTGAAAGCCGGGCCAATGAAGACGGGATAAACATATGCGACAATCCCTCAAAGTCGAGGGAAATTTTGGGTTTTAATGAAGTTTTTATCTGCCAATATGATTCAGTAGCACAGGAATTATGCAGACAGCGGAAATGGATTTTAAATCGCGCGGTCGTTGAGCGGTGACTGAGGGGAAAATGGGGAAATGGGGAATATAAAATGATTGTAATGTTCGTAACGAAGATGTCGGCACTCGCCGGATGGCGAATGATCTCCTAGAATCATCAATCTATGACTCAACTCAGTGTTCCATCTTATGATTTGATTGTGATCGGTGCTGGTCCAGGCGGTTACGTTGCAGCGATTCGTGCGGCACAGCTTGGTATGAAGGTTGCGTGCGTCGAGCGCGAATATCTCGGCGGCACATGCTTGAACGTCGGGTGCATCCCTTCCAAGGCGCTATTGGATTCTTCGCACCGATACGCGGAACTGAAGCACGGGTTGACAAACCACGGCATTAACGTGTCCGGGGTAGCGCTCGATCTGGCGAAGATGCTGGAGCGGAAGAACAAGGTTGTGGCGGCGAATACCAATGGGGTGGCGTTTCTTTTCAAGAAGAACAAGATCGATCACGTCAAAGGGACCGGGCGAATTGTAAAGCCGGGCGTGGTGGAGGTGACGGGGGCGGCTGGGAAGCAGACGCTGGAATGTAAGAATATTTTGATTGCGACGGGGTCGGCTCCAGTGCAGTTGCCGGCGCTGCCGTTTGATGGGAAGAATGTGATTTCATCGACCGAGGCGCTGACGCTCAGCGAGGTGCCAAAGAAGATGGTGATTGTCGGGGCCGGGTATATCGGGGTGGAGATGGGATCGGTATGGAATCGGCTCGGGGCGGAGGTGTTGATCCTGGAATTTTTGGATCGGGCCGTGCCGGGAATGGATAAAGAAGTGGGGGGGTTGTTGCAGAAATCGCTGGAGAAGCAGGGGATCAAGTTTCGGTTTAAGACGGTTGCCGAGTCAGCGAAAGTGGAAGGGGGAAAGATCAAGGTCACTTGGTCGAGCGGCAGTGAGAAGGGGGTCGAGGAAGTGGACAAGGTGATGGTGTCGGTGGGACGCCGGCCGGTGACGGACGGCCTGGGCTTGGCGGAGGCGG
Organism: Tepidisphaeraceae bacterium; assembly: GCA_035656825.1. GTDB lineage: Bacteria > Planctomycetota > Phycisphaerae > Tepidisphaerales > Tepidisphaeraceae > DASRRR01. The sequence goes on along the minus strand of DASRRR010000144.1, from coordinate 1,476 downwards.
GCGTGGAAGTGGATAAAAAAGGCTTTGTCGTCGTCGACAAGAAGACGTTTGCGACGCGGGTCCCTGGGATTTATGCGATCGGGGATGTGGTGGGGAATCCGATGCTCGCGCATAAGGCCGAGGAGGAGGGGATCGCCTGCGTGGAAACTATGGCCGGGAAAGCCGGTCATGTGAATTATCACACGATTCCGGCGGTCTGTTATACGCATCCGGAGATTGCCCAGGTGGGATTGACCGAGGATGACGCGAAAGCGGCCGGGCATGAGGTGGCGGTGGGGAAATTCCCGTTCACGGCCAACGGGCGGGCGCGGTGCATGGATGAGACGGAAGGGCTTGTCAAAATCGTGGCCGATGCGAAGACGGATCGGATTTTGGGAGTTCATATTTTGCACGCGCGGGCGTCGGAAATGATCGCCGAGGCGACGGTCGCGATGGAATTTCATGCATCCAGCGAGGATGTGGCGCGGGCGAATCATGCACATCCGACGCTGCCGGAGGCGATCAAGGAGGCGGCGATGGCAGTGGAGAAGCGGGCGATTCATATATAGTTTTCAGAGTTCAGTTTTCAGGGTTCAGGAAGGTCTGGGAAGTGTCCCGGGCCTTTCGCGTTGGTAGACTGGTGCGATAACGATATGTTTTTGAATCCGGTCATGCTGGCGGGGGCGGGGGCGGCGGTGGTGCCGCTGGTACTGCACTTTTTGAGCCGGTCGCGGTTTCGCACGGTGGATTGGGGGGGGATGATGTTTCTCGGAGAGCCGGGAGATCGGCGCTGGTCGGGAGGGCGCGTGCGGCAGTGGGTGCTGCTCTTACTGCGGATGGGGATTTTGGGATTGCTGGCGGTGGCTATGGCGCGGCCGGTAGTTGCGAAGCTTTGGGGAGATCGGTCGGAACATCGGTTGATTGTGCTGGTGATGGATTGTTCGGGAAGCATGGCCGTCGGCGAGGCGGGCGGACAGTCGCGAATGAATTTGGCGAAAGAGGCTGCGCTGCGCGTGCTGGCGCGGGGACATGCCGCGGATCGCGCGGCACTGGTGGAGATGGGCGCGGGGGGGGTGAAGACGTCGCCGGTGGAGGAGATTCAACAGATCACGGGGAGGATTGACAAGCTGCACAGCGGAGCGGGGATGGCGGATGTGGCGAGGGGATTGCTGGCGGCGGCGGAGTTGTGTGATCGACGAAATCTGCAGTTGATGCCGGGGGCGGAGATATATGTAATTGCGGATCGGCAAGCGCGATCCTGGGAAGGGATCGGGGATTCATTTGCGACGGCGTGGCAGGGGCGATGGAGCATGGCCAAGGGAGCTCGGGCGCGGGTGTATGTTGTGCCGGTGGGGCGGGAAGGAGTGGTGGAGAATTTGGGCGTGGAGTCGCTGGAGATCACGGATGGAGTGGTCGTGCGCGGACAGCCGGTGGGGGTGGAGGTGCGGGTGCATAATTATGGCGGGCAGTCGCGCGCTGGTGTGCCGGTGACGATAG
>DASRRR010000143.1:0-5638 GCA_035656825.1 Tepidisphaeraceae bacterium | reverse complement strand
GGAGTGAAGGGGGGGTTAAATGGGGGAGCATTTGATACTCTCGGGGAGTTGAAAAGCCAGTTTAAGGATGAGCTGGTCCATTCTGCTTCCGTTGACCAGGAGGCGGCAGAGGAACGATGGCTCTTGGGTCGCCGGCGCGAGAGAAAATTCGCGGCGGAGAGATGCTTTTTTATCGGAGCGATCGTAGATGGAACTTCCCCGACGCGCGCGTGGTGATGAGCTGCTGAAGAGTGGGGACCTGCTGAGCGTGCGGGAGCGCGTGAGGGTGCTGGGGAAGGGGCATGATCTGGTGAGTGTGATTGCGTGCGCGTTTGATCATCGGACGCGGATGCTGCCTTTTATTTATGCGGATAAGCGGATGGTGCCGGCGGGGGTGCGTGCGATCGGGTCGGCGATGGTGGATGCGGGGTTTGAGAAGACGCGGATTGTGTTGCAGCAATGGAACACGAATTTTCGGGCGTCGAAGATGAGGCTGGATGGGCGGGTGCCTGATTTGTTTATGGTGTCGTCGATGGGGATGCATTCGGATCGGGCGCTGGAGATGATCCGGGATGCAAGAAGGATTGATGAGAAGGAGAGGCCGCTGATTATCGCGGGGGGGTCGCATGCGATTTATGAGCCTTACTTGTTGTTTAATAAGTATCCGGAGACGCCGGGGGGGGCGGATGTGGCGGTGACGGGGGAGGAGTATGTGCTGCTGAGTTTATTGGAGGTGCTACTGACGCTGCGCGCCAAGGGGGAGACGATGCGGGCGGTATTTATGCGGGCTAAGGAGATGGGGGCGCTGGATGGGATTTCGGGGCTGATGTTTCCGATGGGGGAGACGGATGGTGTGGCGGAAGAGCTGGTGGATACGGGGGTGCAGAGATTGTTGGGGAATTTGGATGAGGTGCCGTCGCCGGTGCTGGGGTATGGGCTACTGGAAGCGCCGAGTCGGGGGGAGTTGTTGCAGTCGAAGCCTTTGGCGGCGAATCGGGTGGCGAAATATAGTCCGATCAGTTCGCTGGTGCTGACGTTTGGATGCAAGTTTGCGTGTCCTTACTGCCCGATCCCGGCGTATAACCAGAGGCAGCATCGGCTCAAAAGTGGGGACCGGATCGCAGAGGATATGTGGCGGCTGAATAAGGAGTATGGGCTGCGGTATTTCTTTGGGGTGGATGATAATTTTTTCAATAATAAACAGCGGACGCTGGAGATTGTGGAGACGCTGGCGAAGGTGGAGTTTGAGGGGAAGCCGCTGCGGCGAGTGGCGCGGTGGTATACGGAAGTGACGATTCATGACACGCTGGCGATGAAGGAGCATTTGCCGCTGATTCGCAAGGCGGGGTGCCGGGCGCTTTGGGTGGGGGTGGAGGATATGACGGCGACGCTGGTGAATAAGGGGCAGAGCGTGAATAAGACGACGGAGGCGTTTGGGTTGATGCGGGATGCGGGGATTTGCCCGATGCCGATGATGATGCATCATGATTCGCAGCCGTTGTATTCGCGGGGGACGAATTATGGGTTGCTCAACCAGATCAGGGTGTTACGCAAGGCGGGGGCGGTGTCGTTGCAGGTGTTGATGCTGACGCCGTCGCCGGGGACGAAGTTGTATGAGGGGACGTTTAATGATGGGCTGGTGTTCAAGAGCGTGGGGGGGAGGAAGGTGGGGCCTTATATGTATGACGGGAACCATGTGGTGGCGTCGAGTTTGGCGCGGCCTTGGCGGAAGCAGTTGAATTTATTGACGGGGTATTTGTATTTTTACAATCCGTGGTGGCTGGCGGTGAATTTGTTGAGGCGGAACACGGCGGTGGGGATTAAGCCGGCGGGGATGCAATTCGTGGGGATGATGGGCGTCGTGCAGACGATCAGGCGGACGGCGGGATGGGCGGTGAGATTGGCGTTTGGGAAGATTGAGCGGCAGAGCGGGCCGCCGGTGAGTGCGATACCGATTCGGGGGGTGGAAGGTGCGCTGGTGCATCAGGAGTCGCACGGAGGCGCGGAACTGGTGCAGGTGGCGAAGCGCGGCAAAGGGGTGAAGCTGGTGGTGGCGGGGTGAGGACCGCGCACGCGTTGCGTGTGGGCTAATTGGCGGAGATTAGACGCCGGAGTTGACGGAGTTCCACTTGGTGAGGACTTTGGAGCCGACGCAGGTGATGGTGGCGACGGAGCCGACGACGATGAGGCCGATAATGAGGGAGTATTCGAGGATTTCGCCGCCACGTTCGTCGTGGAGGGCGCGGTGGGCCATGCGGACGATGGCGCGGTGACGGCGGTTGCGTTGGAGGCGGAGAAGGCGGAGGTATTGACGCATTGTGAGACTCCTCTGGTAAGGGTTCTAACGAAGGTATCGGCTGGGAGGAGGGGTGGGTTTAGGAGGATTTTGCGGGGGATTCAGCTTGTGGCGGTTTCTCTTAGCCGTTCGACATCGCGCATGGGGGGATGGCCGAAGTGGCGTTTGTACTCGCGGTTGAAGTGGGAGGCGTCGTCGTAACCGACGCGATAGCCGGCTTCGGCGGCGTCGAAGTTTTCGCTGATCATGAGGCGGCGGGCTTCCTGGAGGCGCAGGTGTTTTTGGAATTGCAGGGGGCTCATGGCGGACATGGCTTTGAAGTGGGCGTGGAAGCCGGAGACGCTCATGCCGAGTTCGCGGGCGACGGTTTGGATGCGGAGGGGTTTGGCGAAGTCTTCACGGAGCTTGGCGACGGCGCGGACCATGCGGTGGGATTGTCCGCCGAAGGTCGCGAGGTGGCGCATGCGGCTGCCTTGTGGGCCGACCAAAAGGCGGTAGATGATCTCGCGAATGATGAGGGGTGAGAGTGCGCGGTAGTCGGCTGGGGCATCGATGAGTCGCACGAGGCGGAGGATGGCGTTGAGCAGGTTGGCATCCAGGGAACTGACGTCGATTCCTTTGATGCCTGCGCTTTCGGCGGGGATTTGGACGAGGCCGGATTCGACCATGACGGAGGTGACTACGGAGGGCTCGAGTTCCAGTCGCAAACCGAGGTAGGGACGTTGGGGGGAGGCTTGAACAACCTGGGCGGTCATCGGCAGCCCGACGGTGCTGATGACGTAGTGGGCGGGGTCGTAGCAGAAGCGGTCTTCGCCGAGTTGGAGGACTTTGCTGCCTTGGGCGATGATGCAGAAGGCGGGGACATAGAAGCCGTGGACGAGTCCGCTGGGTTTGGAGGTGCGGCTGAAATGCAGGCCGGGCTTTGGCTGAGCTTGGCCGTCGCGCGGAAGTGACTGGGCGATGCGCCTGGCGAGTTCTTCCTGATCCGCGAGGATGGAGATATCGGTCGTTTTTGCCATTTGGAGAATTATACTACTATCTTCGAGAATCGTCATATCGCATTATGCACTTGTCTGCATAAAGTACTTCACGATGAATAGAGAGTTGGATTCCTGTTCAACATGCTTACGAGGAGAAGTCATTATGGAGATCAAACGGATCGGTTCGCAGGCTTCGGGCAAAGGGCCGGCGGAATATTTTACTGGGGTGGTTCGCGTGGACGGACTGATTGATGCGCCTGCGCCGGGGCGTGTGGTTGGCGGGAGTGTTACGTTTGAGCCGGGGGCGCGGACGGCGTGGCATACGCATCCGTTGGGGCAGGCGTTGATAGTGACGGCGGGGTGCGGGTGGGCGCAGAAGTGGGGTGGGCCTAAGGAGGAGATCAGGCCGGGGGATGTGGTGTGGTTTGCGGCGGGGGAAAAGCATTGGCATGGCGCGACCGCGACGACGGGGATGACGCATATCGCGATCGTGGAAAAGCTGGACGGGAAGAACAGCGATTGGATGGAACAGGTGAGCGATGAGCAATATCGGAGCTGATTTACACAAAAGGATGTGAAATATGAGCAAAGAACCTACGACGATGCAGAAGGCGTTTGGAGATTTCGCGCCGAAGCTGGTGGAATTGACGGATGAGGTGTTGTTTGCGGACGTCTGGGAGCGGCCGGGGTTGTCGAAGCGGGATCGGAGCCTGGTGACGGTGGCGGCGTTGATTGCGATGAATCGGACGGAGCAGTTGCGATTTCATATTCCCAATGCGCTGAAGAATGGGGTAAGCAAGGATGAGGTGATCGAGATGATTACCCATCTGGCGTTTTATGCGGGATGGCCGAATGCCATGAACGCGGTGCAGATGGCGAAAGACGTTTTGGTAAAAGAGTAAAAATAAAGGATAAAGATGAAAAAGCGAAAACTCGGAAATAGTGGATTGGAAGTATCGGCACTCGGACTGGGGTGCATGGGGATGAGTTTTTCGTATGGGCCGCCCAAGGACAAGCAGGAGATGAGCAGACTGCTGGAGTCAGCGGTCGATCGGGGTATTACGTTTTTCGATACAGCGGAAGTGTATGGCCCGTTTACCAATGAAGAACTGGTGGGTGAAGCGTTAGCGCCTTTTCGGGGGAAAGTGGTCATTGCAACTAAATTTGGATTTGATCTGAGCGGCAGTGATACGCGGCCGGGCAAGGCGGGGTTGAACAGCCGGCCGGAGCAGATCAAGAAAGCGGTCGAAGGGTCGCTCAAGCGGCTGAGGATCGAGGTGATCGATCTGCTCTATCAGCATCGGGTGGATCCGAACGTGCCGATTGAGGATGTCGCGGGCACGGTGAAGGAGCTGATTCAGCAGGGGAAGGTGAAGCATTTCGGGCTTTCGGAGGCAGGCGTGCAAACCATCCGGCGCGCGCATGCGGTTCAGGCGGTCGCGGCATTACAGAGCGAATATTCATTGTGGACGAGAACGCCTGAGAAGGAGGTCATACCGACGATCGAGGAGCTTGGAATCGGGTTGGTGCCATATAGCCCGCTGGGGAAGGGGTTTCTAACGGGGAAGATGGATGAGAAGACGACTTTTGATAACACGGATTTTCGCAGCACGCTTCCGCGTTTTACGCCGGAGGCGCTCAAGGCGAATCAGGCGCTGATTGATCTGCTTGGGGAGATTGGTCAGCGGAAGAAGGCGACGCCGGCACAGATTGCGCTGGCGTGGCTGCTGGCGCAGAAGCCTTGGATGGTGCCGATTCCCGGGACGACCAAGCTGCATCGACTGGAAGAAAACATCGGGGCAGTTGAAATTGAACTGACGGCGGAGGATTTGCGCGAGATCGATAGCGCGGCGTCGAAGATCACGGTGCAGGGTGCGCGATACCCGGAGAAATTGGAGCAGATGACGGGGCGTTAGGATTTGGACGGAGGGGCGGGTTGGATTTGGGTGTCGCCGGAGTGGGTTTTGAGTTTGCCCATGAGGGTGGCGGTGTGGTCGATGTAGAGTCGGCCGCCGTGGTTGTGGGCATCGCCGCCGAGGATGCCGGAGAGGATGACTTTGGTATTTTCGTGGAGGGTGAGCGAGCCGGAGACCGTGCCGAGGATGTGGGCGCGGGAGCCGGGTTGGAGGGTGAGGTTGCCGTGGATGGTTCCGCGGACGTAGAGTTTGGCGCCGGGGAGGAGGGTGACGTTGCCGATGATGGAGCCCCAGAGGGTGAAGGGTTCGGCGATGGAGAGGTCGCCGGCGAGTTGGCCGCGTTCTTCGCGCATATACTCATATTATCGGGTGGAAGGGGGGAGGAAATCATATTAGCCATTGATGGGGCACGGATGGACGCCGATAACAGATGTAGGGAGGGGATTTTATTGGGGGTTTGTGTTTTG
>DASRRR010000142.1:0-19443 GCA_035656825.1 Tepidisphaeraceae bacterium | reverse complement strand
TCCTCTACGCCATCTCCCTCGAAAAAATCCCCCTCCAAACCATCGCCCCCAAATTCACCGGCCGCTTCAACAAAGGCGTCGACTACGTCGGCTCCCTCCCCCAATTCGAAAAAGAATTCAACGACGACCTCTCCATCCTCTCCTACTCCATCTCCGAATTCGGCCTCCCCTCCAACCTCAAACTCTCCGTCCACTCCGGCTCCGATAAATTCTCCCTCTACCCCATCATCCGCTCTGCCCTCCGCCGCCACCACGCCGGCCTCCACATCAAAACCGCCGGCACCACCTGGCTCGAAGAACTCATCGGCCTAGCCGAAGCCGGCGGCGAAGCCCTCTCCCTCGCCAAACACTGCTACCTCCAATCCCTCTCCCACTGCGACGACCTCTGCGCCCCCTACGCCACCGTCATCAACATCGACCAATCCCAACTCCCCCCCGCCCACGAGGTCCAATCCTGGACCTGCCAAGACTTCACCTCCGCCCTCCGCCACGACCCCGCCAATCCTCACTACAACCCCCACCTCCGCCAACTCCTCCACGTAGGCTACAAAGTCGCCGCCCAACTAGGCACCACCTATACCGACGCCCTAAAATCCAACCAATCCATCATCGCCCAAAACGTCACCCAAAACCTCTACAACCGCCACATCCAACCCCTCTTCCTCGACTAAGGTGTTTCGCCATCCCGTGACGCGGGCGTCTCGCCCGCGTTTCTTATTTTCCCGTCAAAAAATTCTCAAAATTCTCCCTAAACATCAGCCGCACCGTCCCCTCCACCTGCTCCTTCGTCACCCGCCTCCCCGTCGTCGCCATCTTCCCAAACTGATCCACCAGCACCTTCCCAATCACCTCCCGGCTATGCTCCCACTTATACAGCAACTGATCCAGCACCCGCGCATCCGAATGCTGAGGCACAAAACTCGTCCCCAGCATCTCCACCCGCATCCGCGTGATCTCCTCAATCAAACTCGGATTATTCAAAAACCACCAGCATCCAAACAACATCAAATTCCCAAACTTCCGCGTCGCCACCGCCAGCTCATGCTGATTCTCCCGCGCCAGCATCGTCACCAAAAAACGATTCTTCGGAAACGCCCGGCAGATATTCACCACCGCCTGCACATCCGATTTCCCCACCATATCCCCCCCATCCCGCAGCGACGGATTCACCTGCAACTTCGACCCGATCATCATCGCAAACGGCAATCCCCTCTCCTCACACACCGGCAAAATCACCTTCTCCAGCGCCTCCTGCCCCGCCCGCGCCACCGCATCCCCCGGCTCCGCCGGATACCGAAACTCCGGCGGCAAACTCAGCGCCAGATAAATCGCCTTCTGCCGATCAATCCAATCCCGCAAAAACCTCCTCCCCGACTCCACCGACCCCGCATCCAACTTCTCCCCCGCCGCATACCCCCACTCCGTCAACCTCTTCGCCGCCGTCGGCCATGCCCGCAAAATCGGATCGATCCGCAACACCGCCCGAAACCGAGAATCCACCAATTTCCCCGGCTCCTCCATCCACCGCTTCCGCTCATTATCATCAAACACCGGATTCGTCATCGTGATCGACGACACATTCGACAACTCCATCACCCGATCGATGTACCCACTCGGCTCCTGCTCCTCAAACCATTTCCTCAAACTCCCCAGCTCTGCATTCGGATCAAGCCCCAACTTCTGTATCGCCGTCAACACCCCCCGGCACGCCTCCGAAATCGGCGCCCTCTCCACAAACAAATGCTTCCAGATATGGTCCGCCTGCTCCCGCTTCGACATCTTCCAAAACTGCTCATAAGGCAGCTTCGTCGCCGGCACCACCCGAAACACCTCCGCCACCAAATAGTGATACGTCAGCAACTCATCCACCCCCCACAGCAACAACCCCGCCGGATCACTCTTCCCGCTCTTCCCCCCCATCGGCGTCCCAAACCCCGGCGAATACAAATGCGTATGCATATCCACCACCGCCTGCTTCGCCACCGCCCCACGCACCAACTGCCCAATTTCATTTGTCGTCATCATATTTTCCTATCCTCTATCGTGGCATGGGTTTTCAACCCATGCTTTCTTTACGTTTCTTAATCTATCTCCACCCGTTGGCGTTTGCCAAAACCTTCGTTATCGTTAATTCTCTCATGAATCCCACCCCAAACAACGACCGCGGCCTATCCCTCACCCTCCGCCAGCACAACGGCGCGATCGTCGGCTCCCTCTCCGGTGAAGCCGGCCTCGATCAGGAAGGCCTCCTCCGCCGCCACATGAAAGCCCTCGCCGCCGGCACCGAACCCCTCGTCGTCCTCGAACTCGCCGGCGTCACCTTCCTCTCCTCCATCGGCCTCCGCGCCCTCCTCGAACTCCGACACGAACTCAAAGCCTTCGGCCGGCGCCTCGTCCTCGCCAACATCTCCCCCGTAGTCTCCTCCGTCCTCCAACAAACCAAACTCAACAGCCAATTCGAAATCGCCCCCACCGTCGACCAAGGCCTCCACCACTCCTAATCAAAAATTTTCACCACAGAGCCCACAGAGATCACACAGCCCACAGAGAAGAAAAAATTGTGATGAACTCAATCAGAACTAAACTCTCTCACTTATCTCAGTGCTCTCCGTGCTCTCTGTGCCCTCCGTGGTAAATCTTTATCTCAACAACTTCACGTCTCCAACCAAGCCGCCAATAAATCAATCGCGCTCTGTAAATCCTTCTTATGCACCGTCTCCGTCACCGTATGGATATACCGCGTCGGGATCGAATACGTAAACGTCTTAAACCCACCCCGCACCCGTTGCATCGCCCCCGCATCCGTCCCCCCGCGAAACAGGATCGATAGCTGATAAGGAATCTCCCGCTTCTTCGCCACCGCTTCAAACTCATCAATGAGCCCCCGATTCCCAATCGCCGATGAATCCAAAATCGTCAGTGCCACCCCAGCACCCTGTTTGGTAATCCGCTCATCCTCCGGCACCCCCGGCGTATCCACGCACAAAGTCGTATCCACCGCAATCGCAATATCCGGCTCCGCCGTATACGCCGCCGGCCCCGCCCCGCGCAAACCCACCTCTTCCTGCACCGTAAACGCCACCGTCACGTCATACTTCAAATTCTTCGCCTTCCGCAGCGCCTCAATCGCAATGAACGGCGCCACCCGATTATCCAGGCACTTCCCCGTCACACACTCCCCAAGCTCCATAAACTCCTGCACCAGCGTCACCGGATCCCCCACCCGCACCCGCTTCTTCACCTCCGCCGCCGGCAGGCACAGATCAATCATGAAATCCGTAATCTCCGGAATCTTCTTCTTATCCTCTTCCTTCGCAATATGAATCGGCCTCCCCGAAGGATTCAGCAGCCCAATCAAATCCCCTCCTGTCGAAGCCTGAATCCTCACCCGCCGCGCAAACAAATTTCGCGTATCAAACCCCCCCGCGTTCACAATATAGACATACCCATTCTCCCCCACATGCCTGACATAAAACCCGATCTCATCGATATGGCACGACAGCAAGACCTTTTTTCCATTCCCCTTCTTCCCCGCCTTCTTCACCGCAATCAGCGATCCCATCGGATCGACCGAAATCGAATCCGCGAGCCCCTTGCATTCCTTGACCAATAACTCCCGCACCCGTTCCTCCCGTCCAGGCACCCCGGGAGTCTCCGACAGACGTTTCAGTAGTTCAATATTCATAAGTCGCCTGACGTTATCGGCCCACCCCCCGCCCGGCAAGTCGCGAATTTCCCTTTCAAACCTCCCATTCCGCCCCTCCGTCCTAAACCGCACATCCGTTCCAGCCGAAGCAGAGAGTGGATCACCCTATTTTGCCGTTCGTGGAGTGTGCAATGAATTGGAAAGCCTGGGCACCACTGGCCGTCGCGATCGTCCTTGGCCTCGTTGCCGCCATCACGGCGCGCAACCTCGTCAACCATCGCCCCGCCCCCGTCGCCGTTAGCACCGGCTCGCAAATCGTCTTCGTCAAGCAACCCATCCTCCCCGGCCAGGAGATCAAAGCCGACGACCTCACCACTGCCTCCCTCGCCTGGAAAGAAATCCCCGAAGGCACCTTCAAAAACCCCTCCGACGTCATCGGCCGCGTCGCCACCTCCCCCTTGGTTAAAGGTGAACCCGTCCTCGAAGCCCTCCTCGCCCCCGCCGGCACCGCCTCCGGCCTGCAAGCCCTCGTCCCCGAAGGCATGCGCGCCATCACCATCGAAGTCAACGAATTCTCCGGCGTCGCCGGTCTCATCGAACCCGGCTGCTCCGTCGATGTCGTCGCCACCCTCGAAGACCCCAAATCCAAAGAACACCTCGCCCGCACCATCGTCCAAAACGTTAAAGTCATGGCCGTCGGCCAGCGTACCTTCGCCCCCGCCGCCAAAGACTCCAAGGACCTCAAGGACATCAAAGACCCCGCCGCTCTCGCCGCCGCCGCGGCTGCTGCCGGCCCCGATCCCCTCTCCAAAAGCGTCACCCTCCTGACCACCCCCACCGAAGCCGAAACCCTCGAACTCGCCTCCATGATTGGCCGCCCGCGCCTCATCCTCCGCGGCCAGCGCGACGTCGCCGCCGCCGTCTCCAACGGCGTCTCCGATTCCCAACTCGCCGCCCTCACCAACGACTCCGCCGACTCCCTCGCCCCCTCCCAGCACGCCGAAATCAAACCCGTCCTCGACCATCTCCCCGCCACTCGCCCGAGCCTCCCCGACCAGCAGATTGTGAAAATTTACAAAGGCGGCGTCGAAAGCACCGTCACCTTCAACGTCCGCCGGGCCACCGATGAATCCCAATCACCGCCCGAAGTCCTGACCGGTGCCGACACCGGCCCGGCCATCCCTCACTGATCAATTCGATTTACGCGGAGCAACCGATGACTAATCCCATTCAACGCAATCCCGCCCTCGCAACCGCCCTCCGCTGGGGGACGGCTCTTCTCCTCCCGCTGCTCGTCGCCGAAACAACCCTCAGCGCCCCCGCCACGCGCCCCTCCGACGCCATCGTCTCCGCCGGCGTCTCCTCCGACGGCCACGTCAATCTCATCGTCAACCGCAGCACCACCCTCGTCACCCGTTCCCCCATCGCCCAGGTCAGCGTCGGCGCTCCCGACATCGCCGACGTCAACGTCGTCGGCCTGCGTAGCATCCTCGTCACCGCCAAAAAACCCGGCCAAACCCAGATCATCGTCTGGGACAAAGAAGACCACACCCAAACCATCGACGTCGAAGTCGCCTCCGACCTCAAACAACTCGCCGACCACCTCAAATCCCTCCTCCCCGGCACCACCATCGACGTCAGCAACGCCGGCGGATCCATCGTCCTCAAAGGCCGCGTCCCCGACCTCCAATCCGCCGAACAAGCCGCGCAGATCGCCGCTCCCTATGGTCAAAAAGTCCTCAACTTCCTCGAAGTCGCCGGTGGCCAGCAGGTCATGCTCCAAGTCAAATTCGCCGAAGTCTCTCGCTCCGCCAGCAGCGCCCTTGGCATCAACTTCGGCTTCACCGACGGTCGCTCCTTCGGCGGCAGCAACGTCGGACAAGTCAGCCCCCTCGCCCTCCAACAAATCGGCACCGCCCCCGGCCTGGCTGTCCCCAGCCCCTCCGCTAGCGTCACCCTCTTCGGACAAGGTCAACTCGGCAACACCGCCATCAACGGACTCCTCTCCGCCCTCCGCTCCAACAATCTCCTCCGTATCCTCGCCCAACCCAACCTCACCGCCATCAGCGGCCAGGAAGCCAGCTTCCTCGCCGGCGGCGAATTCCCCGTCCCCGTCCCCCAGGGAGGCGCCGGCACCGGCGGCTCCGTCGCCATCACCGTCGACTACCGCGAATTCGGCGTCCGACTCAGCTTCGTCCCCGTTGTCCTCGGCGATGGTCGCATCCGCCTCAAAGTCGCCCCAGAAGTCTCCGACCTCGATTTCTCCAGCGGCCTGGTCAACCAAGGTTTCCGCATCCCCATCATCAACAAGCGCAAGGTCAACACCACCATCGAACTCGCCGAAGGTCAGACCTTCGCCATCGCCGGTCTGATGAATCATCAAGTCAGCGCCAGCTCCGACACCACCCCCGGCCTCGGCGACCTCCCCGTCATCGGTGCCCTCTTCCGCAGCGTCCGATATCAACGCGACGAAACCGAACTCCTCGTCCTGGTCACGCCCTATCTCGTCGAAGGCATGAGCCCCGAACAAGTTCCCACCAGCCCCGGCGAAAAGTGGCGTCACCCCACCGAAAACCAGCTCTTCTGGAACAACGACACCGGCGGCCCCGACAAATCCGCTCCCGCCGCCACCAAAGAAGCCAACACCCAGCCCGACCAGTTCAAAGGTGAATACGGCTTCCAACCCGCCGCCCAATAACCTCAACCCCAAAACCAGCCGATGAATTCATAGTCCGATCGACACCGCCAGACAGAGAGAACAGAACCATGTACGTCCAGCTCAATTGCGTGATCATCGACTCCGACGCCGCCAATCGCCAGGAACTCGCCAACTTCCTCACCCAGTTCGGCATGAACCTCATCGGCCAGTTCCCCAACTGCGACGTCCTCCCCGCCCTCCTCGCCCGCGAAGATGCTCCGCACCTCGTGATCGTCAACCTCGACCCCGGCGCGCAGGAATCCCTCAAAAAAGTCGGCCAGCTCCCCCGCCAGTTCCCCAACACCAGCTTCTTCCTCATGTCCTCCGTCCTCGACGCCAACCTCCTCATGGAAGCCATGCACCTCGGCGTCAAAGAATTCATCCCGCTCCCCATCTCCGAAGAAAAATTCGCCAAAGCCATCGACCGCGTCGCCAACCTCCACGGCATGGGCAAAAAAGCCCAGATCATCCACGTCGTCCCCACCATGGGCGGCTGCGGCTCCACCACCGTCTCCTGCAACGTCGCCGCCTCTCTCGCCAAGCTCGGCAAAACCGTCCTCCTCGACATGGACCTCGTCCGCGGCGGCGTCGCCAGCTACTTCGACATCCGCCCGCGCTACACCATCTCCGACGTCATGGATTCCGCCGAACGTGTCGACCGCCAGCTCCTCGACAACGCCCTCGCCATCCACCCCACCAGCGGTCTGGCCATCCTCAGCCGCCCCGAAAAACTCGAAGACACCCAGCGCGTCAACCCCGCCTCCCTCCAGCGCCTCCTCGGCATCCTCGGCCGCGCCTTCGACTATGTCGTCCTCGATTCCATGATGAGCATCGACCCCGTCTACCAGACCCTCGTCGAATCCGCCGACGTCAACCTCGTCGTCATGCAGCTCAACGTCCCCAGCGCCAAAAACGCCGAACGCTTTGTCACCGCCCTGCGCCGCATGGGCATCGACTCCGCCAAGATCCAGATCGTCGTCAACCGCTTCGTCAAGAAAGGCTGGGACATCGACCCCGCCGAAGTCGAACGCGCCCTCGGCCTCAAAATCGGCTGGCTCGTCCCCAACGATTTCAAAACCGCCATCGAAGCCATCAACCTCGGCGTCCCCGTCGTCCTCCGCGCCCCCAAAGCCGAAATCAGCACCAGCCTCTCCGGCCTGGCCGGCACCCTCCGCCGCGCCGCCTGACATCAACAACCAAAGCCCACGGACCGCGGTCCGTGGGTTCTCAGGAGACCAAATGGGACTCTTCACAAAAAGCACCACAACCCCCGCAACCCCCGCCCCCGAAGAAAGCAGTGGGGGGGTCGCCACCCTCGAAGCCCCACCCAAACCCTCCACCTCCGGCATCTTCTCCAAATCCCCTTCTCCCGCCCCCGCCACCAAACCCACCGAAGCTCTCACTCCGGCCCCCATCTCCCATTCCAAACCCGCTCCCATCCAAACCGCACCCATCCTCACCCCCCAACAGCGTGAGCAACAACTCCAGCATCAACAACTCAAAAGCCGCATCCACCAAAAGCTCGTCGAGCGCCTCGACGTGCAAAATCTCCGTACGCTCCCCCAGGATACCGTCCGCCAGGAAGTCCGCGTTCTCATCCGCGATTTGTGTCAGTCCGAAAAAGGGCTGATCAACTCCGCCGACCAGGAACGTCTCATGGACGACGTCATGGACGAGACCTTCGGCCTGGGCCCGCTCGAAACCCTCCTCAAAGACCCCTCCATCTCCGACATCCTCGTCAACCGCTTCGACCGCATCTACGTCGAGCGCAAAGGCCGACTCGAACTTTCCGAAGTCGCCTTCCGTGACAACAAACACCTCCGCCAGATCATCGACCGCATCGTCGCCCTCGTCGGCCGCCGCGTCGACGAAACCAGCCCCATGGTCGACGCCCGTCTCGCCGACGGCTCCCGCGTCAACGCCATCATTCCCCCCCTCGCCCTCGACGGCTGCGCCATGTCCATCCGCCGTTTCGGCTCCAAACCTCTCCAGGTCGAAGACCTCGTCAAACACGGTGCCTTCCCCCAGGCCTTCATCGACTTCATGTCCGCCGCCGTCATCGCCCGCTGCAACGTCCTCATCTCCGGCGGCACCGGTTCCGGCAAAACCACCCTCCTCAACTGCCTCTCCCGCTACATCCCCGAATCCGAACGTGTCATCACCATCGAAGACGCCGCCGAACTCCAATTGCAACAGCCCCACGTCGTCCGCCTGGAAACTCGCCCCGCCAACATCGAAGGCAAAGGCGAAGTCAACCAGCGCGACCTCGTCAAAAACTGTCTCCGCATGCGTCCCGACCGCGTCATCATCGGCGAGTGTCGTTCCGGCGAAACCCTCGACATGCTCCAGGCCATGAACACCGGCCACGAAGGTTCCATGACCACCGTCCACGCCAACACCCCCCGCGACGCCCTGAGCCGTATCGAAGTCATGATCGCCATGGCCGGCTACGACATTCCCACCCGCGCCCTCCGCGCCCAGACCGCCGGCGCTGTCCAGCTCATCATCCAGGCCCAGCGCATCACCGGCGGCCGCCGCAAAGTCACCCGCATCTCCGAAATCACCGGCATGGAAGGCGAGCAAATCCAGATGCACGACATCTTCGCCTTCGAACAAACCGGCGTCGACGAACACGGCCACGCCATCGGCCGCTTCATCGCCACCGGCATCCGCCCCAAATGCCTGGAACGCATCGAATCCCGTGGAATCAAACTCCCCCCGGAAATCTTCCAACGCCAAGTCTTCCCTGCATAAAGGATCCTATTTACTTGTGACGCGGGCGTCTCGCCCGCGTTTTAAAAAATGGACTCGCTCGTCGTCATCATCCTCATCGCCCTCACCGTCGCCGCCCTCGGCTACGCCATCACCCAATTCCTCTCCCAACTCCTCCGCTCCGACCGCCGCAAAATCAACAAACGCCTCGTCTCCGAATACGGCGACCCCCTCGCCTCCCAGCGCCGCTCCATCCTCATCCAAATGGAAGCCAGCGGCATCTCCGGCTCACTCGCCCGCAACCCCATCTTCCAAAAACTCTACCGCAATCTCATCCAAGCCTTCCCCAATATCACCCTCACCCAATTCCTCGGCACCTCCGCTATCCTCGGCATTGTCTCCTTCCTCCTCGGCACCGTCATCTTCGACTCCCTCATCTTCGGCCTCGCCGCCGGCGCGGGTGGCGCTTACCTCCCCTTCATGATCCTCGGTAATCGCCGCGCCAAGCGCCAGCGCACCATCACCCAACAGCTCCCCGAAGCCCTCGACTTCCTCGGCCGCGTCCTCCGCGCCGGTCACTCCCTCTCCACCGGCTTCCAGATGATCTCCGAGGAAATGCCCCAACCCCTCGCCAGCGAATTCCGCCGCTGCTACGACCAGCACTCCCTCGGCCAGCCCCTCGAAGACTGCCTCAAAGACATGGCCGCCCGCATCGAATCCACCGATTTCGCCTTCTTCGTCACCACCGTCCTCATCCAGCGCCAAACCGGCGGCGACCTCTCCGAAGTCCTCTCCAATATCTCCGGCATGATCCGCCAGCGCGTCCGCCTCGCCATGGCCGTCAAATCCAAAACCGCCGAAGGCCGCTTCACCGGCTACATCCTCGTCGCCTTCCCCGCCGGTATGTTCGTCCTCATCTACTTCCTCAACCCCGCCCAGGCCGGCATCATGCTCCATTCATCCACCGGTCTTACCATGCTCAGCATCGCCGTCACCCTCCAAATTCTAGGCCTCTTCGCCATCCGCAAAATCACCACCATCCGTGTATAAATCATGATCCAGCAATTCATGTTCATCCTCAGCATCTTCGGAGCCGTAGCGGCCATCGCCTACGCCCTCTTCTACCGCTTCTTCTCCCGCGACGACGCCCGCCTTCGCACGCGCCTCGCGATGGACAACGACCCTGCCGCCCGCCACCACCACACCGCTTCCGTCGGCGTCAAACCCATCCTCGAACGCATCGGCAAAGCCGCCGCCGAACCCTTCATGCCCAAAACCCGCGAAAAACAATCCATCATCCGCCGCCAGCTCGGCTTCGCCGGCATCTACTCCCCCTCCGCCATCAAGCTCATCGTCGGCTGCAAAGTCATCTGCCTCTGCGCCGGTCTCATCGGCGGTTTCATCATCGGCAATGCCTCCGACAACCTCATGCTCGGCCTCTCCCTCGGCGGCATCGCCGGTTACGCCATCCCCGCCGTCTGGCTCCGTTTCACCATTCGCCATAACCAAAAAGAACTTAATTTCAGCCTCCCCGATGCCCTCGACCTCATGGTCGTCTGCGTCGAAGCCGGCCTCACCATCGACGCCGCCATGCAGCGCGTCGGCAACGAACTCGCCCTCGCCCACCCCCGCCTCAGCCGCGAATTCGCCATCGCCCACATGGAAACCCGCGTCGGCCTCTCCCGCTCCGAATCCCTCCGCAACCTCGGCACCCGCACCGGCGCCGCCTCCATCCAATCCCTCGTCGCCATGCTCATCCAGGCCGACCGCTTCGGCACCTCCATCGGCTCCGCCCTCCGCGTCCACGCCGACTCCCTTCGCTCCAAACGCCAGCACGAAGCCGAAGAAATGGCCGGCAAAGCTTCCGTCAAAATGACCTTCCCCCTCGTCCTCTTCATCTTCCCCGCCACCTTTATCGTCCTCGCCGGCCCGACCATCCTACAGCTCATGAAATCCAGCTTCTTTAATGGGCAATAACTGTTCCTCACTACAGCCCCCCTCCGATCCTGCCGAAGAATGAATTAGTCACGGAATCATCATGAACACTGCACGTTACTTTTCCGTATTAAATCTTGCCCTGCTCACCCTCATCGGTCTCGCCGGGTGCCAGGATACTGGACCGCAGAACACCGAGTATTTCACCCAGGACGAGGTTCATTCCATTAACACCACCCTCGATCATCAGATCGCCAGCGGCGCCCGCCACGACGCCATGCTCCGCGAGCTTCACTTCGACTCCGCCCGCCTCAACGCCTTGGGTCGAACCAAGCTCGATCACATGCTTTCCCAGCCCGGCCCTGTTGCCATCTATATCCCCACCGACTCCACCCTCGTTGACGCCCGCCGCCAATCCATCCTCGCCTACGCCAAAGACCACGGCCGAGCCCCCTCCGATCTCACCATCACCCCCGGCCTCAACCCCGCCTCCCTCCACCGCACCGCCCCCGACCTCCAGCGCATCACCAAAACCGAACTCGGCGGCAAAGGCGACGACTCCGCCGCCGACCCCTCTAGCTCCGCCACCGACCTGGGCCTCCCCTCCTCCACCCCCGCCGCCAAACCCGCCAGCTAAGAAACCCAATAGCCGCAACGCCACGCGTTGCGCGGATTCTCGAAAAATGTCTTCCGGAGAGGAGACACCCCCGCAAGGGGGAATAGGCCGCGACCGCCACGCTGACAGGAATCTCCCTGTCTGACGTGGCTCGCCGTCTTTTAGGGCCTATAATCATTTGTCTCCATGCTCGCTTGACGCCGCCCGCATACGGGTCGATAGTGTAAGTGTCTTGCTCCCTTTTATGCGCAGATTGACCAATATCTTCGTCATCACCCTCGTCGCGCTGGCTCTCTGCGCCGACCGCGCCACCGCCGCCGCCCCCATCGTCCGCCCCCACATCAGCCAGGTCACCCGCCAGGTCGTTCGCCAACTCACCAAGCGTTTCCAGCAAGTCGTCCCCGCTGTCAAAATCGTCGAAAACCGCCAGGATGTCCTCGCGAGCATCCCCTCTTCCGATCTCACCCCTGTCGTTCCCCTTGCTCTTCACACCAGCGCCGGCACGCCATTTCAATTCCGTCTCCCCCCGCCTGCTCTCTAAGCTCATCTCCCTCCCGTCTCCCGGCCGTGCCTACTTACCGTAGTCGCGCCCCCGCATCCATTCCATTTTCCCAATATTCATAGGTTCATCATGCCCATCACCTTCAGCAAGGTTCTCACCAAAGTCTTCGGCAGCCGCAACGACCGCATGCTCAAACGCTACTGGCGCATCGCCAAACAGGTCAACGAAGCCGAAGCCAAAGTCCTTCCCCTCACCGACGCCCAGCTTCGCGCCCGCACATTGGAGATTCGCACCGGCCTCGTCGCCGGCACCACCAAAATGCCCGACGTCCTCCACGAAGCCATGTCCCTCATGCGCGAATCCATGGACCGCAACATCGGCATCCGCGAAATCTTCAACCCCGACCAGAACTTCGATCCCGACCAGTTCGACGACGCCACCCTCGAAGCCTATGACCGCGTCCAGCAATCCATGATCCAATCCGGCGAATCCTGGCGCACCGTCGCCATCCCCCCCGAAATCTACAGCGGCGTCCGCAAAATCTACCCCGACTCCCGACCCCCGTTCCGCTGCCGCCCCTTCGACGTCCAGGTCATCGGCGGCCTCGTCCTCTACGAAGGCAAAATTGCCGAAATGGCCACCGGTGAAGGCAAAACCTTCGTTGGCCCCCTCGCCTGCTTCCTCCGCGCCATCGAAGGCCAGCACTGCCACGTCGTCACCGTCAACGACTACCTCGTCCGCCGCGACTCTCAATGGGTCAAACCCGCCTTCGAAGCCCTCGGCATCACCGTCGGTTACATCCAGCAGGACATGGAGCCCGGCGGCGAATCCCGCAAACGCATGTATCAGTGCGACATCACCTATGGCATCAACTCCGAGTTCGGCTTCGATTACCTCCGCGACAACATGAAAGAACGCGCCGAACTCCAGGTCCAGGGCCCACTCGATTTCGCCATCGTCGACGAAGTCGACTCCATCCTCATCGACGAAGCCCGCACGCCCCTCATTATCTCCGGGCCCGCCCACGACGACGCCGAAAAGTACCGCCGCGCCGACGCCGTCGCCCGCAAAGTTCTCGAACTCAACCGCGCCTGGGACTCCATCGAACGCGAAGCCCACGAATGCCAGGTCCGCATCAAAGCCGCCCAGGGAGATCAGGACAAAGCCCGCGACAAAGCCGAAAAAGAAGAATTCCGTAAACGCGAAGCCGAGTGGAAGCAAAAGCTCGTCGACACCGAAAAGAAAAAAGAAGGCCTCACCCAGTACTACGAAGTCGAGCTCGACCGCAAGAGCGTCCACCTCACCCACGAAGGCATCCAGGCCGCCCAGGACATCGCCGGCGTCGGTTCCTTCTACGTCGGAAACAACATGGAATGGCCTCACCTCATGGAGCAGGCCCTCCGCGCCCACGTCGTCTACGAACGCGACAAAGACTACGTCGTCGAACCCGGCCAGCGCACCGGCGAACTCGAAGTCGTCATCGTTGACGAATTCACCGGCCGTAAAATGGTCGGCCGTCAATGGTCCGAAGGCCTCCACCAGGCCGCCGAAGCCAAAGAACGCGTCCCGATCAAACAGGAAACCCAAACCCTCGCCACCATCACCCTCCAAAACTTCTTCAAGCTCTACAAAGGCATCTCCGGCATGACCGGCACTGCCATGACCGAAGCCGAAGAATTCAACAAAATCTACCGCCTCGACGTCGTCACCATCCCCACCAACCGCCCGCGCATCCGCGCAGACCGCGAAGACCGCGTCTACCGCTCCGAACGCGAAAAATGGCAGGCCATCGCCGACGAAGTCAAAGAATTCTCCGAAGCCGGACGCCCCGTCCTCGTCGGCACCACCTCCATCGAAAAATCCGAAATGATCTCCCGCATGCTCAGCCACAAATTCGGCATCGAGCACAACGTCCTCAACGCCAAACAGCACGAACGCGAATCCCACATCGTCGCCGACGCCGGCACCACCCGCATCAACTCCCACGGCGAACGTGTCGGCACCGTCACCATCGCCACCAACATGGCCGGTCGCGGCACCGATATCAAACTCGTCCCCGAAGCCTGGTTCGATGTCGAATCCACTGGCGATGACAAATTCATCCTCACCCAACGCGGCACCGGCGCCAAAATCGAAGTCGCCGGCGAAGATCACCCCCTCCGACAAGTCTTCCAACTCGACTCCGGACATAAAATCGTCGGCGGCCTCCACGTCATCGGCACCGAACGCCACACCGCTCGCCGCATCGATAACCAGCTCCGTGGTCGCTCCGGCCGACAAGGCGACCCCGGTTCCTCTCGCTTCTACGTCTCACTCGAAGACGAACTCATGAAAATGTTCGCCGGTGAATGGACCGTCAAAGTCCTCGGCTGGCTCGGCATGGAAGAAGGCATGGCCATCGAGGACAAACGCATCACCAAAGGCATCGTCCGCGCCCAGAAAAAAGTCGAAGAACGCAACTACCTCGCACGCAAAAATCTCCTCGAATACGACGAAGTCATGGACTACCAGCGCATCATCTTCTACGGCATGCGCCAGCAAGTCCTCGAAGGCCGCGAAATCGACAAAGTCATCTGGCAAATGATCGGACAATCCATCGAAGACGCCGTCGAAAAATACATCACCAGCGACTACGTCGCCGCCATCGTCTGCGAATGGACCCGCGGCGAATTCGACATCGTCATCGAACCCACCGACCTCAAAGGCCTCCGCCGCTTCGAAGACCTCGAAGACTACATCAAGGGTCAAGCCCGCGCCGAAGCCGAAACCAACATCGGTGCCACCCTCGTCGAATTCATGGGCGAAGACCCCCAATCCTCTTCCGACTGGGATGTCCGTGGCCTCTCCGCCTGGGCTGAATCCAAATTCCGCCTCCAATTCTCCCCCGCCCAGCTCAAAAGCATGGCCGTCCACGATGTCGAACGCACCCTCAAAGAAGCCGCCCTCGAACTCATCGCCGTCCGCGACGTCTCCCCCATCTCCAAATTCGTCGAACCCCTCTTTGCCGAACGCGAACTCTCCGCCTGGGCCATGGACAAATTCGCCGTCGATATCGACCCAAGCGAATTCATCTCCGACGCCACCCGCAGCTTGCGCAAGCCCGCTCCCGAAATCGTCGCCACCATCTCCAAACGCGCCCGCGAAGCCTACGCCAAACGCGAAATCGAATACTCCATCGACCACATCCTCAACTTCGCCTTCGGCGGCCCCAACGGCACCACCGAAAACCCCTACGCCTCCGATTTCTTCCGCGCCTGGGTCGGTTTCAAATACGGCGTCGACCTCCCCCTCGAACACATCCGCGCCTCTACCGTCCCCCAACTCCGCCAGGAACTCGTCAACTTCCAGGAACAATTCCTCAAAGGCGGAAAAATCGACCAGCTCGCCGACGAAATCATCCGCGTCGGTGCCGGCAATCCCCAAAACATCGCCCAAATCGCCACCCGCCGCTTCACTGTCGACGCCAACCCCGTCCGCTACTCCATCCCCGTCACCCCAAAAGAAGTCGAAGCCGTCATCAAAGACCCCGCCGCCCTCAAATCCCTCCTCGTCCGCCGCGGCACCGATTTCTTCCGCCGCGAACTCACCGACCTCGAACAGTTCATCATGATCCAGATCTTCGATCAATCCTGGAAAGACCACCTCTACGCCATGGACATGCTCCGTACCAGCATCGGCCTCCAGGCCTTCGCCGAACAGGACCCCCGCGTCCTCTACAAAGTCGAAGGCTACCGCTACTTCAAAGAAATGATGTCCCTCGTCCGCGACAAAGTCACTGACCTCATCTTCAAAGCCCGCCTCGGCGGCCAACCCGAAGCCCCGCGCAACGCCTACAAACCCACCGCCGCCGTCCATCAGGAAAACGACTCCTACGGCGTCGCCGAAAACCTCCAGGAACTCGCCCCCCCAGAATCCGAACAACAATCCTCCGCCGGCGGCGAAACCCCTCCCGTCACCAAAACCATCGAACGCACCACCCCCAAAGTCGGCCGCAACGACCCCTGCCCCTGCGGCTCCGGTAAAAAATACAAAAAGTGCCACGGCATCAACGAAGAATAAAAACCCTCACTCACTCAATCAACCTCCCCCCAAGCTGAGCCGGGCCGTCCCGGCCCGTCTTCCTCAAAACCCCACATCCAGTGGGGTTTCTTCTTTCCCCACCCACCCCCGCCCAAATGGACAAATCTCCACCACCCCACACTCCCCACACTTCGGATTCCGCGCCCGACAAGTCTTCCTCCCATGCTCAATCATCAGCACATGCATCGCATACCGCTCTCCCGGCCGAATCATCCCCGTCATCACCTCACAAGCCCTCTCCGCCGAAACCCTCTCCCCCACAATCCCCAGCCTCTTCGCAATCCGATGAATATGCGTATCCACCGGAAACACATCCATCCCAAACGCAAACATCATCACACAATACGCCGTCTTAGGCCCAATCCCCTCAAACCCCATCAAATATTCATACGCCCTCTCCACTCCCCACTCCTTCAAAAACTCTAAATCATACTTTCCCCCATCGAGCTTAATCTTCTTCAAAATCCCCTGAATCCGCGGCGCTTTAATCCGGCTCAACCCACTCACCCGAATACACCGCTCCACCTCCTCCACCGTCCCCTCCGCCACCTGCTTCCAAGACTTAAACCGCCTCCGCAACTGCCGATACCCCGCCCGACTATTCGCATTGGAAGTATTCTGCGAAAGAATCGTCTCCACCAAAACATCAATCCCCTTCCCCCAACAAACCCACTCCTTTTTCCCATACATCTTAACTAATCGCCGTTGCACGCTTTGCATGAATTGCATCGATGCTCCATCTTTCACAACTTGAGCGAGAGAGGATTTTTGTTGCTCAAATCACTAAGCTCAGATAAAACTTTCTTAATCTTAACTAAAAGGAGAAGGAATTATGCACGTCCACAACACCGTGCGCGGAACTTTATTCGGGTTTGTTGCCGTTTCACTGGCTTGTGCAACCGCATCCGCGGCCACTTTCGACCTCTACACCGTCCCCGGCATCCCCTTGGATACCAACACAAACCAGATCCTCTACGCCCACAATCTGACCAACGGCACCACAAATCTCACCGTCGAAACTCTCTCCACCAGCACCAACTCCGTCCTCCTTAATTTTTTCAACCAGGGCATTTGGTCCGGCTTCCTTACCAGCCATGGCGCTATCTTCCAGGCTTCATCCATTGCTTCCAATCCCAACGCCCAATATCACGTCTACGAATCACGCGATGGATCTCTTCTGGACCTCGGACCCACAGGACCCAATAGCGGCGACAGCGAATTAACTGCCGCCGGCGACTATGCCGCCTGGAACACCTTCCTCTTTGGCGCGCCAACGACCTCCAATCGTCCTCTTACAACTCGCAATCTCGCCACCGGCACCAATACCACCGTCGCGCCCCAATCCGGCGGCAGCGAGATCCAGGTCATGCCCACCGGCGATCTCTATTTCACCGGCACCTCCACCTCCGATTACAACATCTATCAATACCACGCCGGTACGGTGACCAACTTGACCGTCACCGCCCCCAACCCCGTTCATATTGAACCCGCCTCCGATGGCTCCAATGTCGTCTTTCTCTCCAAAACCGCGATCCTTGCCTCAACCGAGGACCTCGTTTTACGCGATTCATCCGGAAACTTCACAACCCTCGTTCCTGGTTTCACTGGCGGCGATCAAACCGGTTCTGCTTACGCCATCAATAACGGCTGGATCGCTTATCAAATCAAAACCCCCAGCAATGGATATCAAATTTGGGAACGCTCTCCCGCCGGCGTTCTAACCTCTCTCTCTTTCCGCTCCCTCAAAAGCGGCGATCTGAAAGTCGGCAGCGATGGCAGCGTGGCGTGGACCAGCATCAATTTCGATAATACCAAAAACATCTACATCGAATCTCCCGGCGATTCTGGACCAACTGCCGCCGTTAGCAATGTCCAATCTGACACCCTGTTCAACTGGGATGGCACCAACTGGAACGTCGTTGTTGATCTCCCCGAACCTATCATCGGATTAGCCCTTCTTCCCCTCATTTTGCTCAGCCGTAAACGCCGTATCCACCAACCCTAATTCAATCTGAACAACCTCTGAACTCTATAACGGATGGGCATCATCAATGTTGCCCATCCGTTTCTTGTACTATATTCCTGGTACGACTATGCCTCGCGCCACTCTCTCCACCCTTCGCCGCTCCACCACTGCTGGCAGCTTCTCCGCCTCCTGCCGTCTCGCCGACCGCCTACTCGATTCCTCCAACCCCGCCCACCACCGCGAAGCCTTCCACCTCCTCCAATCCCCCAACCTCTCCCACCACGACTGGGCCCAATACACCCTCGCCCTCTGCTACGACCAAGGCATCGGCACCCGCAAAAACCCACCCTCGCCGCCCGCCACTACGCCCGCTCCGCCGTCCAACGCTACCCCAGCGCCCAACTCAACCTCGGCATCCTCCACGGCCAAGGTCGAGGCCTCCCCCGCAACCTCCCAGCCGCCCGCCACTGGTTCCAAATCGCCTCAAACCGCGGCCACAAACTCGCCGCCCACCATCTCCGCACTCTGATCAATACCCAGGCCATCGCCTAAAACACCCGCCCTTCTCTCAGTATCATCCCGTCCGAACCACTTCCCCCTCCGCAAATCCCTCAGCCATATTTTCATCAAAACCCTCATAAGAAACCCCCACCGCAAACCCCGGCAGCCCCAGCGCCTCCACTAAATCGCCATGACGCTGAACCGCAAACACATACCCGTCCTCACCCGATTTCCGCAGAATTGTTTCAACCGCTGCAGCATCCTTACACCCGAACACTCGGCAAAGTGCCTTCGCGTCTCCACCCGCCGGTCCAGGCATTTCACCCTCTCCATCCCAATCAAAATACCCCGGCGACGAATTATATTCGTCAATCCGCTTCCCCGATTCATAAAGCTCATACCAAAAAATATCGTCATCATGATTCATCACGGCCAGAACCGCCGCTCCCAACTTCTTGGACAATTGTGACGCGAGATCACGAATCACTCCTTCATCCTGCTCGTCCGACCGGGAATCAAACACGACCACCGCGCCATTGACCGGCGGCGAAACAATAGCACGACGCCCTGATAAAGCCTCCGCCGCCGCGTGCTGGGTCACTCCTCGAATCGTGAAGTTCACATAAAAATTTCCCATGTGCTCTCACTCCCAATCAAATTGAACTCTCTTGTTCCGACAGGTCGCTAAACCATACTTCATCCCGCACCCTACATCATCAAATTCAAAAATATTTTCCTCATTTCCCTGAGCATTTCCGCACACCATCATTTTTTAGTGCGCATCCAT
>DASRRR010000141.1:0-24381 GCA_035656825.1 Tepidisphaeraceae bacterium | reverse complement strand
CCCACCAAAAAATCCCGCCGCTAAATCAAAACCTCCATTACTCAATGAGAAAAAGGTACAATCCTCCACTCATCCAACTCTTCGTCAGCACGGCTGTCCCCGGACCCGCCATACATGACTCTCCCCCGCGTCACCCGACTGCTCCTGGCCCTCGCGACACTCCTCATCGTCGTCTGGTCCTTCTTCGACGTCGGCCTGCGCCTCACCCACTCCTACTTCGCTCCCCACCGCAAAATCACCCTCACCATCCTCCACTGGGGCGACACCGCCGAGAACACCGTCATGGACAAACTCGTCGCCCGTTACGAGGCCGAGCACCCTGACATCCACATCGCCAACCTCTCCGTCGACAACGCCGACTACGACCCCAAGCTCAAAACCATGTTCGCCGCCGACACCGCCCCCGATGTCTTCTACCTCGCTTACGATCACGTCACCGACCTCGCCGCCATCCATGTCCTCGCCCCGCTCGATCCCTACCTCGAACAAGAACGCCGCGCCGGCCAAGCCGACTGGATCAACGACATCTACCCCGTCCTGCTCGACGCCTACAAATACGACGGCCATCACATCGGCGCCGGCCCCCTCTACGGCATCCCCAAAGACTTCACCACCGCCGTCATGTACGTCAACGTCGACCTCTTCAAACAAGCCGGCATCCCCGTCCCCTACACCGGCTGGACCTGGGACGACTTCCAAACCGACTGCCAAAAAATCACGGCCCTCTCCCAATCCGCCCACCGCCCCATCTACGGCGGCGTCATCGAATCCTGGCCCGCCATGCTCCGCAACATCCTCTGGACCTTCGGCGGCGAATTCTTCAACGACGACTTCTCCGACACCCTCCTGCAAACCCCCCAATCCCAGGCCGCCCTCAAAATGATCCGCCGCCTCCGCTTCGACGACCGCACCTGCTACAACACCACCGCCGGCAACAAAGAACAGGGCGGCCAGGAATTCTTCTCCGGCAACGTCGGTATCTACGGCCCCCTCGGCCGCTGGAAAGTCCCCCGCCTCCGCTCCATCCCCGCTCCCCAGCCCGGCAATGACGACCCCACCCATTTCATCTGGGACGTCGTCCCCGTCCCGCGCGGCATCAAGGCCTCCTCGTCCATCCTCACCGTCTCCTGGTCCATGTCCGCCTCCACCAAACACCCCAAAGAATCCTACGACCTCATCAAATTCCTCTGCGGCCCCGACGGCCAAGCCATGAACGCCCGCCTCGGACTCGCCCTCCCCGCCCTCAAATCCGTCGCCAATTCCCCCGCCTTCCTCGACGGCCTCCCCGCCCACTCCCAAGTCTTTCTCGACGCCATCCCCATCGCCCCCCTCGGCCAATATCCTCCCCAGCCCGAAGCCTTCCGCATCATCGAACGCGAAACCACCGCCTGTCTCCAGGCCGGCGCCGGCACCACCGAATCCTGCGCACAGCACATCCTCTCCGACTGGCACGCCGAACTCGCCTCCCCCCTCAAAACCCGCGACTACCCCCCCATGCCTTGGCGCACCATCCTCCTCATCACCGCCTCCCTGCTCCTCCTCATCCTCCTCGGCTTCTACTTCTTCGCCCGCCGCGAAAACATCGGCCTGCTCGACCGCCGCGCCGAACGCGCCGGCTGGCTCTTTATCTCCCCCTGGCTTATCGGCTTCATCACACTCACCCTCGGGCCCATGATCGCTAGCGCCCTCTTCTCCCTCACGCGCTGGACCGCCATGACCCCCGTCTCCTCCGCCCGGTACGTCGGCCTGGACAACTTCCGCCACATGTTCCTCTATGACCCCTCCTTCATTCACTCCATGAAAGTCACGATCTACTTCGTCGCTCTCTCCGTCCCCATCTCCCAGGTCCTCGCACTGGCCGTCGCCCTTCTCATGAACGCCCGCGTCCGCGGCATCACCATCTTTCGCACCCTCTTCTTCATCCCCTCCGTCGTCTCCGGCGTTGTCCTCGCCGCCCTCTGGCAATGGATCCTCAACAACCAGTACGGCCCGCTCAACAAGCTCCTCGACATCGTCCTCTCCCCCTTCCACCTCCACCCCCCCGACTGGATCGGCGAAGACGCCGTCCACTGGGCTGTCCCCGCCTTCGTCCTCATGGGACTCTGGGGCGTCGGTTCCGGCATGGTCATCTATCTCGCCGGCCTCAAAGGCATTCCCGCCAGCCTCTACGAAGCCGCCCGCCTCGACGGCGCTTCCCCCTTCAAACGCTTCCTCCACATCACCCTGCCCATGCTCTCCCCCCTGCTCTTCTACCAGCTCGTCATGAGTATCATCGGCTCCTTCCAGATCTTCACCCAGGCCAAATTCATGACCCCCCTCGGCGGCCCCGGCGAATCCACCCTCTTCTACGTCTTCAACCTCTACCGCCAAGCCTTCGAATTCCACGAAATGGGCTACGCCAGCGCCATGGCCTGGATCCTCTTCCTGCTCCTTCTGATCCTCACCCTCTTAATCTTCCGAGCCTCCAAAAATCTCGCCTACTATGAAGGGTTGAAAGCATAATGAAATGCAATTCAACCCAATCCACGGGTCAACAATTTCTCATTTACACACTCCTCGTCCTCGGAGCCGTCATTCTCCTGGTCCCTTTTCTGTTTCTTCTCAGCGCATCCCTGAAAACTGAAGCCGAAGTAAACGCCGGCCCGCTCAAAATCCTGCCGGACAAAATCCAATGGTCCAACTACCCCCGCGCCCTCTCGCCCGACAAGATGAACTTCTACCCAGCCCTCGCCAACACAGTCGTCATCACCGTTAGCTCCGTCCTAGGTCAGATCATCTCCTGCTCCCTCGTCGGCTTCGGCTTTGCCCGCTTCCGCTTCCGGGGCCGATCCGTCCTCTTCATCCTCATGCTCTCGACCATGATGCTCCCCGCACAGATCACCATGGTCCCCGTCTTCGTTCTCTTCCGCTCGCTCGGCTTGATCGACACCTTCTGGCCGCTCATCATCCC
Source organism: Tepidisphaeraceae bacterium (assembly GCA_035656825.1). GTDB lineage: Bacteria > Planctomycetota > Phycisphaerae > Tepidisphaerales > Tepidisphaeraceae > DASRRR01. The sequence goes on along the minus strand of DASRRR010000141.1, from coordinate 21,431 downwards.
CGCCTTTTTCGCCAGCCCATTCTTTGTTTTCATGTTCCGCCAATTCTTCGCTCAAGTCCCCGAAGAACTGATGGAAGCCGCCCGCATCGACGGCGCCAGCAACTGGACCATCTACTACCGGCTCATGCTCCCGCTCTGCACACCCGTCATCGCCATCGTCGCGATCTATACTTTTCTGGCGACCTGGAATGACTTCATGGGCCCCCTCATCTACCTCAACTCCCCGGAAAACCGCACGCTCTCACTCGCTCTCAACACCTTCAATTCCCAATACGGCTACTCCGACGCCCAGCTCATGATGGCCGCCAGCGTCGTCTGCATGCTCCCCTGCATCCTGCTCTTCTTCGCCGCCCAGAAGTACTTCGTCGATTCCGTCGCTTCCACCGGATTGAAGGGTTAAAACCGTCTATCCAGCACGCGATACTGCACCGCCTCGGCCAGATGCGATTCGTTAATACTCTCCGCGCCTTCCAAATCCGCAATCGTCCGCGCCACCCGGCGGACTTTGTCATACGCCCGCGCACTGAGCCCGAGTTCATCCATCGCCTGCTTCATCAGCAGCAAGCAAGAATCGCTGAGCGGGCAATGCGATTGCAATTGCCGCGAATCGAGTCGCCCATTAGGAGTGCCATCACCCTGGCGTTTCCATTGCCGCTCGCGTGCCGCCATGACAGATTCACGCATGGTAGCGCTAGAGGTGCCGGGGGTCTTGCTGGTCAGGTCGCGATACGGGACCGCGGGTACTTCGACATGCAAATCAATGCGATCCAGCAGCGGCCCGGAGAGCTTTTCTAAATATTTATTACGCGCCCGAGGGTCTTTGGCATCAAATCCTTGAGGCGTAGGATTCATTGCCGCAACAAGCATGAATTTAGCCGGAAATTTGATCGAGCCATGCACGCGGGAGATGGTGACTTCTCCAGACTCCATCGGCTGGCGCAGCATCTCCAACACATACCGGGAAAACTCCGGCAGTTCGTCCAGAAAGAGAATCCCATGATGTGCCAGCGACACCTCGCCTGGCTTGGGGATTGAACCCCCGCCGATGAGTGCCTGGGCCGTTGTGGAATGATGAGGCGTTCGAACCGGGCGTGAGTCCATCAGCGCGACCGATTCCGGCAGTAAGCCGAGTGCGGAATAGATGCGCGTGGTTTCAAGCGATTCCTGCCGGACCAGAGGCGGGAGGATGCCCGGCATGCGGGCGGCGAGCATGGATTTGCCGGTGCCGGGAGGGCCGATCATCAGTATGTTGTGCGCGCCGGCGGCGCTGATGATGATGGCGCGTTTGACGGCTTCCTGGCCACGGACGTCGGCGAAATCCAGGTTCGCGGAGAGTTGGGAGGATTGATAGGCTTCGCCGCTTAATTCGTGGGCTTCCAAGGGGAGTTGGTCGTTGAGGAAGCCGGCGGCTTGCGCGAGGGAGGCGACGGCGTAGACTTCGATGCCTTCGACGACGGCGGCTTCGCGGGCATTATCGGCGGGGAGGATGACGCCGCGAAAACCTTTTTCTTTGGCCAGGAGGGCGAGGGAGAGAGCGCCTTTGATTTTTCGGATTCGGCCATCCAGCGCGAGCTCGCCGGCGATGAGAAATTCCTTGTGTTTTTCGGATTGGATGAAATTGGTCCCGCGCAGGACGCCGATCGCCATCGGGAGGTCGAGTGCGGGGCCTTCTTTTTTGACGTCGGCGGGGGCCAGGTTGATGAGGAGCGCGTGCATCGGGAAGGCGTAGCCGGTGTTGATGATGGCGCGGCGGACGCGTTCGATGGATTCTTTGACGGCCATTTGGGCGAGGCCGACAATGGTGGTCTTCTGCAGGCCGCGCTGGGAGACATCGACTTCGACTTCGCAGAGTTGCGCGTCGATGCCAATGAGGATGAAGGAGTGGATTCGAGACAGCACGCGGAGCCCTCAGTTGAAAGGAGGGTGTAGCTTACTGTGGATCGAATCGGGATCAAAGAAATTGATAATCAGTCGAGGATGTCGAGGGTGGTGAAGTGGCCGTGTTCGAGGAATTCGAGGGAGGCTCCGCCGCCGGTGGAGACGTGGGAGACTTTTTCGGAGAGATTGGCTTTTTCGATGGCGGCGGCGGAGTCACCGCCGCCGATGATGGTGGTGGCGCCGTGGGCGGTGACGTCGGCGACGGCCTGGGCGATGGCGTTGGTGCCGGCGGCGAAGGGCTTTTTCTCGAAGACGCCCATCGGGCCGTTCCAGAGGATGGTTTTGGCTTTGGCGATGTGGGCCTTGTAGAGTTCGCGGGTTTTGGGGCCGATGTCGAAGCCTTCGAGGTGATCGGGGATGTTGCCTTCGACGATCTGGGTGACGGCGTCGTCGCTCATTTTGTCGGAGATGACGGTGTCGACGGGGAGGATGATTTTGCCGGCGGATTTGGCGAGGAGGGATTTGGCGAGTTCGACTTTGTCTTTTTCGACGAGGGATTTGCCGACGGTTTTGCCCTGGGCGAGGAAGAAGGTGTAGGCCATGGCGCCGCCGATGAGGAGGGTGTCGGCTTTGGTGAGGAGTTGTTCGATGACGTTGATTTTGTCGGAGACTTTAGCGCCGCCGAGGATGGCGATGAAGGGTCGTGCGGGTTTGGCGACGGCGTCGCCGAGGTACTTGAGTTCTTTTTGGATGAGCGAGCCGATGACGCGGGGTTTGCCTGCGAGGGATTGGGCAGCGCCGAAGGTGGAGGCGTGCTGGCGGTGGGCGGTGCCGAAGGCGTCGTTGACGTAGATGTCGGCGAGCTTGGCGAGGGACTTGGAGAATTGGGGGTCGTTCTTTTCTTCTTCGGAATGGAAGCGGAGGTTTTCGAGAAGGAGGACTTCTCCGTCTTTGAGGGCGGCGGATTTTTGTTCGGCTTCGAGGCCGATGCAGTCGCTGGCGAAGGAGACGGGTTGTTTGAGGAGTTCGCTGAGGCGGGCGGCGACGGGTGCGAGGGAGTATTTGGGTTCTGGGCCGCCTTTAGGGCGACCGAGGTGGGACATGAGGATGAGGCGGCCGCCGCGGGAGAGGATGGACTGGATGGTGGGGAGGGCCTGGGTGATGCGACGGTCGTCGGTGATGGTCGAGCCTTGCAACGGGACGTTGAAATCGGCGCGCATGAGGATTTTTTTGGATTTCACGTCAACGTCGGCAATGGTCTTTTTGGCGGTCATGGCTGCTCCTTGGTAGTTCATTTTGGAGGGACGATGCTACGGGGTTGAGGGGGGGTGTCAAGGATTTGAGGGAAGAGGAACACGAATCGAAGTCAACGGAGGCGAAAAGATCGCGACTTTCGCGATCTCTCTCCCACCTCTTACAATGTCCCCATGCCCGATGCCCCACCCCTGCTCACCTCCCAGCAAGCTTTCCAGATCCTCGACTCCATCCCCCTCAACCCGCGCATCGAATCCATGCCCCTCGAATCCGCCCAAGGCCGACGCCTCGCCGCCGACCTCACCGCCGACCGCGACTACCCCCCCTTCGACAAATCCCAAATGGACGGCATCGCCATCCGCCACGAAGACCTCTCCAGCAACCTCCACCTCATCGGCGAAATCCCCGCCGGCTCCTGGCCCACGCGCCCCCTCTCCCCCGGCCAAGCCATCCGCATCATGACCGGCGCACCCCTCCCCCCCGGTGCCGACACCGTCATCCCCGTCGAACACATCACCGCCACCGCCGACCACTGCCAAGTCCTCAAACCCTTCAAAAAACACAACGCCATCTCCCCCCAAGGCGCAGAAGTCCGCGCCGGCCAAATCGTCCTCCACGCCGGCACAATTCTGAATCCCCCCCAACTCGCCGTCGCCGCCACCATCGGCGCAGCCCAAGTCCCTGTCTACGCCCCCCCGCGCATCGCCATCCTCACCACCGGCGACGAAGTCGTCCACTACTCCCAATCCCCCGCCCCCGCCCAAATCCGCAACTCCAACTCCCTCCTCCTCTCCTCCATGCTCTGGAACCTCAATTGCGACATCACCGACCTCGGCATCGCCCCCGATCACCCCGACACTCTCCGCGACTATCTCACCGAAGGCCTCTCCTACGACGTCCTCTTCATCACCGGCGGCATGTCCATGGGCAACTACGACTACGTCCCCACTCTCCTCCAACAACTCGGCGTCACCCTCCAAATCTCCAAAGTCAAAATCAAACCCGGCAAACCCTTCCTCTTCGGAAAGTTTTCAGGGTTCAGTTTTCCGGGTTCAGCAAAGATAAAAGCCCCTTCTTCTCCCTCTTCCCTGAACCCTGAACCCCTGAACCCTGACCACTCCTGCCTCGTCTTCGGCCTCCCCGGCAACCCCGTCAGCGCCTTCGTCTGCACCACCCTCTTCGCCACCCGAATCATCTCCCGCCTCACCGGCGGCTCCCCCCACCCGCGCACCTCCACTCACACCCTCACCACCCCCCTCCCCCCCAACGGCCCCCGCGAATTCTTCCAACCCGTCCTCCTCCAAAACAACTCCGCCACCCCCCTCCCCTGGAAAGGCTCCTCCGACCTCTTCACCCTCGCCCAAGCTAACGCCCTCCTCTCCCGCCCCGAAAACGCCCCCCCCCTCCCCGCCGGCTCATCCGTCGAAGTCATCGAAATCTGATATCATCACCACCATCTCATGCCCCATCCCGACGAACAGCCTGTCACTCTGAACTACGCCCACCCGAATACTCGATCCAACAGCCGAGTCATCAAAATGCTCAACACCATCTACGCCATCGCCATCTTTTTCGGAATCCTCTTACTGATCCTCGGCTTCCTCGAGCACTTCTACCAGCCCCTCTCCATCGCCGGCTCGATCCTCATCGGCAGCGCCTTGATCGCCGCCGCCATCACTCATGCCCGGCCACGCCAATGAAACATGCCCTCGCCGCCCTGATCCTCTCCTGCCTGACGCTCTCCTCCATCGCGCACGCCGATCCCCCCATCCATCTCACCCTCCACGCCGATCATCCGCTGAACACGATCAACCCCCTCTTCTTCGGCAGCAACACCCTCTTCATGTACGACGACAAAACCGCGCTCGCCGACGACACCTTCGTCCAGCGTCTCCGCGATGTCCCGATCCGCCTGCTCCGCTTCCCCGGCGGCGACGTCGCCGACAACTACTACTGGGATCAGCACAGCTTGGACGACCCGAAATGGTGGCCGCGTAATGACAATCCCAATAGCGCCGACACCGACTCATTCATGACCTTCTGCCATAAGGTCGGCGCGGAGCCTCTCTTCGTCGTCAATCTCGAATCCGGCTTTGTCCATCACGACCTCGACTCCGCCATCAAACGCGCTGCCGACTGGGTCGCCTACTGCCGTCAACACGATTACCACGTCAAATACTGGGAGATCGGCAATGAAACCTTCTGGTATCACCCCGGCAAACACAAACGCATCCGCGTCACCGCTGCCGAGTACGGCCAAGCCTTCGCCCGCTTCGCCACCGCGATGAAAGCTGCCGACCCGGCGATCCAAATCGGCGCCATCGGCCTGGTCGACCCGACCACCTCCGCCAACAACACCCTCTCCGACGGCACCACCGTCTCCCCGCGCCAGCCCGCCTGGTGGCCCACCGTCATCGCCGCCGCCGGCCCGCACATCGACTTCGTCACCGTCCACTCCTACCCCGGCGGCGAAAAACAAACCTACGACTACTTTATCCACAAAGGCGTCTGGGGCGGCGAAACCATCCCCTCCTTACGCACCTTCCTAGACAAGACCCTCGCCCGCCACGTCCCCATCATCCTTACCGAATGGAATCTCTCCGAAAAATCCCCCCTCCGCGGCATGGCATTAGCGCAAGCCCAAACCAACCTCCTCTGCCGCTTCCTCTCCGCCGGCGTCGACATGGCCTGCTTCTGGCCCCTCCGCCTGCCTCACGTCGGCAACCACAGCCTCCTCGATTACCGCACCTTCAAACCACACCCCATCTATCAAGTCTTCTCAATACTCTCTCCCACGCTCGCCGGCGGCACGATCATCTCTTCGGATTCCGATGACCCCACTCTCTTCCATTTCGCCGCCCTCTCCGCCGACACCCTCACCACCATTCTGATCCACAAATCCACCGCCGGCGACCCCTGCAAAATCGCCATCGACTTCAAAGCCACTCAAGTCTCCGGCGAAGCGATCGTCGCCTCATCTCTCCAATCCGCCGACGCGCACCGCATCCCATTAACCTGCCAGCAAAACCCCGACGGCACCTGGACCTGCGACCTACCCCCCTACTCCATCTGCGTCTTAAAACTAATTCGCCCAAAATAATCCCGTCACTTCTTCACCGCCGCGATCGCATAGAACGGCCTTCCCTCGCGCCGATACTTCCTCTCAAAATTCGTCCCCACAAACTCTCCGTCCGCAGCGCTCCCCGGTCGATTGTAATCCACCACCTGCAAATTCGACCCCTTCACCGTCGGCTCCATATTCTCCTCAAAATACCCCTGATGATCGGTCACAATCTGTAACCGACCACCACTTTTCAACACCCGCTCCACCACCGGCATGAACTTCGGCTGAATCAATCGCCGCTTATGATGCCGCGCCTTCGGCCACGGGTCGGGGAAATAGATGTGCAACACCGACAAACTCCCCGTCGGCACAAACTCCGTCAAAAAAAAGGACGCCTCGGCGCGCACCGTTCGAGCATTCAAACAGTTATGCCTGCGCATGCGATCGGATGCATACTTCCAAAACCAGCGAGCCCATTCGATGCCAAAGAAATTCACCTCCGGCCGAGCCCGCGCCTGCTCGGTCAGAAACGTCCCCTTCCCCATCCCAATCTCCAGCTCCACCGGATGATCGTTCCCGTACATCTGCTCCCAATCGATCGGCCTGGCGAGCGTCTCCACGTCCAATCCGACCGGCTCCACAACTAACGGCTGATTCGTCTGCATAAGGGGGGCGGATTATATCGATCCCCCCGACAACTGGCACCCCTCTTGCAAACTTCTCTGCCCAAGGCTCATTGACTAATTAACGATTATTAGCTGAGAGCTCTGGCTTCTGAAGGAACCAATCGCAAGGCTTCATCGGGAAGCTCGTAGGTTTCTGAAATTCGCTTTGGATCGTCGTTGAGCACTTCCGGCCACGCCAGGCCGCGGAGAACCTGCACGGCGAAGATTTCCTGAACGGCATCTTTGAATTGCACGAAACCGGCGATCGTTCCAGTTCGCATATCGACGGCCCAGATGCCACAGCAGCGTTGGTCCTGGGGAAGTTCGGCGATGGAAATGCCGCTGAAGACCGCGCTTTCACGAACTTGAGAGAGGCCGATGAAGGCATAGGGGCCGGCAAAATCCCAGCCGCGCGTAAAACCGGGGAGTCGGCAGACTTCATGATATTTTCCGGTCTGCTGGTCAATGATGCCGACGCCGCCGTTGCCGCTTTCCAATACCCAGAGTTTACCGTCATGCCAGCGCGGGGAGTGCGGCATGGACAGGCCGCGGGTGATGATTTGATTGGAGTTGACGTCCATCAGGATTCCGCCAGAACGCTTGTTGTCGCGCCAACCGTTGAGGGTATTGGTTTCACCCAGCGCGGTGACGTATCGGAGTTTGCTGTCGCGTAACGCGAGGCCGTTGAGATGGCAGCGGTCTTCGGCGGCGTAGGCGGTGATGAAGGGGGGCTTCCAGCGCGGGATAAAGCTGTAGATATTGCTGCGGGTCGCCAGGCAGGAAAAACGGGTGTTGACGAAAACCAGTTCGGAAAAGGAGTGGGCTTCGGCGGGTTGGCCGGGGGGATTTTTTTGCGGGAGCCAGACCATTTCGTGAATCTGGACATCGCCGGTGATGTGTGCGCTGCGGGGGAGAAAGCAGGCGTCATGATGGGCAGGTGAATCGGGGGTGTCGAGCTTGCGCGCAACGGCGGGGAAATCGTGAAATTCCCAGACTTCGGAAGTGGTCCCTAAGGCGAATCGGCCGCGTTCCCAGGCGAATCCCATGGGCTTTTGGAAATTGCGGAAGTGGGTGTTGAGGACTGGGGTGTTGTCGCGTTTGTCGGGACGGAGCAAGATAAGTTTGCCGGCCTGATAGGTGGTTACGGCCAGCGATATTCCCAGTTGGGAGATGATCTGGGCCATTGAGGCGGTGTGAACGCTGCGCAGAGGGGGGGATGCTGGTTCAATGAGGGGTTGCGAATCGCCGGTCTCGGACATGGGGAATGATCCAGAATGAATTTATTTGACGATGAATGTGCCCGTAACGGCTTTGAGTTTTTTGTCGGTTACTTCGAGGGAGTATTGGCCGCTCTTGCTGAGAGTGACGCCGACAAAATCGGCCATGCCATTGGTGACGGCGGCGGTCATGGGAATAAGGGTTGTTTTGGCCGGATGAGAGGCGAGGAGAAGTTTGACGGTTGAGTTGTCGTTGGTGGCGAGGTTGCCGTAACGGTCGAAGAGTTTGACGGCGACGTTGAAGGGTTTGTTGTGGGTGACTTTGAATGTTTGGGAATTGAAGGCGATTTTGGTAGCGGCGGCGGCGGTGATGGAGAAGGTGGTGGAGGCAGTCGGGCCCGAGGAGGGGTCGGTAGCGGTCAGTTTATAGGTGCCGGATTTCTGGATGGCCGGCGGGCTGAAAGTTGCGACGCCTTTCTTCACCATTGCGGTAATGGTGCTGATGATTTTCCCGCCGAGGGATACCGTGAGCTTGATGCTGGTTTTATTACTGGTGATGGGGGTGCCGTGGACATCTTCGGTGGAGATGCGGATGGTGGAGATTTTCGCGCCGGCGGCGACGCTGGTGGGGACGGCGGTGAAAACAAGCTGCGGCCGGGAGTAGGTGATGGCGAAGTTGTCGGTGGTTGCGCCGGGCAGGGAGCCATCGTGGGCCGAGAGGGTGAAGGTGCCAGCGCGGTTGAGCGTTAGGGAGCTGAAAGTGGCCTGGCCGTTGGTGGCTGTTGAGGCGTTGAGGGTGCCGCCGAGTGTGGAACCGGCGGGGCCGCTTGCGATGGAGAGGTTGACGCTGGCGCCGTCGACAGGGTTGCCGAATTGATCTTCGACTTGGACGGTGACCGGGGAGATGGCATTGCCGGCGACGGCATTGGCGGGCTGCTGGGTGATCGTCAGGGAGGCGGGGGAAGAGGGCGTAACCGTAAAGCTATTGGAAGTGGCGATGGGCAGGGAGCCATTGCTGAAGGAGAGGAGGTAGGAGCCGGCCTTGGCGAGGGAAAAGGCATTGAACGTGGCGACGCCATGTTGAGCGGTAACGGAGGAGGTTCCGCCGAGGGTTGCGCCGGTGGGGCTGTTGGCGAAGCTGATGGCGACGCTGGAATTGTCGGCGGCGAAGATATCGCCGTATTGATCTTCAACGCGGACAATGATCGGAATATCCGCGCCGGCGGTGTCGGTTGCGCCAGGCTGTGTGGAAATCACCAGATGATTTGGAAATGCTTCATAGGCCCCCATATCCACGGCGGCTTCGATGATGCGGGAATTGCCATCGAGATCGGTGGTGGTTCCAGAGATGGCGGCATTGGAGCCGGCATTGATTGCGGGGGAGGAACCGATGAGGTGTAGGTCGCCGAAATCGGTTGATCCATTGGTGCCGACGCTGCGGACGAACATCGGGTCTGCATCGATATTGTTGTTCGATCCGGCGAAGCCAGTCTGATCAATATCGCTGTTGGAGACCGTGAGCGTGTTGGAAACACCATTTTGGATTTCGTTCCCTGTTGTGTGGGCGGTGTCGCCCCAGAGAACGCAGTTGGTGAGCGTGTCACTTCCGAAAGCGCCGTATAGCCCGCCGCCCGTGGACGTGCTGGCGGTATTGCCGGAAATCGTGCAGTTCGTCAACGTCACAGCAGAATCATCATCCCATAAACCGCCGCCACGCTCGGCGGAATTGCCGGCGATAACAGTATTGATCAGTGTCACAGTCGTGTTGAAGATATACAACCCGCCCCCGCTGTCATTAGCGGTATTTCCCGTGATGACACACCCAGTCAATTTCGCGCCAACATCGATGTTTTCGTAGATTCCGCCACCATCGACGGCAGTATTTCCGGTGATGATGCAATCATTGATTGTCGGATCGCCAGAGTAAATGAAGATTCCGCCGCCATGAAATTTGGTATTGTCCAGCCCATCGGCATTTCCTCCGGTGACCGTGAATCCATCAAGCACCGCGGTGGAATCTGTGCCGCTGCCGTTGACGACATGATAGCTGTTGTCGGAGCTGCCGGCCGCGCCGATGTCGCCGGAGAGGATGGAGGGATAAACGGAAGCGTTTTGGGCGGCGTTGGGATTAGAGTGGCCGGCGAATCCGCCTTCGAGGCTTACGCCGTCGATGAGTTGGAAGGTCGCGGTGCGATCGGAGGTTGTGGTGGGTTTGTATGTGCCTTGAGCCACTTCGATGGTTTGTCCCGAACCGGCCGTGGCAGAAGACAACGCGGCGGTTAGCGTGGTAAAGGCATCCGCCCAACTGCTGCCGTTATGTGCCCCCGTGGCGCTGGCATCGACATAAATAATCGCCGGCGATTCGTAAGCGCCCATGTCCACTATGTTATTGACAATGCGAGGATTGCCGTCCAGATCGGTGGTGATGCCGCCGGGCACCGCGGCATTTGATCCGACATTGATGGCGGGAGAAGCGTGTTGGAGATGAAAATTGCCATCAGTGGCGTCCAGGAAAAGCGGATCAGCGTTGATATTGCCCGCGCCGGCGAATCCACCTTTGACATCGCTGTGGGTGATCGTGGCGGTGCTGCTGTCCTGGATATTCATTTCGTTGCCGCCTTCCGAGGCGGTGTCACCCCAGAGGATGCAGTTGGTCAGGGTTGACGAAGAGTGCTCATTGGAAATCCCGCCGCCGCGTTCAGCGGTATTTTGGGTGAGGGTACAATTCGTCAGCGTGGGATTGGAGCCGCCGAAGTTGTATATTCCGCCGCCGTCATCGTAGGAGGTATTTCCGCTGAGGAGGCAGTTGGTCAGGGTTGGCGAAGATTGATTGTTGAACATCCCGCCCCCTGCGCCATTGGGTGCAGTATTTCCGGTGAGGCTGCAATCCGTCAGGGTGGGATTGGAGGAGGAAACGTCATATAGTCCGCCGCCTTTGTTGCTGGCGGTATTTCCGCTGAGGGTGCAGTTGGTCAGTGTCGGCGAAGAAGAACTGACGTTGCGCATCGCGCCGCCGTCGTCAGTAGCGGTATTTCCGCTGAGGGTGCAGTTGGTCAGTGTCGGCGAAGAAAAACTCCCATTGTACATCGCGCCGCCGTCATAGCCGGAATTGTCGCTGATGTTGCAATGAATCAGTGTCGGGGAGGAATGATCGTAATTGTAGATTCCCCCACCATCTTGAGTGGTCGTGTTTCCGCTGATTGTACAATCAGTCAGTACGGGCGATGAATAATGCTCATTCACTATTCCTCCGCCGTTGCGGCCCATATTCCCGCTGAAGGTGCAATCATTAAGAATCGGGGAAGATTGGTAATTGAACATCCCCGCACCGTCGCCCGTCGAGGTATTTCCCGAGAGGGTGCAACTGGTAATGGTTGGGCTTCCGGAGAAGTCAACGATTCCACCGCCGGTGGGGTGGTAGCCGGAGGCGTACCCTGCGGTGATGGTGAAGCCGTCGAGGACGGCGGTATTGTTGGTGCTGCTGCCGGTGACGACGTTGTAGGTGTTGTCGGCGATGGCGCCCGGAGTACCGATGTCGCCGGAGAGAATAGTGGGATGGGCGGAGACATCCCGGGAGGCGGCGGGGTTGGCTTGACCGGCGAATCCGCCTTCGACGCTGACGCCGTCGACAAGCTGGAAGGTATCGACGCGATTTCCGTCGCTGGTGGCGTAGTAGGTTCCCTGTGCCACGTCAATGGTTTCGCCGGGGACGGCATAGTCAAGGGCGGCCGCGAGGTTGTGGTAGGCGTTGGCCCAAGTGCTGCCGGTGTTCGTGCCGGTGGCGCTGGCGTCGACGAAAATCGTGGATTGGAATGTGTAATGCGATTCAAACGCGCCCATATCGATATGGCCGCTGATCGTGCGAGACAGGCCGTCCTGGTCGGTGGTGACGCCGGACAATCCGGCGGCGCTGGCATTGCCTGCGGCAATGACTGGCGAATTGGATTGGAGGCGCAGATTGCCGAAATCACCTGGCCCGCCGGTTTCGACAGCGCGGATGAAATGCGGATCAGCATCGATGTTGCTATTCGAGCCGGCAAAACCGCTCTGATCGATGTCGCTGAAGGTTGCGTTCACGGAATTCGTGCCGGCGGTACTATTAACGATTTCATCGCCGGTGACTGAAGCGGTATCGTCCCAGAGGATGGAGTTGGTGAGTATCGGCGAAGAAGTCGTGTTGTTATAAATCGCCCCGCCATATCGGGCAGAATTTCCACTGAATGTGCAGTTGGTGAGAGCGGGATAGGAAGTAAAGCTGTTATACATCCCGCCTCCTTCTCCGGCGGGGGCAGTATTTCCGCTAATGGTGCAGTTAACCAGCACCGGGGAAGAATTGTTGTTCCATATTCCGCCGCCGTTTTCGGTGGACGTATTACCAGCTAGAACACAATCAGTCAGTGTCGCGGAAGAGTTGTAATTGGCTATTCCGCCGCCTGTGTGGGCTGTATTGCCGCTGAGGATGCAGTCGGTGATTGTGGGGAAAGAATATTTTTTGTCGGAAACCCCGCCGCCATCATTGGCCGTATTTCCGAAGATGGTGCAGTTGGTCAAGGTCGGCGAAGCCTGATAGTTATACACCCCACCACCCCTGGCGACAGCCGTATTTCCGGAGATGGTGCAGTTGGTTAACGTTGCTGTGGAGTAGAGATTGGCGACCCCGGCACCACTGCCGGCGGAGGCATTTCCGGAAATGGTGCAATCGTTGAGGGTCGGGCTGGCAACAAGGTTGAAGATCCCGCCGCCGCTGCTGTTATTGCCGCCGCCGTTGGCATTCCCGGCGGTGATGGTAAATCCATCGAGAACGCCGGTGGTGTCGACATTGCGGGCGTAGAGGACATGGTAGCTGTTGTCGGAGTTGCCGGCGGCGCCGATATTGCCGGAGAGGATGGAGGGATAGAGCGCGGGATTGCGGGCGTCGGGATTGGACTGCCCGGTGCCGGCGTAACCGCCGAGGAGGGTGACGCCGGTTTTCAGACTAAACGACACAGTGCGATCCGCGCCGGCGGTGGGCTTGTAAGTCCCCTGGCCGACCTCAATCGTCGTGCCGCTGGTCGCTGCGGCGAGCGCCACCTGCAAATCGGTATAGGCAGTCGCCCAGGATGATCCATCATGCGTCGAGCCGGGCGCGGTGGCATCGACGAAAACGGTGCTCAGGAGCCGACGCAGCTCCACATGTTCAATGTGACAATACGACAGCTTTTTTTTCTTCACAGCCTTTGTCCTTTAGCATGTGCAAGAGAAACTGGCACGCAAAATATCAAAGCGGCAGAAAACCTTCAGAGGGGAACTTCAGACATTACTGCTGCTGCAAAAGATTGCAAGCAAAACAATGGCGAAAGAAGATCAGGTTGAGAAAACAGATCGAAGTTATCGGGAGGTGGGAGCGGCAGGTTCGGGATGGACGGCGTCGAGTTCCACGGTGGAGACGTAGGGGACAAAGCCGATAGCACGCTCTTTGGCGTAGGCGTCGGTGATGTTGGCGGGCTTTTTGGCGTAGTCGACGCCTAGCACGAGTTTGCCGGCCTTTTTGATTGCCAGGGCGTTGTCGCGGTTTTCTTTGGACCAGCGCGCAGAGGCAGGCTTGTCGTGGGCGAGGTAGAAGACATCCTCGATGCCGATGCCGTCGATGGCGTTTAGATAGGTCTTGTTGGGGGTGCCATCCCAGTAGGACCAGTTGTAGAGTTCGGGGGAGTTCTGGGGGACGATCTTGAAATTGGGGTTGATGGATTTGGCGTAGGTGGAGAGGCGGCTGATGAGGGCGACCATCTTCTGGGCGAGTTGCTCGCGGGTCATCTCCTTGGCGGGGAGTTCTTCGTAGGCGGTGATGAGGTCGAGATACGCGCCGTCGTAGCCGGCTTTGATCGCCTGATCGACGCGGCCTTTGACGATGGGCCACCAGCGGTCATCCCAGTATTTGACGAGGCGTTCTTTGGGCCAGCCTTTGACTTTGGCGGCCATCAGGTCGTTGGGGATGGTTTTCCATTCGGGGCGGTAGTTTTCGATGGCACCGATTTCGAAATAGGCGAGGACGAAGACCCCCTGCTGCTTGACGGCGGTGATTTCGGCGGGGGTGAAATAATCCTCTTTGCCGTCGCGGGTGAGGTCGATGACGGCCAGGTCAAAGCCGGCGTGGGCGATCTGGTCGAGTTTGGCGTTTTGGTAGTTGGTGAGTTGGTAGACCCAGCTTTTGACGCCGGTCCAATCGCGACCAGCGAAGGCAAACGGTGCGATGAGCAACATGGAGAGTGCCGCAAGCAGACGGTGGCGTGCGTGTTTCATGTTGCTTTGGATGGAAGTGAAAATGGAGAGCAATTACGCGGCTTCGAGCAGCAGGCCGGTCTTTGCGCCCCATTTGAGGGTGCGGTACGATTGTACAGTGACGGTGCTGGATTGGAGGAGGGGTTGGAGGAGGTCGGCGCTGAGGTCGGTGTGGTTAATGAGGAGGCGTAGCGTGGGAAGCTGGTGGGGGTCGAGGGAGAATTGGGGGAGGGCCATGGAGATCAGTGGGCGGTTTTCGGTGAGCCAGCGGTAGGCTTGGCCTATGGTGCGGAGGTCGGAGAGTCCCTGGCGGGCGACGGCCAGCAGGAGGATGCGGCGGTCGCGGGTGATGGCGAGGCGCGATTCGGGGCACATCGGGGGGCGGATGGGGCATTCGATGAGCTGGCCGGCGGATTGTTGCAGGAGGGCGGGGAGGATTTGTGCGGGGTCGTGGTTGGGGAGGTCGAGAATTTCCGGGATAGAGGCATCTGGCGCGGGGGAGGGAGTGGGCGAGGATAGAGGATAGAGGATAGAGGATGGCGCGGGAGATTCGGTGACGAAGTCGGATTCGGCTTGAGAGAGTTCAGGAGCGTCATCGACTGGCGCGGCGGGTTTGGCGGCGCGGTGGAGGAAGTCGGTGGTGATTTTCCAGTGGGGAGAAGTCGCGAGTTGGGTTTTGTCGTGGGTAGGCTGCCAGATGAGGACGGGGTGCGATTGGATGTTGGCGGGGGCGGGGGTGACGCAGGTGTAATCGGGAGAGAGGGGGCGATTGAGGAATTGCGAGCAGACGCTGGTGAGTTTGTGGTGGAGGCGTTCGGCTTCGGGGGGGGTGGCGTCAAGGACGGCCAAGGAGAGGTGGGGGCGGGCGGCGTCGTGGAGGGATTTGAGGGTGCGGTAGGCGGCGACCATGCCGTCGTGGTCGCTGGTGGTGAGGAGGGTCCAGTCGGTGCAGGCGCGGAGGAGGGCGCGGGCTTCGGGGGTGCGGGGGCTCGGGAGCAGCAGGAGCCAGCGGTCGATGTCCCAGTTCATTTCGTCGAGGGCTTCGGCGAGCTGGTGGGATTCAAAAGAAGCGGGTTCAGAGGAGTCGTTGGAGGAGCCTAATGTCTTTTCGACGGTGTGGAGGCGGAAGAGGGAGGAGTCGATTTCGATGATGCCGACGCGCTGGTTGGTGGTGGCGGCGAGGTGGCGGGCGTAGGCGGTGACGCGGGTGAGGAGATTGGTGTCGAAATGGGAGGCGAGGAGGGCGGAGATCGGGCCGATGGAGGAGGGGGTTTTGTCGATAGACTGGCCGCGCTGGGCGGCGGCGAATTCTTCGGGGGTCATGTCGATGCTGACGTTTTGCTTGGGGGGGATGCGCGTGGGGCGGGGGGAGCCGGTCTGGTGCATGTCGCGGACGCCGGAGAGGAAGAGGTGGCTGATTTCGCTGAGATTGCCGGTGTGGTTGGGGTCGGTCATGGGTATCTCGAGCTGATGCCTGGAGAAGCACTGGCAGCAAGCTGCCAGTGGCACAATTAAGCAGTTTGAATCAACGGGTCAGTCGACTTCGATGATGTTATTGAGTTCGCCGAACTGGTTGGTTTCGACGTAGCGGTTGTGGGGGTCGGTGATCCATTGGCCGTCGACGACGAGGCGGTAGCGGTAGCGGCCGGGTTTGAGGTTGAGGGCGGCGCGCCATTCGCCGGGGCGGTTGGGGGCGGGGCTCATGACGGCGGAGTCGGCGGACCAGTTGTTGAAATCGCCGGCGATGGAGACGGCGGCGGCTTCGTCGAACTTGGCGGAGAAGAGGACGTCTGGGCCGACTTGTTTGACGCCGTAGAAGTCTTCGATTTTTTGTTCGGTGGTTTTCTTAATGGGGGGTTTGGATTCGGTGAGCGGGGCGAGGTCGGCCAGGCGGGGGGCGACGGCGATGGAGGATTCGGCAATGGCGGCAGCGGGGGTCAAAGAGACGGTGCCGCGACCGAATTGGTAGTTGGTGATCTGGGCGAGCTGTTTGGCGCGCTGGACGAGTTCCTGGGGGCGGGTGAGGGTTTCGGGGGGGAGGATTTCTTCTTCGGTGGGGCGATGGCCCATGAGTTCGCGGGCGAGGGTGACGAAGTCTTTGTAGCCGCGCGAGCCGGGGTCGTATTCGGTGATGGGCTGGCCGAAGGAGGCGGCTTCTTTGAGCTTGGTGTTGAAGTTGACGGTCGAGGCCATCATGTGAGCGCCGAAGCGGGAGCGGAGTTCGGCGAGGACTTCGCGGGCGAGCTTGGTGCGGGTGTCGTAGAGGGTGGGGAGGACGCGGACGGAGATCTCGCGGCCGAGCTGTTTGCGCATGATCTCGAGGGTGTCCATCATCTTGGCGAGGCCGTGGAGGCTGAAGAAGCCGGTTTCGACGGGGACGATGACTTCATCGGCGGCGCGGAGGGCGTTGAAGGTGAGCAGGCCGACAGAGGGGGGGCAATCGATGATGCACCACTTGTAGCTTTGCTTGACGGCGTCGATGGCGGTGAGGAGGCGGGATTCGCGGTTGGGCTGGCCGGCGAAGACTTGTTCGAAGGCGGCGAGCTTGATGTTGGAGGGGGCGAGGTCGAAGTCGGCGGCGATCTGCCAGACGATCTCGGAGACCTTGGCGACGCGGCCGAGGGATTCGTCGATCATGGAGTCGTAGATGGTGCGTTCGATCTGCTCTTCGGGGACGGCGAGGCCGACGGCGCAGTGGCCTTGCGGGTCCATGTCGACGAGGAGGGTCTTTTCGCCGAGGCGTGCGAGACAGGCGGCGAGATTGATGCTGGTTGTGGTTTTGCCGCAACCGCCCTTCTGATTGATGATCGCGATCGTGCGCATGGGGCAACCTTCCTTGGTACGAGGTTGTGCGCGGCCAATCCTTTGGCAGTCGCTGTACTGATGTGAACCTCGATTATCAGCACTGATCGGCTAGGTGGGGCGTGGAGCTTTAGTATTATGAGTCGTTTAAGCAACCAGACGGAGTTGTGGGACGGGTTGCTTGATGCCGTTGGGGGTGTATTCGGGGACGATCTGGCAGAGGGCGTCGATGACGTGCTGGCGGGGGGCGTTGAGGACGGGGGTGAGGGTGCTAAGCATGTGGTCGATCTGGGCGGGGGTGGCGACGGGGAGTTGCCAGGTGCGGATTTTTTCGTGTTTGGTGGGGAGGGTTTGGTCGGAGGAGGCGGCGAGTTCTTCGTAGAGTTTTTCGCCGGGGCGGATGCCGGTGAATTCGATGGCGATGTCTTTGTGGGGGGTGAGGCCGGATTGGCGGATGAGGTCTTCGGCGAGGGTGAGGATTTTGATGGGGTCGCCCATGTCGAGGATGAAGATTTCGCCGCCGTCGGCGATGGCACCGGCTTGAAGGACGAGCTGGGAGGCTTCGGGGATGGTCATGAAGTAGCGTTTCATGTCGGGGTGGGTGACGGTGACGGGGCCGCCGGCTGCGATCTGCTTCTTAAATGTGGGGACGACGGAGCCGGAGGAGCCGAGGACGTTGCCGAAGCGGACGGCGACGAAGCGGGTGCGGGAGCGGTTGGTGAGGGATTGGACGTAGAGTTCGGCACAGCGTTTGGCGGCACCCATTACAGATGTGGGGTTGACGGCTTTGTCGGTGGAGATGAGGACGAAGGAATGGGCGTGGTGGGCGGAGGCGGCGTCGGCGACGGTTTTGGTGCCGAGGACGTTGTTTTTGATGGCTTCGCCGGGGTTGAGCTCCATCATGGGGACGTGTTTGTGGGCGGCGCAGTGGAAGATGACCTGGGGGCGGTGTTGGGCGAAGATCTGGTTGATGCGGATGGAGTCGGTGATGTCGGCGACGATGGGGGTGAGGGGGGAGCCGACCCAGCGCTGGGAGAGTTCCTGATGGATTTCGAAGAGGGCGTTTTCGGCTTGTTCGACGAGGAGGAGCTGGGCGGGGCAGAAGCGGAGGATTTGGCGGCAGATTTCTGAGCCGATGGAACCACCGGCACCGGTGACGAGGATGGTTTTGCCGGCGAGGAAACGCTGGAGCTCGGGGGTGTCGAGGTTGACGGCAGGGCGGCGGAGGAGGGCGTCGATGGAGATTTCAGGAGGGTTCACCACGGAGGGCACGGAGGGTACGGAGAAGAGGTTGCGGAGGGCGGTGAGGAGCATTGGTGTAGGATTTATCGGTTAGGCGGGCTGGGAGGGTTAAAGGTTCTGGGACGTGGGGAGGGGAGGAAATGATTAGGGGCAGTCATTTTTTTCGTAAAGTGTTATTTTATAAATAGATAGAAATTTCAGCCCTTAAAAAAACCGACGCCAAAGCGACCCCAAAGCGCCCCCCGAACGACCTATTTCAACGCCATTTCGACACCCGATCAGCTCCTTTTTGCATCCTTTTGGACCATTCAGCGACGGCGATCGGACTGAGTCGGCTCATATATTCAATTGTCAAAGAATGACCCTTTTTAGGGGTCGGCTGGGGGAAGTGCATAGTATATATACCTAACTTATTTGTCAAGGAAATAAAATACGGAGCGTAAGCCTATCAATGGACGATCTTTAGATTGTGCTGATGGTGAGGGGTGGATAAATTGGAGTGGTAGATGAGCACTGATGGATGGCAACGTAGAGGGATCATGACATGGCTTTAGTGCGCTGCCCGGGGTGTGGGCAGGTATTTGAGTTTAATGGGAGCCGGGTGAGTTGCCCGTCGTGTGGGACGGTGATGCGGATTGCGCCACCGCCGCCGGGGATGGTGGGGGAGGCGGGGCCGGTGGATGGTGAGGTGGAGACGCTGGTGATACCGCAGTCGCCGGCGCCGTTGCGGGTGACGCCGGTGGGGGAGCCTTGGTTGAGTGATACGGCGAAGATGTGGATTGGGATTGTGGTGGGGGTGTTGATGTTTGCGTTGGTGCTGGATTGGTTTCGGATGAAGATCACGCCGGCGAAGAAGGTGGTGGATGAGACGAAGGTGGAGCAGTTGGCGCATGACATGGCGGATAGTGAGATTGCGCGGCTGAAGGCGCAGGTGGAGAAGTTAGAGGCGCAGGTGCCAAAGCCGCCGGAGACGCCGGTGGCAGTGCAGGCACCTCCCGCTGCGGTGACGACGACGCAGGTGAAGCCGGAGGGAAATTGGCAGGCGGCGCTGAATGATTTGGCGCATCGACAGGGGATCACGACGGCGCCGGCGGCGACTTCGACGACGGCGAGAAATGAGGCGTTTGCGTCGTTGATGGCGTTGAAGCCGGAGCGGCCGAAGGATGGGGCGGATGCAGTGTTGACCGATGCGCAGATTAATGCATCGATCAAGAAGGGGCTGGACTGGTTCATCAACCATTTTGCAAAGCATCGACTGGCGAATGCCGAGGCGTATGATGCGGGGATGTTTCCGGGGGTGGATGCGATCAGCGTTTATGCGCTGCTGACGGCGGGTCAGGCGATCAAGGATGAGCGAGTGCGGCCGTCAACGACGCTGGTGAAGGATTTGCTGGATGGGCTAAAAGAGATGCCGATGGAGGGGAGTTACGAGACATATTCGCGATCGCTGCGGATTTCGGCGCTGGGGGTATTGGACCGGCGGGAAGACAGGGCGACGATTGATAACGATGCGCACCTGCTGCTGGAATCGTGCAAGCAAGGGGCGTTTGATTATATGCATCCGCAGCCGGGGCAAACGCGGGCGAATAGCCGGTGGGATAATTCGAATTCGCAGTATGGGGGGCTGGGAATATGGGCGGCGTCGGAGGCGGGGTATCGGCCGCCGAACCAGTTTTGGAAGGATGTGGAGAGTCATTGGACGGATGCGCAGGTGAAGTTGACGGGGGGATGGGCGTATCAAGGGAACACGGGGCCGGCGATTTTGTCGATGACGTGTGCGGGGGCGACGATGTTGATGTTGTCGCGGGACCAGGTGACGGTGGAAGGGACGTCACCCAATACGACGGCACCATTGAGCAGGGCGCTGGAGCGGGGGCTGGAATGGCTGGATGAGGGAGAGCATGTGGTGGAGGTGAAGGGTGCGGGGCATCCGGGGTATACGTTGTATGGGCTGGAGCGGGTGGGGCTGGCGACGGGGTATAAATTTTTCGGGAAGCATGACTGGTATAAGGAGCTGGCGAAGTGGGCGGTGGAGACGCAGCAGAAGGATGGGTCTTGGGTGAATGGGGATACGGTGCCGAGCGAGACGGCGTTTCATCTGCTGTTTTTGGCGCGGGGGAGGGAGCCGGTGTTTATGGGGAAATTGAGGTGGGATGGGAACTGGACGAATCGGCCGCGGGATGTGGCGCTGTTGACGCGGTTTGCGGGGAAGGCGCTGGAGCAGACGTTTAACTGGCAGGTGCTGGGGACGCAGCGGGATTGGATGGAATGGACGGATGCGCCGGTGATGTTGATCACGAGCGACGAAGCGCCGAAGTTGACGGATGAGGATGTGGCGAAGCTGCGGAGTTATGCGCTGGCGGGGGGGTTGATCTTTACGCATGCGGAGGGGGGGAGTGCGGCGTTTAATGCGTTTGCGGCGGATTTAGCGAAGCGGATGTTTCCGGAATATGAGATGAAGACGTTGCCGGCGACGCATGGGATTTATTCGGCGCTGGTGCCGATTGCGGGGACGGTGCCGGTGCTGGCGGGGGTGAGCAATGGGTCGCGGTTATTGATGGTGCATTCGCCGACGGATTTGACGAAGCAGTGGGGCGTTCGGATTAATCCGGGGGAAAAGGATCGTGCGCGGACGATGGCGTCGGATATGGGGGTGAATGTGGTGGTGTGGGCGACGGGGAAGCAGGATTTACGGAGGCGGACGGATTCGGCGTATGTTGCGGAGCGGACGGAGAAGCCGGTGGGGAAGATACCGGTGGCGCGATTGAAGTATGAGGGGAATTGGGATCCGGAGCCTTGGGGGTGGGTGCGGGAGGCGCGGTTGTTTGATCGGGCGACGAGTATTGGGCTGGATGTGAAGGGGGTGGATTTGGTGGCGCTGGAGCCGAAGACGGCACCGGTGGCGTTTTTGACGGGGACGGCGGCGCATCAGTTTACGGATGCGGAGGTGAAGGTGGTGAAGGAGTATGTGGAGGGTGGAGGGATGCTGCTGATTGATTCGTGCGGGGGGGGGGAGGCGTTTGCGGAGAGCGTGAGGACGAATTTGCTGGG
>DASRRR010000140.1:0-75604 GCA_035656825.1 Tepidisphaeraceae bacterium | reverse complement strand
GCCATCGAAGGAGGAGTTGACGGGGAAGGAGTAGGGGGTGAGGGGGTCGTGCCAGGTGGCGTCGAGGTTGAGCCAGGGGGAGTCGGGGGTGGGGCGGGCGCGGACGTAGTGGTGGAAGTCGGGGACTTGGCCTTGGGTGAGGAGGTCGTTGAGTTCGGGGGGGAAGGAGGGGTGGGGCGTGAGGCGGGATTCGAAGTGGGTGAACATGGTGATGATGTGGGCTTCGTGGCCGGTGCGGCGGAGGAGGTTGCGGAGGAGGAGGTGTTTGCCGGAGCAGGAGCCGCGACGGTTGGTGAGGACGTCGGCGGGGTCGCGCTGGCCGATGGAGCCGTAGGGGAGGTTGCGGACGGCGTGGTAGATGGAGACGAGGGGAGGGTTAGAAGAAGGGGGGATTTGGTTTAGAAATTGGTCGTAGGGGTCATTCATGGGATGGGTTGATCGAGTGTGGAATCATACAAAAATTGGGTGGTGTCGCGAAAGGGAGGATGAAAGCGCAACTTGCCCAAATTGAAATCTTTGCGGGGTGGGGAAAATTTTGAGTGGATTTTACCGGGGTTTTTGGGAGGGGGAAATTTTTTGTTGCGCGCGGGGAGGGCGGGATGCGCAAAGGGGGAGAAAGGGTGTAGAGGCATCGAAATTTCTGGAGATCAATTATGAGCGACAGCGTGATACAGCAGGCGGAGATTGAGGCGGCGGTGGAGAAGCTGGTGGAGGGCGGTAGGCCACGGTTTGTGCGGTTGTGGAATTATTATCAGAATCCGATGCGGGCGTGCGGGGTGAGGTCGGATGGGCAGGGGTCGGATCGGCCTTACCGGCAGGGACAGGAGTGGGGGCTTCCGTCGCGGATCACGGGGCTGCGCAGCGGGTGTGAGGTGGGGGCGGGGCAGGTGATTGATGGGGTGGCGCGCAAAGAGGTGGTGGTGGAGAATGATATCGGGTGGCGCGTGGATACGATGGTGGATTATCTGTTTGGGAAGGGGATTACGCTGAACTCGGCGGCGCCGGAGGCATCGAGGCGGGAGGAGATTGGGGAGTTGTTGCGGCTGATTTTGTCGCATAACGGGGGGATTTTGTTTTTGCAGCAGATGGCGCTGATCGGGTGCGTGTATGGGTTTGTGGATGTGCTGGTGAAGTTGGATTTGGAGGCGGGGGGGGATGAAGTAGATCCGGCGGGGTTTAGTGGGGTGCAGGATTTGGGGGAGGCGCCGGTGGGGGGGGAAGAAAATCGGGCCGGGGACGGCGCGACTCAGCTTGGAGGGGGGAGGTTGAGCGGGCGGGAGATGCGGAGAGTGGCGCGGATGATTCGGTTGGAGATTGTGGAGCCGGCGCGGGCGCTACCGTTTTTGTCGAGGGAGGATTGGCAGAAGCTGGAGGCGTATGGGCAGGTGTATGAGGTGAGAAATCCGAAATCCGAAACTCTAAATCAGAGGGGGTGGTGGGGGAGGTGGTTTTCTGGAGGGGAGAAGCGGAATTGGGAGACGGGGGTGGAGGTGATTACGGCGACGGGGTGGCAGAGGATTGTGGGGGGAGAGGTGGTGGAGGAAGGGGGGAATAGTCTGGGGGCGTTGCCGGTGGTGCATATTCAGAATTTGGCGATGCCATTTCAGTATTCGGGGGCGAGTGATGTGGAGCCTTTGATTCCGATTCAGGATGAATTGAATACGCGGCTGAGCGATCGGGCGAATCGGATTACGATGCAGAGTTTCAAGATGTATCTGGGGAAGAATATCGAGGGGTTTACGGATGCGACGATTTCGCCGGGGAAGATGTGGATGACGGATAATCCGGATGCGGAGGTGATTTCGTTCGGCGGGGATATGGGGGAGACGGCGTCGGAGGAGGAGCACATCGCGGATCTGCGCGAGGCGATGGATAAGGTGAGCGGAGTGTCGCCGGTGGCGGCGGGGGCGATCAAGGATCGGATTGGGAATTTGACGAGTGCGGCGGCGCTGCGGATCACGATGTTTGCGTTGTTGTCGAAGAATGATCGGAAGCGGACGACGTATGGTGGGGGATTGCAGCGGATTTGTGAATTGGCGCTGGCGTGGTTGGATCATGCTGGGGTGTATGCGACGGAGGCGGAGGAGCGGCAGGTGGAGATTGGTTGGCCGAGTCCGCTGCCGGAGAATGAATCGGATGCGCTGGAGGAGGCGGGGATGAAGTTGAAGGTGGGGGTGCCACAGGAAGTGGTGTTGAGAGAGCTGGGGTACTGAATCGGCGGGTGGGGGTGAGATGAGGGGCGGCGCGTGTCGGGGTTGCATGGGTGACCGGCGCGCCGCTCCAGGGGGGGAACGCGCGTCCCAGAGGGACGCGGCCAAACGAGGAACTTTTTTGGAAGGAGGTTGGGTATGGCGGATGAAGTTGTGAAAGAGGAGGTGGTGGTGGAGTCGCCGCCGGCGGCACCGCGGGGGGTGAAGGAGGAGGGGGCGGATGGGCCTCGGGTGAGGTTGCATCAGTTGGCGGAGCGGCTGACGCGCGGGAGGTCGAGGCAGGTGTTTGCGGAGTATTTGCAACTTAGGCGGTCGTTGATGTGAAGACCCAGGGCTGAAGCCTTGGGCTTGGCGGGAAATTTATTGAGTTCATGTACGAAGGAGAATGGATTATGGCGTTTACAGGTAAGGCTACATATGCGGCGGGGGCGACACTTCCGGAGATTGCGGAGGATGTGAGTGATTTGGTGGGGATTAACTCGCCGTTTGAGACGCCGCTGCTGGATGCGCTGGGGGATGCGGCGCGTCCGGCGCGGTCGACGGTGCATGAGTGGCTCGAGGATGCGCTGTTGCCGAACAGCGATACGATTGCGGCGGTTGGGGGGAGTCCGACGACGGATACGACATTCACGGCAGCGCACGGGTCGCGGTTTCGCGTGGGGGATCAGATCCAGATGGCAGGATCGCTCGAAGTGATGTTGGTGACAGCGATCAATACATCGACGAACGTGCTAACGGTGGCGCGCGGGTATGGCGGATCGGGGAATGATGTGCTGACGGTGGCGGCGGGGCTGCTCATCATCGGGAATGCGGCGCTGGAAGGGGATGATGCGCCGGCGACGCGGTTTACCACGCGGACGCGGGCGTCGAATTACACGCAGATTTTCTCGGCGGCGGTGGAGATCAGCGGGTCGGAACTGGCAGTGCGGCAGATCGGGGTGGCGAATGAGCTCGACTATCAGAAGCAGAACCGGCTGCGCGAGCTGATGCGGGACTTGGAAAACAGCGTGATCAATGGCCGGGCGGCGGCGACGAATCCGCAGGGGTCTTCGACGGCGCGGCGGACGATGCGGGGGATTTTGCCTTCGATTGTGACGAATCGGATGCATCCTGGGGATGGAAATCTGCCGACGGCGTCGACGTTTACGGAGGAGATTTTGAACGCGGCGCTGCGTCATATCTGGTCGCAGTCGAATGGGACGGTAGATTTGATCGTGGTGGGCGGGAAGGAGAAGCGGGCGCTGAATCAGTTTGTGGCGCCGTCGGTGCGGCGGTATGCGCCTTCGGATGATACGTATCGGGATGGGGTGAGCGTGTATGAGAGTGATTTCGGGGTCTGCCGGGTGGTGTTATCGCGGTGGGTGCCGGCGGGGATGGCGTTGCTATTGGATTCATCGCGGGTGGAAGTGTTGCCGCTGGCGGGGCGTAATTTCCATTACAAGCCGCTGGCGACGACGGGGGATAAGGAGTCGGGGCAGGTGATCGGGGAGTACACGATGGAGTTCAGAAATGAAGCGGCGCATGGGGTAATTACGGATATTCCGGAATGATCGGCGGGTTGGGAGCGCAGGAGTGGGGAAACCTGCTCCTGCGTTTTTTTGGGAAGAAAGAACGCAGCCTAGAGGGTTGCGGCTAAAAATTGAGAGGAGATGGATATGGCGTTTTGTACGGATGTTGATTTGCTGTATTGGGAGCCGAATTTGTTTAAGGATGGGGCGGGGGCGGCGCAGACGCTGCTAGCGGGGGTGGCGGATGTGAGCGGGACGTCGGCGTCGGTGGGGTCGTTGTCGCTGGGGAATGCGCATGTGGAGCCTTTGGATGTGATTCAGTTTACGGGGGCGAGCGTGGCGGGGGCGTTTCCGATTGTGTCGGTGGATTCGGATAGCTCGTTGACGATGAGCGTGTTGTATGACGGGTTGTTTCATAGCGACGGGTCGACGGGGACGGCGCCGCATGCAGGGACGGCGACGGGGCAGGCGTTTGCGGTGCGGACGTTTTATCCGCAGCGGCAGATTGTGACGCAGATGCTGTTGCAGGCGGCGGGGTTGGAGGCGGGGGAGGTAGGGGGGGAAGAGAAGGTCGTGAATCTGGAGGCGCTGCGGCGGGTGTGCGCGCTGGGGGCATTGCAGTTGATTTATAGCGCGCTGGCGGCGGCGGCGGTGTCGCCGACAAATTTGTCGAATCGGGCGGATTTGTACGAGCGGCTGTACCGGTCGGCGATGCGGTCGGTGAAGGTGGAGTTGGATCTGGACGGGGATGGAGTGGGGGATTGTGTGCGGGTGTTGAATTTGTTGCAGTTGGTAAGGGGGTGAGGGAAGGGGGAAGTGGGGAATGGGGAAGGAGGGGATGATGTGGAGTTTTTTATGCGAGGCGACCAATGTGGCTCCTTTGACGGATGTGACGGGACTGGGGGCGGCGGGGTTGATGGGGGCGATGTGGTTATGGGAGCGGAGGACGAGCCGGCAGAGGGAGCAGCAGTTGGATGAGGCGCATGGGCGGATCATGGCGGACAAGATGCAGATGGATGCGCTGGTTTCGCTGGTGAGGCAGAACACGGAGGCGATGACGCGCGTGGCGTCGACGCAGGAGTATTTTTTGCGGCGGATGGAATATCTGGCGGTGGAAAGGAATTCTCATGAACGGGATTGATCTGCGCGTGGAGATTGAGCGTGTGCTGACGGAGGCTTGGCCGGTGTTTGCGGGGGAGCATCCGCGGCTGGCGCGGGTGCTGGAGGTGGGGATGCTGGTGGATGCGGTGGCGGAGCACTTTGCGGATGATGGGGATTGTCAGCATCTGCTGGCGGATGCGGCGGCGCGGGCGGGGATCGGGAGCGTCGTTAAGCGGTTGACTTTGCAGTGGTTATGGTCATTGATTTAGCCAGGGGATGTCGGGGAGAGAGGCGCGGTGGTTGGCGAGGCGGGCGTGGACGAAGAGCCAGTCGCTAAGGCGGTTGAGGTAGCGGATGATGGCGGGGGCGGAGGGGTGATCGAGGGGGACGACGAGGCGTTCGGCGCGGCGGCAGATGGTGCGGGAGAGGTGGAGGCGGGCGGCGGTTTCGGAGCCGCCGGGGAGGATGAAGTTTTTGAGAGGGGGGAGATGGGATTCGGCGTCGTCGATTTCGAGTTCGAGTCGGGTGATGGAGGATTCGGTCAGCGCGGGGATCCATTTGGCGGTTGCGAGGCGAGCGGGGGGAGTGGCCAGGTGTGAGCCGACGATGAAAAGTTCGGCTTGGATGAGTTGGAGTTTGGTGATGAGGTCGGAGTCGGCGGCGGAGGCGGCGAGTCCGAGGGAGGCGTTGAGTTCGTCGACGGTGCCGTAGGATTCGATGGAGGGATCGGACTTGAGAGTGCGGTCGCCGCCGATGAGGGCAGTGGTTCCGTCGTCGCCGGTGCGGGTGTAAATCTTCATGAGAGAGATGATGAATGAGCGCGCGAAAGGGAGCAAGTGCGCGCGTTTTGGCGCGCGCGGAGGAGGGGATCGCGATTTTTTGCGCGGGGGGTCGCGCAGGAAAAATTCGTGAAGGAGACAAAAAAGCGTTGACTAAGAATTCAAGCAGCCGTAAATTTGCGATATTGAAAGGAGGTGATAATCACCATGGCAACGAAGAAAGCCGCTGCGAAGAAGGCCGCCCCCAAGAAGGCTGCTGCGAAGAAGACGACCAAGAAGAAGTAAGTGCGAGCGATCGCGCTGGCCGGACACGTGGCTCCAACATGAACGTCCGGCACTTCAACGAGGTCTAAGGAACAACAACACAATTCACGTTTTGGGTCTCGGCTCCAACTAAGACCCCGAAACAAAAAGAAAGCCTCGCTGCCACGGCGGAGGCTTTCTTTATTTGGTGGAGAAGAGTCCGTGGTCAGTGGTCTGTGGTCCGTAGCAGTGAGATTGCTTGTAATCGAGGGGGGGATGAAGAGAATTGGTGGAAATACGGAGAGGTGATTGTTTATGCGGATTATCGCGCTGATGAATCAGAAGGGTGGGGTGGGGAAGACGACGACCACGGTGAATCTGGGGGCGGCGATCGCGGAGGGTGGGAAGCGGGTGCTGTTGATTGATCTGGATCCGCAGGCGCATTTGACGATTAACTATGGCGTCGATCCCGATCCGGAGCGGGTGAGTTTGTATGATGTGCTCGTGGAGGAGAAGCCGCTGAGCGAGGCGGTGCAGAAAGTCGGGGAGCGTGTTGATCTGGTGGCGAGCTCGATTGACCTGGCGGCGGCGGAGGTCGAACTGGTCAGCGTGATGGGGCGGGAGATGATTTTGAAGAAGCGGCTGGAGGCGCTGGGGGGGAAATATGATTTTGTGCTGTTTGATTGTCCGCCGAGTTTGGGACTCTTGACGATTAATGCGTTGGCGGCGGCGAGTGAGGTGATCATTCCGATGCAGCCGCACTTTCTGGCGATGCAGGGGGTGGCGAAGTTGCTGGAGACGGTGCAGCTTGTGAACAAGCGGATGAATCCGGGGCTGAAGGTGGCGGGGATCGTGCTGACGATGTTTGATGCGCAGACGAAATTGAGCAGCGAGGTGGTGGCGGAGTTGCAGCGGTTTATTGAAGAGGGGAAAGGGCAGGCGGTGCCTTGGGCGCATGCGACGATCTTTAAGAGCAAGATTCGCCGGAATATTAAGCTGGCGGAGTGTCCGAGCTTTGGGCAGCCGGTGACGGCGTATGATTCGGCGAGCAATGGGGCGGCGGACTATCGGGCGCTGGCGAAGGAAGTGGTGGGGGAAGCAGTGTTGGAGAAAAAAGAAGAGCCCGTGGTGGCGGCGGCAGTGCCGCCGAAGGTGGTGGTGGCGACGGCAGCAGTTGCGGAGAAGAAGCCGGCGGTAGAGAGGCCTAAGACGGTGGTGCAAGCGGTGAAGAAGGCGCCGGGAGAAGTGAAAGCCGCAGGGAAGAAGCAGAAGGAGAATAATCCGGTGTCGACGGGGTTGTGATCGAGGGTAAGATGAAGGCATGAGCAATCCGCCTTCGTTGCAGGCGCCTTGGCGCATTGATTACATCCGGTCGATCGACAAGGCCGAGGGGTGTTTTATTTGTCAGGCGGCGGGGTCGAAGACGGATGAGGAGCGGCGGGAGCGGCTGGTGTTGTGGGAGAGCGAGCACTGCATTGTGGTGATCAATCGGTATCCGTATGTGAATGGGCATCTGCTGATATCGCCGAAAGCGCATAAGGCGGAGCTGACGGATTTGACGGATGTGGAGCTGTTGGATTTGCAGGTGCAGACTCGGGAGGCGATGGAGCTGTTGAAGAAGGCGATCGGGCCGCAGGGGTTTAATGTGGGGATCAATTTTGGCAGGTGCGCGGGGGCGGGGGTGCCGGGGCATTTGCATCAGCATGTGGTGCCGCGGTGGAGCGGGGATACAAATTATATGAGTGTAGTGGGGGAGGTGCGGGTAATTCCGCAGGCGAATTCGCAGGTGTACGAGGATCTCATGCGGGTACGACTGGCGGGGCGGTAGGGGATTTATATGATGATTTAGTATGGATGAGACGATTAGTAAGCAGCTTGTGCCGGGGACGAAGGTTTCGGTGACGCAGCAGATTCCAGCGCGGGCGCGGACCTGGACCAATCAAGTGGTGGGGACGGTGGTGTCGTTTGAGCAGAAAAAGACTGGGAGCTGGTACGCGCATTCGAAGGACGACAAGCTGTGGCTGGACCGATTGGTATTGCGGAAAGAGGATGGGGAGATCACGACGCTGAATCTGGATGAGTATTCGCACATTGATATCGTCAGCGCCGCGCCGGCGGCGGCATAAAGGGGGCGGGGATGGACGCGGCAGTATTTGGATTAATTGTGGCGGATTTGATTGCTGAGCCGATGGATTTGCGGAATCCGCCGGCGCCGGGGGGGTTGCATGTGGCGAATTCGATCACGATGACGACGGGGGGGAATGTGCCCAATACGGGGATCGCGATGGCGAAGCTGGGGATGCGCGTGGCGGCGGCGGGGCTGGTGGGAGAGGATGTATTGGGGCAGGCCGTGGTCGAGAAGATGCGGTCGGCGGGGTTGGATGTGTCGGCGGTGTTTGTGGATGGGCGGGCGCAGACCAGCGCGTCGATCGTGGCGGTGGAGCCGGGGGGGGAACGGGTATTTTTTCATACGCCGGGGGTAACGAAGCTGCTGGATGCGGGGGTATTTCGGAAGTGTGTGTCGACGTTTAAGAAGTGTGCGTTTGTGCAGGTGGGGTATTTTGGGTTGCTGCCGGTGTTGACGCCGGATTTGGCGGAGGTGTTGGGGGAGCTCAAGCGGGAGGCGCCGAATGTGAAGGTGGCGCTCGATACGGTGAATCCGCCTGGGGAGGCGGGGATGTTGTGGCCGATTTTGCGGGAGGTGGATGTATTTTGTCCGAGCCGGACGGAGGCGCGGGCGCTGACGGGGGAGAATGAGCCGGGGAAGATGGCGGGGGTGTTTCGGAAGCATATGCGCGGGGGGCTTGTGGGGATTAAGTTGGATGCGGAGGGGTGTTTTTTGGATGATGGGCGGGAGCAGGTGTTTGTGCCGGCGTATAAGATCGACGTGGTGGATACGACGGGGGCGGGGGATACCTGGTTTGGCGGGTTGCTGACGGCGATGAGGAAGGGGATGTCACTGAAAGAGGCGGGGAAGTTTGCGAATCGCGCAGCAGCGGATTGCTGCACGGCGATCGGCGCGTCGGCGGGGGTGCGATCGTTTGATGAGACGTTTGCGCGGTTGTAGGTGCATATGGAAGTTGTGCCGACTGGAACAGGTGCGCGGGCAAAGCGGGGGCGGCGCGGGGCGTATCTGGTTTTGGGGATGGTGCTGGGGGTGCTGGCGGTTTGTGTGTGGGCTTGGATTCGGCAGTCGGGGTGGTTGTCGTATTGGCATTTGCCGGAGGATTGGCGCGGGACGCCGGTGGTGGAGACGACATGGGAGCAGACGGGGTGGCGGAAATATGTGTATGGAGGGGAGTGGCGGGATTTGCCGTTTGAATTGTCGGGGAGCGAACTGCGGGATTTGGGGAGATGTCAGAGATTGGCGATGCAGCAGGGGGTGACGATCGATGGGGTGAATCAGTTTGCCAATGACGAAGTGGGGGCGGAGCTGGAGTCGATTGTGAAGAAGAGGCCTAAATTGTTTTATGGGGAGTATGCGCTGGCGCGGTGGTATGCGGTGCGTGGGGATGCAGCCAAGGCGCATCAGTGGATGAATCAGGCGTATGCGGATGCGCCGGTGATTTTTGTGCAGCGGTATGTGGATGCGGCGGGGAAGCCGATGGTGGGCGTGAGCGTGCGGACGTTTGCGATTGAGTGCAATCGGGTGAAGAAGAATTCGCTGGATCCGAGTTTGGAGTTGACGTATTGGGATTTGACGACGGATAGGAAGGGGTGCATTTATCTGCCGGCGTATGAGACGGTGTGTCGGCTGAAGTCGATGGCGTCGCCGGAGGGGTTGGAGGCGAATTATCCGAAGTTGGGGTGGTTTGAAGTCCGGGGGAAGGTGGGGGTGCTACCGGTGGCAGTGGTTGAGGCGGCGAAATGAGTGATTACGAATTACAAATTGAGCGGGACGGGTTTGCTGTGGTTCCAACGGTAGTGGGGGCGGAGATAGTGGAAAAAATTTTGTCAGCGGTGGTGATGTCGGATGGGGACGGGCGGCAGCGCGCGGGGAAGGTATATGCCGTGCGGGATTTGTTGCGGCAGGTGCCGGCGGTGGCGGAGTTGAGTTGGTCGATGGCGCTGCGGAAATTAGTGGAACCGGTGTTGGGGGAGGGGGCGTTGGCCGTGCGGGGGATCTTGTTTGATAAGACGGACGGGGCGAACTGGAAGGTGCCTTGGCACCAGGATTTGTCGATAGCGGTTCGGGAGAAGCGAGAGACGCCGGGATATGGGCCTTGGTCGGTGAAAGGGGAGATACCGCATGTACAGCCGCCGGTGGGGGTGTTGGAGAGGATGTTGACAGTGCGGCTGCATTTGGATGATTGCGATGAGGCGAATGGGCCGTTGCGGGTGGTGCCGGGGTCGCATGTTGCGGGGGTGATGAACCGGGAGCAGGTGGATAAGTGGCGGGAGCGGGGGCCGGTGGTTGAGTGTCATGTGCGGGCGGGGGGAGCGGTGGTGATGCGGCCGATGATTTTGCATGCGTCATCGCCAGCGAAGGAGCCGCGGCATCGACGGGTGATACATATTGAGTATGCCAGCGGGAAGCTGGAGAGTGGCTTGGAATGGTTTGAGGCGCTACACTAATTGTTGATTATGCAGACACCACTTTTTGGATCATGGGCGGTTGAGGTGCTGGGGGTCAGGCCGTTTGAGATACATGGGGATCGGTATTACGAGTTGAATGTGGTGAAGGAGGGAGAGGGGACGCCATTTGCGCTGCGGGTGCCGCAACATGCGACGGCGGGGGAGCCGAAAGCGGGGCAGAAACTGAAGGTGCAGTTTTTGATGGGGCAGGTGACCAGCGCGAAAACGGGATAAGAAGTTTGGCAAAGTGGGGGAATATTTTGTATACAATGCCGTTCTAGTCGTTGCGGTGGGGTGTCGGGTCACATATTGAGGTTCTGATGAAAAGACTGGCGTTGCTCGGTGCGTTGGCTGGTGTGGTTTTGTCGGGGAGCGTGCGCGGGGCGCTGACGGTGGAGCGCGTGGTGCCGGTGGCGACGGACCAGCAAGTCCGCGTGCGCGTGGCAGTGAAGTCGGACCAGGTGGGGCCGGTGGAATTGCAGGGGACGATCATGCCCGCAGGCGGGGGAGTGGCACTGTGGCAGGGGCCGCTGGGGAGCGCGACGGGGAGCGGAGTCGTGGAGCAGACGGTGGATGGGTTGCAGCCGAAGTTGTGGAGCCCGGGGTCGCCGGCGTTGTATAACTTAGTAGTAACGGCTCGGCAGGGGGGGAGGACGGTGTCGGCGAAGCCGGTGCGTTTCGGGTTTCGGTCGTTCACTGCCAAGGATGGGCAATTTTTATTGAATGGGCATCCGATTTTCATGCGCGGGATCGCGATCAATCCGCCGGATCGGGATATCCCGGAGGCGGTGGGGTATAGCCGGGAGTTTGCCCATGCGTATGTGAAATATCTGCGCAGCCAGCATGTGAATCTGATTCGGATGACGTTTGAGTTTGGCACCGATCCCAGGCAGCAGGTTTGGTTTGATGCCTGTGATGAGCTGGGGATGATGGTGGATCAAGGGGATTATGGCGCGCCGCCGCATGCCGGGATGGCGGCGGGGAAATCGGCGGCGGATCCTGAGGAGCAGCCGGATGCGTTTGCGGGGAAGGATGCAAAGGGAGCGCGCAGCGCCAAACGCACACAGCCGGACATCGCCAAGTCGCTGGCGGTGTATAAGGAGGGGTTTGAGACGTATCAGCGGCATCCGTCGGTGGTGATTTATGTGTTGTCGAATGAACTGCCCGGGCCGAACAAGTCGGATACGGCGTGGCATGAGTATTTATCGAAGATCGCCGAAGAGATTCATGCCTGGGACCCGACGCGGCTGATCATCGGCAACGCCGGGTATGGCTGGGGGCGCGAGGGTGATGTGGCCGACCTGCACCGGTATTGGGGGTGGTATTACAACTCGTTTCTGACGTATTACAATTTGCGCGATACGGTGAAGTTGTTCGGAAAGGAGACGGACAAGCAGCCGTTTACGTTTAGTGAGTGCGTGGGGTCGTTTACGTCGCCGCTGGGGAATTTTAACGCGATTTTTCGCAAGCAGCTTGCGCCGCAGCTTGGTTGGACAGGGCATTCGGGCGACCAGAAGGATGATTCGCTGGCGTATCAGTCGTTCATGGTGAAGCATGCGCTGGAGTCGTTCCGGACGATGCGCGAGCAGAATCACCGGATCGCTGGGTTGATGCCGTTTACGATTTTGTTTTACAACTGGGAGGGGATTAAGTCGTTTGAGCAGATGAAACCGAAGCCGGCGATGGAGCAGATGGGGGTGTCGTATACGCCGGTGTTGACGAGCATCGAGTTGTGGACGGAGCAGGTGTACGCCGGAACGACGATTCGGCCGATCATTCATGTGGTGAATGATGCGGAGGATTTTTCGAATCTGATCGCGGCGCGGCTGACGTTGAGCATTGTGCCGAAGAAGGGCGGGGCGGCGGTGCTGACGCAGTCGATGGATTTGCCGGATGTGGGGTATTTTCAGGCCAAGCCGGTGCCTGTTGAGGTGCAGTTGCCGAAACTGCCGACGGGGGATTATTTGTTGACGGCGGTGGTGGATAAGAATGGGACGGTGGTGTCGAGGAACCAGGAGCCGTTGTATGTGGCTGAGGTGCGGAAGACCCCGCCGGCACATTCGGACACAGTGATTGCCGTGTTTGATCCATCGGGCGCGACGCTAAAGGCGCTGGAGACGCTGGGGATTCATGGGACTGCGGTGACGGATTTATCGACAGCGCCGACGGCCCCGTATTTGATCATTGGTCAGGAGGCGTTCGCATCCGCGACGCCGCTGCCGGCGTTGAAGCAGTATGTGGCGGCAGGCGGGCGCGTGCTGGTGCTGGCGCAGGATGCGGGGAAGTTTGATACGTCGTGGCTGCCGGTGAAGGTGCAGATGTTGAAGGGGACGGCGACGGACCCTACGTATCCGACGGAGACTCGTCCGACGGCGGATCAGCAGAATGTGAATCCCGAGCGGCCGGGGCACCCGATTTTTTATGGCGTGGGGCGCGAGCGGCTGCAATTGTGGTCGGATTATTCCGGGTGGAACCAGTCAAAGCCGGGGTTTCCAAAGGTATTTCCGATCACACACGGGTTTAAGCTGTCGCGTGTCGAAGATATGGCGCACGCGGCGATCCTGGCGGATTATGATCGCGGGCTGGAAGGGGTTGCGATTGCCGAGATGTTTGACGGGAAGGGATGGGTGCTGTTGACGGGGTTGGATTTGATTCCGCGCGTCGGGCTGGATCCGGTTGCGGATCAGATGGTGGTGAATCTGGTGAATTATCTGACGGTCGCCAAGGGGCATGATGTGCTACCGCTGGTGGATAGGCCGATTGTCTGGGGGAATTATCCGACGGAGCGCGGCGTGCTGACCGGGCCGTTGCAGGGGCTGGTTTATAATTGTCGTTGGGTGCCGCCGCCGACGGCGCTGGCGGCCAAGCCGATGCCGGACAATGAAGGGGCGTGGAACACGCATCCGGGGAACCCGTTTTTGCCGATCGGGATTCGGGCGTTCGGGCCTTATGGATGGTCGACCGGCGCTTCGTCGCGCGAGGAGTCGAAGAGTCCGACGGGATCCGGGATTTTCTATGCGCGCGTGCCAGCGGGGCGGAAGTTTGTTTACAGCAAGGTCCAGAATCCCGGGAAAGAAGCCGGGAACATGGATGTGATCGTCAATGAGAATAAGACGAGTAGCCCGGCAACGATCGCGCCCGGGAAGACGATCATGATTCGCACGCCGATCGGCGGCGCAGCGACGGAATTGTCGGTACGGTATACGGGGAGCAAGTCACTGGTGATCCTGGAGACGTCGTTTGAATAGTTTTTGAAGGGCGGTTCATGTTGCTGCGCAAATGTCTCTGTGTGATGGTGGTCTTGCTGCTGCCAGCGCTGGCGCGGGCGCAGCAGTGGACGGGTCAGGTGCGCGGATCGTGGGTGCGGGACGGGGCGGCGGCGGAGGGGGATGTGACGCTGGCGAAGCCAGCGGAGATTTGCGATATCGTGGTGGGCGCGCAGGAAGAATCGCCAGTACAGCAGGCGGCGAAGTTTCTAGCTGGGGATTTGGAGAAGATCACGGGGCAGAAGCCGGCGATTGTGGCGGCGGCGCGGGAAGGACATGCGGCGATTGTGTTGAATACGGCGCCGGATGGGAGTCATGATTTTTCGAAATGGAATTATTCGTTTCAGCCGGGAGATTGGGAGGCGTATCAGATTCGGACGTTTCAGAATGAGATCATGTTGACCGGGTCGGACGCGCGCGGGACGGCGTATGCGGCGTATACGCTGTCGGAGCGGTTGGGGATTGATCCGCTTTATTTGTGGACGGGGTATGTTCCGGTGAAGCATGAGACGCTGGTGATGAAGGGGACGGATTTTTCCGCGGGGCCGCCGACGTTTCGTTTCCGGGGATTTTTTCATGATGACGAGGACATTCTTCCCCGGCCGTTTGAGCCTTCGGGGTATCCGTATCGGCTCGGGGATGTGCCGACGGAGTGGTACGCGAAATATTTTGAGACGGCGCTGCGGCTGCGTATGAATATGGTCGCGCCGTATACGCGCGTGCATCGGCGGTATGAGGTGCAGAAAATGGCGTCGGATTGGGGGCTGTTTTATACGAGCCACCATTACGATATTCTGTTGTCGAATCCGTTTGGGATTGAACGATATGATCTGGGGGAAAAGCGCAATGCGGGGAAGATTTGGGATTGGGATACGAATCGCCAGGGGATGATGAATTTCTGGCGCGGAGGGGTGGAGGAAAATAAGGATTTGGATTGCGTCTGGCCGGTGGGGCTGCGCGGGACGGATGATCATTCGTATACGTTTCCCAAGCGAACGCCTGCGGATGTGCGGCTGAAGACGTTTCGCGATGTAATCAACGATCAGGTGGAGATGGTGAAATCGCTGCTGCCGAAAGGGAAGCCGGCATATTTTCATTTCACGATGTATGCGGAGATGCTGGATCAATATTTAAAAGATCCAGCCGGCTTTGCGCTGCCGGCTGATGTGACGATTGTCTGGCCGGATGATCAGGACGGACGGATTCGCTATCTCCCGACGGATCGAGGGAAGTGGAAGCATGGGGTGTATTATCACTTGGCGTATCTGGGGCCGGTGCCGAAGCAGTCGGCGCATATTGTGACGCCGGCGATGATCGCGCAGGAGTTTAAGAAGATCGTCGATGCCCAGGCGACGGATTACATGCTGGTGAACGTGTCGGAGATGCGCGAGTTTGTGATGGAAGGGCGCATGCTGGCGGAGGTGTGCTGGGATGCGAAGACGGCGCTGGCGGACATGCCCGCCGAGGCGCGACCGGCAGAGCCGCTGGCGAATTTCCCGTCGAAGCAGGCCGCGACCCAGCCGACGTCGAATCCGGCGGGGGATCGGTATGTGAACTGGTGGTGCAACGAATATTTTGGTGCCGATGCCGCCCCGCTGGCGGCGGAGGCGTATCATCGCTATTACACGCTGCTGTGCAGTTATGACAAGCAATGGTTTGGGTCGGGGCAGGTGCAGAGCTTGATAGACCAGTTGCAGAAGCGATTTGCCGGGCAAAAGGTTGCATCGACGGATCAAAAACTGGTGGCGGAGATGAAAGATCGCGACCAGAAATTTCGCGAAGCCTTTGACGTCATCGGGCAGGCGCGGGACCATATGACGCGTGCTCAGCAGCAATTTTTCTTCGACCATCTGGAGCTTCCACTACTGATCGACTGGCGTCCAACGCAGGCGGCGATTGAGCTGGCCGGCGCGGTGGACGCCCGGGACGACGCCGGCGCCTGGCAGGCGTGCGATCGGGCGATGAAGCCTCTGGAGCAGCTCGAAGTGGAGATTGCCCGGGCCGAGCATCCGCCGTTTGAGTTGTGGTACCGCAAGACCTGGATTCGCCGGGAGAATGCGGACCTCAATGTTCATCGGCCTTATGAGCAGTTGCGGGCATTTCTCTCTTCCGGCGGCCGCGACAAACTCAAGGAACCCGACAACGCCCGCCGGCCCGTCTTTCCAGTCAGAAAGGACTAAAACCAATGCAATACCTCACCGCCAAACTCCGTATCGCCGCCGCCCTGGGGGCCGTGCTGGCTTCGTCATTTATTTATGCCGACGTGGTTCAGGACAAGGTGCCGGATAAATATATTCCGGTGCCGTATGCGGATGAGCATATCACCGGCGGCATCCTTGCCGATCGGATGAAGGTGAACCTGGAAGAACGGCTTCTGAACGTTGATGAGAAGGCGATCCTGGAAGGATTTACGCACCGCCCGGGGAGCCATCCCTGGATCGGCGAACATGCGGGAAAATTTCTCCACGCAGCTGCCAATACATACGCCTATACGCATGATCAGCGACTGAAAAAATTGATGGATCGCGTCGCGGT
Source organism: Tepidisphaeraceae bacterium (assembly GCA_035656825.1). GTDB lineage: Bacteria > Planctomycetota > Phycisphaerae > Tepidisphaerales > Tepidisphaeraceae > DASRRR01. The sequence continues at coordinate 59,387 of DASRRR010000140.1, read as the reverse complement.
GACGTTGATCGGGGCGCAGCTTCCCGATGGTTATCTCGGCACATACGCCGAGAAAGATCGCTGGACGAGCTGGGATGTCTGGTCGCACAAGTATGACATGCTCGGGCTATTGGCGTGGTATGACGTGACCCATGATGAGGGGGCGCTGGACTGCTGCAAAAAGATTGGCGATCTGCTCTGCGCGACGTTCGGCGATGATGCCCCGGGGAAGAAAGATTTGTCGGATTCGGGTGTGCAAGATGGCATGGCGCCGACGAGCGTGCTCGAGCCGATGTGTTATCTCTATCGCCACACCGGCGACAAGAAATATCTCGATTTCTGCTATTACATCACGCGGAATATCGAGCAGCATTCCAAGATCATTTCATCGTTGACGGCCGGCAAGCGCGTAGATCAGACGTCCAACGCCAAGGCGTATGAAATGCTCTCGAATCTCCTCGGGCTGACGGAACTGTATCGCCTGACGGGGGATGAAAAATTCCTCGTGCCGGTGACGAACGCCTGGGAGAGCATCGTTAAAGATCATCTCTATGTCAGCGGCACGACCAGCGCGTTCGAGCATTTCCGCGCTCCCGAGGTCTTGCCGGCCGGCTCGCCGGATAGTGTCGGGGAAGGGTGCGTCACCGTTACCTGGGAACAACTGAATCTTTCGTTACTGAAGCTGACGGCTGATCCGAAATATGGGGATCAGCTAGAGCGGACGATTTATAATGCGCTGCTGGCGGCGCAGAATGCGGAGAATGGGGACATCTGTTACTTCACTCCGCTGGTGGGGGCGAAGCCTTATACGCACAGCATTTGCTGCTGTCTTTCATCCGAGCCGCGCGGGATTGCGCTGATTCCGCAATCGGTCTATGGCGTGGCGAATGACGCCATCGTCATCAATCTTTATGCTCCCGGCAGCGCGACTTTCACACTCACCGCCGCTGACAAGCAGCCGGTCACGGTGAAAATGACGAATGAAACTGATTTTCCTCACACCGGGCAGGTGAAGCTGACGTTTGAGCCGTCGCGCCAGGTCGCGTTTGATGTGATGATCCGGCAGCCATCCTGGTCGGATAAAGATCCCAATACCTATCAGCACATCACCATCGACCCGGCCAAGTCCAAAGAGCTTGAGTTGTCGTTTGACGTCTCCCCGCGACTGCTTCCCGGCGGGATGTCTTATCCGACCTGTTTTGCCGTGCAGCGCGGGCCGCAGGTGCTGGCGCTTGATCCTTCCGTCAACCCGACGCTCCCGATCCCGTCTTCAGCAACGGTTGCCGATCTCTCTTCGAGTCAGCCGGCGGAGAAGGGGTATACATTCAGCGGGCTTTGTTCGATCCCGGATGTTTCCAAGGGAGAGCTGACGCTGGCGAAAAAGAAGATCACGCTGGTCACGTTCGCCGACGCGACCAGGCCGATCGTCTGGATGCCGACCAAGGATCATCTTGCGGTTGGACCGCTGCCGGTGACGTTTGGCGGGGTGGAAGATCAATCGCGCGGGAAGCACAAGCAGCCCTGGATGCCCGATGAAGGGGCGATCACCGACCTGCGTCCGGACACCTATCGCACGAGTTACAATCGCAAGAAGGTCAATCAGGATTGGTATTCGGTGGAGCTGAAGCACCCGGCGAAAGTGCAGCGGGTGGTGCTGACGCAAGGGCCGGTCAAACCGGATGGCGGGTGGTTTGATACGTCGGCGGGAAAGCCGGAGATTCAAGTGAAGATCGCGGGGAAATCCGATTGGCAGACGGTCGGCACGTTTGATACGTATCCGTCCACCACGGCCACGGATGCCGAGGGCTTGCTTGGAGGACAGACTTTTCAAACCATGCTGGCCAATCCATTGGAGATCACCGCGATTCGCGTGGCGGGCAAAGCCGCCTCGGGCAATGCGCCGAACATGAATTATTCCAATTGTGCCGAGCTGGCGGCGTACAGCGAATGATGGAATCGCCGATGAATCGCCGCGATTTTCTCAAAAGCACGGCTGCCGCTGTCGCCGCGACGACGTGCGCATCGGGGTTTGTCGCGCCGGTGTTTGCCGAATCGGCTCCCGATCCGCTGATTCAATATTTTCTGACCATACTGGATGGATTTCTCAAAAACGCCCGTGCGACCAGTGCCACATACACCGTTTGTGATTTTCCACAGGGGACCAAGCTGGCGGCGACGCTGACGCCGAGCGGGAAATCGTATGTACCTGTTGCGCGAATGCTTCCTGCTATTGCGGAGTATCTGCAATCCAAAGTCCACGGACCGCGGTCCGTGGGCTTTTCTGATCTGACTGAAATTGTCCTCTCGATCTATCGCACGGCGTTTGATCCCAAGCATCCCGATTACTGGGCCGAGCCGCATGGGGATAAACCAACTCAGCGGACCGTCGAATCCTCGCTGGTCGCACTATCGCTGGCGCGCCTCGGCCCGGATTTCATCGCCAAGCTAAAACCCGAAGAGCGCGCCAACATCAACCGGTGGCTTGCCAGTTGTACGGTCATCCCCGAGCGCACCAACAATCACGCCTGGTTCACCGCCATCAATCAGACGACGCGCATCAAGCTCGGTAAAACATTCCCCGAATTTAAGGGCGATGAATCCTGGCTCTTTGACGACCTCAAAGCGATGGACGTCCTGGCGGCTAACGCGCAGGATGGCTGGTATTCCGACGATCCCAAGCTGACCGTCTACGACTATTACAATTTCTGGACATTTGGAAATTTCCCGCTCTTTTTCTCGCGCATCGCCGGCGATCTGTATCCGGATTGGAACGAGAAACTCCGCAATCGCGCCAAGGATTTTCTCCAGAACACGCCTTATTTTTTTGCTAGTGACGGATCAATTCCGTTATTCGGCCGATCGCTTCTTTACCGGTTCGCCGTGCTGTCGCCGATGTTGCTGGCGTATCAGCAAGGCATCTGGCCGCATTCGCCGGGGCTGTTACGCCGGATCACCCGCCTGAATCTCGGCTGGTGGTGGGACATCGGCGCCTACGATGAAAAACTCGGCAAGCTGCGCGAAACGCTCTCCCCGCAAGGGTGCAAAGCCGTCACGGAAAACTACATCGACAACGGCCATCCCTATTGGGCCATGCAGGGGTTCACGTATCTATCCTTTCCGGAAAATGATCCGTTCTGGACAGCACCGGAAGAGCCGCTGCCGGTGGAAAAGGACGATTTCCTCATTCGCATCCCCGGGCCGAAGATGCTTCTGCGCGGAACCAAATCGTCCGGTCAGGTCCGGTGGCTGCAAGCCTCCAATACTCCACGGCGTGATTATTACCGGGACAAATACAACAAATTTGTCTGGTCGAGCGCGTTTCCATTCAATGTGTTACAGGATGGCCGCAAGCCCGACCCAGCCGCGCCGTGGGATCAGGCGCTGGTCTTCCGCGATCGCGCCAGCGGTGACTGCGCCGCGCGCATCTTCCCCGATTCCGCCGAGCTTCTGGATAACGGCGTTCGTACCGTCTGGACCGCCAAACTCCCCGACAGCCGAACCGCGCATGTGACCTCTGCCGTGCGCCTCCTCCCCGACGATTTCGAACTGCGCACGCACGACATCCAGCTCGAAGGAAACCCCGCCAAACCAATGGACCTGGAACTCTGCGACGGCTCCCACGCTCTCGGCCTCGGCGCAAACGAGCAGCCTGAGATCAAGCGCAACGCATCTTTCACCGCCGCCCGCTCCAACGTCACCGGCCGACTCGTCGCGACTTGGAATTTAATGAATTCCACTCCCGCCGACGTGGTGCATAGCTTTGATCCCGCCAAGCGGGAGAATATCAATCTTGTCTCCGCCCGTTCTGCCGTGCTGACGCATCGCCAGGCAATGGGCGCTGAAAAATCCTTTCGCCTTGCCGCATTGTATTACGCCAGTCCCAAACCATTTTCTTTGACTGATCTTGAGAAGCGCGGGTCCGATCTGGTCAGCGCGCTCAGAGCTTCCGACTAGGAGATTCACGATGTCTTTCGCCATCCGACGACTTGCTCCGATCGCCATTCTGGCTCTTGCCTGCACCGCCGGCGCGGATTCGATTGATGTGCATAACAATCACGACTTCCCCGTGCGCATGCCTTATACACTTCACGACGTCAAGCAGACCACCTTCTTTCTGGATCTTCCCGCCCATGCCCATCAGTCTGTCGACACCGCCGCTATCCCTGCCGGCGATGCGCAAGTGACCATCCAACCTGCCGACAACGCCGCTTCTCTTTCCTTCAAAGGCCAATCTCTCGGCCAGCTTTCTTGGTCCCTCGTGCTGCATACCGTTACGCCCGCCACGACAAAAAATGATGCGCTCTCCGCTGGTCGGCCCGCGGATTTCAAACCGCAGCCGCTCACGCTTTCGTTCAAGCAGACCGCGACCGCGCCGCTCTTCACGACCTATTCCGCCAGCACGACATCCAATGGCCTGCAAATTCAAGTGGACCTCGATGTTTATCCGACTGGCTTCCTCGATGTCCGCACCAAGGTCACAAACCAAAGCGCCCCGAAGAAGGATGTCTATGCCGCCATCCTGACCAATTGGACGCAGGCCGGCGTTTCCAGTCGCACCTGCGACTACAACAGTGCGGTTTCTGATCTCAAGGATTCGACCCCCTGGCGCATGCCGGGTGGCCGTCATCAGTTCGTCGCGCGCGGGCTAAACTGGTTCACAACCACTTCTCCAGCCGGCAGTGTGCTTTGGCTGAATGAATTTGCTCCATCGTTCACAATTCATCACCAAGCCAAAGGAAAAACGCCGGCGGAATGGGTCGGCGCCAACTCCGCCCAGCTTGATCAGGAGGCCTACGTCGACGGCGACACACTGATTCATGTCACCGAACTCGCCCACGGCAGCGTTAAATCCTATCGTTCGCGTCTGGATGATTACGTTCTCCCCGATCCCTCCCAGCCGCTGACGTTTACACATCGGCTTGTCTTTGCCGATAAACCAATCAGCAACGACGATTCCACCCACACCTTCATCGCATACACCACATATAACTCACAACCAAACCCCACCAGGCTCGACCTCGGCGTTCCCTACGTCACCTTCGGCACGGCCTATTTCCCTTATTCAACCCTCGGCGAAAATTTCGGCCCCTCCAAACTCCCCGGCATGTCCCAGGACGGCTACTGGCCCCTGGCGGCGGACGTGGTCAAAAACTACAAGCTCTTCGCCAACGACATCCGCCGCGATTTGCGCATCGCCAAGTCGATGGGCTTTCAATCCATCCGCATGCACCACATGGAGATGCTCTGGACCACTGATAAAGATGTCGTGAAAGTCACTCCCGAAGAGCGCAATGCGTTTCTCGATTTCTTTTTCAACGAATTGAAAGACCTGAAACTGACCGCGCTGGTCGATGTGAAAATTACGCCCGATCAAATCACCGATCTTCTCCAGCGTCACCGCGAGCAGATCGACGGCGTCGAGATCGACAACGAAATCCTCATCTTCGGCATCCAGGACAAAGACATCCAATACTGGAAAGACTGCTACGCCGCCGTGAAAAAGATCGCCCCGGACATGCCCGTGCACTGGACCGCTCAGACCAATACCGATGCCTTCATCCGCCTGCAGCGCGAAGGCGTTCCCTTCGACCAGCTCGGCGAGCATGCCTACATGGACGGCCTCGACGCGATCCCCATGTCGCGCGATTTTGCATTGCAGGTCGCAAGCTATGGCTCAACCGTCAACAAGCCGCCCACGCTGACCGAATGGAACTGGCGATTTCTCACCCGCATGACCGAAGAAGCCCGCGCCAAAGTCTACGCCCCGATTTTTGAAAGCCCATTCAAAGCCCGCGCCGTCCCGTTGATGTACCAATTCCAATTCAACGATTCGCTGGCGATGAACCCGCTGGCGCTGAAGGGGATTCGCCATTATGAACTCCTGAATCTCTCCCGCCGACCCAAAGAAGAGGCCAGCGAATTTCAGCGCCTGGTTAATACCTATTCCGCTCCTGATTCAACGACGCGCACGCTCAAATTGGAACGGACCGTCGTCGATCTCCCTGCCGATGCACCGTCCAAGAACGTCACCATTCCTATGACGAATCAGACGGACAAGACGCTGCATCTGACATGTACCTTCGAAGCCGCCGATGGCATGAAGCCCCTGGCGACGAAAGCATCAATAACCCTCGAACCCGGCCAGACCGGCAATATCACCTCCGCCGTGAGCATACCGGCGGATGCTCCCCCCGGCTTTTATCACAGCTTCTGGCGCATGGAAGATGAAGAAAATCACATCCTCCGCTACGCCTGGATCGAAGCGCGCCGACCTGGACAGCCGACATTCGACAAGTCGGCTCATAATGGAGTGACTTGCTCGAAGGACGCCTTCGACCTCGACCTGACCAAGCCGACGGCGATTGTGTATGGTGATGACTGCCCGATCATGGAATTGGAAGCGTCGTGGGTTATCTATCAAACGCTGGAATCCGCCTGCGGGGTTCCCGTGAAAATCTTTACCGCCCGCGAACTTCCGCCAAGCGGAGTCACCAATTTGATCTACATCGGGACCGCCAAGTCACTGCCTGCGTCGACGAATGTGCCGGCAGATAAGCAGGGGATCACGCGCCTGCCGGGGAGCAATACGCTGGTGATCAGCGGGGACAATTCGCAGGATGCGGCGCTGGCGGCGATGGATTACACATTGCGGTATTGGAAGACGGCGAAGGATTCGGCGTGCCGGCGCGTGCCGCTGGTGACGCGGGAGATTTCCAAGGGGCCAGATGCTGGGCAATTGCCTTGAACTTTGTATACAATGAAAGTTGAGCAATGAAGATTACGGATATCAAAGCGACGACGGTCACTGTGCCTTTGGATGCGCCGCTGCGTCACGCCAATGGGTGCCACTGGGGGCGGTTCGTGCGGACTATTATCGAAGTCGAGACCGATGAAGGGATTACGGGGCTCGGGGAGATGGGGGGCGGGGGGGAGTCGGCGCAGGCGATGTTTCAGGCGATGAAGGCGTATCTGGTGGGGCATGACCCGGCCAAGTTGGAGGAGATGCGATTTAAGATCGCGAATCCGACGGCGAGTTTGTATAATAATCGTACGCAAGTGCTGGCGGCACTGGAGTTTGCGTGTTTGGATATATTGGGGCAGAAGTGGGGGGTGCCGGTGTCGGAGATTCTGGGGGGGAGGCTGGCGGATCGGGTGCCTTTTGCGGGGTATTTGTTTTTTCAGTATCCGAATCGGGAGGGGAAGAACGAAGTCCGGACCGTGGAACAACTTGTGGCGAGTGCGAAGGGGCTTAAAGAGAAATACGGGTTCAGCAGTTTCAAGTTGAAGGGGGGGGTGTTTGCGCCGGAGGTGGAATTGGAGTATTACCGCGCGATGGCGAAGGCGGTGGGCGCAAGTGATGGGCCGGGCAGGGGTTCGGCACGGGTGCGGTATGACCCGAATGGGGCGCTGTCGACGGAGCAGGCGATCCGGTTTGGGCAGGCGATTGAGGATTTGAATAATGACTATTTTGAGGATCCGGTTTTTGGGATGAATGCGCTTAGGCGGGTTCGGGATTTTGTGCGAATCCCGACGGCGACCAATACGGTGGTGGTGAATTTTGAGCAGCTTGCGGCGAATGTGCTGGACCGGGCGGTGGATGTAATCCTTTTAGACACCACGTTTTGGGGCGGGATCAAACAGTGCGTGAAAGCAGCGGGGGTGTGTGAGACTTTTGGATTTGGAGTGGCGGTGCATTCGTCGGGAGAGCTGGGGATTCAACTGGCGACGATGCTGCATTTGGGGGCGGTGATCCCGAATTTGTCGTTTGCGGCGGATGCGCATTATCACCATTTGACGGATGACATCATCGTGGGGGGACTCATGAAGTACGAGAATGGGTCGATTTTAGTGCCCAAAACAGCGGGATTAGGTGTCAAAATCGATCGAGAAAAGCTCGGAAAGTATGAAGAATTGTATAAAAAACTCGGAAATTACCCCTACGATCAGGACCCTTTGAGGCCGGGGTGGGCTCCGACGGTTCCGAATACGAGATGGGCTGATCCGAAGGATGCGCGGGTACCGGATTTGAGGTGGGCATAATGAAACTTGCGAATGTGATCGCGACGGCGGCGGTGGTCATTGGAGGGTGGGTGATGGCGGCGGAACCCGGGTTGAACACGTCGGGGCTGAATACGCCGGGGCAGGTGTCGTTGGATGGGGTGAAGCTGGAGGCGGGGATGCGGGTGGATTTGACGGGGCAGTGGTTGTTTAAGCCGGGGACGGCGGTGGCGGATGGGGGGGATCCGAAGACGGATGTGAATGATGCGGGGTATTTGACGACGCCGGTGCCGGGGCTGATGACGAAGATTCAGTGGTGGCTGGATGACTCGGAGGATTTTAAGAAGTGGGAAGATGCGCGGCTGAAGAACCTGGGGTTTGATACGGAGAAGAATAGCGACGGCTGGTATCGGATGTGGATCGAGGCGCCAAAGCTGGAAGAGGGGAAGCATTTGTGGGTGGAGTTTGACGGGGTGGCAATGCGGTCGGAGGTGTATATCAATGGGAAGGAACTCGGGAAACATGCGGGGATGTTTTCGCGGTTTGGGTTTGATCTGACTCAAGGGATGAAGGAGGGGAAGAATCTGCTGGCGGTGCATGTGGGGATGGAGGGGATTCCGGAGACGGATGCGAAGCTGGGGGAGGCGGTGACGGTGAATCTGTCGGCGGCGAAGGTGATTTCGATGTCGAAGGGGATGTTTGGGCCGCTGAGCGTGGGGAAGAGTAATCGGGATTATGATTTGTATGGGATCTGGCAGCCGGTGAAATTGGTGGTGCGCGGGGAGGACAAGATTGAGGATGTGTTTTTTAATCCATCGCTGACGGGGGCGAAGATACAGGTGGAGACGCTGGGGAAGGGGAAGCTCCATGCGAAGATTACGGATAAGAAGACAGGAGAGGTGCTGGCGGAGGCTGACGGGGTGACGAAGGAGCGCGGGGCGATTTTGACGGTGGACAATCTGAAACCGAAGTTATGGACGCCTGCGGAGCCGAATTTGTATCGGCTGGAAGTGACGCTGGCGGCGACGGATGGGACTGTGGAGGACAAGTGGGAGCATGAGGTGGGGTTTCGGACGTTTGTGGCGAAGGGGAATCATCTGTATTTGAATGGGCATCCCTACTGGCTGCGGGGGGCGAATCAGTTGCCTTATGGGAAGAATCCGTTTTCGCCGGAGCTGGCGCGGAAGTTGATTGGGGAGTTGCATGAGAATGATGTGAGGTTTACGCGGACGCATGCGACGCCTTGGAATGAGGCGTGGTTGGATGCGGCGGATGAGATTGGGTTGGCGGTGAGCGTGGAGGGGATTCGGCCTTGGGCGTTTGCGGGGAAGGCGGAGCCGGAAGTGATGCCGCCGCCGGCGATATTTCAGCATTGGCTCATGGAGAATGCGGATGTGGTGAAGCGGGTGCGGAATCATCCATCGGTGTTTATTTTGACGGTGGGGAATGAGATGCTGCTGCGGGATGCGAAGAGTGTGGAGAAGTGGGAGCTGCTGTCGCAGGTGGTGAAGCAGACGAGGGAATTGGCGGGGGGATTGCCGGTGGTGTGCTCGTCAGATTATACGAGGGACCCGGAATTTTATGATTCGACGCTGAAGCCGAAGGGGCTGGATGATGGGGATTTGGATGACATGCACCGGTATTTTGGGTGGTATGCGGAGTCGCCGTTTGTGTTGGATATGAAGTTTGAGAAGGAGCTTAAGAATAATAAGAAACAGAGGCCGCTGATCGGGCAGGAGTTTGCGACGGGGTATCCGGATTTGGATGGGGGGCTGGTGGTGTGGAAATATACGCGGGATTTTTTGACGTCGTTGAGTTGGGTGGGGCGGTGGGGGTACGGGAAGGTGGATGGGCCGGGGAAGGTTGAGGCGCGGAATGAGGCGGGGGCGGATGTGTTTTTGGCGCATCATCGGATTGTGACCAAGCGGCTGGCGGAGCGGCTGCGGATGGATCGGGGGGATGGGACGAGCGGGTTTGCACTGTTTTCGGCGGAATGTTGGTTTAAGCATTCGTATGACCCGGCGACGGTGGCGCCTTACCCGGTGGTGGGGGCGGCGAAGTATTTCTGGGCACCGGTGGGAGTGGCGCTGGAGTCGGCGCAGCGGCGGTTTTATGGGGGGGATACGTTTGCGACGAATGTGGTGGTGACGAATGATGATGAGCAGTTTGGGGATTTGAAGGATTTGACGGTGGAGTGCCGGCTGATGGATGGGGGGACAATGGCGGCGAAATCGGACGCGGTGAGCGCGAAGGATATCCCTTATTATGGGCAGGAGAAGGTGGGGGTGACGGTGAAGTGGCCGGAGGTGGAGGGGCGGAAGGGGTTTGATTTGGTGACGGTGGTGATGAGCGGGGGGAAGGAGATTTCGCGGACGGTGGATGGGGTGGAAGTGTTTCCACGGGTGATGGAGCCGCATTATCGTCGGGCGAGTGAGGTGGTGCGCGGGGATGTGGATTTGAGTGAGGGGAGTGATTTGCGGAAGAGGATTGAGGGGGGAGAGACGGTGGTGTTGTTGTCGCCGGGGAAGGGATTGTTGAAGGATTTTCCGGAGGACATCGCGGATGTGAAGACGGGGATGTGTGAGTATGCGGATTGGTCGCCGGTGATGGGGACGGAGCTGGCGAAGGGTTTGGAGCCGATGGATTTGAAGTGGTGGGCGCGTCGGGATGACTGGAAGTGTTATGTGGCGAGTGAGTCGCATCGATTGAAGGAGGGTGGGAAGGCGCGGTCGTTGATTGATTACATGCCGGCGCATTCGTATACGAGGGCGGATGCGGTGCCGGCGTTGTTTCGGACGGTGATGTTTGAGATTGCGATCGGGAAGGGGAGGTTGTGGGTGTGTGATTTGGATTTTGCGGCGAGTAGGGGGGTGGATCCGGCGGCGGATTTGATGATGCGGAATATTAATGCGGCGTCGAATGATCCGGAGTCGACGAAGGATTTGCCGGTGTGGCCGGTGCATGCGGAGATTGTGAAGGAGAGGAATTAGCCACCGATGGGGCACCGATGAACACCGATCAATGCAGATAAGAGTAAATACAAGTAAATTTAAGAGTGTAAGGGTTATTAGAAGGGTTTAATGTCATGTCGATGAAGAATGTGTTTGATTTGACTGGGAAGGTGGCGGTGGTGATTGGGGGGACTTCTGGGCTGGGGCGGGCGATTGCGATGGGGATGGCGGAGCATGGGGCGGATGTGGTGCCGACGGGGAGGAGGGCAGAGAATGTGGCGGCGTTGTGTGGGGAGATTGAGAAATTGGGGCGGCGGACGCTGCGGATGGCGACAGATGTTTCGAAGCGGGAGTCGATTGATGCGCTGCGCGATGCGGTGGTGAAGGAGCTGGGGCATGTGGATATTCTGGTGAATGCGGCGGGGAAGATATTGAAGAAGCCGACGGTGGAGATCAGTGAGGCGGAGTGGAACGATGTGTTTGAGACGAATGTGACGGGGATGCTGCGGTGTTGCCAGTCGTTCTATGAGCCTTTGAAAAAGAGCGGGGCGGGGAGGGTGGTGAATATTGCTTCGCTGACGAGCAATGTGGCGTTTTTCCAGGTGGCGGCGTATGGGGCGTCGAAGGGGGCGGTGAAGATGTTGTCGCAGCAACTGGCGGTGGAGTGGGCGAAGGATGGGATTACGGTGAACAATATTGCGCCGGGGGTGTTTCCGACGGAGTTGAATGAGAAGCTATTGAAGGGGACGGAGCGGGGGAGGGAGCTGATTGCGCGGACGCCGATGGGGCGGTTTGGGAGGGCGGAGGAGATTGTGTCGGCGGCGATCTTTTTGGCGTCGCCGGCGTCGGGGTATGTGACGGGGATTACGGTGCCGGTGGATGGAGGGTTTTTGGGGTCGGGGGTGAATGTTTAGGGTTCAGGGTTCAGTTGTCAGGGTTCAGGGAAGAGGGGGCGAGGATAGAGGATAGATGGGAGTTGGGTTATGACGCAGTCGCAGCCAATGTTGGTGGAGGGGGGGGAGCGTGGGGGGATGACGAATTATCGGTGGGTGGTTTGTGGGCTGTTGTTTGCGGCGACGACGATCAATTATGTGGATCGGCAGATTTTGTCGCTGCTCAAGGAGACGCTGGATAAGGAGTTGGGGTGGTCGAACGCGGAGTATGGGCTGGCGAATTCGTTTTTTCAGTTGTCGTATGGGTTGTCGTTTATTTTCTTCGGATGGTTCATTGATCGGTTTGGGACGAAGATCGGGTATGCAGTGTCGATTGCGCTGTGGTCGCTGGCGGCGTGCGGGCATTCGCTGGTGCATGGGGTGAATGGATTTATGGTGGCGCGATTGGGGCTGGGGTTTGGGGAGGCGGGGAATTTTCCTTCAGCGATTAAGGCGACGGCGCAGTGGTTTCCCAAACGCGAGCGGGCGTTTGCGACGGCGATCTTTAACAGCGGGGCGAGTGTGGCGGCGATTGGGGCGCCGCTGACGATCCCGTTCATCGCGGCGGCGTGGGGGTGGCGGTCGACGTTTGTGCTGGCGGGGGGGGCGGGGTTTGTGTGGTTGGTGGCGTGGTGGATTTTTTATGAGGTGCCGGAGCGGCATCGGAAGATTAGCGAGGGGGAGCGGGCTTATATTTTGTCGGATCGGGATGAGGCGAGGCAGGAGGGCAAGCTGGCGTGGGGATCGATCTTGAAATATCGGCAGGCGTGGTCGTTTATCGTGGGGAAGTTCATGACGGATCCGGTGTGGTGGTTTTTTCTGATCTGGCTGCCGGACTTTTTTAAGCAGACGCGGGGATTGGATATTAAAAAGAGTTATGGATATCTGGCGGCGATTTATGGGATTATTACGGTGTTGTCGATTTTTGGAGGGTGGCTGCCGGGGTATTTGAATCAGCGGGGGTGGTCGGTGACGAGCGCGCGGAAGATGGCGATGTTTGTATTTGCGCTGTGCGTGCTGCCGATCTTTTATGTAACGCGGGCGGAGAGTGTGTGGACGGCGGTGGCGCTGATCGGGCTGGCGGGGGCGGCGCATCAGGCGTGGTCGGCGAATTTGTTTACGACGGTATCGGATATGTTTCCGAAAAGCGCGGTGGCGTCGGTGACGGGGCTGGGGGGAGTGGCGGGGTCGGCGGGCGGGTTTTTATTTCCGATTATGACGGGGATGCTGCTGGATAAGTTTAAGGCGGCGGGGAATCCGACGGGGGGGTATACGATATTGTTCGGGATTTGCGGGTTTGCGTATCTGGCGGCGTTTGGGCTGCATCATTGGCTGGCACCGCGGTTTGAGCAGATCGAATTGGGGTAGGGTTTTCAGGGTTCAGTTTTCAGGGTTCAGGATAAGAGGCGGGATTTTTTGGGGGGGAATTGTCTTTTGAATGAGGTGGGTGGGGACTTATACTTGTATAAGTAGTAGACCTATTGGGCGGATTCTGTGATAGGATTTTCGCATGACGCAAGCTACGAGTAAGCCTCAGGCGCCGTCCGCGACGTTGCGGGGGCAGATTACGAAGAAGATTTTGCATTCGATATTTACGGGGGAAGTGGTGGGGGGGGATCGGTTGATTGAGGAGGAGGTCGCGACGAAGCTGGGGGTGTCGCGGACGCCGGTGCGGGAGGCGCTGGGGGAGTTGGCGGCGCTGGGGTTGATTCATTTGAAGCCTAATCATGGGGCGGTGGTAGCGCCGTTTGGGCCGCAGCAGTTGCGGGAGATTTATCAGATTCGGCGAGTGCTGGAGTCGGAGGCGGCGCGGCATACTTCGGAGCATGTGGATCTGGGGACGCTGCGGCGGATGCGCGAGCGGACGCAGCAGTTGTTGCAGGATGGGGCGCGGACGGATGCGCTGCAGGGAGAGCTGCTGGATTTGGATCAGAAGTTTCATGAGCTGATCGCGAGTTCGTGCGGGTCGGAGCGCTTGAGCGCGGAGATCAGGCGGTATTGGACGCTGGCGCGGTCGATCGGGGAGGCGGTGGGGAATAAGTCGCATACGCAGGATCGGTCGCTGGCGGAGCATGCGCGGGTGATGGATGCGATATTGGCGAACAAGAATGATGAGGCCGCCCAGGCGATGGCGGATCATTTGGATCGGGGGTTGGCGGCGGCGCTGGGGGCGCTGTGCCGGTAGGGTGTGACGAATTTTGGAGATTTATTAGAGAAGGGATGTTGGCGTGGAATATGTAGTTGAGCGGGCGGCGGAGAAGGTGGAGATGCCGGGGGATTGGAATGGGGAGTTTTGGGGAAAGGCGCGAGTGCTGAGGGTGGGGGAGTTTCATGCAAAGAGCACGGGGCATCGGCCGGTGACGGAGGTGAAGGTGTTGTATGATGCGCGGGGTTTGTATCTGCATTTTCGGGTGCGGGATCGGTGGGTGCGGGCGGTGCAGACGGAGTATCAGTCGCTGGTTTGCTTTGATTCTTGTGCGGAGTTTTTTGTGACTCCTCGGGAGGGGAAGGGGTATTTTAATTTTGAGATGAATGCGATCGGGACGATGCTGCTGTATTACATTACGGATGCGTCGAGGGCGCCGGAGGGGTTTAAGGCGTTTGAGAAGGTGCCGGTGGAGGTGGCGGGGGAGATGCGGGTGTATCCGTCGCTGGGGGTGAAGCCGCTGGAGGAGATTGAGAAGGAGACGGAGTGGTCGATACAGTATTTTGTGCCGTATACGTTGTTTGAGCGGTTTGTGGGGAGGGTGTCGCCGGCGGGGGGGGATCGGTGGAGGGCGAACTTTTTTAAGTGTGCGGATAAGACGTCGATGCCGCACTGGGCGTCGTGGGCGGCAGTGGGGGAGGAGCTGAATTTTCATCAGCCGGATAAGTTCGGAGAAATCGTATTCGCGAGGTAGGAGATCTGCGGTTAAAATGCTCGTCGCGTATTTGTATGAGTGACGAGATGGAGACAAAGCCGTTTTTGATTCGGGAATTTCGCGGGGGGGATTTGCAGGCTTGTCAGGTGCTGTATCGGGAGGGGCTGCTGGGGGGGAAGCTGGCGGATAATGATACGGGGTCGGATATTGATGATATTGAGTCGGCATATATGCGCGAGCAGGGGGATCGGTTTTGGGTGGCGGAAGTGGGGGGGGAGGTGGTGGGGATGATTGGGGTGCAGCATCATGATGCTGGGATCGGGGAGATCAGGCGGCTGCGGGTCAGGCCGGATCATCGACGTAAGGGGATTGGGCGCACGCTCATCGAGACGGCGGTGAAGTTCTGCCAGGATCGGGGGTATTTGAAGGTGACGCTGGATACGTTTGTGGAGCGCGAGGCGGCGATCAAGCTGTTTGAGAAGTTTCGGTTTGCGCATTCGCGGACCAAGCAGGTGGCGGGGAAGGAGTTGATGTACTTTTATCTGGACCTGTATAAGTCGGATCGGCCTAAGGTTTGAGGGGGAATGGGGTAAATAGGGGGTTATTGGACGTTTTGGCGGGAAAAAATATTTGTGGATTGGGATTGCCATAACGTATGGTGGGGTGGAGCGGTTTCGCGGAGAGCAGGAGAAACAGTATGGCAGGTCGGAGAAAAGCATTGGGGGGATTGTTTGTAATAGCGTTGCTGTCGGCCCCGGCGCTGGGGACGACGACTTCGGGGTCGTTTTTGCTGGATTGGACGGATCGGGTGGGGAATACACATCCGCTGATCAGCACGCAGGTTTCGGTGTATGACAACTCTTCGGGGGTGGCGACGCTGGTGGGGACTTGGGTGACGGATGCGACGGGGAAGATGACGTTTTCGACGAACTATGAGAGGGCGGATAAGAGTGCGCTGCAGTTGTCGGTGGTGGTGAAGGCGGCGGTGACGAATGTGGGGACGGCGGGGGTGAATTTTGGAGATGTGTATACGTATCAGATGCCGGGGACGTATACGGTGAATGATGGATCGTTCGGGACGACGTTTAATGCGGGGGCGGTGGGGAATAACAATGATGCGGGGAAAGCAGTGGGATTCATGCAGGGGCTGCGGGTGGAGAATGCGTATTATGCATCGCTGGGGGCGCAGGCGCCGTCGGTGCAGGTGCGGTTTGCGCCGCAGTGGGGGAATGGGTCAGATACGAATGGGACGAGCATTACGCTGGGGTATGATTCTTGGGGGACGTGGGATGCGATGTTTCACGAGTATGGGCATGCGATCGCCAATACGAATGCGCTGCATGTGGAGCAGACGATCGGGGCGACGCACTCGTTTAACCAGGACAATATCAGCGATCCGAAAGGGCCAATGTTGGGAGCGGTGGCGGGGACGCAGTTTGCGTGGCAGGAGGGGATTGCGTCGTATATGGGGACGAGCGCGATGAATCGGGCGGTGCCGGGGGCGATATCGGGGATGCCGGCGTCGGATACGAATACGTCTTATGACCGTTTTAGCTCGACGGGGAATGTGACGTTGGATAATTCATCACAGTTCAGCGTGGATCTGGAGAATCGGACGGGGACTGTGGGGGCGACAAGTTATGTGGTGCCTGGGCAGGGGGAGGGGGATGAGTTGTCGGTGGCGCGGGTGCTGTGGGATTTGCGGGACAATACGCCTGGTGAGCAGTATCCGCGTGCGGGGCGGAGCGATCAGGTGTCGCTGGGGGATCAGGGAGTCTTCAATCTACTCAAGGCGGTGGGCGCGGGGGATAATGGTCGGATGAGCGATTTGTGGAAGCAGGCGCGGTTGGTGGCGGGGACGACGCCGCTAACGCGGTCGCTATTGGGGGATGTGTTTGAGGCGAATGGGGTGAGTTCGGTGCCTGGGGCTGCGGGGGGGGTGGCGGATGGGGGGAGCACACTGGCGACGGAGCCGGTGCTGGCGTGGACGAAGCAGAATTCAGGGCATTCGACGATGTTTGAGGTGGCGGTGTATTCGCAGGACTGGTCGAGTTTGCTGGAGTTGTCGCCGGAGGTGGATGGGGCGACGAGCTGGCAGTTGACGTCGCCGCTGGGGATTGGGACTTATAATTGGGTGGTGATTTCGAATTCGGTGATGCAGAATTCGGTGAGTTTTGATGATTCGTATTGGAGTGGGGGGGCGTCGTTTAGCATTGTGGCGCCGGAGCCGGGGGGAATGGTGGCGGTGGGGATGCTGGTGTGTCTGATGCGCCGGCGGATTCCGCGAGGCAATTGAATGCTCTATTTCCCTATAATAGATGTCCCACATTCGGAACATCGTATTGGCGTTACCCTTACATCATATCCACATTTCGGGCAGATATTTTCAGTTTGAATGGGTAAGAACCGTCGAATGTAGATAATCAGAATAATCGATAAGGCATAGGTTCCAAGATATGTTCCCCAACAAACACAACCAAAAACAAAATCATTTGGATATCGACTAATAAAGAGTCCCAATGTTGCCAAGATAAGTGCAAGGGGAGTGAGGAGAGGGGCAATGATCGATAATAAAAGGTCGATCCATGTGCCAATTCCAATGCCATTAATAACAATAAGATTTGCTAGACACCAAATTGCCATACAATAGCTAGTGAGAAAATGGGCACTGATTACAGGATGAGAACAACACTTTCTCACGGAGGCAATTATGTATTTTCTCACAGAGTACTCATTTTCTTAGGGCCGAATCTCCCAACCCATCCGAAGGCATTACCACCAGTTGAACCAAATCCGCCAGGAGTTTAGACACAAAGGCCACTAGGGTCACCAAGCAGATGTTTTAAGGGGAGAGTGCTTTAGGTGATTTGGGGGTATTGTATTTTTAGGCGTAGGGAGCAGACGAAAATTTGACGAACGCATTAAATGGTTGCTCAAAATGAAAGAAAGACGTGATGGGCTTCCGCTGTGGGCGTATGTGCTGATGGCGGTGGGGATCATGGTTTGTGTGGGGTTGTGGGAGCATGGGATGGGGAGGCGGGGGATTAGTAAGAGTGGGCAGGTGATGTTGTGGGCGGGGAAGGTGGATGGGCCTGAGAATTCACAGCAGTTGTTGGATTGGTATTCGTTTTCGCATGTGATTCATGGGTTTGTGTTATATGGGGTGTTGCGTTGGGCGGGGCGGGGGAAGTGGCCGGTGGGGTTGTGTTTACTGATGGCAGTGGGGATGGAGGGGGCTTGGGAGGTGCTGGAGAATTCGAGTTTTATTATCGATCGGTATCGGAAGGAGACGATGTCGCTGGATTATTATGGGGATAGCATTCTGAATTCGGTGTCGGATATTTTGTGTTGTGTAGTGGGGTTTGTGCTGGCGCGGCGGCTGCCGGTGTGGGTGACGGTGGGGTTGGCTGTGGGGATGGAGGTGGGGGTGGGGCTAGCGATTCGGGATAATCTGACGTTGAATGTGATTATGTTGGTTTGGCCGTCGGAGGCGATTCGGCATTGGCAGATGGGGCGGTGAGGGTGGGCCTGCGGCCCGACCGCTAAGCAGTGTGATATGGACGGAGGTCGATGCGGTTAAATGTGGGCATGTATGTCGATTTGTCGGTACTTGGGGGAAATTTGATGTCTTTTTAGCAATCTTTTATCTCTAGGTTTGATGGGGATTTGAAGGTATATTTTAGAAGACTGCGTTTTGGCGTAAGCGTTTGACCCTTCGAAGCTAATTTGTTGTCTAAATGTTGGTTTTGAGAGTGCTTGCGCCAGCGTTGTCATTTTTAATTTGTTGTTAGAGGGAGAGATTTTATATGTCGGAACTGGTTGGCAATGCGCGCACACGGCGGGCTTTGAAGGGGGCGGTTCATCGGGTTGTGGAGACGCTGGAGCAGAGGATTCTGTTTTCGACGGGGGTGGAGAGGCCGTTGTTGATTGTGCCGAGCGCGGGGTCGGAGGGGCCGGCGGCGGGGTATCAGGCGGTGTGGAATCAGCAGCAGGGGATCGCGCCGACGGAGCTCAGCACGGCGTCTTCGGATGTGGTGTATGCGGGGCTGGTGGCGAGTTTGCAGAGCAAGGGGTATGTGGCGAATCAGTCGTTGTTCACGGTGAATTATGACTGGCGGGTGGCGCCCGTGGTCGCGGGAACGGGGGCGAATGCGTATGTGGGGGGGATTGTCCCGTCCAATAGCGCGACGACGTACAGCTATGGGGTCGATTATCTGGCGTATTACCTGAAGCAGGCGTCGGATGCCTGGAAGGTGTCGCATGGGGGGATTGCGCCGGCGTCGGTGGATGTGGTGACGGAGGATGGGACGTCGGCGATGGTGTCGGCGTATGTGGCGGCGGGGGGGGCGAAGGGGTTGCCGGCGATTGCGAGTGTGACGGCGGCGGGGCCGGCGGCGACGCCGTCGGTTTTGGCGACACCGGCGGATGATCCGGTGTTGACGACGACGGCGCTTACGGCGGCGGCGAAGCAGGCGCTGGCGCAGGGGCTGGCGCAGTTGCAGTCGCTGGGGACGTCGATCGTGGCGGGGTCGCAGTGGGCGGCGCTGCTGCCTTTGGTGAATCAGTCGATTTCTTCGGTGCTGGATGTGCCGACGATGATCAATTCGATGTTGCAGCCGGCGGAGAGTGCGCTGGCGGGGGCGCAGGCGCTGACGACGGATGATATCGCGGCGCTCTTGAAGAACGCGACGGTGCAGGCGGGGTCGGGGGTGGGGGCGCTAGTGAATCAGGCGGCGGTGCAGGCGGGGCTCGATGCGTCCAACAATCAGTTGCTGTTTCGCGTGCCGGTGTCGGCGACCAAGACGTTCAGCGTGACGTTGAATGCGGGGCAGATCGCGGCGGCGATGGGGATTCAGCTTGGGGCGGATGCGACGCTGAATCTGACGATGTCGGTGAATTTTGATTTGACGTTTGGGATGAATCTGAATTCGGGTGTGCCGACGGATCAGCAGTTTTTCGTGCGGTTTAATGGGCTGACTGCTTCGGCGGCGGCGAGCGCGTCGAATGTGAATGCGAGTTTGAATGTCGGGTTTTTGAAGGCGTCGGTGGTGAATGGGTCGGCGGCGCTGAATGGGCAGATTCAGGTGTCGCTGAATGGGGCGGATTCGTCGGGGAATGTGACGATGGCGCAGCTGACGTCTACGCCGGCGGGGCAGTTGTTTAATGTGCAGACATCGGGGACGGCGACGGCGTCGCTGCCGGTGACGGCGAGCTTGACGGGGTTGCCGCTTAGCGGGACGCCGACGTTGACGTTGAACAGCACGGATCTGTTCAGCGGGAAGTCGTTGTCGATTGATCCGAACGTGGATTTTTCGTCGTTGTTGCCGTTTGAAAATATGTCGGCGTCGGATGTGTTGTCGCTATTGAAGACGGTAGCGACGGATTTGGATGCGGTCGGGCAGAACGCGGTAGGGAAGGCGGCGAGTTCGATTCGGAATCTGGTGATTCCATTTACGGGTGGGAAGAAGCTGGAGGATTTGTTGACGCTGGGGGCGGCGTTTACGGACAAGATTGTCACGCCGCTAATGTCGGGGGGCGTGCCGGATTTTTCGGATGTGCAGGGGATGATTGCGGCGCTGGGGCAATCGCTGGGGGCAAACATCACGTCGGCGTATGACGCGGCGAGCACGCGGCTGACGTTTACGTTTAATTTTTCCGAGAATTTCGCGGCGATCAGCGTGCCGATGAGTTTTGATGTGAATCTGGGATCGCTTGGAGGGGTGACGTCGAGCAGCAGCGTGACGATCACGCCGGGGGCATCGTTGAGCATGACGGTGGGGATCGATCTGACGCCGCAGGATGAATTGCTGACGGGGGCGAGTGATGTGCCGGCGAGTGGGAAGCTGCCGTCAGCGGCGCATTTCTCGCTGGATTTGGGGGCGGCGGTGGGAGCGCCGGTGGCGATTACGGTGCCGGTGGATGCGACGAACCATTCGATCGATGATCTGGTGGCGGATGTCAACACGGCGCTGGCGACGGCGGGGATTGATGGTCTGGTGGTGGCGGGGAAATCGGGGAACCGCATTACGTTGTCGACGACCTACAGCAGCGAGGGGGGAGGGTTGACGGTGCTGGTGGCGGCGGGGGATGCGGGGGCGGCGGCGCTGGGGCTGGTGAATGGGGCACAGGCGGCGGGGAAAGCGGATACGGATCGGATATTTATTCAGAATGCGTCTGCGAAGGGGACGATTACGGTGTCGACGCCGCAGGGGATTAATGCCAGCGCGCATTATGGATTTCTGGGGGTTGGAGTGAGCGGTGGTTCGGCGACGGTGACCGCGGAGGCGGATTTTGCGTTTGCGGATCCGGTGACGCATACATCGTCGGGGATTTTGACGTTGACGCAGATTGCAGCGACGCTGGGAGATCCAACGTCGTTGCTGTCGGGGCTGAATGTGACGGGGTCGGCGAATATCAATCTGCCGATCGCGGTGACGCCGGCGATTGTGGGGGCGGTATTGAGCGGGTCGCCGGCGCTGACGGTGTCGATTGCGGATTTGAAAGATCCGACGAACGTTAATATTACGACGCCGCAACTGGCGAATTTGTCGTCGCTTTCGAGCATGACGCCGGCGGATGCGCTGAAGGCGCTGACGCAACTGGTGTCGTATTTGCAGTCGCTGGCGCCGTTGCCGCAATTTGGGGCGAAGCTGCCGCTGATCAACAAGAGCGTGGATGATTTACTGGGATATACTCAGAAGATGTTGGATGTTGCGAATCAGATCGCGGCTTCGCCGGATGGGTCGTTGCAGCAATTTGGCGCGGATTTAAACGCGCGGTTGCTGGCGGCGGGGGTGACGGGGGCAACGGTGAATTTGTCGCTGGACGGGGATGCGATCAAGGCGGCGATTCATTATCAGCCGGTGAATTTCGCGGGATCGGAGCCATTTTCGCTGTCGTTGCAGGATTTGTCGAACCTGCTGCCGGCGGGGAATCCGGCGAAGGCGATTTTGAACGGGCTGGGGGATATTGCGCAGGTGGGATCGAGCGGGACGGTGAGTGCGGCGCTGTCGGCGGATTTGGAATTGGATGTTGGGATTCGTTTGTCGGCAGATCCGAATGATGCGACGCGGCCGATTTTTACGCCGTTCCTGTATGACTCGACGCATGTGGATCTGACGGCGCAGCTGGACGCGACGAATCTGAATGCGAATGTGAATCTTGGGCCGGTGGGGTTGTTTATCGTGAACGGGTCGGCGCATCTGGCGCAAGAGACGTCGCCGACGCTGGTGGATTCACCGGCGGCGATTGGGATAAATCTGGCTCCGACGGCGACGCATCGATATTACTTTGACCAGGCGGCGGCGGCAGTGACGCCGACGTTTGCGGGACAATTATCGGTTGATCTGCCGCTGGCGACGCCGGCGGCGTCGGATGGGATCGGGAGCATCACGGCGTTTGCGGATTTGACGAATATTCCGGGGACGATTGCGGTGACGACGCCGGATTTGACGCAGATTGCGCCGGCGGCGCTGGAAGCGGCGGCGCGGTTGGCGCTGCAGCAGGGGATCGCGAAATTGCAAACGCTGGGAGCGGGGATTGTATCGGGGGCGGCGTGGTCGACGCTGCTGCCGCTGATTAATACGTCGATTGCGTCGCAGATTGATGTGGCGGGGTTGCTACAGTCGTTGCTGCAGCCGGTGGAGAATGCGCTGGCGGGGACGCAGGCGCTGACGACGGATGATCTGGTGGCGCTGCTGAAGCAGGCGGCAGTGAACGCGGGGAGCGGGGTGGCGGCGACGATCAATCAGGCGGGTGTGACCGGCGGGCTGGATTCGGCGGCGAATCAGCTTTTGTTTGAAGTGCCGGTGGCGGCGACGAAGACGCTTTCGATTTCGTTGAGTGCGGGGGATATCGCGTCGGCGATGGGGATTTCGATCAGCGCGGCGGCGACGCTGGCGGTGACGTTGTCGTTTAATCTGGATGTGACGTTTGGCGTGAATCTCAACAGCGGGGTGCCGGCGGATCAGCAGTTCTTTGTTCGATTTAATACTGTTTCGGCGTCGGTGTCGGCCAATGCTTCGAATCTGAATGCGGCGGTGAATGTCGGCTTTCTGAAGGCGGGGATCGTCAATGGGTCGGCGGCGATCAATGGGCAGATCCATGTGACGGTGAACGGGGGGGATTCTTCGGGGAATATTACGCTGGCGCAGCTGAATTCGACGGCGATCGACCAGTTGTTTTCGGTGCAGGCGACGGGGTCGGCGTCGGCGACGCTGCCGTTGTCGGCGAGCCTGGCGGGGTTGCCGGCGAATGGGACGCCGACGTTGACCATTCAGAGTCCGGATTTGTTCAGCGGGCGCGCGCCGACGATCACGACGAATGCGGATTTTGTGTCGTTTTTGCCGTTTGAAAATATCTCGCCGTCGCAGGTGTTGTCGCTGCTGGGGTCGATGGTTTCGCAACTGACGCAGATCGCGAAGAACGCGGATTCGCAGACGGCGAATGCAGTTTTGAACACGACGATCCCGTTCAGCAGCGGGAAGACGATTCGCGATCTGGTCAATCTCGGGCAGGTATTTGAGGACAAGGTGATCACGCCGTTGACGGCGTCGGGGGGGAATCCGAATTTCACGGATATCCAGAGTTTCCTGACGGCGCTGGGGCAGATACTGGGGACCAATGTCGCGCCGGTGTATGACGCGATCAATAAGCGGCTGACGTTCCAGGTGGATATTGTGGAGAATTTTTCGGCGCTGACGGTGCCGATGAGTTTTGATGTGAATTTGGGATCGCTGGGGGGGATCAGTTCGAGCAGCAGCGTGACGATTACGCCGGGGGCGTCGCTGGATATGACGATTGGGATTGATCTGGCGCCGCAGGCGGATGTGCTGACGGGGTCGGTGGATCTGCCGACGAATGGGCGGTTGCCGGCGGATGCGCATTTTTCGTTTGATTTGGGGTCGGCGAGCGGACTGAATGGGGCGGACGTGCCGGTGGCGGTGACTGTGCCGGCGGATGCGAGCAACCAGTCGATTGATGATCTGGTGACGGATGTGAATGCGGCGCTGGCGGCGGCGGGGCTCGAGACATTGGTGACAGCGGGGCATAACGGGAATCGCATTACGTTTTCGACGACCTACAGCAGCAGCGACGCAACACTGAGCGTGGATGTGCCGGCGGGGGATGCGGGAGCGGCGGCGCTGGGATTGGTGGACGGGGCGCATGCGGTTGCGAGGGCGGAGACGGATCGGGTCTATATTCAGAACGCGTCGGCGAAAGCGACGGTGGCGGTGGCTACGCCGCAGGGGATTAATGCGAGTGCGCATTATGGGTTTCTGGGGGTGGGGGTGGTGAATGGTTCGGCGTCGGTGACGGCGGAGGCGGATCTGTTTTTGCAGGACCCGTTGACGCATACTCCTTCGGGACATTTGACGTTGACGGAGATTGCGGCGGGGCTGGCGGATCCGTCATCGTTGGTGTCGTCGTTGAATGTGGTGGGGGCGGCGAATGTGTCGTTGCCGCTGACGGTGACGCCGGCGATTATCGGGGCGGCGCTGAGCGGGTCGCCGACGCTGGGGATCGCGATTGCGGATATTAAGAATCCAGCAGGGGCGGTGATTACGACGCCGCAGCTCGGGAATTTGTCGTCGCTGTCGGATATGACGCTGGCGGATGCGCTCAATGGGCTGTCGCAACTGGTGAGTTATTTGCAGACGCTGGACCCACTGCCGGCGTTTGGGGATAAGCTGCCGCTGATTAATAAGAGCGTGGATGATTTGCTGGGGTACAGTCAGAAGCTGCTGGATGTGATTAATAAGATTACGGCGTCGCCGGATGCGACGTTGCAGGGGCTCAGTGCGGATATCAATGCGAAGTTGCTGGCGGAGGGCGTGCATGCGGCGACGGTGACGTTGTCGCTGGATAGCGATGCGATCAAGGCGGCGATTCACTATCAGCCGCTGGATTATTCGGGGTCGCAGCCGTTCTCGTTGTCGCTGCAGGATTTGGCGAATCTGCTGCCGGCGAACAGCGCGGCTAAGGGGCTGATTGACGGGCTGGGGAATATTGCGGAAGTAGGGGCGAGCGGGTCGGTGTCGGCGAAGTTGTCGGCGGATTTGGAATTGGATCTGGGGATTCGGCTGACGACGGACCCGGCGGATGCGACGCGGCCTATTTTTACGCCGTTTTTATATGATTCGACGCATGTGGAGTTGACGGCGGAGTTGGATGCGACGAATTTGAATGCGAATTTGAGTTTGGGGCCGGTGGGGCTGTTTATATTGAATGGGTCGGCGCATTTGACGAAGGAGACTTCGCCGACGCTGGTGGAGTCGCCGGCGGAGCTGGGGTTGACGCTGACGCCTTCGGCGAGTCATCGGTATTACTTTGACCAGGTGGTGGATGCGGTGACGCCGGTATTGCAGGGGCAGTTGTCGGTGGATTTGCCGATAGCGACGCCGACGGTGGCGAACAATATCGGGAGTCTGACGGTCTTTGCGGATCTGACGGATATCCCGGGGACGATCGCGGTGACGGCACCGGATCTGGCGGATGCGGTGAAGAATTTTGATCTGCTGAGCAACCTGGGGGTGGTGGTGGATGGGCTGGATTCGCTATTGGGACTCGTGGAGGACGGGCTGAATGATCTGGCGTTTATTCAATCGCTGCCGATCGTGGGGAATCATTTGCAGGATGCGTTTACGTTTTTGGATGATCTGAGGAGCGTGCTGCGGAATACGCTGGAGCCGCTGGTGCAGAATCCGGTCGGGGATGCGGTGACAGAGGCGCGGAAATTGATCGCGCAGGCGCTGGGGTCGAATCTGGCGGATACGAACGGGGATGGGGTGAAGGATTTCAATGATGTGCCGGTGACGCTGACGGATACGGACGGGGATCTGATTGTCGATAAGGTGGAGTTTGAGGTTCCGATTGATGATACGGTGACGACGAATGTGCCGTTTGATCTGGGGCTGCCGGCGCTGAATTTGAGCGCGGATGGGAGCGTGATTGTTACGGCGGGATTCCATCTGGATTTGAAGTTCGGGGTGTCGGCGGCGGATGGGTTCTTTATCGATACGAATTATGCGCCGGGGACGCATGCGGTGTCGGCGAATGTGTCGGTGAAATTGCCGGCGACGTTGCAGGGGTCGCTGGGGTTCCTGCATGCGAGCATTCAAGATCTGGGGATTGCGGATGGGAATTCGGCGGATGCGACGCAGTTCGCGGCGGCGGCGAGTTTGGATTTGAAGACGCCGGCGGGGCTAACGGATGGAGTGATTCCATTCACGGATTTGATCGGAGGGACATATGATATTTCGGATCTGGCGTCGGCTTCGATTTCGGGGAGCGCGGCGGTGAACTTGCGGCTGGCGGTGGATTTTGGGGATGAGGCGGCGTTCCCGCACATTGAAGCGGACCTGCATGTCAACTGGGCGTTTGACAGCGCTACCGATGATTCGCTGAATGCGCCGACGGTGAGCTTTGACAATGTGCGGATGGATCTGGGGACGTTTGTCAGCCAGTTTTTGGCGCCAATTGTTTCCAAGATCAAGGATGTGATTGATCCGATTCTGCCGGTGATTAATTTCCTGAACGGGCGGGTGCCGATTGTTTCGGATATGGCGGGGCAGGATATCACCTGGGCGGATTTGCTGGTCGGGGATGGCACACTGACGGGCAAGCTCACGGGAAATAGCAGCAGTAGCATCGATCCGAGCACGGTCACGGATACGGGGCAGCCGGCTAATTTCACGTTCATTCATCAGTTGCTGGCGATTGCGGGATTGATTGGGAATACGCTGGATAAGCTGCCGACCAACAGCGGGGAGGTGTATCTCAACATCGGGTCGTTCAATTTTGGGAATGAGGATCTGCGCGATCCTTCGAATGATGTTTCGACGTTTACGAATTTCGCGAATTCGACGATTAACAGCATTGCCAATGAATTGAATGGTCTTTCGCTGGATGGGAATTCGAATGATGCGGCGGATGCGAATGCGATCGGCGCGTCGCAGAATCTGGACGGGACGGGGGGCGGGTTTGATTTTCCGATTTTCGATGATCCGTCGCAGATTTTTAAGCTGCTGCTCGGGCAGGACATTACGCTGGTGACGTTCACGCCGCCGCAGCTCGATTTCAGTAAGAATTTTGATTTTGAATTTTCGCCGTTCTGGCCGGTGACGCTGGGATTTGGCGGGGATCTGGTGGGGTCGTCGAATATCCAGTTTGGGTATGACACGCATGGGATTCACCAGTTCTTGGATGATGGTGATCCGCTGGATTTGCTGGATGGGTTTTATGCCAGTTCGAGCGGGACGAATTCCAAGGGGGCTCCGCTGCCGGAGCTTTCGCTGCACTTGGATTTGTATGTGACGGGCGGGGTGGATGTGGATGTGGCGAGCCTGGTGGCGAAGGGGCAGCTCAATGTGGACATACAGGCGAATCTGAATGATCCGAACCATGACGGGAAAGTGCATGGGGATGAGATTGCGTATGAGCTGAAGAGCCAGTCGGATTTTGGGGACAAGATTCTCTCGGTGATCGATATCACGGCGCAGGTCGGCTGGGAAGTGGACATCGAGGCGACGATCGTCGGCATCTCCAAATCGTTTACTGTCGCCAGCGGGACGATCGCGGATTTTGATTCGAATTCGCTGCTGACGGCGACGAAGTTGTCGGATCGGTTTGAGCCGAATGACACGCAGGCGACGGCGGTTGATCTAGGAGCCGCGCCAGGGATTCATGTCTCGGGGATGAGCATCGATACGGCGTCGGATAAGGATTTCTACCGGTTTGCGGTGGTTCGGCCGGGCTCGATCGACGTGAAGCTGAATTATCCGAGTTATTATGTGGCGGGGAAATTGGAATTCGATATCCTGGACGCCCAGGGGCATATCCTTGAGACGGGGCGCGGGGATGGGGACAATATTACGGCGACGCTGACCAATGCGCAGCCGGGGACGTATTACATCAAGGTTTTTCCTGCGGGGCAGAGCACGGCGAGCAGCTATTCGCTGGCGATTGAGCCTTCGGCGGGGAGCGATCAGCATGTTTATTATGTGAACGACGGGTCGACGGCGAATTCGTATTACGCGACGGCGGCGGGGAATGATGCGAATTCGGGGACGGATCCATCGCAGCCGAAGGCGAGTATTGCGGCGATTCTGAGCAGTTACGTGCTTGGGCCGAATGATATTATTGTGGTGGATTCGGGCAGCTACTCGGCTGCTGTGCTGATGAGCGCGGCGCAAGCGGGTATCGCTATTTTTGCGGCGCCGGGGAATCAGACGATTCTGCAGAATGCCCAGATCACGCTCGCGGGGGGCGGGACGCTGCTGTATGGATTTGCGCTGAGTAATACGACGCTCACGACGACCGATCTGGGCGCGAGTGCGGCGGCGGATGTTATTGAAAGTAACACGTTTACGGGGACGTCTCAGCTCTTGGCCAATGGGGCTATGGATATTGAAAACAATTCATTTAACGTTGGGATTTCGCCGGCGGTGACGGTGAGCGCGATTGCGGGGGAAAAAGTTACGATCCTGAATAACACGTTCTCGAATGCTTCGGCGGACATTCTGGTCACGGGGGGTGGGCTGCTCGATATTGAGCATAACACGATTACCAATTCCAATTCTTATGGAATTGACGCGGCGGGCGGGGCGGGGTCGATCATTGGCAATAACACGATCTCGCTCTCGGGCGCGTCGGCGGGGATTCGGTTTGCCGGTGATTCGGCGACGATCCAGAACAATACCATCACAGGGTCTTCGACGTATGGGATCGATGTCGTCAGCGGCGATAGCGATACGCTGCTGAATAATATTCTGACGGGGCAGGGGACGGGGATCTATGCAGCAACGACGGGCGCGATTGCGATTAATGACAACAACATCACGCAGACGAGCGTGGCGGCGATCAATGCCGCGAACAGCGTGTCGGCGGATGTGAAGTCGAATGTGCTGACGCCCTCAGGTGGTTCGGCGATTCTGCTGGGCGGGGGGACGGCGCATACGGTTTCGCAAAACAGCATCACCGGGCGTGGCGCGGCGGCGATCTGGTTTCAGAATACGGGATCGGGGAATGCGGAGTACAACACGATCGCTTCGGGATATTCGATCGATATTGAGATCGATGGTTCGGGGGCGAGCGTGGTCAGTAATAACAAGCTGTCGGGGGCGACGACGTACGCGATTTATTTTGCGGGCGCGGGGAGCCATTCGGCGACGCAGAACTCGGGGGTTATCGGTTCGAATGCGGCGGCGATCGTGCGGGCGGATGGGGGAGTGAATGCGGTTGAGAGTAATACGTTCACCGGGACGGCGCAGCGCGGTGTTTATCTGACGGGGTCGGCGTATGGGCAGATTGATGGGAATTCGTTTGGAGTGCTGACGGGGACGGGGATTGAGGTCGATGGCACGGGGTTGACGGCGATTACGCATAATACGTTTACCGGGTCGACGGTGTATGGGATTGATGTGCCGGCTGCGACTAATGTTACGGTGCAGAACAATACGTTTTCGATGGCGAGTTCATCGGCGCAGGGGATTCGCATTGATGTGGCGGTGGGGACGACGCTTTCAGGAAATTTGATCACGGGATCGAGCGCGATTGGGATTCACTTCGGGGCGGGTTCGTCGGGGCTCATCACGAATAACTCGGCGGGCGGATCGACGACTTCAATTCAGATCGACTCGACGGGTTCGATTGATATTGAATCCAATACGCTGAGCGGCTCAAGCAGTTATGCCATCCGGGCGACGGCGGCGAGCACGTTTAAGGCGGCGAACAATCAGATCAATGCTTCTGGTGGGACGGGGATTGAATATGACGCGGTGGGGAGCGCGGATGTGGAATCGAACCACATTTCCAATACCAATAGTTTTGGAATCAATCTGACGAGTCCTGTTTCGGCGATTATTTCTTCGAACCAGCTTACGGGTATTTATTCGGAGGGGATTGATATTGCGGGGGCGGCGACGCCGACGGTGACGGGGAATAGTGTGAATGGTCGCGGGGGTCATGCGATTCTGATCTCGTCGGCGGCGAGTGGGCCGATGACGGGGAATACGGTTACGGTGACGACGAATAATTCGTTTACGTATGGCATTCTTATTGTCAGCGCGACGTCTGCGGTGGTGGCGAGCAATTCTGTGGCGGGATCGCAAACGGGCATTGAGTTTGATGGATCGAGCGCGATTGATTTGGAAGGGAATACGGTATCCGGTTCGTCGGTGTATGGCATTTATGTTAAGAATTCCGGTGCGGTTACGCTGATCTCCAATCAGGTTCTTTCCACGGCGTCCGGGCAGGGGATTCAGGCGACCGCCAGTTCGATCCCGACGGTTTCGCAGAACAAGGTTGATGGGCGGGGGACGAGCGGGATGCTGTTGACGGCGCCGACGATCGGGCCGGTGACGGGCAATACGGTGGGCAGCTCGTTTAACAATGGGATTTGGCTGGTTTCGGGTTCGGTTGGAGCGATCACGCAGAACTCGGTGACGGGCACGAATTACGCCATCGAATATGATGGGACGGCTGCGGTCGATTTCGAAAGCAATACCGTCACCAGCAGTTTTGTTTATTCTCTGTATGCACCGAATGCGGTTGGGGCGACGGTTCTGACGAACAGCATCAATGCGTCGTCGGGGACGGGCGTGATGATCGGCGGGGCGGGGGCGGTGGATATTGAGAACAACCCGGCGATCAATGGCAGTTCGGTGGATGGGATCTATCTGCCGCACGTGACGACGGCGACGATTAAGAACAATTCGATGTCGCAAAACAGCGGGGTGGGCATATACATTCAGGCGGGGTCGTCGGAGACGATCTCGAATAACTCTCTTTCGGGGTCGGGCACTTACGGCATCTATCTGACTTCGGCAGCGTCTGGGGTGATTAAGTCGAATACTGTTGCAGTCTTTAATTCGACGAGCATTCGGTATGACTCATCCACGGTCGCGGCGGATATCGAATCCAATACGCTTTCGAAGAGTGCGACGGATGGAATTTATGTGCCGAGTGTTGGCGGGGTGATTCTGAATAACTCGATCGCGGTTAATTCGGGTACGGGCATTGAGGCGGATGGGCCGGGCAGTATTGATATCGAAAATAATACCGGGTCCGGGTTCGCGACGTATGGGATTCGCGTTAATGGCGCTTCGAATAGCACGGTTAATAACAATTCATTCCTCGGTTTCTCTGGGGCGCGAACTGGGATTGAAATTGATACGGGTGCCACAACGGTTACTCATAACACTCTGAGCGGGTCTTCCGACTACGGAATTGATTTCGAATCTGTCGTGACGGGTCCGATCACGTCGAATATTTTGAATCTCAGCGGGCGCTATGGCATCTGGTTTTCCAACAGTGCGCCAGCGGATATTGAGTCGAACACGGTGAATGGTTCGACGTCGTTCGGTATTTATCTGCCGAACTCGACGAGCACGACGATTCGCCAAAATGCGGTTGCCGGCGTGGGGACGAGCACGGGCATTCGCGTGGATAACGGGGTGACGACGATCGCGCATAACACGGTCACGGGTGTGGGTTCGTATGGGATTTATCTGCCGACGGCGACTACGGCGACGGTTTCGGATAATGAAATTTCCGGTCAGACGACGGGACTCTATTCGGATCGAGGGAATGCCAGTGTTTATGGCAATAAGATTCATGACAACGCCACGGGTGTGCTTTCGCGCGGGCAGGTGGGTGGGTCGGATTGGTCAGATCCGAATCTGATTTATAATAATACGGTCGGCGTGAATTTGCCGGTGAGTACGACGTTGCAGTTCAATCGGATTTACGGCAACGCGACGGCGATCGCGGCGGCGCCGTACGCGAACATCAATCACAACGTCATCTATCGCAATAGCGCGTATGGCATCTTCGCGACGGCGGCGAACAATATCACCGTCACCAACAACACTATTTATGCACCGGCGGGTGATGCGATTCGGCTGGTCGCGGCCAGCAGTTCGGCGATGATTAAGAACAATATTCTCTGGAGCCAGGCGGGTTACGATCTGTATGTTTCGCTCGACTCGGTCGCGGGTTTGGTTAGCGATTACAACAATCTCTACACCACAGCGGTAGGCAAAGTGGCGTATGAGGTGATTGATTTCACGGACATCCTGGATTGGATGCTGGCTTCGGGTCAGGACATGCATTCGATCGGGACGACGCGGCCGAATCCTACGCTGGATAATCCGCAATTCGTTAATCTGGCGGGGGATGATTATCGGCTGAGCAATGTGGTTTCGACGAGTATTGATGCAGGGGATCCGACGTCGTCGTACGATCTGGAAGCTGCGCCGAATGGCGGGCGGATTGATCTGGGCGCTTATGGAGATACGCCGCTGGCGTCTACTTCGCCGGCGAGTTATCTCTATCTGGATTCGCCGCGGATGTATCAGGATTGGGTGGCGACCAGCTTCCAGTACATCACATGGCATAGCTTTAATGTTACGGGGAATATTGATATTGAGGTTGATAAAGAAGGCGTGGGTAAAGTTGCGGATATCGCGATTGTGGCGGCGTCGGCGGGGCAATATCTGTGGTCGCCGCAGACCAGTGGGCTGCCAGCCGATGATTCGCGGTATCGGATTAAGATTACTTCGGTTGCTAATTCTTCTGTCACGACGTCTTCGCGCGAGGCGTTTGCGGTTCCGAATCAGACGCACTCGTATTATGTCAATGATTCGTCGACGGCGAACGATGCTTACACGACGGCGATCGGGGACAATCGTAATACGGGGACTTCGGCGGCTGATCCGAAGCCTTCTATTGCTGCGGTGCTACGGCCTTATGATCTGGGGGCGCAGGATACGATTTATGTCGACACCGGGCATTATATTGAGTTGCAGAATCTGATTATCAGTGGCATCGCGGGGATCGGGGATGATGAGGGCGTTACGATTACCGGGCCGACGGATCCATCCAAGGCGGCGATACTGGATCGTGCGTATCCATATAGTGGCGCGTATGCGATGGAGCTGGATAACGCGGACTTTACGACCATCCGCAACTTGACGCTGACGGGTGGGGAGATCGGGCTGTGGGTGGAGAACGGGTCTACGGTTTTCACCGCGTCGAATCTGACGGTGACGGCGAATACGCATGATGGGCTGCGGATTGAAGCGGATTGTTATAGCCCGTCTCTGGATTCCATTACCGCGACCAACAATGGCCGGTACGGGGTTTACTCGGTGACGACCATTTCGCAGATTGAGCATTCCACGATTGCTTACAACGCCGACACGGGGTTGTACCTTAATAATCCGGGTGTGGTCGAAGTGGGTGCGAATACGATTTATTCCAATGGCACGGGCATCTATATCTATGAAGCCAATAATGGCTTGGCGACGGTCGGCGATGCGAATTTGACGGATGGCGTGGCGCTGGGGAATCAGGTTTATGACAATGCCGCGGATGGCATTGATGCCAGCGGCGGGTATACGCTCATTACGGGCAACTCGGTGTATGGTCAGACGGGTTCGGGGCGTTGGGGGATTAACTTCAACGGGGGGACGATTTCGGACAATGATGTCTTCGCTAATTCCAACGGGATTATTTCCTATGGCGGAACGCTTACCGCCAATCGGGTGTATTCCAACTCCGGGACCGGGATCGAGCTTTATTACGGATCGAACGCGACACAGAACGCTGTTTACTCCAACGCCACCGGGATCTACGTCAACAACGCTTCGACACTGGCGAACAATCTGGTCTATTCCAATTCATCCTTTGGCATTCAGGTCCAAAATGCATCGGGGACTCGGCTGGAGAATAATACGGTTTATCAGCCTGTTTCGGATGCGATTCATATTGCCGGGTCGAGCAGCGTAGATGTGCGGAACAATATTCTCTGGACGCTGGCGGGGGCGGATTTGTTTGTGGCTTCGGATAGCCAGGCGGGTTTTACCAGCGATTACAATCTGCTTTATGTCACCGCGGCGGGTGTGGTGGGCAACTGGCAGGGGATCGCGCGGGCGACTTTGGCGGGGTGGCGCAATGCCTCGTTCACGGATACGAATAGCTTGTCGCAAGACCCGCTGTTTGTTTCGGTGGGGGCGAATTACGATTTCCATCTGCAAAGCGCGTATGGGGTTCCGACCGGACAGGGATTTGCGCCGGTGCTGTACTCTTCCGGGCTGCCGGTGATTGGGGCGGTGGTTTCTGTGAACTCTTCGGCGACCTCGCCGGGGATTGATCGTGGCGATGCGGCTTCGGCGTTTAATCTGGAGCCATCACCAAACGGTGGTTATATCGATCTGGGGGCTTATGGGGATACGGCGCAGGCATCGCTTAGCCCGGCAACGTATGTTCGCGTGATTTCCCCGGATGGCGGGGAAGTCTGGCCGCAGGGGCAGACGTTTCCGATTGAGTGGCGCACCGAGTCCACCAATGCTTCGACGGCAAGCCCGAATTTGTTCGTTAATCCCAGTTCGGTTCAGCCGTTCGTTGCAGTGGGCCCGCAAGCTGCACCGGCGGTACAGCAATCCAGCGCATCGCTGGAGCCGGCGGATGGGAATTATTATTTCTTCGGGAGTTCTTCGGGGACGTTGCAGCAGGACATTGATCTGTCGGCGTATGCGGCGTCCATCTCAAAGGGGTCGCAGGCGTTTGATTTCTCGGGGTATTTGCGGTTTTACAACAAATCAGCCGCCGATTCGGCGCGCATCGTGGTTCAATATCTCGACGCGACCAAAACACACGTTCTTTATACGTATGACTCCGGCACGATCACGGCTGCCCAGGTGTTACAGCATGTGAGCAGCGCGCTTCTGGCACCGGTCGGGTCGGCATATGCGCGGATCATGATGACGGCGCCGCAGGCCGGGTCGGGCGACGATTCGATCCAGGCTCTTTCCTACAACATCGCGCTGCAACCGGCCGTTCAGTCGCAGAGCGATACGTACACGATCGATCTCATGCAGTCGGGGAGCACGTCGCCAGTTTTGAATATCGCGACGGATATTACCAACCCCGGGCTTTATAACTGGACGGTCCCATCAACTCTTGCCCCGGGTAATTATTCCATACGCATCACGCGTGGCGGGCTATCGGATATTTCCAATCAGCCGTTCACGGTGGCGGCTCCGATCCATCTTTATTACGTCAATGATGCGACGGTCAATGTGGGTGATTTCACCACCGCACCCGGCGACGACGCCAATGACGGCCTTTCACCCCAGACGCCCAAAGCCTCCATCCGCGCCGTGCTGGCGGCGTATCATCTGACGGCCAACGACGTCATCCTCGTCGACGCCGGGTCGTATACGCTCGATTCGAACATCGTCGTCACTTCCGACGATGCCGGCGTGACGATTCGCGGGTATTCCTCGTCGGCCAATCCCGGCGAAGCGACGCTCATCAACCGCAACAACACCGCCGGCGGATCGTATGCGTTTGAATTGCAGGGAGCGTCCAACATCACGCTGGACCACCTCGACATTTCCGGGGCTCAGTATGGCGTGTATGCCTCCACTAGTTCCGGGTCGAGTAATGTCACCATCACCAATTCTTCTTTCCACAACAATTCGCTCAATATTTACCTGCCGGGTTCAAATGATAATCCGGTGATTACGAATGATACGTTCACCACGACGGGGGCTGAGTTCGACGGCAATGCGGTGGCCTTCACCAACAACACCTTCCACGACTCGAATGGCGCCATCGTCATCACCAGTAATGGTGCTACGGTCACCGGGAACACCGCTTACAACACGACCGGCAATTTCGCTATCGAGGTTCAGACGTACGCGACCGCTGACGTCGAGAACAATATTTTCCATGACAATTATGAAGGGCTTTACACCTATCCGCTCACCGGGCAGGTGCTGACTGTTGCTAACAATACGTTCTACAGCAACGTTTATGGCGGCAGCTTTAACGGCAATACGCTGGTCACCAATAATATTTTCTACGGCAATACCAACACTGCGATCTCCGGCGGGAATGTCGTCGGCAATACGGTCTATGAGAATAACATCGGCATCTCTACCGACGGTCTGATCCAAAACAACGACGTTTATTCCAACAATCTTGGCATCTATTCCCGCTATAGCGGGCCGGTCATTGGCAATCGCGTTTACGACAACATCAGCGCGATCGACGCCAGCGATGGCGCGATCACCAACAATCTGCTCTACGGCAATGGTTCGGGCATCTACACCAGCGGCAGCGGAAATACCGAGCACATCACCAATAACACCATCATCCAATCGGCCGGCGACGCGATCACGATCGTGAGCCATTCCAATGTCATACTGAGCAACAACATCCTGGATGTGGCGGGAACGGGCGATCGAGCGATCAATCTCTCGGCGGATTCGGAAGGGGGATTTGGCAGCGACTACAACCTCTTCCATCTGACTTCCGGGGCGACGCTGGCGACGGTGGCGGGGTTGTCATATTCGTCGCTGGTGACGTGGAATTATCAGCTCAATCTGGATCGGCACAGCCAGATTGGCGATCCGCAGTTCGTGACCAATCCTGCCGGCGCGGATGGCGTTCTCGGCGCGGCGCTGGGGTTGAATGGGTCTTATTACTCGACGCCGGATCTCAGCGGCCCGGCTGCGTTCCAGCGCATTGATCCGCAGATGAATTTTGCCTGGGGTGGAAATTCTCCGGGCGGAAATGTTCCGGGGAATATCTTTTCGGCGCGCTGGACGGGTTATATCAATGTCCCGGCGGATGGAACTTATACGTTCTATATCGTCGCCGACGATGGCGTGCGGCTTTATCTGGATGGATCGTCCACGCCGGCGATCGATCAGTGGAACTACGCGAGCAACGCCACGGATACGGTCACGCTGACCCTCACGGCAGGGATGCATCCGATCGAGCTGGATTACCATCAGAACACTGGCAACTCGCATCTGTCGTTTGCGTGGTCCGGGCCTGGGTTTACGCAGACGGCGGTGCTGGCTTTGTCGCCGTATGCTGGGATTACGCCGGGGAATTATGGGCTGGATGATTCTTTCAATGTTCAGCCCACCAGCCCGACGATTGATGCTGGTGATCCGGGTTCCTCGTACGCAGCCGAAGCGATTCCGAATGGCGGGCGAGTCAATCTGGGTTACACAGGTAATACTTCTGCCGCGACGACGTCAGCGGCGCAGACGGTGCAGGTGCTATCGCCTAACGGACTGGAGAAGCTCACCAGTTACGACGCTACGCTCAATCCCGTCACGGTTCCGATCTCGTTCCATACGACCGGGCTCAATACGCAGGACCCTGCCGCGTTGATCAACGTCGGCAGTTCCACCAGCGTCGGTCGGTGGATCGCGGATTCGTATCAGACGTCATCGATTTCCGATAACAATTTCTCTGCCACGGTGAATCTCTCCAACATCACCACTGATCTCGCCCCGACGGCGGTTTACAACACGTTTGTCTCGCCGAGCCAGGGTGGCACGCTGACGTATCAGTTGCCGGTCCCGTATGACGCGGATAATTCTTATCGCCTGACGCTGGAGTTTGTTGAGCCTTCCTATGGAGCGGGGCAGCGTTTCTTTGACATCAAAATTAATGGCGTGACGGTTGTTACCCATTACGACATCTCCGCCACGGCGGGCGGGACGAATAAAGCCGTCGAACTCACGCTTCCCGCGACTGCTATTCCGGGACAGGGCATTCGCGTTGATCTGGTGCAGGACGCCGGGTCGGGATCGGTTCCGATTCTCAGCGCTCTGGCGCTGACGCATCTTAATTCCAATGGCGTAGCGAATCCGACGGTCTCGCTCTCCTACTCTACCGATGGTGGATCATCCTATACGCCCATCGCCAGCGGCATTCCGGTCGACTGGTCGGGGGCGGGCACTTACAACTGGCAGGTTCCGAATCTCTCTTCCAGCAACGCGCTGATCAAAGTCACGGCTGACCAGGTTGCGGGCGTTTTCGATACTTCGGACCAGTCGTTCCTGATCTCGCCGGTGACGAACACGTATTACATCAATGACTCTTCGCAGGCGGGCGATGTCTATACGACTGCCGTCGGCAACGATTCCAATACGGGTAAAACCCCGGATTCGCCGATGGTGACGCTATCGGCGCTGCTTACGGCTTACGCGGGGATCCTCAAGCCCGGCGATGTCATCAAAGTCGACGCCGGCTACTACTCGCTGATCAACAACATCAATTTGACCTCGGCCGATCAGGGGATCACCATCCTCGGCCCGACGGGCGCGACGGCAGTTTTTGATCGTCAGAATACCAATTCCGGCGCGACGGTTTTCACACTATCCAATGCCGACAACATCACGTTGAAAAATCTCTCGATCACTGGCGCTGAAAACGGCATCGTCGCCGCCAGCAATTCTGATTCCGATCATGTGACCATCGCCAATTCGCTGGTCTACAACAACTCTCGCACGGATATTTATTTCGACTCGAGCAACGATTACATCACGCTGACGAATAACACGGTCTGGAACTCCAGCAATGGCATCAGCCTGACTAACGACTACAGCCTGACGCTCATCGGCAACGTCGTCCACGATATCTCCAGCACCGGTATCTTCGCCGAAGGGCAAGGCGTCACCGGCACCAACAACATCAGCTACAACACCGGCACGGGGATGTGGTTCTACAACATCAACCCCGGGCCGACTGACCGCCTGAACGTCACCGGCAACGTCGCCTATAACTCCTATTACGGCATCACCCTCAATGGCCTGGGCATCGCCAGCGGCAACACCGCCTACAATAACACGATCGGATTCTCCATCTCCGACGTTAACTTCACGGGCAATACCTCTTACCGCAATTCCACCGGCATCGACGATGCCGGCGATACCGTCACCAACAACCGCATCTACCTCAATACCTACGGCATCACCACACGCTTTGGCGCCGCGATCCTCTCCAACCAGATCTATAACAACACCTACGGCATCTCCAGCGGCGCTGGCATCACGATCAACAACAACACGATCTACAACAACACCATCTACGGCATCTATCTCTCCGGCGGCTCCGGTGGCACGATCGGAAACAATACCATCGTCCAAACCGCCAACGACGATATCCGTCTCAGCGACTCCACTGGCGTTACGATCGAAAACAACATCCTCCAAACCTCCGCCGGCTATGCCATCGAGTTCACCGACGCCGCCGAAGCCAACACCAAATCCGATTACAACCTCTTCTACGTCACCGGCTCGGCGTCGCTGATCAACTGGGGCGGCACCGTGTTGACCAATATCGCCTCCTATTACTATGCCACCGGGCAGGATCAACACTCTCACGTCGGCAACCCCAATTTCGTCAACCCGTCTGGCGCCGATGGTCTTGAAGGGTATGTCTCCGGCGGCCTGACCTCTTCCTACTACGGCACCACCGATCTCACCGGCCCGGTCCTCCTTACCCAGCTCAACTCCAACTTCTACAACGTCAATTACGGTTCCGGCTCCCCCGCCGCCGGTGTTCCCGCCGACAACTTCTCCATTCGTTCCGTTGGCTATATCTACGCCCCCGTCGCCGGCTCTTATACGTTCTCCGAAACCTCCGATGACGGCTTGCGTCTCTTCCTCAATTCGACCTCAGTCATCGATCAGTGGAATTATGACTCGGGCAATGTTCATACCGGCACGACCACTCTTTCAGCCGGCTGGAACCCCATCGAAATCGACTTCCACGACACCACCGGCAGCTCCAATCTCTCTCTTTCCTGGTCTGGTCCGACCTTCGGCAGCGAGCCGCTTTACGACTCCTTCCTTTCTCCCACGCCTTCTATTCTTGGCGGCGACTACGGCGCCGACGACAACTTCCACCTTGCTGCCGGCTCTCCCGCCATCGATGCCGGCGACCCGCTCATTTCCTATCTCAGCGAACCGGTCAACAACGGCGCCCGCGTCGACCAAGGCTCGTTCGGCAATACCCCCGGCGCGTTCACCGACCCTGCCACGACGCTGCAAATCCTCTCCCCCGGCGATCTCCAGAAACTCCAGCCCGGCCAAACCACCAACATCACCTGGCAATTCTCCGGCGTCGGTCTTGAGCCCATCGCCCGCATCAATTCTGCAGGCCCCGCTACCGGAAACTACCTGCCCGACACCGACCTCACCGTCGCCAACGGCGCTAACAGCACCTCCTCTGCCATCGACACTTCTGCTGCGACAGCCCCCGCTTCTGTCTATCGGGATTGGGACTACGCGGCCAACAACAGCGAGCTCGCTTACCAGATCCCCGTCCCCGCCGGCACCTACACCATCGTCCTCAACTTCCTCGACGACTCATCCAGCGGCCCCAACCAGCGCAACTTCAACATCCTTCTTAACGGTGTCGATGTCCAACCCAACTTCGACATCTACGCCGCCACGGGGGCGCGCGACAAAGCCGTCGACAAAACTTACACGGTCACCGTCACCGGCAACCAGGGCCTCCACCTCGAACTGGTCGACACTAATGGCGATGCTATCCTCTCCGGCCTGGAACTCTATCGAAACACCGGCGTCGCTGTCCCCTCAAGCGCTGAAATCGATGTCTCGACCGACAATGGCGCGACCTGGCATCCCATCACCACTTCCGCCACGACTGATCCGACCGGCTTCGGCTCGTTCACCTGGGACCCCGCCGGCTATGCCACCAATGGCAATACCGCCATCCTCCGCGCCATCTCCGGTGGCTTAACCGCCTATTCCGACGGCACTTTCCTTATCGCCCCCGCCGGCCATTCCTACTACGTCAATGACTCCCTCACCGGCGGCGACGTCTACACCACCGCCCCCGGCAACAACGCCAACTCCGGCAAAACCCCTTCCTCCCCGGTCGCGTCCATCTCCGTCCTGCTCAACAACTACACTCTCACCTCCGCCGACACCATCTACGTCGACACCGGCATCTACGATCTGACGCGCACGATCACACTCACCGGCAGCGCCGCGGGCGTGCATATTCTCGGGCCGTCTGGTTCTACCCCGACTGCCAATTCGTATCGCGATATCGCCGACTCCGATTCGCCGATTGCTTACTATCGCCTTGGCGAATCCACTGGCACTAGTGCCGCCGACCTGACCGGCAACTCTCCCGCGACCTACTCGGCCGGCGTTACGCTCGGCGCAGCGGGCCCGCTGGTCGGTGACTCGAACACCGCCGCCACCTTCGACGGGGTCTCGGGTCACGTCACGCTCCCCGCCGGCTTCTCCGATTTCTCAAAAGGCCTTACGTTCGAACTCTGGGCCAATCCCACCACCGTCAACAACAACCAGGCCTTCATCGAACTCGGCAACGCCAACGGCGACCGCATCGTCTTCGGCCGCTCGGGTATCTCGAATACATTGTCTTTCCAGGTGTATGCGGGCGGCGCTCTCATCGGCTCGCTGACGGCGGCCAACGCCATCGCCTTGAATAGCTGGCAGGACTTCGCCGTCACGATGACCCCGACCGGCTCGAACAACAGCGCCAACGTCGCGCTATACAAGAATGGTCAGCTCATCGCCTCCAACTCATTTTCGCTCCCGCCGGTGGCTCTGCGTACCACCAATTACCTCGCCCAATCCACCTCGCCCGGCGACCGCCTCTATGCCGGGTCGCTCGACGAAGTCGTGATCTACAACCATCCGCTGACCGACATTCACCTGCGTGCCCACTATCTGGCGGCGTCCAAGCCCATTGCCTTCATCGATCGTGACTCGACCAACTACGACGTGATCGATCTCAACTCCGCGTCCGGTGTCGATATCGAACACCTCACCATCGCCGGCGGCTATACCGGTATCGTGCTGGGCAGCAATTCCAACTCCAATAATGTCCGCCTGATCTCCAACACGGTCTTCGGCAACTCCCACGACGGCGTCTACGTCGGCTCCTCCGACTCCTCCATCGTTGTCTCCTCCAACGAAATCTTCGGCGAATCCAACGACCTCGAAATCTACGGCGCTTCTTCGACGGTCACCTCTAACATTTTCCACGACGCCAGCAACTATGGATTCTTCCTCTCCGCCGCCAACCCCACCGTCACCTCCAATGTTTTTTACAGCAACTACGACGGCGGTTATCTCTACGGTATCCAAAACAATGGCCCGTTCCTTGCCACGAACAACATTGCTTACAACAACACCAACGGCCTGATTATCTACTACGCCACCCTCGCCACCGGCAACGTCGCGTATTCCAACTCCAACATCGGCCTGAATTTCACGGGTTCGACCGCCACGTTCAATACTGCTTACTCCAACGGCACCGGCATCTACGGGTCCGGGTCTGTCCTGACCTCCAACACCGCCTACTCCAACTCCACCGGCATGGGTGCCGACGGCTCCATCCTCACCGCCAACAAACTTTACTCCAACTCTATCGGCCTCGATCTCACCACCGCCTCCAACCAGGTCGTCACCGACAACCTCGTCTACGCCAATTCCGAATACGGCATCTACCTCCACGGCGGCTCTGGAGATGAAATCCTCAACAACACCGTCTACCAAATCGTCGGCGATGCGCTTCGCTTGGAAAATGTCTCGTCGCTGATTGCTCACAACAACATCCTCCTTGTCCAATCCGGCCGGGCGATTTACACGTCCAACATCGGTTCCGGCATCAACACGGATTACAACGATTTGTACGCCTCCAGCACCGATCCCAATGCTGCGATCGGGTATTACAACGGCGTCCCGTACACCACGCTTGCCGGTTGGCAGGCGGCGACGGCTCGCGATGCTCACTCCATCTCCGCCGACCCCAAATTCGTCGACCCGGACGGTGCCGACAACGTCCTGGGCATCGCCACCAACGGCTCGAACTACAACGGCGGCGCGGACGACAATTTCTCCATCTCCGCCAACTCGCCCGTCATTGATCGCGGCGACACCGTCTACGCACCAACGACGGATGCCTCCTCGATTCCTCGCCTTGACGATCCTGCGACGCCCAACACCGGCTCCGGTGATTACTCCATTACCGACGCCGGCTCGTCGCAATTCGTCCTCACCGGTACGGCGCAAAGCTGGCGCAGCTCCAACGGTGCAAACTGGTCTCTTAGCCTTCCCTTCGCATTCACGTTCTATGGCCAGTCCTATTCATCGGTGTATGTCAGCCCCGCAGGGTATCTCCAGTTCGGCACCAACAGCGGCATGAATGACCAAACCGCCGACAACTACTATCCGCGCATTGACGCCTTCCTGGATAATCTCAATACCTATACCGGCAATGACGATATCTTCGTCACTACGACTGCTTCCGAGGTCACCATCCGCTGGGCCGCCACGCGGTTTGCCGATAATTCACAGGCGAATTTCTCGGTCGATCTCTTCGCCGACGGACGCGTACAGCTCAACTACGCTCCCGGCAACACCGGCACGCCAATCGTCGGCGTCTTCTCCGGCACCACGTTCGCCGAGCGCCCGGTCACGCCCAACAACTCCGACACGATCCTCTTTACGCCAGCCCCCGGGTATGTCGATATCGGCGCGTTCGAATTCCGTGGCTCATCCTCCGACACTCACGGCCCGACCATCACCGCCACCACTCCTTCCACGATCAACGCCTCCTCTGCCACGCTTACACCCGTCAGCACGATCTCGCTCACGTTCTCTGAGACTCTCAATCCCATCGACGCCCTCGCGCCCGCCAACTACGACCTCCGCTCCCCCGGTCCCGACGGCATATATGACACGCCTGACGATATCCTCATCCCTTTCACCATCACTTACGACGGCGCTCAGCAGGTGACTCTCACGTTTGCCTCCCCGCTGTCGATCGGCGCATACCGCCTGACCTTGAAAGGCTCTGCGTCAACCGCGCTGCACGACCTGGCCGGCAACCCGCTCGACGGCGACGGCAACGGCACCGCCGGCGGCGACTATGTCCGCACGTTCTTCGTCCAACCCGCCAATACCGCTCCCACGCTTGCCCCCATCGCGAGCGCCGCGCTCCCGCAAGGCACGGTCTTCTCTACCGCAGGTTCGTTCACCGACCCCGATCTGGCTTCGTATGACTCCTGGACGGCGACCGTCAACTTTGGCGACGGCACCGGCGTCCAGCCCGTTTCGCTCAATGCCAATCACACCTTCAGCCTGACCCACATCTTCCAAACCGCCGGCACCTATGACGTTTCCCTCTCCGTCACCGACTCCTCAGGAGTACCGGTCAGCGAAGATTTCCATGTCACCGCCAACCCGCTCCCGCCGGTCGCCGTGACCACGTTCCAGATCAACGACGGCTCCGCACAGCGGTCGATGGTCACTTCGCTGACCCTCGTTTTTGATCGCCCGTATATCCCTGACGCATCGACGTTCACCATCCGCCGGCATAACGACGGCGCGACGGCGACTGTCCTTTATTCCAACCCCTCCGGCGACGGCAAGACCTGGGTGCTCACGTTCAGCGGCGCAAACGTCACTGCCGCCAGCCTCGCCGACGGCACATGGATCCTCACGGT
Organism: Tepidisphaeraceae bacterium; assembly: GCA_035656825.1. Lineage (GTDB taxonomy): Bacteria > Planctomycetota > Phycisphaerae > Tepidisphaerales > Tepidisphaeraceae > DASRRR01. Next base: position 15,343 of record DASRRR010000140.1, on the reverse strand, counting down.
CCATTCCGCGCACCTCACCGACCCATCCGACGGCCTGGCGGGCGCCGGGTCCGACCTGACGTTCACATTCTTCCGCCTCTACGGCGATATCGACGGCGACGGCGATGTCGACACCCTCGACTACTTCCACATGCGCCAGGCGATCAACGCCACCACCGCCAGCCCGAATTACCTCTGGTATCTCGACTACGACAATAGCGGCGTCATCGACATCGGCGACGCCAATCAGTTCAAACTCCGTCTCGGCACGTCCGTGACACCATGAATCAACATTTATTTGTAACAGGAGAAAATATGAAGCCTTCACTCATCAGCCGTTCCTTCGCGATCATCGCGTTTCTTGCCACCGCGCCGCTGGCGCCGGCGGCGATCATCTATTCCTTCCAGACCGATCAGTCCACCTATAACGCCGCGCCCGGCGATATGGTTTCGGTGAATGTCTACCTCCGCGAATCGTTCGCCGCCGGCGACTCACCGCTGTTGGCTTCGGAAGGAATTCTCGGAGCAGGTTTCATCGCTGCCGAGCAGTCCGTTACCAGCAATCCGCCACAAGTCCTTGCATCCACCGATATCACCCCCGGCACCGGCTTCGACGGCGTCAGCATTGCAACTGCTAGCCCGGATGCTTCGCTGTTTGAATCCGTTGATTTCTTCAGTCCTCCGGTCAAACCCTTGTCTACTAGCAACGATCCGTATGATATTTTCATCGGCCGCCTGCAGTTCACCGCCGGCGCGACGCCCGGCAAGGATGGTTATATTTTAACAACCCGCTCGCCCACCAGTCAGGACTTCGTCACCGGCACCACCGGCACAGTCCTTGATCCGCTCATCCAACCGGCCACTTTTCAAATAGCCGTCGTGGCCCCAGAGCCTGCGATTGCATGGATAGCTTTACTCCCGCTTCTTGTGCTCAGCGGCAGGACTATGTCCCGCTATGCATGCGAGGTCCGGCCGGCTGTTGCTGAATGATCTCCGCCTCGGCGGTCAGCATTTCTTTCCAGCGCTTGGCGACGACGGGTGCCGGGAGAAGCTGCTCGGCCAGTTGGATGAACGAGAGATAATGACCATGCTCTGAGGCCCATAAGCCTTTGTAGAGCTTGGACAATTCCTTGTCGTCCTGCACCGCATCGGCCAGCAGCTTAAACCGTTCGCAGGAGCGCGCTTCGATGAGTGAAGAGATCATCAGCCGATCAACAAGCTCCTCGGTCCCTTTCCCGCGGCGGATGAGTTTGTGCAGATCGGCGGCATACGGATTGGCGTGAGACTTCGTCAGCCTGCCCCCGCGCCGGGCCAGCAAACGCGACACCACCGCCAGGTGCTCGACCTCATCCCGCGCCACCGCCGTCATCGCGGCGACCCAATTCTCCGGCGGGCTCGGTTCGGGCCAGCGATTCAGTAGCTCCAGCGCATTGGTCGCCGCCTTCTTCTCCAAATGGGCGTGATCGTTCAGCAGTTCCAGCGGCTTGGCCAGCACCGCAGTCGCCCAATCAGCGGGCGTATGATAGATCAGCGGTAGAGTCGTTTCAGACATCCCAATAGTTTAAAGCAGAAAATCCCAAACGCGAAAATGGCGAAACATTTCCCAGGGCGGCGCGTCAATGTAGCATGACGAATATGAAAGCGAGCGCAGTTCTGTTATTGGGTGCGATGGCCGTGGGGGCCTCTGTGCGCGGTGCGACGACCGAGCCTGCGCGGGCGGATGAAATTCGGGGGCTCATCGAAAAACTCGGGTCGGATGATTACCAGACCCGGCAGCAGGCGCAGGACCAATTGGTGCGTTTTGGCGTTGACGCCAAGCCAATGTTGCAGGAGATGCTGGCGAAAGAGAATGACCCGGAAGCGCGTACGCGCGCCGAGTCGGCGATTGCGCAGATTGATGAAAATCGTGTGACCGGGCCGTCGCTGGTGACTCTGCATGTCAAAGACGCTTCGCCGGAGGTTGTACTGGCAGAATTGTCCAGGCAAGGAGGATACGAGATTCCGACGCTGCCGGAGAATCTGTTCAAGCAACCGGGGATGCAGTGGGGGAAGATGACGATGGATTTTGACCAGCAATCGTTCTGGTCGGTGTTTCGCGCCTTCTGCGAAAAGACCGGTGTTCGCCCGAATGCGATGGGGAATGATCGAAAGTTCGTCGTCATGCAGGGTGGCGACGATTCCATGCAAGGGCCGGCGGTCTATTCGGGGGCGTTCATGGTGGTCGCCAACAGCGTGACGCGGTCGTCGTCGGTCAATTTTGCGCGCGACAAGATTCCCACCAAGAGTCTGAATATTCAGTTCAGCGTATTTGCCGAGCCGAAGCTGAATATTCTCGGGCATGATTATTATTTAAGGCTCAGCGAGGCGATGGATGATCGCGGGAACTCTCTGCTGATGCCTGTGCCGCAGCAATATAATTCGATGGGGCAGGATGCCAGTTCGCGATGGACGCTGAACGCGGCATTGGCGATCCCGGAGACTGTCGGCACGCGGATCACGAGAATCAAAGGCGTCAGCCGAGTGCTGATGCAGACCAAGTCAGAGCGGTGGGATGTGCCAGGCATTGGAAGCATTCCGGCCAACGGCGTGTCCAAGTCGATCGGCGGTCGGAAGTATGTGGTGGAGGACTTCAAGGCAGCCGGTGTGGATTCGTATCAGTTGAAGCTCACTATGATCCGCGAAGGGGCGCGGCAATCTGACTGGCAGCAAAATGGCCGCGGCGTGCGCATCATTGCTCTGGATGCGGAAGGAAAATCACTCGCTTTAAATGGCTGGGGCGGCGGCGGATCGAATGAACGCCTGACTTATACCTATACCTTCAACCAGCAAAACGGCATGGGTGGAAAGACCGGGCCGGCGAAGAAACTGGTGATTGAAGTGCCGACCGAGGTGAAAGAGGTGGATGTGCCGTTTGAGTTTAAGGATTTGATACTGCCGTGAGCGTGGTCAGATGATCGGGAAGATGATGGTATGGAGTTCGGCGTAGACCAGCAGAATAATGAGCTGGGCAAGCGGGATGGCGAGCCAGGCGCGTTTCATTTTAAGGTATTGAGAATACGCCCTGGTGAGGCGGTAGGTGCCGATGAGGAAGATGAGGAACCAGAATCCGCCGGGAGCCATCGCTAATATCTGCGTGAATCGACGGGCGAATTGGTGAGAACCCATCGAGGCATTTATCGTCCACGCTGTGTAGGCGGTTATGGGAAGCAGGATCAGACCTAGCCATGCGCCGGCGTCTTCGGAGTAAATAGCGCATCGTGCGACTTGGGCATTACGGATCGACGCCTGCCGGGTGGATCGGCGGTAGAGGGACATGGCGGCGACCGTCATCGCGGGCCAGGCAGCGTAGCAAGCGAAGAAAAACAAAGACTCGTGGCTTTTATGCCAAGCGACAACGAACGAGTTGCGTAGTGGGGGGATTGGAACTGTTTGATTGGCAAAGGCCTGCGCGGAGCCAAATTGCTGGAGTAGACTTGATTGCAATTTTAACATGTTGGCGTTTTGAAAGGTGCTGGTCATAAAATTTAAACGAGCGGCTCGCGCGGTGAGGTAGTCTTGATGATCTTGATAGGCGTACAGGAGGAAAGGGCAGAGGGGAACCATCACGGTGAGATGGAGAATCAGGAGCCAGTAGGTCAGCAATCGGCCAGGGCGGACTTGATGGAAAGGCGTGAGAGATCGCCAGAATCGAGTTGGAAGCAACGTGGCGGCGAAGGTGCGGAAGAATGACCAGGCGTCGTGGCGGGGATGATGTTCAAAGAGATAGCGATGATGGTGGCGAGCTTCGGCGAGGGCGGACCAGGTGAAGGAGTAGCCGCATTCGGGGCAGCGGGGGGTGGTTAGGCCGCGGAGGTTGTAGGAGCAGAGGGGGCAGAGGAGTTCGTCGGTGGTGGTGGACCAGTCGGGGGGAAAGTCGGCGGAGGGCAGTGATGATTGGAGGTTGGTCATGATAATAGTGGTGGGGTCGTGCTAGTTCTGGGCCCAAATGAAGACGAGTTTCCAGCCGATGAGGGCGACGATGATTTGGGAAGCGAGGATGGTGGCGATGACGTGGTCGAAGCGGAGGTAAGTTTTGTAGGCGATGAGGAGGCGGTAGCTGGCGTAGAGGAGGAAGATGAAGGGGAGGAGATCGAGTTGGATGTTTTGGGTGGCGGGGAATTGGACGATGGTGAGGAAGTTGAAGGCGAGAATCGCCAGGAAGATGGGGAGGGCGGCGTCGCCGGCGTAGATGCAGCAGCGGAAGATCTGGGCGGGACGGATGCGGGATTTGCGCATGGATTGCTGGAAGATCAAGAGAGAGAGGAAGGTAAGCCAAGGCCAGAGGAGGAGCAGTCCTACGAAGGGGATGAGTTCTGGATTGACGCTGTTGGAGACGGATTTGAGCCAGCGCCAACTGCCGGGTGGGGGATAGACGAGGTTGAGCCATTGCTGGGAAAACATGCCGCCGGCGGTTGCGATGGCGCGGGCGCTAGCGCGGGTGGTGTTAAGGGAGGAGATGGTTGTGTAGAAGGCGATGCCGAAGACGGCGGCGGCGGCGATGAGCAAGAGGGCGGTGTGGACGAGCCAGTAGAGGAGCAGGCGGTTGGTGTGGATGCGGTGGGCGGGAGAGAGGCGGGACCAGAAGGAGGATGGTCGGAAGCCGGCACGCGTTGTGCGGGTGAAGGACCAGAGGGTGCGATGGGGGTAATGTTCGAAGAGATAGGGATGGGCGGCGCGGCAGGCTTCCTGGAGGGCGGACCAAGTGAAGGTATAGCCGCATTCGGGGCAGCGAGGGTCGATCAGGCCGCGGAGGTTGTAGGTGCAGAGAGGGCAGACCAAGTCGTGGGAGATGGTTGACCAGTCGGGAGGGAGGTCGGCTGTTGCGGTCGGGGGAAGGGGTTCGACCATGAAGAGCACTATAGCGGGAAGGTTAGCGTTGATCGCAGAGTTTTTTCAGGGAGTCGGTGAAGGGGGGGAGCGCGATTCCGTGTTCGGTGATGATCGCGGTGACGAGGTTGGCGGGGGTGATGTCGAAGGCGGGGTTGAAGGTGTTGATATTGGTGGGGGCGGTTTGGCGGCCGAGGGCGTGGGTGATTTCGGCGGGGTCGCGTTGTTCGATGGGGATCTGGTCGCCGGTGGGGAGGGTGAGGTCGATGGAGCTGGTGGGGGCGGCGACGTAGAAGGGGAGGTTGTAATATTTGGCGAGGATGGCGACGTTGAGGGTGCCGATTTTGTTGGCGACGTCGCCGTTGGCGGCGACGCGGTCGGTGCCGACGATGATGGCGTCGACTTTTCCCTGGGACATGACGGTGGCGGCCATGTTATCGCAGATGACGGTGGCAGGGATGCCGGCGGCTTGGAGTTCAAAGGCGGTGATGCGCGAGCCTTGGAGGAGGGGGCGGGTTTCGTCGGCGTAGATGTGGAAGCGGCGGCCTTGCTCGGCACCGACGTAGATCGGGGCGAGGGCGGTGCCGAATTGGACGGTGGCGAGGCCGCCGGCGTTGCAGTGGGTCAGAATATTAGTAGGGCGGTCGGGGAATGTGGGGAGGAGCGGTAATCCATATTGGCCGAGTGAGCGGCAGATGCGGTTGTCTTCGTCGATCATGGTCAACGCTTCGGCGAGGAGGCGTTGGATGATTTTTTGCACCATTTGTTCTTCGGTGCGGGAGCCTTGTTTGCGGGTTTCTTGGCTGACGTGCTTTTGGCGGTCGAGGGCCCAGAAGAGGTTGACGGCGGTGGGGCGGCTGGTGGCGAGGTAGGCGCAGACCTGGTCGAGTTCTTGGTCGAAGTCTTTTAGGGAGTCGGCGGTAGAGTGGCGGAGGCCGAGGTAGACGCCGAAGGCGGCGGCGACGCCGATGGCGGGGGCGCCGCGGATGACCAGGCGCTTGATGGCGTCCCACATTTGTTTTTCGTCGGTGATGTCGACGTAGGTGGTTTGGGTGGGGAGTTTGGTCTGATCGAGGAGTCGGGCGGCGGTGCCGGTCCAGGTGATGGTTTGGAGCATGGCGTGATGGTAATCGGGAATGGCGAAAAGCGAATGACGGAAGAATGCTGGAGATCGAAAACGGGACGCGACGAAATCATGCCAAGAGGAGGGAGGTCAGCACCAAAGAGGATCAAGGGGATAAGGGCACCAAGAAAACAGGAAGATGGGTTTGCAATTAAAGTGGCGCGGCGGCGGTACTGGTTCGGGCGGGTTCAGATGTGGGGATTTGGGGGGTGTTGTCGAGGATGGTGGCGCCGAGGGTGTGGTTGGAGAGGATTTGGGTGGCGGGGAGGAGGGTGCCTAGGAGGAGGACGCTGCCGGCGGAGAGCCAGACGGCTAGTGAGATGGCGAGGGGGGCGCTAAGGGGGTTGTGGGGGGCGGGGTGGTGGTGGGGGTGGTAGCCGGGGTGGGCGGGGTGGCCGTGGGAGGGGTCGAGGCGGAGGAAGAGGGCTCCGACGATGCGGAGGTAGTAGGCCGCGGAGATGCCGGCGTTGATGACGAGGATGACGACCAAGCCGGTGAGATGGGCGGAGAGGGCGGGCTGGACGATGATGAGTTTGCCGAAGAAACCGACGGTGAGAGGAAGGCCGATGAGGGAGAAGCAGCAGATGGCCATGGCGAGGCCGAGCCAGAGGTGTTTACGGCCGGCACCGGCGAGGTCGTCGTAGGTTTCGGCGCTGGTGTTGGGGTCTTCGTCGCGGGCGGGGAGGGCAGTGAGGACGGCGAAAGCGCCGGTGTTCATAAGTGCGTAGGCGGCGAGGTAGAAGAGAGTGGCTTGGATGGCGTGATCGTAGCCGAGGGGGTTGGCGATGAGTGCGGCGACGCCGACGAGCAGGTAGCCGGAGTTGGCGACGGAGGAGTAGGCCAGGGCGCGTTTGACGGAGTGTTTTTGCAGGATGCCGAGGACGTTGCCGAAGGTCATGGTCAGGGCGGCGAGCCACCAGATGAGTTTGATGAGTGGGGGAGAGACGTGCCAGGTGCCGCCGCTGGCGACGAAGAGGATTTTGAGGAGTGCGACGAGGCCGGAGGCTTTGGGGACGAATCCCAGGAAGGCGGTCACGGGCGTGGCAGCGCCTTCATAGACGTCGCCGACGTAGGAATGGAAGGGGACGGCGGCGAGTTTGAAGAGCAGGCCGATGATGACGATGACAATGGCGAGGAGCTGCCAGGTTGTGAGGACGGGGGTGAAGGAGAAGGGGTCGGCGGGGGAGGCGGGGATTTGGGAGTGGAAGAGGGTGGAGATGGCGTAGAGGCTGGTCAGGCCGGTGGAGCCGTAGAGATAAGAGAGGCCGAAGAGGAGGATGGCGGCGGCCATGGCGCCGAGGAAGAAGTATTTGACGCCGGCTTCCTGGGCGACGGGGAGAGGCCGGGAGATGGAGACCATGACGTAGGCGGGGAGGCTGGCGAGTTCGATGGCGAGGAAGAGGAGCATGAGGTCGTTGGCGCTGGCGACGAGCATGAGGCCGGCGAGGGAGAGGAGCATGAGGCCGAAGAATTCACCGGCGTCTTCGCCGAAGTTGAGGGCGCGGTTGCCGGTGGCGGTGGCGTTGGAGGGCCAGTTGAGCAGGACCAGGAGGATGCCGACGCCGGCGGTGAGGAGTTTGATGAAGTGGCCGAAGGCACCGAGACGGACGGCGGCGGAGGATTCGATCAAGGTTTCATAAGTGGTATCGGCAAAGCAGAGCCAAGCGAAGACGCCGACGAGCGTGGCGAGGGCGATAGCGGCGGCGGCGCGGCGGACGGGGGGCTTGTTGGAGATGCCGAAGAGGAAGAGCAGGCACGCGACGGTGCCGACGATGAGTTCGGGGAGGATGATGCGGATGATTGGCATAGAGAGCTTAGAGGAAAATGACCAGAAGGATGATGGCGACGCCGAAAAGCATGGCAGCGCCGTAGCCTTGGAGGTAGCCGCGCTGGATGGTGAGTTTGAGGGACCAGCCGAAGAGTTGGGGGATGAAGGAGATGATGGCGACGAGGCCGTCGACGACGATGCGGTCGATGAAGGTGAAGGCGCGGCCGATGGCGTAGAGGGGATCGACGATGATGCGCTCGTAGACTTCGTCGACCCAGAATTTGCCTTCGAGGAGGCGGGCGATGGGGGCGAATTTTTGGACGAGGGCGTCGGAGGCGGGGCGGTTTTTGAGGTGGTAGTAGGAGGCCAGGAGGATGCCGAGGATGGAGATCGCGCCGCTGATGACCATGGTGGTCATGTCGAGGTGTTCTTCGCCGGGCTGGCCGAAGGCGTGGGCGGGGACATCGATGCCGGTGGCGGAGCGGGCGGTTTGGTAGCCGAGCTGGAAGGAGGGGGAGTGACCGAGGAAGTCGCCGAGGTAGTTTTTGGGGAAGTTGAGGTAGCCGGCCAGGAGTGCGCCGAGCATGAGGATGAAGAGGGGGAGGATCATGATGAGGGGTTCGTGGTTGTGGGCGTGGGAGTGATCGTGATCGTTGTGATGAGCAGCGTGGGGGGTGACGAGCGGGCCTTCAAAGACGCGGAAGTAGAGACGGAAGGTGTAGTATGCAGTGAGGAAGGCGGAGAAGAGGAGGACGGCTCCGATGATGCGGCCTAGGAGGGAGGGGTGGGAGAGGGCGGCACCGACGATTTCGTCTTTGGAGAAGAAGCCGCTGAAGAAGGGGCAGCCGGCGAGGGCTAAGCAGCCGACGAGCATCAGCCAGCGGGTTTTGGGGAGGACGTGTTTGAGGCCGGACATTTTTCGCATGTCCAGTTCGCCGGCCATGGCGTGCATGACGACGCCGGAGGAGAGGAACAGGAGGGCTTTGAAGAAGGCGTGGGTGACGAGGTGGAAGACGCCGGCGACGGGGGCGAGAAGGCCCACCCCGGCGAACATGAAGCCGAGCTGGGAGATGGTGGAGTAGGCGAAGACCTTTTTGAGGTCGAATTGGCGGAGGGCGATCGTGGCGGCGAAGAGGGCGGTGAAGCAGCCGACGGCGGCGATGGTGAGGAGGGCGGCTTCGCTTTGGACGAAGAGGGTGGAGCAGCGGGCGATCATGTAGATGCCGGCGGTGACCATGGTGGCGGCGTGGATGAGGGCGGAGACGGGGGTCGGGCCTTCCATGGCGTCGGGGAGCCAGACGTAGAGGGGGAACTGGGCGGATTTGCCGAAGGCGCCGATCATGAGGAGGAAGGGGATCCAGGCGAGGGCGTGTTGTTGGAAGTCATTGAGAGTGGAGGAGGTGGCGAGTTCGAGGACGCCGGTGTGAGTGCCAGCGCCAGCACCGAAGAAGGAGACGGTGCCGAAGGTGAGATAGATGAGCATGATGCCGATGCCGAAACCGAAGTCACCGACACGGTTGACGAGGAAGGCTTTTTTAGCGGCTTCGCGGGCGGCGGGTCTTTCGTAGTAGTAGCCGATGAGAAGATAGGAGCAGACGCCGACGCCTTCCCAGCCGAGGTAGAGGAGGATGAAGTTATTGCCCATGACGAGGAGGGTCATGGAGAAGATGAACAATCCCAGGTAGGCGAAGAAGCGGAAGTAGCCTTCTTCGCCGGCCATGTAGCCTTTGGAGAAGATTGTGATGAGGAAGCCGATGCAGCAGACGACGGTCAGCATGACGGCGGTGAGGGGATCGATGAAAGCGCCGGCGGCGGCGGAGAAGTGGCCGATGTCGATCCAGTGATACCAGGTGATAGTGGTAGAGATGGTATCGGGGGTGGTGTTGGAGAGCTGGATGGTGTGGAAGAGGAGGCAGAGGCTGAGGGCAGCGCTGATGCCGACGCCGATCCAGATGGGCCAGTGGGATTGGGATTTGAGCCATTTAGCGCCGAGGAAGCCGGAGAGGATTGCGCCGATGAGGGGGCAGAGGGGGAAGAGCCAGGAGTAATGGACGGCGAAGAGGTCGTTCATAAGAGCTTGGGTCCTACCCTCGGAGTTCGCGCCAGGCTTCGGCGTCGAGGGTATTGCGTTGGCGGAACAGGAGTACGACGAGGCCGAGGGCGAGAGAGGCTTCGGAGGCGGCGATGACCAGGACGAAGATGGTGAAGGCTTGGCCGGCGAGGTTGCCGTGATAAGCGCCGAAGGCGACGAGGTTGATGACGACGCCTTGGAACATGAGTTCAGTGCAGAGGAACATGACGATCATGTTGCGGCGGGAGAGGAAGCCGATGAGGCCTATGGCGAACATGATGGCGCCGATGGCGAGATAATGTTGTAAAGCGAGTTGGCTCATGTTTCGGGGTATGCCTTGGCTCGGGGGTTATCGGTGCCGGTGACGGGGATGGAGTGGGGGTCGTCGTTGGTGGGGGTGGCGGGGCCTTGGACGTTTTCGACGGCAGGGGATTCGGTGGTGAGTCCTCCGACGATGCGGCGGCGGGCGATGATAATCGCGCCGACCATGCAGAGGGTGAGGATAACGCCGGCGACTTCGAGGGAGAGGATTTGGGAAGTGAAGAGGTAGATGCCGAGGGATTGGGCGGAGCCGGAGATGGAGGGGGCGGGTGTGGTGGGGGCGACGGGGGCGCGGTCGAAGATGACGAAGAGGAGGAGGCCCGCGAGGGTGAAGCCGATGGCGCTGGTGGCGAGGGGTTCGCGGGAGACAGCGTCGTATTCGATGACGCCGGCGAGGGGTTTGTCGGAGGGGATGGTCTGGGCGGCGAGCATGATGACGAAGACGTAGGTGATGAGGATGGCGCCGGCGTAGATGATGATGAGTGCGGCGGCCATAAAGTCTGCCTGGAGCAGGACGAAGAGGCCGGCGCTGGCCATGACGGTGAGGACGAAGTAGAGGGCGGAGTAGACGGGGCGGGGGTGGGTGATGACGCGGACGGCGCCAGCGAGGGCGATGGAGGAGAAGATCCAGAAGTAGGGGCCGATGCGGAGGGAGGCGGTTTCGGCTTGGCCGGCGGAGACGCGGATGAGGAGGAGGATGAAGACGACGCCGGTGAGGGAGAGGAGGATGCCGCCGAGGTGACGGAAGGCGGCTTCGCGTCGGGAGGGGAGGAGGAGGAGGGTGCCGATACCGGCGAGGATGCAGAGGGCGAGGATGAGGGGTCCGCTCAGTTGGGGGGAGGCCGATCCACTGATCTGGGCAGTGGTTGTGGCGTCGAGGAGAGGGGTAGCGGGCATGGTTGGGCGGAGTCTAAGAGGGGGGGGAATTCTGGGCAAGCAAGCTGTGAGGGATTTCACGAACATCGGGGGACCGGGGACGCGTCGCGTCCCGGCTATTGGGGGTGGAGATTGTGGTGGGCGGGACGGGTGGTGGGGGTGCGTTTGCCGAGGATGACGCCGTCGAGGAGGTCTTGGCCGGTGGTGAAGGCGGATTGGACGGCGGGGGGGGGGTTGGTTGTCGACGTCGATGGTGACCATGACGAGGCAGTAGCCCAGGGCGCGGTAGAGGTGGAGGCGGTCGGAGGTGATGTTGTTGAGGCGGATCTGGTCGCTGATGCGGACGAGGAAGCGCCGGTCGGGGTGGATTTTTGGGGGGACGAGGATTTCGGCTTTGCTTTTTTCGAGGTCGGCCTGGATGGCTTTGAGGATTTGGCGGCTGAGCTGCTGGGAGATGGCGGGGGTGGTGGGCAGGGGTTGTTTTTCGAGGGTGATCTGGATGGAGATGACGGCGTTGCCGGCGTCGTTTTTGTAGGTGGCGGCGAGGTCGTTGGCGTTGGTGAGGGGGAGGGGGTTCCAGCCGGGGGTGGGTTCGGTGTAGCGGATTTCGCCGGCGGCGAGGGAGGACCAGTGGGGTTTGGTGGCGGGCTGGGTGGTGGCGGCGATGGAGAGGAGAAGGAGAAGAAGGGTGGGGCGGAGCATGGTGGGATTATATGCGGAGGGGGTGTGAGTGGGGAGCATATATTGAATGTGACTTATGCAAGACATGTTTATCTCCATTGGGGTTATAGGTTTTTAGAGCGGGGGGACGGGAAGGCCTTCACCGGCGATTTGGAGGCGACGGAATAGTTCGGGGTCGACGTGGGGGAAAGAGGCGCGCGGGGGTGTGGTGCGGCGGACGGAGTTGCGGTGGTAGTGGGAGAGGCGGATGGTGGAGAGGTGGGCGCGGTGGGTTTCGGGGGCGGAGAAGAGGGTGTCGGGGAGGTCGTTAGCGGCGCGGACGGTGGCGCGGGCGAGGTGGAGGTCGGACTGGAGGTGGAGGGCTTCGAGGATGTCGTCGAGGGCCTCGCGGAAGGCGTCGCGTTTGAGCCAGCGGCGGAGGAGGAGGGGGGAGGGCCAGTGTTCGACGGGGTATGAGCCGTCGGAGCGACGGAGCATGCGGAGGAAACGGGTTTGGGCTCGTGTGGTGTTGCGAATATCCGGCATAATCTCTTATCCTTTAACCAGTTATGGTTTTATGGGGAGAGGAGACGTGTTGGAAAAAGCGCCCCCAAAGCGCCCCCCGAACGACCCCATTTTGACTCCCCGGCGACATTTTTTAACCCCTTAAGCGATCCATTTGGCCTCCGGAACGACGTATGTTGGACATCGGTAGCGGAGGGTTGGATTATCAGGAAGTAGGATAGGGGTAGAGGGAGGTTTTGTCAATATAAATTAGGTATATTTTTGGGTTTGATGATTGCAGGCGACGGGGAAGACGCGCGTCCCAGAGGGACGCGGCTAAACGGGTGATCGGGAGGGGGCGTTCATTTACATGGGTTCTTTGGCGACGGTTTCGTCGTAGATTTGTAGGAGTTTGGATTTGTCGAAGATCATTTCTTGTCTGGTGAGTCCGACGATGTCGTGGGTGTTGGTGAGTTCGATGGCGTCGACGGGGCAGGCTTCTTCGCACATGCCGCAGTAGATGCAGCGGAGTTCGTCGATGTCGAATTTTTTGGGGTATTTTTCTCGGTCCTGCCAGGGGGATTCTTCGGCTTCGATGTGGATGCATTTGGCGGGGCAGGCGGTGGAGCACATGAAGCAGGCGACGCATTTGACGCGGCCGTCTTCGTCTTTGTTGAGGCGGTGGACGCCACGGGAGGTGCGGGCGAGGATGCCGCCGGCTTCGATGGGGAGGTCTTCGCGGCGTTCTTCGGGGTATTGGATGACTTTGTCGGTGCCGCCGAGGACTTGGAACATGTGGCGGAGGGTGGTGCCTAGGCCGATGAGGACTTGGGGGAGGTAGAATTGGTCGCCTAGGGTGAGGTGGGGCTCTTGGAGGTGGATGATGTCGGTGGATTTCATGGCGTACCAAATGACGAATGACTAAGACCGAATGACTAAACAATGACGAATGAGTAATGACGAATAAGGCATCATAGGGCGGGGGCGGGGTTGAAGCGGCTTCCTTCTACGGGGAGTTTGCGGTTGGTGGGGGGGGGGGCGGGGAGGAGTTGGCTGGCGATTAGGGAGATTACTAAGACTAAGAGGTTGGCGCCCAGGAGGGTGAGGGCGAGGGGGGTGTTGATGAGTTCGGTGGCGCGGTAGGTGGCGTCGTTGCCGCCGACGAAGTAGATGGCGAGGGTGGTGGCTAAAAGAAGTAAGAGGGAGATGGGGATGAGGGCACGCCAGGCGAGGTTCATGAGCTGGTCGAAGCGGAAGCGGGGGAGGGACCAGCGGACCCACATGAAAAAGAAGAGGACGCCGATGGTTTTGACGATGAGGCAGAGGGCGCGGGCGATGCAGAGGGGGAGGCTGGTGGTGACGGCGGGGTGGGAGGGGTCGGGGATGAGAGCGGCGATGGCGGGGATTTTGTCGAGCCAGGGGATATGCCAGCCGCCGAAGAAGAGGCAGACGCAGACGGCGGAGGTGGTGATCATGCCGGCGTATTCGGCGAGGAAGAAGAGTGCGAAGCGCATGGAGGAGTATTCGGTGTGGTAGCCGCCGACGAGTTCTTGTTCGGCTTCGGCGAGGTCGAAGGGGGCGCGGTTGGCTTCGGCGTGGATGCAGATGAGGAACATGAAGAAGGTGAGGGGCTGGGTGAAGATGTTCCAGGCGGGGATGAAGCCGAGCCAGTAGTGGGCCTGGGAGGCGGTGATGACGGAGAGGTCCATGGAGCCGTACATGAGGACGATGGTGAGGACGGAGAGTCCGAGGGGGACTTCGTAGGAGATCATGTTGGCGGCGGCGCGGAGGCCGCCGAGGAAGGAGTATTTGTTATTGGAGGCCCAACCGCCGACGACGACGCCGTAGACGGCGAGGGAGAGGAAGGCGAGGACGAAGAGTACGCCGATGTTGAGGCTGGCGATTTGGAAGGGGTATTGGTAGGTGATGGAGGAGGGGGTTTGGGAGACGATGGTGGCGGAGTAGGGGACGGGGCCATCGGCGGGGATGGTGTGCTGGTGGATGCCGCCCCAGGGGATGACGGCGATGGAGATCAGGATGACGGTGATCATGATCATGGGGGCGAGGGTGAAGAGGATGCGGTCGACGTTTTTGGGTCGGTAGTCTTCTTTGACGAAGAATTTGAGGCCATCGGCGAGGGGTTGGCCGAGGCCGAACATTTTTTTATCTTTGAGCCAGGGGATGATGCCGAAGCCGAGACCGGTGCGGTTGGGGCCGATGCGGTCCTGGGCCCAGGAGGCGACTTTGCGTTCGAGGAGGATGAGGTAGGCGACTGTGCCGAGGGAGCCGAAGTGGATGATGATGGTGATCCAGAGCCAGGGGGGGAGGAGGTGGAGGTAGTAGTTGATTGATTGGAGCATGGTTTTAATCCTGCGCGGGTGCGCGACATATTAAGCTGAAGGGGCGGTGGTGGGACGGGTGGTTGTGAATTTTTCCTGGACGGCTTTCATGGCGGAGGAGACTTTGGCGCGGCCGGCGATGCGGGCGTCGGTGGCGAGGCGGTATTTGCCGGCGGCGATTTCGGAGGCGAGTTCGTCGAAGGCGTTGGCCTGGGCTTCGAGGCGTGCGGCCTGGTGGAGGGGGTTGCGGAAGCTGGAGCCGGAGATTTTCCAGGAGTTGCCGGCGCGGACGAGGAGGAGGTCTGGGCGGTTGTCGGGGTCGATGTAGACGAGGGCTTTATCGTCGACGACGACGACGCGGACGGTTTCGAGGGATTTGATTTGGTCGGCGAATTGTTTGGCGAAGCCGATGTTATCGAAGCCGTCGGGGCCGAATTTATCGGTGGAGGCTTTGCGGAGGGAGGCGATGGAGGAGGCCATGTGGCCGTAGGCGGCGACGACGGTGTGCTGGTCGGGGGTGTCGGCGGAGTAGAAGTTCATGACGGCGGCGGGGTCGCCGGCGGACATGGCGATGGCGTGGAGGGTGAGGGTGCGTTGGGGGCTGTCGTTGCCGGCGAGGCGGGTGGTGGCGAGGGGGATGGGGCGGGTGGAGGGGGAGGCGGCGAGGGAGAGGAGGACGAGGATGGAGGATAGAGGATGGAGGATAGAGGAAGCACGGGTTGAAAACCCGTGCCACGGGAGGAGGGAGGTTGAGGGAGTGGGGTGGGGCATTAGAGTTCGCCGAATTCGGGGGAGGGTTCTGGGGAGTGGGCAGCGGGGATGGTGACGTTGGAGAA
>DASRRR010000139.1:0-8948 GCA_035656825.1 Tepidisphaeraceae bacterium | reverse complement strand
GGGGGGGCTTGTCCGTTTCAGGAGGGGGGGTTGTGTTCGGTGCATGGGATCAGGCCGTTTGGGTGCCGGGTATTTTTTTGCGATGAGACGAGTACGGAGTGGCAGCGGGAGCAGTATGAGGAATTGCATGGGGAGTTGAAGAAATTGCATGAGGAACTGGGGGTGGCGTACTTTTATGTGGAATGGCGGGCGGCACTTGCGGTTTTGGGGCTGGCGCGATTGTAAAGTGAGTTTTGACAAGCGCTCGGGGCTGGTGGTACATTTGTTGCGGCTAAGCGCTATATGTTTCACATGTTGAAGGAAGGCCAAGTCATGAAGTCACTTGTGTTGCTCTCGCTGGCGGTTGGTGGGTTGATTTCTACGGGGTGCGCGAAGCACTATACGTTGGATAATGACTTTGGGGCGACGCCGGCGTATTCGTCGACGGAGCGGTATCAGCAGATTTATCGTGCCTGGGATTATGAGGGGCGGCAGGCAATGGATGATATTGATTCGGCGCTGTTATTGAGGCCGGCGGGGCATTTGACGGTTTGGAATGTGCAGTAAGTGGGGACGCGCGGCCCAGGGGGCCGCGGCTAAACGAAGAAATGAGAAGACCCGCACGCATGGCGCGCGGGTCTTTTTTTTGTTGATGTATGTGAGGGGGTGGAAGGTCCGAGAACTATGGAATTGAGGGGGTAGTTTATTATGGGACGTTTAGGAGACCATTCGGAGGTTGCCGGGTTGGCGGCGGACCCAGCCGGCGATGTGGGCTTGTTTGCGCTGGGCGCCTTCGAGGTGTTCGAGGTATTGCTGGAGGGCGGAGTCCTCGAATTGGGCCAGGAACTGCGGCTGGGCGGTCGCATTGTGTTTGCGGATCGCGTCGATGAGTTGACGTTTGTTCATGGGGTGCCTAACTTTCCGATTGGCGATAAGATGCCACTGATGCGGAACGGGAGCCGACTCCCTATCCGGCAGCACGTCCTTCAACATCGGACGGCAGAGTTTGCGGACTTGAACGGCGGATTTTGACACATGGCAGAATTGCAGAACCAATCAACGACGGCTCCGGATCAATTGTCATCGCTGTACAAAATGTCGCGCACAGCGGGGCTGGGAACGACGGAGTATGTGGCGATCAATGGGGCGGCGGTGACGGCGGCGATCCTGGGGGTCGCGAGCTCGCTGGCGATCCTGGATGACGTGCTGCTGGTGATTCCGATTGTGGGGATAATTTTTGGGATTGTGGCGCTGCGGCAGATCGGTCAGAGCAACGGGACGCAGGGGGGGCGGGTTTTAGGTTGGGGCGGGCTGGTGTTATCCCTGGGACTTGCAGGGATTGTCATAGGGGGAGAAGCCAAAGCGATGATGGGGCATCAGGCGGATTCCAAGCAGATTGTCGGGATAATTGATGAATTGTCGGCGGATGTGAAGGGGGCGAATGTGGATAAAGCATACGCCCTTTTTTCGCCGCAGTTTCGGCAGCGGGTGGATAAGGATCATTTCGCGGGAACGATGAAGATGTTGGAGAAGTCGGCGATCTCGGGGGAGCTGGAATATATGCGCTGGAATGGGGTGCCGTTTCAGTTTGAACCGGTGCCGAATCAGGCGGACCGATTTGCGGCGGCGACGATGCTGGTGAAGTTCTCGAATTCGCATGAACCGTTCCGGACGGAGTTGTCGTTTCGCAATGGGGATGAGGGGTGGAAAATATACAACATTCCGAGCCTGTTTCCGGAGCAGCAGCAGGCACCGGCGGGGAAGCAGGCCAGGTAGCAGAAATTGCGCGAGTGCTTGATAAGAAACGGCCGCGCACGGGTTGTGTGCGGGGTATTATGGGCATTCATGGCGGCGCGGGGATTCGTCCGATAACAACGGATAAGGCATGTGCTGTGGAGAGGTCTCACCCCTTTTGCCCGGTCGGCCGATAGCGCTGGTAGGAGTGCCACAAAACTCCGGAAAGCGCGGAAGCTATGAAAATCGGGCGAAAGCAAGACATTATCCGGTATGCAATCTCGGCGGCGGCGTTTATTGGCGCGCTGGCGGTGGCGAGCGGTTGCTCGATGTTTCATCATCAGGCGGCAGTGGCGGTGATGCCGACGGTTCCGGTGGCGCCTCCGGCCCGTACGGTTGCTGTGAATGCGTATGGCGAGTTTGGCGGGGTGCGGAACGTCACGGCACCGGCGCAGGCGGCGACGGCATTTCAGCAGCATACTTCCGCGGTCGATGGACGCGATGATGAAGTCGCGGTTGATCCGACGGGGAAATTTCTGGCGTATTCGTCGACGCGCAACTCGGTGCATCCTGATATTTATCTGCAAAAAGTCGACGGTGTCTCGGTGGTGCAGTTGACGGATGATCCGTCGGATGATGCGTTTCCGGCGTTTAGCCCGGATGGGAAGACCATCGCGTTCAGCTCGACGCGCAATGGGAACTGGGACATTTACACGATGGACACCGACGGCCGGCATGTGGTGCAGATCACCAGCGGGTCGGCGCAGGATCTGCATCCGAGCTTTTCGCCGGATGGGTCGAAGCTGGCGTATTGCTCGATGGGGTCGCGGTCGGATAACTGGGAATTGTGGGTGGTGAATTTGCAGACCGGGGAGCGGCGGATGGTTGGATATGGGTTGTTTCCGACGTGGTCCCCGGACAAGAAGGGGGATCGGATTGCGTTTCAGCGGGCGAGCCAGCGCGGGAGCCGGTGGTTCAGCTTGTGGACACTGGATCTGGTGGATGGGGAAGCGCGGCATGTGACGGAAGTGGCGTCGGCGGCGGATGCGGCGCTGGTCAGTCCGACGTGGAGCCCGGATGGGCAGAAGATCGCTTATGCGACGATTCGGCCGACGGTGAATGCGACGGGGGCGGCTGCTGGAGAGCAGAAGGAAATCTGGTCGGTGAACGTAGATGGGACGGATCGGCGCAGGCTGACGGATGGGATTGGATCGAATTTAAGCCCGGCATGGGCGGTGGATAATCGGGTTTATTTTGTCAGTGATCGCAGCGGGGCGCAGAGCGTCTGGTCGGTGCAGGCGGAGTCTGCTGCTCCAGCGGTGGCAGCCAAGCCGGCGGAGAAGCCGGGAGTGCCGGCGGGTGCGATCGGGGCGGTCGACAAGCAAGAGATCACACATTAGACGGGATGAGCAAGCAATGAAGTTGATGCGCAGCATGGCCGGGTTGGGATTGATGATGGCGGCGATGCTGGCCGGGTGCAGTCAACCGGAACCGAAGTATGGGCATGAGGAGAAGCTGTTTCTGCCGGGGACGCACGCGCAGATATGGGCGGTGGCGCCGGCGGTGAATATCAGCGGGCAGACGGAAGTCGATCCGCTGCTCCAGGCGGACATGTTGTTCAGCCAATTGCAGCAGGTGAAGGGATTGACGGTCATTCCGGTGAATCGCGTCGTGGAAGTGTATGCAGCGATGCGGATTACGCGGGTGCAGTCGGAGAAAGAGGCGGCGGAGGTGTGTGATGCGCTGGGGTGTGATGCGCTGGTGGTGCCGACGGTGACGTTGTATGACCCGTATGATCCGCCGAAATTTGGGGGGGCGATTCAGGTATTTTTGCGGCATCCCAATGGGGAAAAGGCAGGCGCGGTGGATGCGCATGCGTTGACGGAGCAGGCATCGGCATCGGCGGGGGCGAGTGCCA
This sequence comes from Tepidisphaeraceae bacterium, assembly GCA_035656825.1. Taxonomy (GTDB): domain Bacteria; phylum Planctomycetota; class Phycisphaerae; order Tepidisphaerales; family Tepidisphaeraceae; genus DASRRR01. The sequence goes on along the minus strand of DASRRR010000139.1, from coordinate 5,317 downwards.
CTTCTCTGCCGAGGCGGAGTAATTTCGTGCAGGTGGCCGATATATACGACGCACAGAACGGTACGGTGCGGGACAAGCTGGAGGCGTATGTCGCCGGGCGGTTTGATCCGAAGGGGCCTCTGAAGGCCAAGGAATACCTGGCGAGCATGGATCGGTATGTCGGGTTCGCGTACCACGATTTGATCGTGACGTTGTTAAGCCGACCGCAAATGAACCCGATGTGAATTGGGGCAGTATAGATTCCGGGCTTGTGTTTGGGAGCAATAAAAATGGCTGCTGCTGAAACGGAAACGAGTGAGATGAAGACGCTGAGCCTGATGAAGGGTGGGCAGCACTTCTGTTTCCGGTATGAGGCGGGGCAGGAGTCGAAAGTGCTGGAAGCACTGGTGGAAACAGTGAATCGGCGCGATTTGCCGTTCGACTGGTTTGACGCGGCGGTGCTGTCTCATCAATTAGGTCAGCATTTGGCAAAAGAACTGAAGGCGTATTTGCCGAAGAAGGTAGCGTGAGTTATCGGCATTAAGGATCAAAGGATTGCGGATGGAAACATCTGAATCTGAAAATCGGAGATGTCGGGGATTCATGGTGAGACGAGGATCGGCTCACGTTTTCGGGCCAGGCGGTATTCGTGCCGCGAATGGCATTCACTTCTGGATCTGTCGCACGACGGATTAACATGAATAGCAGCACGATCGCCACTTCTTCTTCTCCCGCGTCTGTAACGGCTCAGCCGGCCAGTTCAATGGCCAGCGTTGTCGACAAGGGTTTCACGCCGCTGGTAATGCAGTTTCTTGAGTATCTCAAACTTGAGAAGCATTTCAGCGACTACACCGTTAAGAGCTATGGGGCGGACTTGATTCAGTTCGCGCAGTTCCTGGGCGGGGAGATCGGGCAGGCGGGGAATAATAATGCCCCGGGCGCGGTTGCCGCGGAGCAGGTGGATCAGCGCGTGGTCAAGTGCGAAGTGCTGACCATTCGCGAGTTCCTGGCTTACCTGTATGGGCAGAACTACACCAAGAGCACGACGGCACGGAAGCTGGCGACGCTGCGGAGCTTTTACAAGTTCCTGATTCGCCGCGGGCATGTGTCGGTGCATCCGCTGTCGACAATTCGCACGCCGAAGCAGGAGAAGCGGCTGCCGAAGTGTCTGGACCTGGAGCAGGTGCAGAAACTGCTGGATGCGCCGGGAGACAGCGATCTGCTGGCGGCACGCGATAAGGCGATGCTGGAAGTCCTCTATTCGTCGGGCATTCGCGTGAGCGAACTGGTCGAGCTGGATATGGCGGACCTGGATTTGCAGGAGGGGGTTCTGCGGGTGAAGGGTAAGGGGCGGAAGGATCGGCTGACGCCGATCGGCAGTCAGGCGATTAAAGCGATACAACGGTACTTTGAGATGCGCGCGGCCGACACGAAGTGTCAGTCGAACACGACAGGCCGCGTGTTTCTCAACAAGCATGGGGAAGAACTCAGCACGCGGTCGGTTCGGCGGAAGCTGGACAAGTACCTGGTCGAGGCGGGGCTCGATCCGGGAATCAGCCCGCACACGCTGCGGCATAGCTTTGCGACGCACCTGCTGAATAACGGCGCCGATCTGCGAAGCGTGCAGGAGTTGCTGGGGCATCAGAGCCTGAGCACGACGCAGATTTACACGCATCTGACGACGAGCCGGATGAAGCAGGTGTATGATCAGGCGCATCCGCGGGCGGATGTCGGGACGATCCCGCATCCGGCGAGTCAGCAGCCGTACTATCCGGCAAAGGCTGGCTAGGGCGGTTTGCAGTAACGAAACAGCGAAAGGCGTGGGCCGATGGGTCCACGCCTTTCTCATTTAAGGAGGAGAGCGTAGTCTGCGGGGATGGTCCGGGTGCTTGTACTCATGGTGGTAGCGCTGGTCTGCGGGTGCACGCGGTGGGTGGATTATGCAGAGTCAGGGCATGTGGATGATTGGTTGCGGCATCCGGTGCTTGGGGATCCTTCGTTTGATTCGTTTGAGCGGGTGGCGGGGAATCCGATTCATCGGGGGACAGCGGAATTTGCGTGGCCGGTGAACGTTTTTTTGTTTGTCGATCCGGTGGGGGGGGATTGGTATGCGTACATCGGGGAGTACAAGGAGAATTATGGCGGGGGGGCGAGTCGGTGTTTGTTGTATCGGTCGCGGGATCGGGGGAGAGGGTGGGAGCGCGTGGGCGTGATGCTGGCGGGGGATGCGATGATGTTTGATCGGGGGGGGCATGTGCCGGATGTGAGCGTGGTGTATGACCAGGGGAGGTATCACATGATTTATGACTGGGGGGAGCCGGACTTTAATCGGGAAGGGGGGATAGCGTACGCGTGGGCGGAGAGGCCGGAGGGGCCGTGGCATCGGGCGGCAGAGCCGATCACGCGGCGGACGACGACCGCAGTGATGGGAGGCAGGTATAGCAGGACGTATGCGGCGACGTTGGTGAAGAGGGAAAAGGACTGGTTGATCCTGGGGATGACGGATGTGCCGCCGAACGCCTGGGCGATGTTTGCGATGACGGCGGCGCGGGCGGAGGGGCCTTATTCGAAGCCGGTGATCGTGAGACGGACGGAAGGGGTGTATTACTATCCGCCGCTAATGGAGTTTTTTCCGGCGTTTGTGCATGGGGGATATGTTTATGCGCCGGCGACGTCGGTGGCGGCGAATCGGAATTTCAATGTGCTTTTTCGGGTGCCGATCGGGCGAGCGACGGAGGAGGGGGCTTGGGAGATCGCGAGGCACGGGTCGGTGTGGCATGCTGGGGTGGGGGAGCGCGAGCGGTATGGGATTTGGGGGCAGACGTTTTCAGGGCAGGTGCTGGGGGATGGGACGCTGGCGGCGTTGTTTCCGTCGCGGGATGTGAGAGGGGTTGGGACGATTAATCTGGCGGAACGGGAGTGGGATAGGCCGCTGAGAGAACGCGGGTTTGTGTTGAGCGGGCATGAGGGTGCGGCGATGACGTTGTTGCGGCGAGGAGATGCGGCGGGGGCTTCGGTGGAGATGGAGGTGAAATTTGAGGGAACAGTCCGATTGCTGCTGGGGCATCGGGGGGTGCTCGGGCCAAATATGCCGACGAGTGGGAGCACGTTGCATTCGCTAGTAATGACGCGGTATTCAGCGGTGGAATTGACGGCGGACGGGTGGCGGGTGATTCGGGTGGACGAGCGTGGGGAGGTCCGGGTGGTCGGGGAGGGAAAGGGGAAATGGGGGGATCGGGTCATCATGCGGGCGGAGCCGGCGGGGAGTGGATATCGGTTGGTGCTGGATGGGCGGGAAGTTTGGAGGGGTGAGATTGAGGCGGTTGGGTCGTTGGGACTGTGGGTGGATCGGTGGAGCCGGGCGGAAGTCGGGCGGTTTGCGGTGAAGGGAGGTGGGGGGGTAGCGGAGATGGATTACCTTTATACGGAGGCGCTCGTGGGAGCGGGGCACGGTACTGAAGGGGTGGAGGTTCGGGAGGGGGATTCGGCGTTTCGGTTTGGAGTGGGGGCCGTGGTGCGGGGGGAGGGGGCGGTGGTGAAGTGGAATGTTTGGGGGACGCGTGTGCGATTGTGGAGTCCGCGGGGGGAATATGGGAAGGTGGAGGTGGTGGTGGATGGAAAGGGGGCGGGAGTGGTGGATTTGTCGGGGCGGAGTGGGTCGAGCGTGGTTTGGGACAGTGGAAAGATGGCGGATGGGCCGCATGCGGTGGTGGTGCGGTTGATCGAGGGAGTGATGCCGGTGGATTCGGTGGAGGTGGATGGGCGTTAGGGCGGAGCAGGCCAGTGGTTTGGTCAGCGGGCTTTTTCTAGTTCAAAGGCGTCGTGGACGATTTTGAGGGCTTTGGGGCCGTCTTCTTTGGAGATGATGCAGGAGATTTTGATTTCGCTGGTGGTGATGTTCTGGATGTTGACCTTGGCGTCGGCGAGGGCTTTGAACATGCGTTGGGCGACGCCGGTGTGGGTGCGCATGCCGACGCCTACTACACTGACTTTGGCGAGGTTGGGGTGGTAGATGGCGTGGGTGGTGGGGCCGAGGTCTTTGACGAGGGATTCGACGACGGGTTTGATGTCGGCGAGGTCGCCGTGTTCGACGGTGAAGGAGATGTTGGCGGTGTTGTCGTCGGAGATGGTTTGGATGATATCGTCGACGACGATGTTGGCTTCTGCGATGGAGGAGAAGATGGTGGCGGCGATGCCGGGGCGGTCGGGGACTCCCTTAATGGTGACGCGGATGAGGTCTTTTTTGAGGGCGGCGCCGGAAACGACTATATTTTCCATGTTGGGGGTCTCCTGGACGATCCATGTGCCTTCGTGGTCGTTTTGGCTGTTGCGCACGTGGAGGGGGACGTTGTATTTCTTGGCGAATTCGACGGCGCGGGTCTGGAGGACGGACGCGCCGAGGCCTGAGAGTTCGAGCATTTCGTCGTAGCTGATGCGGTCGATTTTGCGGGCGTTGGGGACGAGGCGGGGGTCGGCGGTGTATATGCCGTCGACGTCGGTGTAGTTTTCGCAGACGTCGGCTTCGAGGACTGCGCCGAGTGCGACGAGGGTGGCGTTGGAGCCGCCGCGGCCGAGGGTGGTGAATTCACCGTCGGGGGTGATGCCCTGGAAGCCGGCGACGATGACGATTTTGCCTTCGTTGAGTTGTTCGAAGATGCGTTGTTTGTTGATGGATTGGATGCGGGCTTTGGAGAAGGAGGCGTCGGTGACGAGGCCGATCTGACCGCCGGTGTAGGAGATGGCGGAGTGACCTTGGGCGCAGATGGCCATGGCGATGAGGGCGATGGTGACCTGCTCGCCGGTGACGAGGAGCTGGTCCATTTCGCGCTTGGGGGGTTGGATTTCGTGGCCGGCGTAGGTGCAGACCTGTTTGGCGAGGTCGATGAGGTCGTCGGTGGAGTCGCCCATGGCGGAGACGACGACGACGACCTGGTTGCCTTTTTGCTTGGCGGCGATGGCGCGGGCGGCGGCTTTGTGGATGCGGGCGGCGTCGGCGACGGAGGAGCCGCCGAATTTTTGCACGATGAGGGACATAGGGAGGGGGAGTATACGGGAGAGGGGGGGAGACTTAAAGATTGGCGGGGTGGGGAGTTGGGGGGATTGGTGGGTTCGTTTGGTAATGGGGAGTTGTGGGAAAGGCGACCGCGAAGGACACGAAGGGAGGACGCGAAGGCCGCGAAGAAGAAAGTGAGAATGGGGATTTTGGAGCGGGGAGGAGGATTTTGGTGGGTTCGTTTTCGTCGTTTTGATGTTGCGTGGAGGGAGATGGCGCAAAGATCGCAAAGGGACAAAGGGACAAAGAAGAAATGGGTTGGGCATGAGGGTCCTCCTATATATG